>OMWC01000009.1 GCA_900314655.1 uncultured Prevotellaceae bacterium | reverse complement strand
ACAAGTAATGTCAAGCGTTTCTAAGCCCAGAGTCAGACAGAATCGTCACAAGCAAGGGCTAAATCAGACACTCGAAAAAATATCTGCGGATTTTAGGTAATAATTATCAACATAGTCAGTAGGGATTTAATAGATGATCATTGACAAGGCATAAGCCACAAGGGTGCTAACCGTGACGTGAATAAGTCCGGGCATCATGAACGAGTGGTTGAGCAGGTATTTACCGATGACGGTGGTTCCAGAGCGGTCAAAGTTCACGGTGGCGATATCCGACGGATAGTTAGGGATGAAGAAGTAGCCATAAACACTGGGCAGTACGCCGAGCAGTACTGGTCCCGGAATTCCTAACGAATAAGCTAGTGGCAACATGGAGACAACCACAGCGCCCTGTGAGTTGATAAGAACAGATACGAGGAAGAACACGAATGCGATTGACCAGTTGTACTTGGCCACAATGTCGCCCAGCATGGCCTGCATCTCATCCGTATAGTTGGAGAAATAGGTGTCGGCCAGCCACGCGATGCCGAAGATGGCCACGACAGCTACCATACCCGACTGCCAAACGGCTCCGCGCACGGCTTTCGAAGGCGAAGCTTTGCAGAAGAGAATCATAATGGCGGCTGCGCTGATCATCACAATCTGGATGATGACGTTCATCTTGAGTTTTACGGTGGAGAGTTCTGTGATTCCCGGAACTACAGCCTTGGCCTTTGCGAGCGTGGCGGCAGATACGACGGTTCCGTCGGAGAAGGTGAAATCGGGTGCATCTTTCACAGCCTTCACAGTGCTATATTCAGGCAGCACGTCCTGGAAGATAGCGAAGAGCACGATGATAATAAGGGCACCGAGGAACACAAAAACAGCATTCTTGGCACTTTGGGGGATTTCCTTGTCGAGCGTAGTGGCCGAACCGCCATAAATATATTCGCGCTGAGCAGGATCTTGGATTCTTTTTTGGAACTCAGGATCTTTGTCGAGATCAAGTCCGCGATGATAGGAAGCGGTGGCTGCAGCCATCAATCCGCATAGGCAGGCTGGGATGCTTACCATGAGTACCTGTGGAATGCTGATTTCAAAACCGTTGGCATTCGATATAGTCACAAAGGCCACCACGGCAGCAGCAATCGGAGAACAGGTGATACCTACCTGGGATGCAATGGAAGCAACGCCACATGGGCGTTCTGGGCGGATGCCTTTCTTGATGGCGATATCGCAGATGATAGGCATCAGCGTGTAAACTACATGACCCGTTCCAACCAGCACCGTCAGGAAAAAAGTGCATAGGGGTGCCAGGAATGTGATACGGTCAGGATGTTTGCGAAGCATCTTTTCTGCAATCTGTATCAGCCAATCCATACCTCCCGATGCCTGCATGATGCCAGCACAGGTGACGGCAGCAATGATGATATAGATTACATCCGTTGGTGGGGAACCCGGTTTCATACCGAAACCAAACACAAGCAGGGCTAATCCGATTCCAGAAATGGCTCCCAAAGCCAAGCTTCCGTATCGGGATCCTACATAGAGCGCTAGTAATACTACAAGCAACTCAACAATCATTAGAATCATAGAAAATAGTATAAGTTAGAGTTTGTAATATATTCTTTTAGATATTTCCCTGCAAATATAGTAAAAAATTAGTTTATGGGGTTGTTTCTGGGAAGTTTTTTTTTGATCTAGGTCAAAAATAAGGGGGAATGCCAACGATTTTCCCCCCTGCTGCTTTTCCGATAATGGGAATATGATTACTTTTGCATTACCAAACGAAAGACATCTATCTCGGGTATTTAGTATAAGGTTTTAAAGATCGTTTCAGGTATAACATTTAGAAAAGAAGAATTGAAAAAGAGAGAGAATTTATAGAGAAAGAGATAGATAAAACGAGATATTTTAGACGTTTAATTGGTTAGGTAATACATTCTTGGCAGTGGTTGTAGTGATACAATTACTGCTTTTTTTGTTTTTTAAGACAGCCAATTGCTTGAATTACGTGAATTTTTTGTAATTTTGCGCCCTATAAAATAAATAAGGTAGAAAACGTATTAAAATAATAAAGAAAATGGCTAAGAAATTTGCCGAACATGACGGTCTTAACCTGCATGCAACCAACCAGCAGGTATTAGAGCAGTGGAATGCGGAGGATGTTTTCCATAAGAGCATCTCCGAGCGTGAGGGATGTCCTCAGTTTGTCTTTTTTGAGGGACCTCCCTCGGCAAACGGGCACCCTGGCATTCACCATGTGTTGGCCCGTACCATCAAAGACACTTTCAATCGCTACAAGACGATGAAGGGCTATCAGGTTCATCGCAAGGCGGGATGGGATACCCATGGACTGCCTGTCGAACTTGGAGTGGAAAAAGAATTAGGCATCACCAAGGCTGATATTGACAATAAGGAGTCGGAGAAGTATATCTCGGTGGAGGACTATAACCACAAGTGCCGTGAGAATGTCATGATGTACACACAGGAATGGCGGGACCTGACGGAGAAAATGGGCTATTTCGTGGATCTTGACCATCCTTATATCACCTATGATAATAAATATATTGAAACGCTCTGGTGGCTGCTGAAGCAGTTCTATCAGAAAGGTCTGCTCTATAAGGGCTACACCATTCAGCCGTATTCTCCGGCTGCTGGAACAGGTCTTTCGAGCCATGAGCTGAATCAGCCGGGCTGTTATCGTGATGTGAAGGATACTACTTGCACGGCTCAGTTCAAGATTGTGGATCCTCGTCCCGAGATGAAAGAGTGGGGCACACCCGTGTTCTTGGCATGGACAACTACGCCTTGGACACTCCCTTCAAATACGGCCCTCTGTGTAGGACCGAAGATTGACTATGTTTGCCTGCAGACATTCAATCCCTATAACGGTGAGAAGATTTCGGCCGTGATGGCTGCTGCCTTGGTTGACAGCTATTTGAAGCCGGAGGGTGAATTCGCCGAGATGGAATACAAGCCAGGCGACAAAGTAGTGCCTTACCGTGTAGTAGGCCAATATAAAGGCTCCGACCTCGTAGGTATGCACTATGAGCAGTTGATGTCTTGGGTTAAGCCTTGTGAGAAAGTGGATGACAATGCTGCTCCTTTCGTGAAGAAGGCCGCATCGGAGCATCCAGAGAGAATATTCTCCGTTGGCAACGATAAGTTCGTGGAGATGGAGGAGGTGGCTTTCCGTGTAATTCCAGGCGACTATGTGACCACGGACGATGGTACGGGTATCGTTCATATTGCTCCTACATTCGGTGCCGATGATGCCAAGGTTGCCAAGGATGCTGGCATTCCCTCATTATTCCTTATTAATAAAGGTGGTGAGACACGCCCGATGGTTGACCTTCAGGGTAAATACTATGTGATGGACGAGTTGGCAGACGAGTTCGTGAAAGTCTGCGTAAACGTGGAAGCCTACGGTAAGCATGCCGGTGACTACGTGAAGAATGCCTATGCTCCAGAGTTCAACAAGAACGGCAAGTATGATGAGCAGGCTGCCATGAAGGCAGAAGACCTGAATATCGTGCTCTGCATGGAAATGAAGCAGGAAGGCTCGGTCTATAAGATAGAGAAGCATATTCACAACTATCCTCATTGCTGGCGTACGGATAAGCCCGTGCTCTATTATCCGCTTGATTCTTGGTTTATCCGTTCCACGGCTTGCAAGGATCGAATGGTGGAACTCAATAAAACCATCAATTGGAAACCGGAGTCCACGGGTACAGGCCGTTTCGGCAACTGGTTGGAGAATCTGAATGACTGGAATCTTTCGCGTTCCCGCTTCTGGGGTACTCCATTGCCTATCTGGCGTAATAAGGATACTCGTGAGGAGATATGCATCGGCTCGCTTGAAGAGCTTTATGCTGAAATTGAGAAGGCCGTTGAGGCTGGCGTGATGGAATCGAATCCTTTGAAGGAAAAGGGTTTCGTGCCAGGTGATATGACTCAAGAGAACTATGACAGGATTGACCTCCATCGTCCGTATGTGGATGACATCGTGTTGGTGGGTGAAAGCGGCCAGCCTTTAACTCGTGAGACGGATCTCATTGACGTTTGGTTCGACAGCGGTTCCATGCCTTATGCTCAGATACACTATCCCTTTGAGAATAAGGATGCCATTGACAAGGGGCTTGCATTCCCCTGCGACTTCATTAATGAAGGAGTTGACCAGACGCGTGGCTGGTTCTTCACGCTTCATGCCATTGCCACGATGATTTTCGACTCCGTGGCCTTCAAGAATGTGATTTCAAGCGGTCTTGTGCTTGATGCCAAGGGTATCAAGATGTCGAAGCATATTGGTAATGTGGTGAATCCATTCTCGGAGATTGAGAAGAACGGTGCAGATGCCGTTCGCTTCTATATGCTCACCAATACCCAGCCATGGGATAACCTGAAGTATGATCCGAAGGGTGTGGAGGAAATCCGCCGCAAGTTCTTCGGTACCTTATATAATACGTATAGCTTCTTTGCCCTCTACGCTAACGTAGATGGCTTTGATCCCGAAATGCCTCAAGTGGCTTTCGCTGAGCGTCCGGAGATTGACAGATGGATCCTCTCTTCGCTTAATACGCTCATTAAGAATGTGGATGAGGCTTTGGCCGATTTCGAACCTACGAAGGCAGGCCGATTTATTGACACCTTTGTAAGCGACGACCTTTCCAACTGGTATGTCCGTCTGAACCGCAAGCGTTTCTGGGGTAAGGAGATGTCTGCCGACAAGCTATCAGCCTATCAGACACTTTACACTTGCCTGCTGACGGTTTCCAAGTTGCTGGCTCCCTTCTCGCCGTTCTATGCTGATGAACTTTATCGCGATTTGACGGGTAGCGATACCTCTGTCCATTTGGTTCGTTTCCCGGAGGCTGATGCCAATGCCGTTGACACAGATCTTGAAGCCCGCATGGAGATGGCCCAAAAGATAACTTCTATGGTTTTGGCACTTCGCCGTAAGGTGAACATCAAGGTGCGTCAACCACTCCAGAAGATTATGATTCCGGCCGTTGATGCCGAACAGCAGAAGCATATCGAGGCCGTGAAAGACCTGATTATGAATGAAGTGAATGTGAAGGAACTCACGTTCGTGGAAGGTCAGGGCATTCTGGTGAAGAAGGTGAAGTGCAACTTCCGGACGATGGGTAAGAAATTCGGAAAGTTAATGAAGGGTATAGCCGCTCAGATGGCTACGCTCTCGCAGGAACAGATTGCACAACTCGAAAACGAAGGTTGCTTGAAGGTGGAAGTAGAGGGCCAGGAAGCAGTAGTGGATGCAGCTGACGTGGAGATCATCAGCGAGGACATTCCCGGATGGCTTGTGTCTAATGAAGGTAATCTAACCGTGGCACTCGAAGTTCAACTGAGTGATGAACTGCTCAAGGAAGGTATGGCCCGTGAACTCATCAACCGTATCCAAAATATCCGTAAGGACAGCGGTTTCGAGATTACAGACCGTATAAAGGTTACCATTGCTCCCAATGAGCAGACGGATGCTGCTATTGCCGACTATGCTGAATATATCAAGACGCAAGTGTTGGCTGACGTTATTGAGGTGGCCTATAATGATGGTCAGGAGATAGACTTTGACGATTTTAGTATAAATATTAAGGTGGTGAAGTCTTAAGCAGCACTTTGCCTCCATACAACCCTAAACCTATAATTAATATGGCAGAAAAGACACGTTACAGCGACGAAGAACTTCAGGAGTTCAAGGAAATCATCGATGAGAAACTGGCGGTTGCCAAGCACGACTACCAGCAGATGATGCGCACATTGATGAATGCAGATGGCAATGATGTGGACGACACCTCACCCACTTATAAGGTACTTGAGGAAGGCAGTGCTACGCAGACCAAAGAGGAACTGATGACACAGGCTGCCCGCATGCAAAAGTTTATCCAAGGCCTCGAGGCCGCTCTTGTACGCATTCAGAACAAGACTTACGGCATTGACCGTATAACCGGCGAGCTGATTCCAAAGGAGCGCCTTCGTGCCGTTCCGCATGCTACGCTGAGTGTTCAAAGTAAATTGAATGGCAAACATTAAGAAATCACGCGGTATTCTTGCCGTTACACTTATTTTGGTATTATTGGTTATTGACCAGGTCATCAAGATTTGGGTCAAGACCAATATGACATTATATGATACCATAGAGATCACCTCGTGGTTCAAGATCCATTACATCGAGAACAATGGAATGGCTTTCGGTATGACTTTTGTCAACAAATTGGTACTCAGTCTGTTCCGTATAGCTGCTATAGTGTTGCTTTGCTATTATATTTCATTGCTCGTGCGTCGTGGATGCCGTCTGGGTTATCTGATATGTGTGGCTATTGTGACCGCTGGGGCGGCTGGCAATATCTTCGACTCTATGTTCTATGGACTCATATTCAGCGGGTCTTCACCTTACTATGTGAGTTATTTCGTTCCTTTTGGTGACGGATATGCTCCATTCTTGATGGGTAAAGTCGTTGATATGTTCTATTTCCCTCTTATTGAGAGCACTTTTCCTGATTGGGTTCCTTTCTGGGGTGGCGAGAATTTTGTTTTCTTCTCTCCAGTATTCAACTTTGCCGATGCTTGTGTTTCCGTTGGGGTAGTTGTCGTCCTCCTCTTTTACCAGAGAGAGCTGACGGAGCTTTTCAAAGATGATAAGCCAAAGGAGCAATCTACTTCTATAGATTCAGATTTAAATTAAAAGAGTAAGCTATGTGTCGTCATTTCCATTTCACCATTCTTTGGGCCATAGTTATTATAGTCGCTTCTGGTTTTTGCAGTTGTGGAGATTCCATACCAAGTGAGTATCTGCAACCCAAGGAACTGGAGGATGTGCTATATGATTATCATGTGGCTCTTGGGATGCTTAACGGTGAAATGCGAAATGATCAAAACAGGGCCTATAATGAACGTCTGTATAAACTGGCAGTCCTTAAAAAACATAACGTAAGCGAAGAGAAATTTGAAAACTCCATGGTCTATTACATGCGCCATGCAGAAGATCTTCAGAAGGTGTATAAGTCACTTACCGAACGGGTGAGGGCAGAGGCCAGTCAAGTGGGTGCAAGCGTCAGCGCCATGAGTGCTGGCGGAGTTCTTCAAGGAGATACGGCCAACGTATGGCCCCTTGAGCCAGGTTTCGTACTCATGCAACGCAGGCCTTACAATGTTTCTTCCTTTGTGATTAAGGCAGATACCGCCTTCCATAAAGGTGACCGGTTCAATCTTGGATTTGACACTCAGTTCCTCTTCCAGGAAGGCTTCAAGGACGGTATTGCCATGCTTGCCATCCAGTTCAACAATGACAGTGTTGCCACGCGTTCTATTCATTTCTCCTCTAACAGCCGTTATAATCTTGAAATCAATGATAACGACCGTTTGGGCGTGAAGGAGATACGTGGATTCTTCTATCTGAACAAGGAACAAAACGCTCAGACCTCTACTACCTTGAAACTGCTTTTCCTGAACCGCATCCAACTTTTACGTATGCGAGTCCGCGAAATGAAACACGTGGAGAAGAAGGGAGAATCTGACAGTATCCAGAATGCATCTGGAGCACCAGAGGGTAAATCTGAAAAGTAAATCTCATGGCAGAAGGTATCAGGAAGGTTGCTGCCCATGAGGTGCACGTTGACGGTCATGTGTTGATACAGGCCGTGGTGGAATTGCGGGAGGGAAGTGTCGTCGATTACTATACTTTTTCCGGCGAACTTCCTCTGACCGAATGGCTTGGCGGGGTTATTGAGATTCGTGATTCCAAAGCCTATTGGAACGGAAGACTCCTTCAATAACTTATCCCTATACCTTATTTATTATAATAGCATTTCCTCTCTATATAGTTGATATAGAGCAGTGTTTACGTTTTTTAACAACAGTCTCCCCCAAAGTATAAAACACGGGCAAAATAGTATCATTATTATCATCCTTTATTTCGTATCTTTGCAAAAAATTATTACTAACTAAATTTTTAAAGCCTGAATGAGACGTTTAGCGATGCTTTTTGTGGGTCTGATGGTGCTTCTTACGACAGGCGCACAGATTCGTGGCAATTCAATTACGGTAACTGTAACTCCCGATCATAAGGATTGGAATTATAGGGTGGGCGAGGAGTGTAGATTCGTAGTGAACGTATTGCGCTCTGGGACTCTTATAGACAATGTAAAAGTTGACTATGAAGCTGGTCCTGAAATGTACTCCGAAGTGAAGAAAAAAGGAGTTGTACTGAAAGATGGCACGCTGACTTTGAAAGGCAAGATGTCAAAGCCTGGTTTCTATCGTCTTGACGTGAAGGCATACGTGGATGGTAAGGAGTATAAAGGAGCTTGCAGCGCAGCCTTTTCCCCCGAGAAGTTGCAGCCTACCACGGTGATGCCGAAGGATTTCGAGGAGTTCTGGCAGAATGCTGTTAAGGAGGCTCGCAAGGTGGATCTCAATCCTACGAAGCGCCTTCTGCCTGAGCGTTGCACCAAGGATGTGAACGTCTATGAGGTGTCATTCCAGAATATGCAGCCTAACTATCGTACTTATGGTATCTTGTGTGTTCCGGTGAAGGAAGGCCGCTATCCGGCTCTGCTGAGAGTGCCCGGTGCTGGTGTGCGTCCTTATGGTGGTGATGTCTATACGGCATCTCAGGGGGCAGTCACCTTGGAGATTGGTATTCATGGCGTGCCTGTCACCATGGAGCAAAAAGTTTATGACGATATGTTCAATGGTGCCCTGATGGGCTATTGGGAGTTCAATATGGACAATCGCGACAAAAACTATTACAAGCGTGTGGTTATCGGGTGTTTACGTGCCCTTGACTATATTGCTGAGTACACTCCTTGGAACGGAAAGGAAATGGGTGTGTCAGGTTCAAGTCAGGGAGGCTTCCTCACACTTGCCACAGCTGCGCTCGACAAGCGTATCACCTACTATGCCCCTGTGCATGCCGCCCTTTGTGATCATACCGCTTCTTTGCAGGGCATTGCCTGCGGTTGGCCGCATTATTTCTATTGGAATAAGGGCAAGGGGCAGGAGAAGCAGATTGAGGTGTCTCGCTATTACGATGGCGTGAACTTTGCCCGTCTGATAACCGACCAGCAGACAGGTTGGTTCTCGTTTGGCTACAACGATGACGTGGTACCCCCCACGACGGCTTGGGCCACCTATAATACCGTGAAGGGTCCCAAGACCATCAAGCCTTATCAAGCCACGTGGCACTTCTGGTTCCAGGAGCAATGGGACGAATGGGAAGAGTGGATGCTGAAACAGATGCACCTCAGGTAATAGCCAAGATGATAAATAAAAACAGATAGAATATATGAAGAAGATTTTAGTAATGTTCTTAGCAGCAATGACAATGATTGCATGTGCTACAAAGAAGGCAGAGCCCCAGCCGACGGCGGCTCAGCAGTTATTGGAGCGTTTGGACTCCATTCGCCAGAAAGGCATCATGTACGGCCATCAGGATGATCCGATGTACGGACTTACATGGGAGTATGACAAAGATTCCAGCGATGTGAAGAATGTCTGTGGCGACTATCCTGCAATCATGGGCTTCGATCTCGGCGGAATCGAGATGGGTGATAAGAAGAACCTCGACAGCGTTCCCTTTACCCGTATGACGGAGGAGATTCAGAACCATTACCGTCGCGGAGGTATTATCACCTTGAGCTGGCATCCGCGTAACCCTGTCACCACGATAGAAGGTGGTGGATGGGCAGGCCAGAAGTTCCCCGAGGGAACCGCATGGGATGTTACCGACTCTGCCGTAGTGAAGAAGATTTTGCCTGGCGGTGAATTCCACGAGAAGTTTGAAGGCTGGATGCAGCGTGTGTCAGATTTCCTCGCCACCTTGAAGGATGATAACGGCCAGAAGATTCCCGTCATCTTCCGTCCTTGGCACGAGAATTCCGGCTCTTGGTTCTGGTGGGGCGAGAAACTTTGCACCGTTGAAGAGTATAAGGCATTGTGGAACATGCTTCAAGACAAGCTGAAGGCCGATGGCTATGACAACCTTGTATGGTCATACTCTCCGGGCTGCCAGGACAACTTGACGGCCGAACGCCTGCTCGACCGCTATCCTGGGGATGACCGCGTCGATATGATTGGGCTTGACGGCTATCAGTGGAAACCGGAGGAGAAAGACGCCTTCATCAGTCGCACGAAGCAGAACCTGCAGGTGCTCTGCGAGGTAGCCAAGGCTCACAACCTGATTCCTGCCCTGACAGAGACCGGCATGAAGAACATGACGCAACCAGACTGGTGGACATCAACCCTGCTGCCCGCCGTGAAGGATTTCCCCATCAGCTATTTGCTCACGTGGCGCAACTACAAGGAAGAATGGTTCGGGCCCTCTACCTCAAAGCCCGATGCAAAATATTTTGTAGATTTCTATAACGACGAGAAGACATTATTCCAGAATGACATTAAATAACAGACAGACATGAGTGATTTTCAAGCAAAAGTAGCAGCCTTGCGTGCCCATCATGAGGAGCTGCTCACTAAAAAGAACCAACCACTGGAGTGGGGTAATGGTATCTATACGAAGTATGCTAACCCTATTCTCACCGCTGAGCATACGCCGCTGGAATGGCGCTATGACTTCAACGAGAAAGACAATCCTTACCTGATGCAGCGTATCATGATGAACGCCACGCTTAATTCAGGAGCCATCAAGTGGCAGGGCAAATACCTGCTCGTGGTGCGCGTGGAGGGAGCCGACCGCAAATCGTTCTTTGCCGTGGCAGAGAGCCCCAACGGTATCGACAACTTCCGCTTTTGGGACGAACCCATCACGATGCCCGACGATGTGATTCCCGCAACCAACATCTACGACATGCGACTCACGGCCCATGAGGATGGCTGGATTTACGGCATCTTCTGCGCGGAGCGTCATGACGACAGCCAGCCCGGCGATCTTAGTGCTGCTACGGCCACGGCTGCCATCGCACGCACGAAAGATCTGATTAACTGGGAACGCCTGCCCGACCTGAAGACCAAGAGTCAGCAGCGTAACGTGGTGCTTCATCCCGAATTTGTTGACGGCAAGTATGCCCTTTATACACGCCCGCAAGACGGCTTCATCGATACCGGTAGCGGCGGTGGCATCGGCTGGGCACTCGTTGACGACATCACCCATGCTGAGGTGAAAGAAGAGAAGATTATCAACGCCCGCCACTATCACACCATCATGGAGGTGAAGAACGGCGAAGGCCCGCATCCCATTAAGACCCCCAAGGGCTGGCTCCATCTGGCCCACGGCGTACGCGGCTGTGCCTCAGGCTTGCGCTATGTGCTGTATATGTATATGACGGCACTTGATGATCCCACTCGTGTGATTGCACAGCCTGGCGGCTATTTCCTCGTTCCCGAGGGATGGGAGTATATCGGTGACGTGATGAATGTGGCTTTTGCCAACGGATGGATAGCCGACGAGGATGGCCGTGTATTGATCTACTACGCTTCTTCCGACACCCGTATGCATGTAGCCGTATCCACCATCGACAAGCTCATAGACTATTGCATGAACACACCCGAGGATGGATTCACCACCTCGGCCTCTGTGGAGACCATCAAGAAGTTGGTCAGGAAAAACAAAAACATACAATAAAAACGGCAGGCGGCAGTTATATTATATAATATAGGTGGCGCCTGCTATCCTGCTATTAACATTACTATAAAAACGATATGGCAAGTTTTAAAGAAAAAATCGGCTATGCACTCGGTGATGCAGCGGCCGGTGGTATTACTTGGAAGGTGATGTCGATTGCTTTCCCGCTTTTCTTCACCAACGTTTTCGGACTGACCGTGGCTGATACGGCTACATTGATGCTCATTGCGCGTATGTTTGATGTGGTCACCGACCCGCTCATGGGTTCCCTGGCCGACCGCACCCAGAGCCGCTGGGGCACTTACCGGCCCTGGCTTATCTTCGGTGCCGTGCCTCTGGGCGTCATCTTCGCCCTGTTGCTCTATACGCCTGACTTTGGTCCTGTAGGTAAGCGTATCTATGCTTATACGCTCTATCTGCTTATGATGGCTTGCTATACCGCCGTCAATGTGCCCTACGGATCGTTGCTTGGTGTGATGACCGCCGACGATAACGAGAAGAACCAGTTCTCATCCTTCCGCATGGTAGGAGCCTATGCCATGGGTTTCATCACCCTGCTCTCGTTCCCTTACCTCCAGAAGATGGTGGGCGGTACGCCTGCACATCAGTATGCCGTGTTGGGTGCTTGCCTCGGTGGACTGGCCACGGTTATGACGCTGGCCTGTGGCCTGCTTACGAAAGAGCGCCTGAAACCCGTCCGTGCTGAGAAGTTCTCTTTCAAGCCCTTTGCCGACCTCTTTAAGAATAAGCCTTGGATTTATTTGACGCTCATTGGTATCTGCACCAACTTCTTTAACGGTTTCCGCTATGCCGTGGCCGGTTATCTCATGGAGTATTGTCTGCATGGCGATGTCACCGTTTCGGGGCTGATTATCAACTACACGGTGTTCATGACCTTCGGTGAAGTTACCTGCATGATCTTCGGCGGCCTTTCGCCTAAGTTCACCCAGTGGATGGGCAGCAAGAAGAAAGCCTTCATCGTAGCCGGCCTCATCTGCATGGTGTTCTCCATCGCCTTCTTCTTTATGCCGATGGATCCCGCTTATATTTGGGTGCTCGTAGCCCTCGTGGTGCTCACCTCTATCGGCGTAGGTCTCTATTCCCCGCTCCTGTGGTCGATGTATGCCGATGTAGCTGATTATGCCACCGCACAGAACGGAACCTCATCCACCGGTCTCATCTTCTCATCGGGTACGATGGCGCAGAAGTTCGGCACTGCTATCTCCGGTTCGCTCGTGGCTCTGTTGCTGGGATTCGCCGGTTTCTATTCTGGAACTGATGCCAACGGCCAGACCGTTATCAACATCACTAACATGGAAGCCGTGCGCGAGATGACGTGGGCATTGTTCTCCATCTTCCCGGCTATCATTATCGTGATTATGATATGGTTGCTCTACAAGTATCCTATCAAGAAGTAAAACCCTTATCATAAGTCCCCTCCCCGGAGGGGCTTTTTTAGTCAGTATGAAAGAAGAAGTCAAAACATTGAAGGCCGAAGTCCGCGACGTCCTTGAGAACAATATCCTCAGCTTCTGGCTTGAGAAGATGGTGGACAAGGAGAACGGCGGCTTCTACGGCCAGATGACTGGCGAAGGCCAGCTCGTGAAGACAGCCGATAAGGGCTGCATCCTCAACGCACGCATCCTGTGGTCCTTCTCCGCAGCCTATCGCGTGCTTCGCAAGCCAGAGTATCTGGAGGCAGCCACTCGCGCCAAAGACTATATCATCAATCATTTCATCGACAAGGAGTATGGCGGCACCTATTGGAGTCTTGACTATAAAGGCCAGCCCCGCGACACCAAGAAGCAGTTCTATGCCATCGGCTTCACCATCTACGGACTTTCTGAATATGCACGTGCCACGGGTGACCGCGAGGCGCTCGATTATGCCATCTCGCTTTATGAATGCATAGAAGAGCATTCGTTCGACCGTGAATACAACGGCTACATCGAAGCTTGTACCCGTGAATGGGGAGAGATAGCCGACATGCGACTATCCGAATTGGATGCCAATTATCCAAAGTCGCAGAATACGCACCTCCACATCATCGAGCCTTACACCAATCTCTACCGTTGCATCAAGGAGCTCAAGGCGGCCGAAAGTTGCAACTACGTGCCCGCCATCGGCTCCGTGCTTCCCATCGGTATCACGGTTCCCGATGAATTTGTTGTCAGGCTCGAATCATCCCTCCGCAACCTTATCACGATCTTCACCGATAAGATTCTGAATCCAGAGACTCACCATCTCGATCTCTTCTTCGATATGGACTGGACGCGTCAGGCCGGACGCTTGGAGAGTTACGGACATGATATAGAATGTTCGTGGTTGATGCACGAGGCCGCTCTCGTATTGGGTGACGAAACTGTTCTCCGAAAGGTGGAGAATATCGTGCAGATGGTGGCTAAGGCTTCCGAAAAAGGGCTCAATGAAGACGGATCAATGGTTCACGAAGCCAACCTTGATACAGGCTATGTGGATACTGACCGCCACTGGTGGGTGCAGGCCGAGAACGTAGTGGGATGGATCAACATCTGGCAGTATTTCGGTGATGAATCAGCCTTACAGAAAGCTCTCCGTTGCTGGCAGTATATCAAGCTTAACCTTATCGACCGTGAAGGCGGCGAGTGGTGGTGGAGCCGTGACCCGGAGCGTAACATCAACCGTAAGGATGACAAGGCAGGCTTCTGGAAGTGTCCCTATCACAATAGCCGCATGTGTCTGGAACTGATAGAGCGCGACTTCTGAACTGTTTCCGACGGGAAACTACAGGAGTGCAGAATTTGTGCAGATGAAGTGCACAATTTGTGCAACGCATCCGCACAATTTGTGCATCGCATCCGCACAACTTGTGCAACGTATCTGCACAATTTGTGCAAACGCGTGGGCACACTCAGAGGCCTCCCACGCAGATGCCTTTCCTATGTGTAATGATGAAGCAGGTTGGCATGTCCGCAGGAGCGCCTCCTATGTGTCAGAGTCGGTCTTTCTCGGCGTTTCCGGCACCGGTGCCGCGATAGCGCGACGGGGTGACGTTGAAACGGTAGCGCAGGGAGAGGGTGAGGCTGCGCGAGTCGTTGTCCTCCGTCTTACGGAGTATCATGCGGTCAAAGTAGAATGTGCCTTTGCTGATGCCCTGATTGAAGAGGTCGTTCGCCGAGAGCTTGACGTTGAGCCGTCGCTTGAACAGGTCCTTGCTGACGCTGAGCGAGAGCATCGCGTTGGTGGTTTCAATCTTGAAGTTCGAGCCAGCGTAGCCGTGGGTGTGCATGTTGAAGTCGGCTTGCAGCAGCCAGTCGTGGGGTAGGGTGACGATGTTGCCCAGTTGCAGCGACAGCATGGGCTGGTTCATGCTTTTGTCCTGCCCGTTGAAGGTCGTCGTGAGCCATTGCTTCATGAATGTGGCGTTGTATTGCGGTGTCCACGTCACGCCGCTGCCCAGTCGGATGTCGCGCTGCATGCCCAGCGTGACTATGAGCCAGTTGACTTGGTCGTAGTTCTTGGTGGTGGCCATGTTGACCTTGCTGTCCTGTTCTATGCTTTCCATCACTCTCATGAAGGGATTGACACAGTGGTTGAAGTTGGTGTTTAGGTAGAATCCTTTCCACATTGTCATGGCGCTGAAGTTGTGATACTTTACTGGTCGCAGATACGGATTACCCCGCTGCATGTTCAGCCGGTTCTCATAGATCACGTC
The DNA here is from genome assembly GCA_900314655.1 of uncultured Prevotellaceae bacterium. Lineage (GTDB taxonomy): Bacteria > Bacteroidota > Bacteroidia > Bacteroidales > Bacteroidaceae > Prevotella. The sequence goes on along the minus strand of OMWC01000009.1, from coordinate 83,634 downwards.
GTTGCTCAGCAGCCAGTAGGCCGGGCGATTGGTGCGCTTGGCATAGCTGAGGGAGAGTTGCACCTTCTTGATGGATGTGGACAGGGCGACAGAGGGGAAGAAGTCGTCGTAAGTGCGGCATTGGTCGTCTCGGCGTTGGCCGCTGACGAAGTATTCTGAAGATACATGCTCATAGCGCAGGCCGGCCTGAAGCTGGAAGCGGCCTAACTGCTGGCGCAGCTCCACGAATGGTGCCATGTTGCTCTCGTGCTGTTCGTTGTTGCTGCCCAAGATGTAGCCTTCTGCGTTCTCGAAACTGCTGCGCCAGCGGGTGTTGGTGTATTCCTCGCCAATGGAAATCAGCCCTTTCCACAGCGGGTGGCTCACGATGAGTTTCTCGGCCACCATACGGCCCCGTGTCTGGGTCTCCGTGTTCACGTCTCGGTTCTCATAGTTGCGGCTCAGCTCTTGTTGGCTGTTGCGGCTCACGTTCTTATAGGCTGTATAGTCTGCGTTAAAATCAATAGAGAACTGCCCCAGCTTGCCCGCATAGTAGAGATTAGCCTGATGCTTAGGCGCATTCCTTTCACGTCGGGTTCCGCTGTTGTGGAGATGGTCGTAGGGTGTGTTGTTGGCCAGCAGTTCGTCGGCATTTTCATCAAAGGTCTTCACGTAGTCGTAGGTGTGCTGATAGAAGCCACCGAGCGAGTTGCTGTCGTTCAGCTGGTAGTTGAAGCCTGCACGTCCTTCAAGATATGGGTTGCGCGCCGTCGATTCGTGGTGATTGGTGACAGACCACAATGTATCGGCGAAAACAGTCTGTTCAAAACCACCGCTGTTCCATCGCTTATTGTAGGCTCCGAAGAGGTTGGCAAAGAGCTCCAGCCCTCCTTTTCGGTAGGTCATATTTACTCGCTCATTGTTGACGTAACCATGGTTCTTGCGGCTCCATGAGGTCAGCTCTACGCCTAAGCCTTCGCCTTGTGCGCGCTTGGTATGGATGACGATGACCGCCTGCACGGAAGCATCATAGCGGGCACCGGGGTTCTGGATCACTTCTACGTTCTTGATATTGTCCGACTGGATGTTGCGCAGTTCGTTCAGGTTGGTCAGTTTGCGGTTGTTCAGATAGATAAGCGGAGCGCCTTTACCCAGGATTTCGTAGCTGTCGCCCTTCTTCGAGATGGTGGGCACACGCGAGAGCACGTCCTCAGCCGTGCCTAACCGTTCCATCACCGTTCCTTCTACGTTCATCACGAGCGAATTGCCTTGCAGCTGCACCTTGGGGCGTTCACCTTGCACCACCACTCCTTGGATGACGTAATTGTCGGGGCGCATGCGGATTGTTCCTGCTTTAGGCTGGCTGCAAAGCCTGTAAACGGTCTTGTAGCCTACGTATGAGATGCGGGCGAGAACAACCGGCTGTTCATAAGGAATTGCAAAGTAGCCACTTTCGTTAGAGACACCGCCGCCGAGCAGGGTGGAGTCGGCAGGATTAAGAACTGCAATGTTGGCATAAGCCACGGGATGTCCCTGATTGTCGATGATGGTACCTGTGAGGTGGCGGTCGGTCTTATGAGTACATTCCACGATGATTTCGCTATCCTCAACGATCATACGGATTGGATAGAAACCAATCATCTGGCGGATGGCATCGGGAACGGTCTTTCGGCTGACGGAGGTTGTGATGCGGAAGTCTTCCAGATCGTTGTAGAGGAAACTGATGGTATAGTCCTCACTTTGCTCGTTCAGCTGGCGCAAAGCTTCGCTAAGCGACATGTTATGATAATCGCGGGAAATCTTTTGCGCTTCAGCCCCAGCAAGGACAAGACTGCAGACAATGATGAAAATGATTCGCTTCATGGCTTACTCTACTACAATCTTGTCTGATTTCAGTTCTATGTTTACGCTCTCAAAGAGGTTGAGCCTGTGCAATGTCGCATCCAGTCCCTCGTCAGGTTTCCATTCAAAATAGAAACGAAGTTGGCGGGCATCCGTGTTTTGGAATTCCACCTCTTTATGATAGTAGGTGGCTATCTGGGGCAACATCTTCTCCAACGGTACATTGTCGAAGGTGACGGGATGAATATTCGCTGCTGAGTCCGCCTTGATGGTATCTGTCGGGGTTACAGGGGCTGGTTTTGTGGGGGAAATACCTTCTGATTGTACTGCTTGCGGATTGCGGTTGCTGCTCGTGCGTACGATGTGGACAGCAGCAAAGGCCACGCCGATGGTGAGCAGGATGCCGATGAAACTTGCTGCGAACTTGTAGAATGACAAACGGGGAGTCGGCATTTCACTTTCAATGTGTGCTGCTGAAAATCTCTGCCATTCCTCATCTACGGGGATAGCTTCATCATCTGCTTCTTGCTTTGCAAAGGCTCGCTTTGTCAGCGCCAATTGATCCAGCATCTCTGCCAACTCAGGGTCATCGGCAAGCATCTGATGAAGTTGCTCGTCGGAATATTGATTCGGGTTTTCCTGCATAGAAAGCAGAAGTCGGATTTTTTCTTCGTGCTCCATATTCATGATCGTTTTGCTGTTTTTTTGACTTCGTCGAAGTGTTCTCTGATTCGCTGTAGCGACTGTGACAGGTGGTTATAGACCGTCACCTTGCTGACACCTACGGTTTGCGCCACTTCTTCATAGCTCATCTCTCGGAGAAACCGCAACCTGAAAATCTGGCGGCTGAGGGGAGGAATCTCCGTTTCAATGAATTGCATCAGCCGGTCCAGCCGATCATCATCGTACGGAGAAACAATTCTGTTCTGTAGAGACTCCTGCAAGAAAAGCTTTTCCACACGTTCCCGTATCGACTTGTGACTGATCACGTCACGGCAGCGGTTGCGGACAGCGGTCATCAGGTAGCCTTCCATCTTTTCCTTTTGTGGCAGTTTCCCATCCCTTAATAATCGGGCAAAGATGTCGCTTACCACGTCCTTGCTTTCTTGAGGCTCATAGAGTATCGTCTTTGCCAAACGATACATCTGTGCGTAATACCTGCGGTATATCCCTTCAAATTCTGTCATACACTATCAAGGACGATTCTGATAACCGAAAAACTAAGCAAAACGATGTTTTTTTTGCATATCTTTTTCAAAGTCAAGTGCAAAGGTACGCTTTTCTGATGAATTCTAGCGGTGCGGTTGCTTTTTTGTTCTGCAATTGTTTGTAGTTTCAATCGGTGTTAATGTTCTAAAAACGTGCGGCTGTTTGTTTTTTTATGATTATATTTGCAACCCATTAACTGAAAAAGATTATGCCCGAAAGAAGAAATACAAGACCTATTGACAATAGCTACGGCCACTTGCAGCCGCAGGCTACCGACATGGAGCATGCCGTGCTGGGCGCGCTGATGATAGACAAGGATGCCTTCTCCATCGTCAGCGAGATACTGCGCCCCGAGACTTTCTATGAGCCCCGCAACCAGAAGATTTACCAGGCCATTCAGACGCTGAACATGAGCGAGCGGCCAGTGGATATCATGACCGTGACGGAGCAGCTGAAGAAGGACGGCACGCTGGAGGACGTGGGAGGACCGGCCTATATCATGGAACTGAGTTCGCATGTGGCTTCGTCGGCCCACATAGAATATCACTCGCGCGTGCTGGCGCAGAAGTTCATGGCCCGCCAGCTGATTTCGTTTGCTTCCGTGATTGAGACGAAGGCATTCGACGAGACGCAGGACGTGGACGAACTGATGCAGGAGGCTGAGGGCTCGCTCTTCGAACTCTCGCAGAAGAATATGCGGCAAGACTATACGCAGATAGACCCCGTAGTGAAGAATGCGGTGGAGATACTGCAGCGGGCGGCTGCCAATACGGACGGACTGACGGGTATTTCTACGGGCTATACCGACCTTGACGACAAGACTTCGGGATGGCAGAATAGCGACCTCGTGATCCTGGCCGGACGCCCGGCCATGGGCAAGACGGCCTTCGCGCTCTCGCTGGCTAAGAACATTGCCGTTGACGATCGTGTGCCGGTGGCTTTCTTCTCGTTGGAAATGAGCAACGTGCAGCTGGTGAACCGTCTGATATCGAATGTCTGTGAGATTTCGGGAAAGAAGATTCTCAACGGTCAGCTGGATCAGGAGGAGTGGAAGCGTCTGGACTCGCGGCTAAGGCGACTGCAGGGGGCTCCGCTCTACATCGACGACACGCCGGGCATGAGTATCTTCGAGCTGCGCACGAAGGCGCGCCGACTGGTGCGCGAGAAGGGCGTGAGGATGATTATGATAGACTATCTGCAGCTGATGAATGCCAACGGCGCACGGTTCGGCAGCCGACAGGAAGAGGTCTCTACCATTTCGCGTTCGCTGAAAGGACTGGCTAAGGAGCTGGATATTCCCATTCTGGCGCTCTCGCAGCTGAATCGTGGCGTGGAAGGCCGTGAGGGCAACGAGGGCAAGCGCCCGATGCTCAGCGACCTGCGTGAGTCGGGTGCCATTGAGCAGGATGCCGACATGGTGCTCTTCGTGCACCGTCCGGAATACTACCGTATCTTTACTGACGACCACGGCAACGACTTGCGCGGCATGGCTCAGATTATCATCGCGAAGCACCGTAAGGGTGCCACGGGCGACGTGCTGCTGAATTTCCGTGGTGAGTTCACGCGGTTCCAGAATCCGCAGGATGTGATTATCGGTCCTTCGTCGCCGATGGATGGTGGTGAAATCATCGGGAGCAAGATGAACGGTGGCGACCCGCTACCACCTCCGCCTCCGATGGATGGGCCTATGCCGTTCTAACCTCACCCTCTGTTCCTGTAGGGAGGGGTAAACGGGTAGCCGAAAAGCTGGGTAACCGGATAAAGATAACAACATAATAACAACGACAATGAGAAAAATTATTCTATCAATAGCCTGCCTGGCAGCTTTGGCTGCGGGGGCACAGACGAAGAGCGTATCGATACTGGGTGATTCGTATAGCACGTTCGATGGCTATATCACGCCTGCTACCAACGAGATGTGGTATTATGAAGGTAACCGCGGCAGCAACGACGTGGAGGACGTGACACAAACTTGGTGGTGGCAGTTTATCAAGAACAATGGCTATAGGCTCTGCGTGAACAATTCGTGGAGTGGTGCCACAATCGGCTATTATGGCTACGACGGCAACGACTATAGCGCGCGTTCCTTTATTACAAGGAGTGACAATCTGGGCTGTCCAGACTTGATCTTCATCTTCGGCGGCACCAACGACTCTTGGGCTGGGGCTCCCATGGGTGAGTATAAGTATGAGAACCTGCGGCGGGACGATTTCTTCTCGTATCGGCCTGCGTTGGCTTATCTGCTGGACCACATGCAGAAGCGCTATCCCAACGTGGAGCTGGTGTTCCTGATTAATAGCGAGCTGTCGAAGGACGTCACGGAGAGCACGCAGAAAATTTGCGACCACTATGGCGTGAAATGGATTCAGCTTCATGATATTGACAAGCAGAGCGGCCATCCTTCGCAAAAGGGAATGAAGGCTATCGCAGAGCAAATAGCCGAAAAGCTGAGGAATTGAGAGTAAATTAGGGAACAGAAAATACAATTTGAAATATTTTTCGATAAAAAAGTTACGAATTATTTGCACGGAAGGATGATTATATGTACCTTTGCAGCCGATTAAAGAACAGCAGATATGATACAGTGCATTTCACTAAGCATCCTAATTAGCATTATTATTCGACTGCGCGAGGCGGCCGGAAGTGTGAGGGTGTGCATGTGAATGCAGATGTGTTGGTATATGAAACCTTTCCACTTCCGAGCGAGTGCGAAAGGTTTTTTTATACGCTGAAGTGTGTAACAAATTCGTAAATTGAAATAAAAAATGAGTGACAGATTGTTTGTTTTCGACACAACGCTTCGCGATGGCGAGCAGGTTCCGGGATGTCAGCTGAATACAGTTGAAAAGATTCAGGTGGCCAAGCAGCTTGAACAGTTGGGCGTGGATGTGATTGAAGCAGGATTTCCTATTTCGAGTCCCGGCGACTTCAATTCCGTGATTGAGATTTCAAAGGCCGTTACATGGCCTACTATTTGTGCGCTGACACGTGCGGTGGAGAAAGATATCGACGTGGCAGCCGAGTCGCTGCAGTATGCCAAGCGCAAGCGTATCCATACGGGTATCGGCACGAGCGACTCGCATATCAAGTACAAGTTTAACTCCAACCGCGAGGAAATCATAGAGCGGGCCGTGGCTGCCGTGAAGTATGCCAAGAGGTTCGTGGAGGATGTGGAGTTCTACGCAGAGGATGCCGGGCGTACGGACAATGAGTATCTGGCGCGGGTTATCGAGGCCGTAGTGAAGGCTGGGGCCACGGTGTGTAACATTCCCGATACCACGGGCTACTGCTTGCCGCAGGAGTATGGCGAGAAGATCAAGTACCTGATGGAGCACGTGGACGGCCTCTCGTCGGGCAAGGCTATTCTCTCCACCCATTGCCACAACGACTTGGGCATGGCTACGGCCAACACGATGAGCGGCGTGCTCAACGGGGCCCGACAGGTGGAGGTGACGATCAACGGTATCGGCGAGCGTGCCGGAAACACCTCGCTCGAAGAGATTGCCATGATCCTGAAATGCCATAAGGGACTGGGTATCGACACCAATATCAACACCACGAAGATATATCCTTCAAGCCGCATGGTGAGCTCACTGATGAACATGCCTGTGCAGCCTAACAAGGCGGTGGTAGGCCGTAATGCCTTCGCCCATAGTAGTGGCATCCATCAGGACGGCGTGCTGAAGAACGTGCAGACCTACGAAATTATGAACCCGAAGGACGTGGGGCTTGATGACAACTCAATCGTGCTGACGGCCCGCAGCGGACGTGCTGCTTTGAAGTATCGGCTGGAAGTGCTGGGCGTGAATGTCGATGACGAGAAGAAACTGGACAAGCTCTACCAGAAGTTCCTGGCCTTGGCCGATCGTAAGAAGGAGGTCAACGACGACGACATCCTGACGCTGGCAGGAGCCGACAGCGCGGATAATCATGCCGTGAGACTCGACTTCCTGCAGGTGACCACGGGCATGGGCGTGAAGAGCGTGGCTTCAATCGGTCTTGACATCAGCAACCAGAAGTTTGAGGCTGCCGCCACGGGTAACGGTCCGGTGGATGCGGCAATCAAAGCGCTGAAGAAGATTATCATGAAGCAGATGACGCTGAAGGAGTTTACCATCCAGGCCATCTCGAAGGGTTCTGACGATATGGGTAAGGTGCATATGCAGGTGGAATACAACGGCAACCTGTATTACGGATTCGGTGCCAATACCGACATCGTGACAGCTTCCGTGGAGGCTTATATTGACTGTATTAACAAGTTTAGATATTAAGATATGAATACGCTATTTGATAAGATTTGGGACAAACACGTAGTCCAGATCGTAGAAGACGGGCCTACGCAGCTTTATATCGACCGCCTCTATTGTCATGAGGTGACGTCGCCGCAGGCCTTCGACGGGATGCGGCAGCGCGGGCTGAAGTGTTTCCGCCCGCAGCAGATTATCTGCATGCCCGACCATAACACGCCCACCCACGATCAGGATAAACCCATCGAGGACCCAGTATCGAAGAAACAGGTGGATACGCTCTCGAAGAATGCCCGTGACTTCGGACTGACTCACTATGGCATGATGGACCGTTCGAACGGCATCATCCACGTGGTGGGTCCCGAGAAGGGACTTTCGTTGCCGGGTATGACCATTGTCTGCGGTGACTCGCATACCTCCACCCATGGCGCAATGGGGGCTGTGGCCTTTGGCATCGGAACTTCGGAGGTGGAGATGGTGATGGCCTCGCAATGCATCCTGCAGCAGAAGCCTAAGTCGATGCGCATCAGTATCAACGGCAAGCTGCAGAAGGGTGTCACGGCCAAGGACGTGGCTCTCTACCTGATGGCGCAGCTCACCACCAGCGGTGCTACGGGCTATTTCGTGGAATATGCAGGTGACGTGGTTCGCGAGATGTCGATGGAAGGCCGCCTGACGCTCTGCAATCTCTCCATTGAGATGGGAGCCAGAGGTGGCTTTGTGGCCCCCGATGAGACTACCTTCTGCTATATCAAGGGCAAGGAGTTTGCACCGAAGGGCGAGGAATGGGATAATGCCGTAGCTTACTGGAAGACGCTGAAGAGCGGTGATGATGCCGTGTTCGATAAGGAACTCACCTTCGATGCTGCCGACATAGAGCCGCGCATCACCTACGGTACCAATCCCGGCATGGGTATCGGCATCACCGAGTGTGTGCCAATGCTCGACACCATACCAGAGACAGGAAAGGCAGGCTTCCTGAAGTCGCTTGGCTATATGGGGCTTGAACCCGGTGAGAAATTGTTGGGTCATCCCATCGACTATGTCTTCCTGGGTGCATGTACCAACGGACGTATTGAAGACTTCCGCGCCTTTGCCTCCCTCGTAAAAGGTAGGCGTAAGGCTGAGCATGTGATTGCCTGGCTGGTGCCCGGTTCATGGGCCGTGGATCGTCAGATTCGCGAGGAAGGACTTGACAAGGTTCTGGAAGCTGCAGGTTTTGAGATTCGTCAGCCTGGCTGTTCTGCCTGCCTGGCGATGAACGATGACAAGATTCCTGCGGGAAAATATTCTGTTTCCACCAGCAACCGCAACTTTGAAGGCCGTCAGGGTCCTGGTGCGCGTACTATTCTTGCTTCTCCGTTGGTCGCTGCGGCAGCAGCTGTCACGGGAGTGATTACGGATCCCCGCGAGTTGTTATCTTAAGAAGATTGACCAATGAGCAAAATCTATATTTACACCTGTCTGCTCTTTGCAGTCTTGATATTGGCAGCATTTGTCGTAGCCTGTTCAAGTGGCAGTACGAATATTCAGAAAGATGTGAAAGGGATAATTACAATGTATGTCTATCATTACGGTGACAGGAGTGTGGCTCCTGATTATCATCGCAGTTACACGATAGAGGTCAGCGCCGATTCGACGGTCTTCATCGTTACCACCTATGGCAAGGAACTGCTTCGGAAAACCTACAATCAGAACAAACTCGCAGAGATAGAGGCCGCCTTGAGTACCATGGATATTAAACTCAAGAAAGAGAAAAAGAGCGCATGCTCCGGCGGTTACAGCGAATCCTTGCGGGAATTTGTACAAGACGAAGTAGTCTTCAACGGCTATGTGTATCATTGTGATGGGGATAGCGGGACGCTTCATGTAGGCAATGGAGATTTGTCTTCGGTGTTTAAGGATGTTGTACCTGAATCAGTAGATTCGCTCATAAACGAAACAATGAAATATGAAACAGAAATTTAACGTTATAACATCAACCTGTGTCCCCCTTCCCTTGGAGAATGTGGATACTGACCAGATCATTCCCGCCCGTTTTCTCAAGGCTACTACCCGCGAGGAGGGTTTCTTTGGTGACAATCTGTTCCGCGACTGGCGCTATAACCCCGACGGAAGTGTCAATAAGGGCTTCGTGCTCAATGATCCGACCTATGGAGGATGTATCTTGGTGGCAGGCAAGAACTTCGGTTCCGGCTCCAGCCGCGAGCATGCTGCATGGGCTATTGCCGGCTATGGTTTCCGGGTGGTGATCAGCTCGTTCTTTGCTGATATTCACAAGAATAACGAATTGAACAACTTCGTGCTTCCGGTGGTGGTCAGTGAGCAGTTCCTCTCCGAACTATTCCAGAGCATCAAGGAGAATCCCCGGATGGAGGTGGAGGTGGACTTGCCCAATCAGACCGTGACCAATAAGGCTACGGGAAAGAGTGAGCATTTCGATATCAACGGCTATAAGAAGCATTGTCTGATCAACGGTCTCGACGATATTGACTTCCTGGTGCAGAATCAGGAAAAGACCGAGACCTGGGAAACAAAGAATAAGTAATGGGTACTGCTGAGAAACTGAATACTTCGGCTAAAAGCCATTTGCCGTTCATAGAAATCATGGACTGCACGTTGCGCGACGGAGAGCAGACATCAGGTGTCAGTTTTCTGCCCCACGAAAAACTGGTCATAGCCCGTATGTTGCTCCGTGACCTCAATGTGGACCGTATCGAAGTAGCTTCGGCACGAGTCTCTGAGGGTGAGAAGGAGGCCGTGAAGATGATCTGCCGCTATGCCAATCAGATTGGGATGGCTGATAGGGTGGAAGTGCTGGGATTTGTGGATGGCGGTCTGTCGGTAGATTGGATAGCCGACTGTGGAGGCCATGTCATCAATCTTCTGGCCAAAGGTTCTGAACGGCATTGCAGCGAACAGCTTCATAAGACGGCTGAAGAGCATATCAATGATATCCTGAGGACCGTAAGCTATGCCAGAGAACAGGGAATGACCGTTAACCTCTATCTGGAGGACTGGAGCAACGGCATGAAGGATTCACCCGAGTATGTCTATCGGCTGATGGATGCCCTGACTTCTCCCCAGGATGGAAGTGGGGAGGGCTTGATTAAACGCTTTATGCTCCCCGATACGCTCGGTATCCTGAATCCCCTGCAGGTCATTGAGTATATGCGTAAGATGAAGAAACGCTATCCCAGTGTGCATTTCGATTTCCATGCCCATAATGACTACGACCTGGCCGTGAGCAATTCGCTTGCCGCCGTGCTCAGCGGATGCAAGGGACTTCACGTCACGGTGAATGGCCTCGGTGAGCGTTGCGGCAATGCCCCGCTCTCCAGCGTGCAGGTTATCCTGAAGGATCAGTTTCATGCCAAGACCAGTATCCACGAAGAAGAGTTGAATGCCATTTCCCGTCTGGTGGAGGGCTATAGCGGCATTGCCGTGGCACCCAATCAGCCAGTAATCGGTGAGAATGTGTTCACCCAGGTTGCCGGAGTGCATGCCGATGGCGACAGCAAGGGCGGGCTCTATATGAACCAGCTTGTGCCGGAGCGTTTCGGCCGTAAGCGTGAATATGCGCTGGGAAAGAACAGCGGCAAGGCCAATATCATGCGCAATCTGGAAGAATTGGGACTGGAGCTGACACCCGAACAGACTCGGCTCGTGACGGAACGTATAACCGAGCTTGGTGACCGCAAGGAAGTGGTGACACCTGAAGATCTGCCTTTCATCATCAGCGACGTGCTGAAGCACAACACGAAAGAGGAAAAGGTGAAACTCATCAGCTATATGGTATCTACGGCCTACGGCCTGAAGCCCGGTGCCAATGTGAAGGTGGAAATCAATGGCCGTCAGTATGAGGCAAGTGCCACGGGTGACGGTCAGTATGATGCCTTCGTGAAGGCGCTGCGCTATATCTATAAGAAATATCTTGGCCGTACGTTCCCGCTGCTGGCCAACTATGCTGTGAGCATTCCTCCCGGTGGTCGTACGGATGCCCTGGTGCAAACGGTCATCACGTGGCAGGAGGACGGCAAGATTATCCGCACGCGAGGACTGGATGCCGACCAGACGGAAGCTGCTATCAAGGCTACGTTCAAGATGCTCAACATCGTTGAGGAGAAACTGGAAAAGAAAAACTAAAAATATAAATCAACATGAAATTAAAGATTGCTGTTTTGGCCGGTGACGGAATCGGTCCGGAGATAATGGAACAAGGTGTGGCAGTGATGTCGGCTGTTGCCGGTAAGTTCGGTCACGAAGTGATTTACAAGGAAGCTATCTGTGGTGCTCATGCCATCGACGAGGTAGACGATCCCTTCCCCGAGGAAACCTTCAATACCTGTCAGGAGGCTGACGCTGTGCTCTTTGCTTCGGTGGGTGATCCGAAGTTTGACAATGATCCCACGGCAAAGGTCCGTCCGGAGCAGGGACTGCTTGCCATGCGCAAGAAGTTGGGCCTCTTCGCCAACATCCGTCCCGTTCAGACCTTCAAGTGCCTGTTGCACAAGAGTCCATTGAAAGACGAACTGATCGAGGGTGCCGATTTCGTCTGTATCCGCGAACTCACGGGTGGTATGTATTTCGGCGAAAAGTATCAAGACTATGACAAGGCCTACGACACCAATTACTATACGCGTCCAGAGATTGAGCGCATTCTGAAGGTGGCCTATGAATATGCCTTGAAGCGTAAGAAGCATGTCACGGTGGTTGATAAGGCCAACGTGCTGGCAAGCAGCCGGCTGTGGCGTCAGGTTGCCAAGGAGATGGCTCCTCAGTATCCTGATGTGGTGACCGACTATATGTTTGTTGATAATGCTGCTATGAAGATGCTCACCGAGCCTAAGTTCTTTGATGTGATGGTGACGGAGAATACCTTCGGCGATATCCTGACCGATGAAGGATCGTGCATCAGCGGTTCCATGGGATTGCTGCCATCGGCTTCTACTGGTGAGAGTACTCCCGTCTTTGAACCTATCCACGGCAGTTGGCCACAGGCAAAGGGCCTGAACATTGCCAATCCTCTGGCACAGATTCTCTCTGTGGCGATGCTCTATGAATACTTTGGACTTCAGGATGAAGGTGCCCTTATCCGTAAGGCCGTAGATGCTTCTCTTGATGAGAATGTACGTACCCCTGAGATTCAGGTGGAAGGCGGAGCCAAGTACGGCACGAAGGAAGTAGGAGAGTGGATCGTTAATTATATCAAGAATGCGTAAGTTCATTCTAATAGGTATGTTGTTGTTTGCTTTGGGCATATCGGCTCAGAGCAAACAGCAACTGCGTGAAGAATTGAAGGAAGCCACCGAGGCACTTTCCTTCCGGCCAGATTCTATCGATTTGCGACTGAAGAAGGCTGCCCTCAATATGCAGTTGGAGCAGTGGGAATATGCGCTGTCGGAATACGACTATGTGCTCCGTCTTGACCCTGAGAATCCGGCTGGTCTTTATTATCGTGCCTATGCCAACGAGAAGTTGGGTCGCTATAACTTTGCCCGTGCTGACTATGAGACGCTGTTGAAAATTGTTCCTTCCAACTTTGAGGCCCGTTTGGGACTTGCTTTGCTCAATCAGAAAGACCGCCATTTTACGGAGGCAATGGATCAGATCAATCAGTTGGTTGAGGCTTATCCCAATAACGCTATGGTCTATGTAGCCCGTGCCAATATGGAGCGTGAGCGCAAAATGTATGCTTTGGCAGAGTATGATTTTACACAGGCCATCCAGTTGGAGCCCGATGTGACTGATCATCTGGTGAACCGCGCAGATGTCAGAATCATGATGGAAAACTACGAAGGAGCCAAGGCAGATCTTGACCTTTTAGTCAAAAAAGGGATCCTTAAAACGGCCTTGCAGGATTTCTATAAACGGTTGAAATAAAGACAACGTTAACAATAATAAAAAAGAAAGCGAATAGCTTCACAGCTCTTCGCTTCACATCTCCAATAGGTATTAGTTTTTTTAAGGTAAAAAGATTGTTTTCAGGATAACAATGCAAAGGTAACGAACATTTTTTTAAATACCAAAGGTTTTTATTACAAAAATTTGCAGCCTTTTGTTGTGTCCGTTAACAGCTCGATAAATTAAATAATTTTAACTATTTTGTTGATGCAAACGATTACATTCTTCAAGAAAACGGAGTTCTTGTTCCAGCATTTCTAACTTGTGCATCGTATATCCAGCTTCCTTTGCCTGATGGATACCCTTCGTATATAGATAGTCAATTTCCATGGGACGATGGAAATCATAATCCAGTTTCATACTGGGTTTATAGGGTGTCATTTCGTCGGTCATTTGGATCATCTTCTCCACGAACGTTTCGTCAATACCTTTTACACCTAAAGCCTTGGAAGCGCCAACCACTTCCATCATCTGGTCGCGTATCAACTGTCGGGTGGAAGGATTTTCCAACAGCTTGTCGGTCGTGGTGTTCAGGGCGACGGTCATACCGTTGAAAGGCATGTTCCATACGGCCTTCTTCCATCGTGCCTCCAGATACTCTACGGGATTGGCTTCGATACCTGCAACTCTGAGTTCCTCTACGAAATGAGTCATCAGGGATTCATCATGGCATGAGAAGTTACCTATATTGATGCTGCCGTAGCATTGGTGGTCAATATGCCCGGGGCCAACCTTGCCCGAGCAGATGAATGCAAGTCCTGCCGCTATCTGGAGTTCCGGAAATGCAGCCTGAAGGTCGTCTTCGAGCCCAATACCGTTTTGGATGAGTACTACCAGCGGATTGTTTTTGATGAGGGGCGGCAACATCTCCTTCAACAGGTGTTCGCGAGTGCTCTTCAGGCAAACGAGCACTACATCAACCTCTGGCATATCAGCCGTATTGCGGTATGCGTTCACGTTGTCGAGATGGAAACTGCCATTGCAAGAATCTATCTGCAATCCGTTTTCCTTCACATATTCATAATCCGTATGGAGTAGAAAGTTCACTTCGTTTCCTGCACGCATCAATTGGCCACCATAGTATCCACCTATGGCACCCGTTCCTATCACAGCATATCTCATGGTCTTATTTCTTCTTTCCTTTGAGGAGTGAAGCTATATATAAGACGATTACGGCTCCCACCACGCCTGTGATAGTCTCACCAATGAAAGACGGTTCGATGTCGATGCCCAGTTTCGGGAAAAGCCATCCGCCCACGGCACCGCCGACAATACCCAAAATCAGGTTCCACAAACAGCCTTCACTTTCACCTTTCATTAACTTGTTGGCTATAAAGCCAGCCAGAATACCAACGATAATTGCTCCAATCATAATTCTTTTATTTGAATTTGTGTAACTTTGTTTTTAAATTTGACGCAAAAAACGTCTAATATTTTGCAAATTTAGGCAAAAAAAACTAATAGCCCTAATCAGTTTGTCCTTTATTTTCAAAATTTGGTATTTTTTTCCATAATCCGCGAAAATATTCAGATTGTTTTACACGAAATGAATAATTATTTGCTATCTTTGCAACGTGTTTTTCATGGTATTAGATTATTAAGGTTAATGATAAGGGCTGCCCGTGAGGGTAGCCCTTATTAATTGTAGTATATCTGCCTTAGAGGAAGAGGCGCCCTATCTGATAGACGAGTGCCGAAACGACCCATGCGAGTGCTGTGGTGTAGAGGGCGGCAGTAAGTGCCCATTTCCAGGAACCCGTTTCGCCCTTGATAGCGGCGATGGTGGCGATACATGGGAAATAAATCAACACGAAGAGCAAATAAGCAAAGGCAATGAGCGGCGTGATTCCGTCGGCCTCCATCTTCTGCCTGAGGTTCAGATAGCGGTCGCTATGGTCTTCACCATCGTCGGCTCCCACTTCTTCATCGTTGGCATAGAGCACTCCCATCGTCGAGGCAACGATTTCCTTGGCTCCCACACCGGCAATGAGAGAGACATCTAGTTTCCAGTCGAAGCCCTGAGGACGGAAGATGGGTTCTATGGTCTTACCCATGCGTCCAATGTAGCTATGCTCCTGCTGTTGCTGCACGTCGAGGCTCTCATCGTGAGGGAAATATCCCAGGGCCCACACGATGACCGAAGCCACGAGGATGATGCCTCCCATCTTCTTCAGGTATTGCTTGCCTTTTTCCCAGGTGTGTCGAAGGATAGCCTTGACGGTCGGGAAGCGATAGGGTGGGAGCTCCATCACGAAGGGGGTGTCTTCACCCTTTATGATATATTTGGAGAAGATTCGGCTAACGATGACAGCCAGCAGGATGCCGATGGCATAGAGAGAAATCATGATGAGACTCTGGTACTTCACGGCAAAGAAGGTTCCCACGATCATTATATAAATAGGTAGTCGTGCCGAACAGCTCATCAGCGGCAGCACCATCATCGTGATCAGTCGCGAACGGCGGCTTTCGATGGTGCGTGTTGCCATCACGGCAGGCACGTTACAGCCGAAGCCCATGATGAGGGGAATGAACGATTTGCCGTGGATGCCCATCTTGTGCATCAGTTTGTCCATGATGAATGCAGCACGCGACATATAGCCGGAGTCTTCCATAAAGGAAATAAACGTGTAGAGGATGAGAATCTGCGGCAGGAAGATAATCACCGAGCCCACACCAGCCACAGCGCCATCAACGATCATTGCACGCAGCGGTCCTTCGGGCATGATGGAATTCAGCCAGTCGGAGAGCCATCCTACGCCAGCGTCAATCCAGTCCATAGGATACTGTCCGAGCGTGAAAGTCACCTCGAACATGATGAAGAGGAAAAGGAAGAACAGTGGAAATCCCAACCATTTGTGCGTAATGAAGCGGTCAAGCTTATGCGTTATGTAATAGGTGTCGCGCCCTTCTCCTTCCTGATAGCCGATTTCTTCCAGCGCTCCATGGATGAAGCCGTACTTGGCATCCATGATGGCCGTTTCGGAGTCGGTAGTCGTCTCTTCTTCGATTCGTCTGCCCGTATCGTCACGGTGCTGCAGGATCTCTTCCTTATCGGGCAAGGAGGCGATAATCTTTTCCACCTCGCTGTCGTGTTCCAGGAGTTTGATGGCCAGATAGCGTGTGGAGAACTGACGGCGCAGTTCGCCATACTGCTTCAGGTGTTCCTGCATGTCCTTGATACCATTCTCAATTTCGTGGCCGTGGTTGATATGGATATGGCGGATGGGATGCTTCGTAAACTTTCCTTCATAGACCTGGATGATCGTGGTGAACAGTTCATCGACACCTTCACCGTTCTTGAAGACCGTTGGCACCATTGGGAATCCCAACAGTTCGCCCAGCTTGTCGGTATTGAGACGGTCACCGCGCTGCTCGATTTCGTCAAACATGTTGAGAGCCCCTACCATCCGGAGGTTCATGTCGATGAGTTGGGTGGTGAGGTAGAGGTTACGCTCCAAGTTGCTGGAGTCGATGACGTTGAGCACGATATCGGGCGTGTGTTCCACGATTTGCTTGCGCACGTAGAGTTCTTCCGGCGAATAGGCTGAAAGCGAATAGGTGCCGGGAAGGTCCACCAGATTGAACTTATAACCCTTGAACTCAGCCACACCCTCCTTGGCATCCACGGTGACACCGGAATAGTTGCCCACGCGCTCATGGGCACCGGAGGCAAAGTTGAAGAGCGATGTCTTACCACAGTTGGGATTACCCACCAGGGCCACATTGATTTCGCGGCGGCGCTTAAGTGCTTCGCGGTGAACAACCTTTTCGGCCTTCTCTTGCTGCAACTCATCGGTGGGGATGATGACCTGCTGACTTTCTTTGTCCATCAGCGGGGCTTCTTCGTGGGTGACCACCTCTATCTGTTCAGCCTCACTATGGCGAAGGGAAACCTCATAGCCCATGATGCGATACTTCACAGGGTCCTGAAGGGGTGCATTCAGTAATACCTGCACTTCCTTGCCCTTGATGAATCCCATCTCGATGATGCGCTTGCGGAATCCTCCGTGGCCTGATACTTTTACGATGATGCCGTGCTCGCCGGTCTTCAGTTCTGATAATTTCATATAGTTTTTGGTTCTTTGCTGCAAAATTACAAAATTAATCTTGCAACTGAGTTGCGCCAAACAAAAATACCTACTAATGATGATAGCAGGTATTTTTGTGTATCCCCACTATTAGGGATATGGAATAAAGCCTTAGACGATGCCTCGGCCGTGGCAGTTCTTAAACTTCTTGCCGCTGCCGCAAGGACATGGGTCATTGCGGCCGGGCAACTTGTCTTTGATAATAGGTGTGCGGTTCACCTGACTGGCCTGAGCACGGGTGTCGGTGCTGGCAGCACGTGCCTGATTGGGGTCCACCAGCGGCTGTCCGTCGCCGTTGAGCTCCTGCTTCGACTCGTTGTAGCGCTGTGAGCGTTGCTCGGGAGCAGCCTCGCGCACTTCGTCCTGCTGAATCTCAGGAATCTGTGCACGCATCAGGATCGAGGTGATACGGTTGTTCATGTCGTTCACCATATCATCGAAGAGTTTGGCACTCTCCAGCTTGAAGATCACCAGCGGATCTTTCTGCTCGTAGGAAGCATTCTGCACGGAGTGCTTCAGTTCGTCGAGTGCACGGAGGTTCTCCTTCCAGCAGTCGTCAATGATATGGAGCAGGATGCTCTTCTCAAACTGCTTCACCACAGCCTTCGACTCCGTCTCATAGGCTTCCTTGAGGTCGCAGGGAATGTTATAGACGCGCTTGCCGTCGGTGACGGGCACCATGATGCGCTCATACATGGCTCCCTGATTCTCATAGACCTGCTTGATGACGGGATTAGCCACGTCCTTGATGCGGTCTGTGCGGCGGTTGAAGTTCTGCATCACCATGTCGTAGGCGTTGTCTTCCAGCTTGGCCTTGTCTTCCTCAATGAGTTGCTGCTCCGTGAAGGGGCACTCCATGGAGAACACCTTGATGAAGGCTTCCTTGCACCCCTCGTAGTCGTTCTTCTCGATAATGTCGCAGACGCGGTCCCAGAGGATGTTGGCGATATCCATGCCGATGCGCTCACCCATCAGGGCGTGGCGGCGCTTCTCATAGACCACGGTGCGCTGCTTGTTCATCACGTCGTCGTATTCCAGCAGGCGCTTACGGATACCGAAGTTGTTTTCCTCCACCTTCTTCTGGGCGCGCTCAATGCTCTTGGAAATCATCGGACTCTCAATACGCTCGCCTTCGTCGAAGCCCAGACGGTCCATCACCTTCGCAATACGCTCAGAGGCGAAGAGACGCATCAGCTTGTCTTCCAGCGAAACATAGAACACCGAACTACCGGGGTCTCCCTGACGACCGGCACGACCACGCAACTGGCGGTCAACGCGACGGCTCTCGTGACGCTCCGTACCGATGATGGCCAGACCGCCGGCGGCCTTCACCTCATCGGAAAGCTTGATATCGGTACCACGACCAGCCATGTTGGTGGCAATGGTAACGGCACCCAGCAGGCGTTCTTCCTGATGGCTGTTGCCGTTCTCGTCAGTAACGGTCACAGTGCCCATATTGCTCTGACCAGCCTGTGCCACGATGTCGGCTTCCTTCTGGTGGAGCTTGGCGTTCAGCACGTTGTGTGGAATCTTGCGCATGTTGAGCATACGGCTCAGCAACTCAGAGATTTCCACCGATGTGGTACCTACAAGGGTAGGACGTCCGCTTTCGCGCATGGCCACGATCTCGTCGATCACGGCGTTATACTTCTCGCGGGCTGTCTTATAGACGCGGTCGTCCTGGTCGTTACGGATAACCGGACGGTTGGTGGGAATCTCCACCACGTCGAGTTTATAGATGTCCCAGAACTCACCGGCCTCCGTAGAAGCCGTACCGGTCATACCGGCGAGCTTGTGGTACATACGGAAATAGTTCTGCAGGGTGATGGTGGCAAAGGTCTGCGTAGCCTCTTTCACGGCCACGTGCTCCTTGGCCTCGATGGCCTGGTGCAGACCGTCGCTCCACTGACGGCCTTCCATGATACGGCCCGTCTGCTCATCCACGATCTTCACCTCACCGTCCATCACGACGTATTCATCGTCGCGGTTGAACATCGTGTAGGCTTTCAGCAGCTGCTGGAGCGTATGTGCACGCTCGCTCTGCACGGCGTAGTGGCTCATCAGCTGGTCCTTCTTCTCAATTTTCTCCTCTTCGGAAAGATCTTCGTTCTCGAGTGCTGAGAGCTCGGAAGTGATGTCGGGGAGCACGAAGAGTTCCTTGTCGTTCACCTGCTTGGAGAGCCAGTCGGTTCCCTTGTCGGTCAGATCCACGGAGTTGAGTTTTTCTTCCACCACGAAGTAGAGCGGCTCCACGGCCTCCGGCATGCGGCGGTTGTTGTTCTCCATATAGATTTCCTCGGTGCGGAGCATACCGGCCTTGATGCCTTCCTCCGAGAGGAACTTGATGAGCGGCTTGTTCTTAGGCAGCGACTTGTGGGAGCGGTAGAGCGAAAGGAAACCGGCGTCGAGTTTCTCCTGGCCTTCCTTCTTCTTGCCTTCCTCGATCAGCTTGTTACCTTCGGCAATGAGCGTCTTGGCCTCAGAGAGGAACTGCGTGGCCAGCTGGCGCTGCACACCCACGAGCTTCTCCACCAGCGGCTGATACTCTTCGAACATCTGGTCGTCGCCATTGGGCACAGGACCTGATATAATAAGAGGTGTACGGGCATCATCGATCAACACGGAGTCCACCTCATCGACGATGGCGTAGTTGTGGCGGCGCTGCACGAGGTCGGCAGGCGAAATGGCCATGTTGTCGCGCAGATAGTCGAAGCCGAACTCATTGTTGGTTCCGAAAGTGATGTCAGCCTGGTAAGCCTTGCGGCGCTCAGGAGAATTGGGGCGGTGCTTGTCGATACAGTCAACGGAAAGACCGTTGAACATATAGAGCGGTCCCATCCACTCAGAGTCACGCTTGGCCAGATAGTCGTTGACGGTCACCACGTGGACACCGTTGCCCGTCAAGGCATTCAGGAACACCGGGAGCGTAGCCACGAGCGTCTTACCTTCACCCGTTGCCATCTCCGCAATCTTACCCTGATGGAGCACGGCACCACCGAAGAGCTGCACGTCGTAGTGGATCATGTCCCACTTCAGGTCGTTACCGCCGGCCATCCAATGGTTGTGATAGACAGCCTTGTCGCCGTCGATATGCACAAAGTCCTTTGTGGCAGCCAGCTCGCGGTCGAAATCGTTGGCTGTTACCACCACTTCCTCGTTTTGGGCGAAGCGGCGGGCGGTTTCCTTCACGATGCTGAAGGCCACGGGAAGCACTTCGTTGAGGGCCACTTCCATATTGTCGAGGCCCTCTTTGTCTAACTTGTCAATTTCGTTGAAGATAGCTTCACGCTCATCGATTGGCGTGTCTTCAATCTTGGCCTTGAGCTCGGCAATCTGCTCGTTCTGCTCCTTGGCCGCATTCTGCACGTAGGCCTGAATCTCCTTGGTCTTGGCGCGCAGCTGGTCGTTGTCGAGTGCTTCAATCTCAGGATACGCCTTCTTCACCTTTTCCACGATGGGCTGGATGAGGCGCATGTCGCGTGAAGACTTGTCACCGAACAAAGACTTCAAAAAACTGTTTAATCCCATATGTATTTATCTGATTTTTTCTGTTTTCTATTTTTACAATTAGCTATTCTCCTCTCATCGGTTTAGAACAACGGCTGGGCCGTAGAGGCATTGGGCGCCCTGATATGGATGCAGTTGGCAATGGTGGGTGCCAGCCGGTCGATGGTGACCTCCGTATCGATGTGCTGTGGCTTGATGCCTTCGCCGTAGATGATGATGGGCACGGGCATGAAGTTGGCGCGATACTGATACTTCTCGCCCGACTCCTCGTTGAGCAGGTTCCATCCGGGCATAATCTCCACGATGAGGTCGCCGGAGTGGGGGGGCAGTACGTCGGCCGTGGTCTTCACGTCCTTTACACCGTCGCAATCGAGCAGGAACGAGCGGCATTGGTTGCGCAGTTCCACCTTGTTGAGACGGCGCTGCTCGATGATTTTCTTGTTGAAGAAGATGTGGTTGCGGTAGTAGCCTTCGATGTACTGGTGGCGGCCGTAGAGGGCGCCGAGGTACATGTTGAGCAGGTTACCCGTGCGGTTGATATAGAATGTACCCGACGGCACCTTGAAACGCTCGTAGGCGTCGCTGAAGGTCTCGTCGGTATTGATGGTGCCTGTGATGGTGAAGAGCACGTTCTGGGCGCCCACTTTCTGCTCAACGCCCTGGATGAGATTGCCGAGGCAGCGGTCCAGACTCTCGTAGTGGTCGGCATCGTAGTTGACTGCCAGAATGTCGCACATCTCGTCGGTGCCCAGCAGGTTGGAGTCGATACACTGGAAAGCCAGTTTCGTGATCGTGTGATTGTCTTCAGCAGGATTCAGCGAGTCAAAGGCACTCAGCCAGTTAAAGCCTGTCTTTGAATAATAGCTTGAAGTGCGCCAACGCTTCGTCTTGCTGTCGCGGAAGAAAGCTCCGTTGGCTGCATGGCCTGCTGACAGGATGGCGGCTTCCTGGTCGTTGGCAATGCTGAACACCATGCCTGCGCCTTCGGTCTTCACCTTCAGTTCGTCGGCCAGATTGGAGCAGAGCATTGCCTTCGGGGTGCCGTCGGCCACACATCCGATGGGGCGCAGCGTCTGCTTGTCGAGCCAGCGGTTACCGGTGATGCCGTTGTAGAAGGGCGTGGTGCCCGTCACGATGGCAGCCATGGCCGATGCACGGTCAACGGGCGTGAAGGGGTAGGTGGCATTCTTGTAGAGTAGCGCCTGGCGGATCAGCTTGCGGAAGCCTGTGCTCGTAGGTTTCTGCCCCACGGCAATCATCTTGTCGGCATTGAGTCCGTCGATGGTGATGTTCACCAGCAGTTTCTGGGCGGGCACTTCCGATGCCAGCAACGCCAGGAGGGTCGCTATGAGATATTTATTTTTCACTTTTGAGTCGTTTGGTATTTCTGATAAACAAAGAGTATGCCACAGTCATCATTCCCTCCGCATAGGTCTGCCAGAAAGACCCGACGATGAAACAGCAGATGAGGATGATCCACATCGTATATTGCCAGCGGCACTTGCCCTTGAGCATCGGCCAGATGAAGAACAGCGGCAGCGGATTGAGCAGCAGCAGTTGCAGATTGAGGCGCACCGTGGGATGCTGCGAAAAGAGCATCGTAAAGAGCACGATGCCGCTGAGGCCGCAGAGCAGCATCAGCAGGGCATCAAACCAGCGGAAGTCTTTCCGGGCGATGAATTCCCATATCGTGAGAACCACGACGATGCCCAGCAGCAGCAGGCCGCAGGCACGAGGCGAGAGCGGAAAACTGCTTTCGCCAGGATTCTCGGGAATATCCACGAGCGTGGTGGTACCTGTGACGAGACGCCGGTTACCATCTACGACGGCACGGTCAAAATCGTTCATGGTCTCGCTGGGCAGGAACTGGCGCTCGCGGGTGGTCGTAGGACGGTCAGCCTGAAGACCAAGGAGCATGTCGTTGCCAAAACGAGCCCAAGGATGCTGCCTGCAATACTGATGAACCAGGTCGCGGAAGGAGAGCCCTTCGTTGGCAGACTGCTGATAGTTGAGCTTTCCGCTGAGGTGGTCGGCTATCATATCGCGTGCCCTGGTGGTGCAGTTGTCGTAGAAATAGTTGTAGCGATACTCGCGGTTCTCGGGGCGGTAGTTCTCCCAGATGGCTTCGGCGATGCTCAGTTTCTCCTCGGGGGTGAGGTTGAGCTGCTGTTCCTTCACCCATCGTCCTTCAGCCTCGTATTCGCGGAGGAAGGCCTCGAAGGGGTAGATGCCCATGAGGTAGTCGGTGAGTCCGAACACGAAACGCCCCACGAAATTGGGCTTGTTGAAATCGAAGATGCCCCAATTGACGGCCACGTCCGTGCCGTTGGTGCGGTCAATGAAATGCAGCGCCGTATGGCCATAGAGCGAATAGGCCTCCGCCCCAGGGCCGCAAGTGATGAAACTCACGCTGAGGGTGGAGTCGATACGGGCCTTGGCTTCTGGCGACGGTTCCTTATGGGCACGGCATTCCAGCCCGCTCACGAAGAGCAGCGTCAGAGCCAGAAAGGCTATCCGGAAAAGAGGTTTTTCGCATTTCACGGCGCAAAGGTACACTTTTTATTTTTAAATAAGGTATCCGATTTCCAAAAAATTGCGAAATTAAGCAGCCTCTGCACAAAAAAAGAATAAAATTCTTTGTAGTGTGTCCTTTTTAGCGTAATTTTGCACCCTAAATAATAAGAACGCGAGTGAATCTGATCATAGATATCGGCAACACGTGTGCCAAACTGGTGTGCTTCGATGGCGATGAAGTCATCGAGGAACAGCGCATCGACAAGGGTGAATACTGGCTGCTCCCGAAGTTCTGCAAGAAGTACCAGTTCGACCGTGGCATCTATAGCACGGTGGTTGACATCCCGCAGGAGTTCAAGGAGATGATCCTGAAGCTGCCGTTCCCGATGCTAGAATTCCTGAGCGGCATCACGCCTGTGCCCATCGTCAACAAATACCGCACGCCCAAGACGCTGGGCTCCGACCGTCTGGCAGCTGCCGTTGCGGCCGAATGGCTCCAGCCGGGCAGGAATGTGCTGATCATCGACGTGGGCACGTGTATCACCTACGACTACGTGAATGCGGCAGGCGAATACAAGGGCGGCAACATCTCGCCGGGGCCCACCATCCGTTTCCGCGCCCTGAATCAGTTCACCGGACGTCTGCCCTTCGTGGATCGCGAGGGCGTGACGCCGCCTTTCGGCAACACCACGATCACAGCCATCCGCAGCGGTGTGATCCGTGGCGTGAAGTACGAGATTGAAGGCTACGTGCGCCGTTTCCTGGAGAAATATCCCGACCTTTACGTTTATTTAACGGGTGGCGTTCACTTAGGCATGCGATTTAAAGAAAAATTTCCTATCTTTGCAGACGATTTTCTCGTCCCCAGGGGATTAAACAGAATATTACAGTATAATGAAAAGAATATGTAGCGCTGTCGTTCTGGCAGCATTTGCGCTGACGGTGGGTGCACAGTCGGCAACTGATACAAACGAGTCGTATAGCGGAACCAATTCGCCGTACTCTCAGTTTGGTTTGGGCGAACTGGCTGATCAGACCAGCGGTTTCAACCGTGGCATGAACGGCCTCGGCCTTGCCTTCCGCGAGCACAACCAGGTGAATCAGTTGAACCCCGCTTCCTATTCGGCCATCGACTCGCTGAGTTTCATCTTCGACGTAGGTGTCAGCGGGCAGCTCACCAACTTCAAGGAAGGCAGCAAGAAGATCAACGCCCGCAATGCCGACTTCGATTACATCGTGGCAGGCTTCAGGGCCTTCCGCCATGTGGGTGTGAGCATAGGCCTCATTCCATTCTCCAACGTCGGCTATAAGTATAGCAGCAAGGGAAATGCAAATACCGACAAGAGTGTCACTTACACCAACACCTACCGCGGTTCCGGTGGTTTCCATCAGGTATATCTCGGAGTGGGGTGGGAGATCCTGAAGAATTTCTCGCTGGGTGCCAACGTGTCGTATTTCTGGGGCAACTATGAGCGTGCCATCACCAATGAGTACAACGTCTCTACGGTCAATACCCTCCACAAGTACTACACGGCTTCGGTGAACAACTATAAGCTGGACTTCGGAGCCCAGTACACTTTGCCCCTCAGCAAGAAAGACCGACTGACTGTGGGCCTCACCTTCAGTCCCGGCCATAAGCTGAACGAAGATCCTGAGTGCAAGGTGATCTCGGTGAACAGCTCTACGGGCGTGACCGACACCACGACCTTTGTGGCCGACAATGCGCTCGAACTGCCTACGATGATAGGAGCCGGACTTCAGTTCAACCACAACAACCAGCTGAAGTTGGGCATCGACTATCAGCAGCAGCGCTGGAGCAAGACCGGTTTCCCCGTCTATGCCACCAAGAACGACATTGGCTCCTATGCCGTCTCCGACGATTATTTCAAGGACCGTCATAAGCTGACCTTTGGCGGTGAGTATTGCCAGAATGAGTACGGACGCTCGTTCATGAGCCGTCTGCGCTATCGGTTCGGTGCATCCTATACTACACCTTATTTAAAAATAAATGGCCAGGACGGCCCGAAGGAGATTTCGGTGAGTGCAGGTTTCGGTATTCCCATCATCAACTCCATCAACAACCGCAGCTTCCTCAACATCTCGGCTCAATGGGTAAACCAGAAAGCCAGCAATCTCATTGAGGCCAATACATTCCGCATCAACATCGGAATCACGTTCAACGAGCGTTGGTTCGCCAAGTGGAAGGTGGAGTGATGGTTGATGGTTGATCGTTGATGGTTTATGGTTGATAGTTTGTGGTTTATGGGTGATGGTAAGTCATTTACACGAGGTCTGAGGAAACTGGGCAAAGCCTTGCTTCTCATGCTCTCATTGTCTCCATTCCTCATCTTCACCAACTCCTGCGAAGAGACCATCGAGCATACGGCACCCGCAATCAATGAGCGCGATTCGGCATCGGTGATGACCTCCTACGGCGTGAACACGCTCATCAGCGACTCCGGCGTGCTGAAATACCGCATCGTGACCGAGGTGTGGGACGTGAACACCGTGAAAAACCCAACGCGATGGACCTTCAACAAGGGCATCTTCGTGGAGCAGTTCGACGAGAAATTCCACGTGGAAGCCTACATCCAGGCCGATACCGCTTACTATTACGACACCAATAAACTCTGGGAACTGCGTGGCCGGGTGCGCGTGAGAACCAAAGACGGCCTCCGCTTCTCCAGCGAGGAACTCTTCTGGGATCAGAACCGCCATGAACTCTACAGCCATCGCTTCTCACGCGTGGTGACACCCGAGCGCGAGCTGCAAGGCTCCTATTTCACCAGCGACGAGCGGATGACGCATTACACGGTGAGCAATTCGAAAGGCTCCTTCGTGCGCGGTGCCGACGGAATGGGCACCAACAGCGGCGACTCCATCCTCTCGGCTCCCGACAGCGTGAAGTCGATGAAGCGCAAACCCACGGAGCCCATCAAGAAAACGCCCGTGACGCCCTAAGTATAACTCATTGAAAACAAGCAAAAATGTCAGAATCAGACATACCACTTATTATAGGAATCCTTATCACGATGGTCTTCTCCGCCTTCTTCTCGGGAATGGAGATCGCCTTCGTGTCGAGCAACCGTATGCTTGCCGAGATGGACAAGGAAAAGCAGAAGTTCTCCGGCTATTTTCTCCAGACGTTCTACCGCCATCCCAACAACTTCGTCAGCACGATGCTCGTGGGCAACAATATCGCCCTCGTAGTCTATGGCATCCTTTTCGCCGATCTCTTTGACCGCACCCTTTTCAAGGGGATGGACGCCACGTTCACCGTGCCTGCCGACACGATCCTGTCCACCCTGATCGTGCTTTTCACGGGCGAGTTCCTGCCCAAGACACTCTTCAAGAGCAATGCCAACCGCCTGCTCTCGTTCTTCGCCTTCCCCGCCTATCTGTGCTACGTGGTGCTATGGCCCATCTCGCGCTTCAGCACGATGCTCTCGCGCGTCATTCTCCGCATCTTCGGTTTCAAGATAGAGAAAGAGAAGAACGACGATGCCTTCACCAAGGTTGACCTCGACTATCTGGTGCAGTCCAGTATCGACAACGCTGAGAATGAAGATGATATCGACGAGGAGGTCAAGATCTTCCAGAATGCCCTCGACTTCGCCGATACCAAGGTGCGCGACTGTATGGTGCCCCGAACCGAAATCAAGGCCGTGGAAGACAACTGCTCGCTCGACGAGCTGATGACCGTCTTCGTAGAGAGCGGCAAGTCGAAGATCATCGTCTATCACGAAGACGTTGACCATATCACCGGCTACATCCATTCCTCCGAGATGTTCCGCCAGCCCGAGAAATGGCTCGACAACATCCAGCAGATGCCCTACGTGCCCGAGACGATGACCGCCCGCAAGCTGATGCAGATGTTCCTCCAGCAGAAAAAGTCGCTCGCCGTGGTCGTGGATGAGTTTGGCGGCACCAGCGGCATCGTCTCCCTCGAAGATATCGTAGAGGAAATCTTCGGCGAGATCGAGGACGAGCACGACTCCTCCAACTATGTCGCCAAGCAGTTGCCCGACGGAGAGTACATCCTTTCCGCCCGACTGGAGATTGACACCATCAACGAGAAATTCGACCTCGACCTTCCTGAGAGCGAAGACTATATGACGCTCGGCGGTCTGATCCTCCACTATTACCAGAGCTTCCCGAAGCTCAACGAAGTGGTGAAGATAGGCCGTTTTGAGTTCCGCATTATCAAGAATACGATGACAAAAATCGAACTCGTCAGGCTGAAAGTGGTTGAATAATCAAACTTTTTGCAAGAAAGTTGCGGTTTATTGTTTTCTTTTTTGTAATTTTGCACCTTGATTTGAAATATCAGAAAAATAAATAATAAATAAATATAAAAACAAATGGCAGCAATTGGAAAAATCAGAAGCTGGGGCCCAATCCTTGTAACGGTGATTGGTCTTGCCCTTTTTGCATTCATTGCCGAGGAATTGTTCCGCTCTTGCGAGTCAACTCGTAACCAGGAGCGTCAGCAGATCGGCGAAGTGTTAGGAAAGAAAATCGATGTACAGGAGTTCCAGAGACTCATCGACGAGTACACCGATGTGATTAAGATGACCCAGGGACGCGACAACCTGACCGACCAGGAACTCAACCAGGTCAAGGACATGGTGTGGCAGAACTACGTGCAGCAGGAGATTATCGCTGACGAGGCTGAGAAGCTGGGTCTCACCGTTACGGATCAGGAACTGCAGAATATGCTCAACGAGGGAACCAACCCCATGCTCCTGCAGACACCTTTCGTCAACCAGCAGACCGGCCGTTTCGATGCCAGCGCGCTGAAGAAGTTCCTCGCTGAGTACAAGAAGGCCCAGCAGAGCGGCGGTCAGATGGCCGAGCAATATACCGGCATCTACAACTACTGGAAATTCATCGAGAAGAACCTCCGCACACAGTCGCTCCAGCAGAAGTATCAGGCCCTCCTGGCCGGAAGCATCCTCTCCAACCCCGTGGCTGCCAAGCAGTCGTTCAAGGACGAGAACGAGGAGAGCAACATCCAGCTGGCCACCTTCGCCTACAGCACCGTCAACGACAAGGACGTGAAGATCAGCGATGCTGACCTCAACGCCAAATACAAGGAACTCAAGGAGCGCTTCAAGCAGCTCGAAGAGACCCGCGACGTGAAGTATGTAGATTTCCAGGTTCTGCCTTCTACAGCCGACCGCACGGCCCTCAACAAGGCTATCAACGATGCCGCCGCCAAGCTGGCCGCCGCCGCTGATCCCACCGAGGTCGTTCGCAAGGCCAACAGCCTGGTAAGCTTCCTGGGTATCCCTCAGACCAAGGCCGCTTTCCCCGCCGACATCGCTCAGCAGCTCGACTCAATCGCCGTTGGTGCCACTTCAGCCGTGAAGGAGAACAAGGGCGACAATACCCTCAACGTCATCAAGCTCATCTCCAAGCAGCAGATGCCCGACTCCGTTCAGTTCCGTGCCATTCAGGTCGGTGGCGAGGACGTAGCCGCAGCCAAGAAGACAGCCGACAGTATCTATACCGCCCTCCAGGGAGGTGCCGACTTCGAGGCCATCGCCAAGAAGTACGGACAGACCGGCGAGAAGACATGGCTCGTCAGCAACCAGTATCAGAGCGCTCCTTCCATGGATAAGGACACCAAGAATTATCTCAACACCCTCTCCACAGCCGCTGTGAACTCCCTGAACAATGTGGCCATGACCAATGGCAACATCATCCTTCAGGTCACTGATCGCCGCGCCATGACAACCAAGTATGTGGCAGCCGTCATCAAGAAGTCCATCGACTTCTCTAAGGACACCTATAGCGCCGCCTACAACAAGTTCTCACAGTTCGTCAGCGAGAACCAGACCCTCGAGGCCATGGAGAAGAACGCCGCCAAGTACGGCTTCAAGGTTCAGGAGCGTCAGGGCATCAGCAATGCCGAGCACTACGTAGTGAACATTCCTTCCACCCGCGAGGCCATGAAGTGGCTCTTCGAGGCCAAGGAAGGCACCATCTCTCCGCTCTATGAGTGTGGCAACAACGACCATCTGCTCGTGCTCGCCCTCACCAAGGTGAACAAGAAGGGCTACCTCACACTCGACAACGCACAGGTGAAGGAGTACATCCGTACCCAGGTGATGAACGATAAGAAAGCCGAGATCCTCATGGCTAAGGCCAAGGGCGTGACCAGCATTGCCGCAGCCCAGAAGAAGGGCGCCAAGGTGGCACCCGTCAACCAGGTGACCTTCGCCGCTCCCGTATTCATTCCTGAGACCGGAGCCAGCGAGCCCGCCCTCAGCGGTGCCGTAGCCGCTACCGCCGCCGGAAAGTTCTGCGCAGCCCCCGTCAAGGGTAACGCCGGAGTCTATCTCTTCCAGGTCATCAGCAAGGCCAACCGTGCCGGTGTGAAGTTCGACGCCAAGACCGCCGAGCAGAGTCAGAAGCAGCGCTTGATGCAGTATGCCGGACAGTTCATGCGCGACCTCTACCAGAAGGCCAACGTGACCGACAACCGCTACCTCTTCTTCTAATCCGACAGAGAGAGTAGTCTTAATACACACCAAAAAGGCTTCCGCGTTCCCACGGGAGCCTTTTTCCGATTATCACTACAAACAAACCAAGAAATAGATTTGAAGACGATATTCGCCATCATCGCCCTCTTAGCGGCCTGTCTGCACCTGTCGGCACAGGATGCCGACAGCACCTCCCTGCGCCCCACGTTCGGCGTCGATTTTTCGAGCGAGGTGCAGACCGACTTCGAAAAATTCCGTAATGCCAACCTCCTGCAGCTCCGTGCCCATGTTCCGCTTTCCCGCAAGCTCACCTTCGAGGCAGGCGCCCTCGGCTCGCTTGTTATCGGCCAGGAACTCGATATCATCGACCTGCAAGGTATCTCCAATATCGACACCGACGAATTGAACATTCCCTTTGCCCTGACCGTGGCCGGATTCACGTGGCAGCCTCACGACCACCATTCCCTCTTTGCAGGCATCCGCCGCACCGACGAAGACTACTTCTGCAGCGAGACCCTCAGCCTCTTCACCACCAGCTCCTGCGGCATCTTCCCAACCATCAGCATGAACTTCCCCGTCGGCACCTTCCCCTACGCATCCGTAGGCTTTCACTACGCCTACGACAACGAGAACCTGCGCCTCCAGGCGTCACTCTACAACGGCGAGGGAAACTACCGTTTCACGGGTCCTAACAACGTGTTCCGCTTCTGCCCCAAGAGCGACGGCCTCTTTGCCCTTGCCCAGGCCGAATACCGCCATCGCGGCAGCCACTATTACCTGGGAGCCAGCCTCCACAGCGAGACCGACACCACGCCCACCGTATGGACCTACGCCGAGCAAGCCCTGTCGCCAGACCTCATCCTGCTGGCAGCCTACGGCCATGCTTTCGGCAGCTACATTAGCAGCCCGAACTTCGCCGCCCTCGGCGGAAAATACACCTACAAGCGTGCCACTTTCGGCCTGATCTCCACCTACGCCCGAATCCTCAATACCGACGAGTTTTCTACAGAGTTCGTCTGCAATCTCCAGCTCACCAGCTTCCTCGCCCTAAAGCCCGCTTTCCACATCATCACCGACAACGGCACCACCAAGTGCGTCGCCCAGTTGAGAGTCAACGTCGGCATCTAAGCATTGGGTATTCTATAGGCTTCTGTGAATTTTGGTTCTCCAATGGATGATACTTTGACTTCCATTGGATGATACTTTGAAGGTCAACGGATGATACTTTGAAAGCCAACGGATGATACTTTGAAGATCAACGGATGATGTTTTGGGGTGAAGGGTGAAGGGGTGAAGGCTGTTTATATAAACTTTTATATTTTTACACGCGCGCGAGAGCTTTAAAGATATTATATAATTTATAAAAAGTTATAGAAATAGCCTTCACCCCTTCACCCTTCACCTTTTTTGCTTTCACGCTCTGACAGCATGTGGATTATTTGCTGTATTTGTCGATGAGTGCCTGAGCCTGTTGGCTGCCGAGGTCTTTGGCTTTCTGCAGGTTGGCAAGGCCTTCTGACTTCTTCTTGGTCTGTATCTGGGCGAGTCCGAGGAGCATGTAGCCATCGGGATAGTCGGGGGCTATCTCGGTGCAGCGCTGGGCTATCTTGAGGGCATCGTCGGGCTTGTTGACTCGCAGCTGGAGATTGGCCATTTCGGCGTAGTAGGTGGGCTCCTGAGGGGCGAGGATGATGGCGCGTGCGAGGTCGGAGATAGCTTGCTGATAGAGCTTTCCCTTGACTTCTGCCTGTGCGCGGACGTAATAGAAGGGGGCATTGACACGGCCCTGCACGAGATATTCGTAGCGCGAATAGTCGAAGACGGCATCGCGGTATTTGCCCATCTCGTCGTAAACCTGTGCACGTGTGAGGAAGTAGGGGGCTGCCTCGGTGAAGCGGAGGGTGTCGGTGGTGTTGATGGCGCTGTCGAGGAGGGTGATGACTTCTTCGCCGGGGGCCTTGAGGCTATGCTTGCACTGGGCTTGCTCGTAGAGCAGTTCGGGGGTGTTGAAGTTCTTGTCCTTGGAGAGTTGCTCGAAGATGTTGAGGGCTTGCTGGTAGTCGCCTTTGGCATAGATGATCTGCGCCTGCAGATGCTGGTAGATGGGGAGGGGCTTTGCCTTGTAGGCTTCGTTGGCTTCGGCGAGTGCCTCATCGAGCGACCAATGGAGTCCGCTGACGGCATAGTTGTACATCATCTTGGCGTAGTTGTAGTGGGCTTCGTCTTTGTCGTTGGCTTTCCGGATGCAGTTCTTCATGGTCTCGTCGGCATTGGCCCATTGCTGGGCGCCGGCTTCAATGAGGGCGCGGTTGTTGTAGCCGTCGGTGGCTGCGGGGAACAGCTCGAGGAAGTCGTTGGTGGCTGCAACGTATTTGAGCGAGTCTTTGGCCTGGGCTGCCATCACGAGCATCAGGCGGGCTTGGTTTTCGTCGGTGGGCATGGCCTGGGGGATGCCTATCTGCTGATAGTTGGCATCGTTGAGGGAGAAGCCGTTGGCACTGAGGGAACGGGCGAATGCGGCATCGCAGGCGTGGGTGTCGAAACTGGTCTGCGACATCTGCAGCAGGCCAATGACCTGTCCGTACATATTGACGTAGGGGCAGCCCGTGGTGTTGTCGGGGGCGTTCATCCCGAAGATGTAGTAGTTGTACTTGTCCATGAACTTCTCCACGCTCTTCACCTTGGTGGCTACGATCTGGGGCGACTTGAGTCCGTAGGTGACTAACCAGGCATCTTGTCCGGTGGTGGAGGCCACGTTGGCGATGGGCGCGGGGGTGGTCTTGCCATCGACGCGGAAACGGGCCACGTCGTAGATGTCGTTGATGCCCATGATGCGGGTCACGTCCATCTTGTTGCCCTTGGCATCTACCACGACTGCCTTGGCGGCTCCGAGGAAGGGCTTGAGGTCGCTGACGGCTTCGCCTTCGTTGCCCACGAAGACTCCGTGGCTGCTGGCCAGCAGGGAGCCGTCGGCCTTGAAGGTGGTGAGGGTGAAGACGCTCTTGGCTACGTTTTTCACCATGGCTGGCTGGGCATGAAGAGATTGGGAAAATGAGAGAATGAGAAAATGAGAAATTATCAGAATCTTTTTCATCTTATCGTATTTAAATGAGAAATGTTTATCTTTTCAGGAGGGCCTTGGCATTGCTGATGGCGGCGGCGGTGACATCGCTTCCGCTGAGCATCTGGGCTATTTCCTGTATGCGGTCGTCGGGGCTGAGCAGCTGCATGCGGCTCTTGGTGCCTTCGGGGGTTTCTTCCTTGTACACCTTGTAGTGATGGCTGCCGAGGGCGGCTATCTGGGGCAGATGGGTGATGCTGATGACCTGACGGTCGGTATGGCCCATCTCCTGCATGATCTTGGCCATCATCTCGGCCACGCGGCCGCTCACACCGGTGTCAATCTCGTCGAAGATGATGGTGGGGAGCTTGACCGTGCCGCTGATCATGGCTTTCAGCGAGAGCATGACGCGGGCAATCTCACCGCCGGATGCAATCTGCGCAACGGGCTGCATGGGGGTGCTGGTGTTGGCGCTGAAGAGGAAGGCCACCTTGTCGGCTCCTTTCTCGGAGAGTTGTTCGGTGGGGGTGACGTCAACGGCAAAGCGCACGTTGGGGATGCCGAGGGGTACGAGGCGGCTCTTCATCTCTTTCTCCACCTTCTGGGCGGCTTTCTTCCGGAGGGCTGTCAGGGTGGCGGCATGACTGAGGGCCGTTATGGCGGCGTTTTGCTCCTGGCGGCGCAGGGCCTCAATCTCATCGCTGCTGTTATCGAGATGGTCGAGCTGCTGCCGGAGTTGGTCGCGCAGGGCAATGAGCTCTTCGACGGTCTCCACGTGGTGCTTCTTCTGCAGGGAGTAGATGGTGTCGAGCTGTTCGTTGACGGAATCGAGGCGTTTGGGGTCGAAATCGGTATGGGCAGACATCTGCGTGACTTCTGCGGCGATGTCTTTCAGCTCGATATAGCTGCTGTGGATGCGCTCTGCCACTTCTGCGGCATCGGCATAGACGTCGCGGATGCCTTCGATGGCGCGCGATGCTTCGCGCAGACGTTCTACAAGGTTGCCCTCGTCGCCGCTAAGGATTCCCTCGGCGGTGTAGAGCGCGGTCTTGATGTCTTCCACATGGCTGAGGGTCTCGCTTTCCTGTTCGAGTTCTTCCTGCTGGCCTGGGGCGAGCTGGGCATCGTTGAGCTCGTTGTACTGGAAGCGGAGGAAGTCTTCGTTCTGGGCTGCCTTGGCGATGTCTTCTTCCATCCGCATGACGGCCCGGCGCGCTTCCTGATAGCGGCGGAATGCGTCTTGGTAGCTGGCGAGCTGCTTGCCGTCCTGGGCAATGATATCCACGACGTTGAGCTGGAAGTCTTCTTCCTGCAGGAGCAGGTTCTGATGCTGCGAGTGGATGTCAACAAGCTGCTGGCCGATGGCTTTCATGACGCCGAGGGGCACGGGGGTGTCGTTGATGAAGGCGCGGCTCTTGCCGGCGGCGGTGAGCTCGCGTCGGAAGATGCAGTCCTGGGCATCGTAGTCGATGTCGTAGGACGTGAAAAGGCTTTCCAGCTGGTAGCGGCTGAGGTCGAAATGGGCCTCGATGATGCAGCGGTCGGAGCCCGACTTGATGCTCCGGGAATCGGCTCGCTGGCCTAAGAGGAGAGAGAGTGCTCCAAGGATGATGCTCTTGCCTGCTCCCGTCTCGCCGGTAATCACGGAGAAGCCGGGAAAGAGCTGAATGTCGAGTTCATCAATGAGCGTGAAGTTCTTGATATATAGTTGCTTAAGCATATACTTTTGAAGTGATAATCTAAGGGTCTTACTGCTTGATTTTTTCCCATGTATTGTTCTGCGAGGCATTGATGCTGAAGAGGAGGTCATAGACGGATTCCTTCTCTTTCTGCGTGCCTTTGCCCTTGTAGATGTTGGCCAGTTCTTCCTTCTTATAGTCGGTCCATATCTGCGGCAGCAAGCTCAGCGGCCTGTCTTCGTGGGCCTTCTTGAGGTTCTCCAGGGCGGTCGTGATATTGGCGCGTCCGCGCTCGGCATTGTTGGCCATCTCGTCGAGCCCTTTGCGGTAGTAGTCGTACTGCAGCTGGCGGAAGGGCTGCATGGCTCCTTCCATATAGTCGTTGATGATGGCGAAGCGGTTGCGGTCGTTCTCGAAGGCCTTCCAGCCGTTGAAGTCGAGGTTCTGCGTGTTGTTGACCAGATTGAGGCACCGCTGGAGGATGTCTTCGCCACCCATCGGCGCGAAGGAATCGAGGTCGAGGCCGATGATGAGATAGGCATAGTAGGCCATCAGGGCCGTGAGCTGGTTGTCGATCATCTCTTCGTTGAAGTTGAGCTGGTCGAACTGCGAGAACTCGAAGTCGAAGTTGGCATCCCTATTATTATATAAGGTGGTGGTGTAGCTGGAATTGAAGACCGGACGGTTGGCCTGGATGAGGGCGGTGCAGGTGAAGAGATGGTTGGAGGGGTCGTACTTGCTGACCGTGATGTTGAAGTTGCATACGATGCGCTCGTTCTTCTGGAACTGGAGTGAGGTCCACTGCTGGTCGTTGAGGAACTGCTCCATGGTCTGCTGGAGGCTCTCGAAGACCGACACGTCGGTGCCTTGAATCTGTGCGTGATTGATGGTAACCTTGGCTTGCAGCTCCTGGGCCTTCAGGCTATGACCGAAGGCAAGCGACAGGAACAGGCAACAGGCAATAAGCTTCTTCAACATGGCTATGAACTTTTAGATGATGGCTGCCAGATGGTCCACGATATCGCGGGCAACTTCGGTCTTGGGCTTCTTGGGGAAGTCTTTCTGGCCTGTGGCCGAGATGATGCTGATCTGATTGTCGTCGGAACGGAAGGTGGTGCCTTTGTTGCGGGTGGAGTTGAGCACGATGAAGTCGAGGTTCTTCTTCGCCAGCTTCTTCTTGGCATTCAGCTCTTCGTCGTTGGTCTCCAGGGCGAAGCCCACGAGCACCTGGCGGTCGGTCTTCAGCTGGCCTAACTGCTGGGCTATGTCGTGGGTGGGCTGCAGGCGCAGCACGAGGTCGTCTTTCTCGCGCTTGATTTTCTGCTCGGCGGCGGTTTCGGGACGGAAATCGGCCACGGCAGCGCAGAGGATGGCTGCATCCATGCGGGGGAATGCCTGAGTGGAAGCTTCGTACATCTCCTGGCAGCTCTCCACGTCGATGCGGCTGACACCTGCGGGCGTGGGAAGGCTTACGGGACCGGCCACCAGGGTGACTTCGGCACCGCGCCGAGCGCATTCGGCTGCAAGGGCGAATCCCATCTTGCCGCTGGAATAGTTGCCGATGAAGCGGACGGGGTCGATCTTCTCGTAAGTAGGACCTGCCGTGATCAGGATACGCTTGCCCGAAAGGTCGTTAGCCGAAGGGCTGAGGGCATGGTCGAGAAATTCCACGATGCGCTCTGGCTCTTCCATGCGGCCTTTGCCTTCGAGTCCGCTGGCCAGGAATCCGCTCTGGGGCTCAATGATATGATTGCCATAGGCCTGCAGCGTCTTGAGGTTCTGCTGCGTGCTGGGATGTGCATACATGTCAAGGTCCATGGCGGGGGCGATGAAGACGGGGGCTTTCATGGAGAGGTAAGTGGTGATGAGCATATTGTCGGCAATGCCGTGGGCCATCTTCCCGATGGTGGAAGCCGTGGCGGGGGCGATGAGCATAGCATCTGCCCAGAGGCCAAGATCTACATGGCTGTTCCACGTGCCGTCGCGCTGGGAAAAGAACTCGCTGACAACGGGCTTGTGGGTGAGGGCAGAGAGCGTGATGGGGGTGATGAACTCTTTACCAGAAGGGGTGATCACCACCTGCACCTCGGCACCCTGCTTGATGAGCGCCCGTATGATGAGACACGCCTTATAGGCGGCTATGCTGCCCGTGATGCCGAGCACAATCTTCTTACCTTTTAGCATTCCTGAAGGTTTTTTTTATCGTTTGTTGAATTCGCGCAGACGGATGCGGGTGAGCACTTGCTTCGTGTTGTAGGTGAAGTCGCTGCTCAGCATCCAGCTGTAGTAACCGGGGTCGCGGTGGAGCACTTCGCTCACCACCCATCCCTTGTACTTGCCGAAGTTGAACACTTCCTGCTTGCGGGGCTTGCCGTTGCCGTCGGTGAGCACGTTGCCCTGGGCATCCTTCATCTCCTGCCATACGATGCGGCCTGCAAAATCCACATTGTCGTTGGTCTTGGAGAAGGCTGCCAGCTCGTCCATGTCGTTGTGGAGAACCTTGGTCTCATCGTCGAGTGCAACGGGTGAACCGGGGGCATAGTAGTCGAGCTCGGCCTGAAGCACACGCCATGTGGCCTCGGTGTCCTGGTCGGCAAGGTGGGCCTGGAAGTCGTCCTCCATCTTGCGTCCGCAATAGAACTTATAGGCGGCAGCAAGGTTGCGGCGTTCCATCCGCTTGAAGATGGTGCAGGCGTCAATCATCCGGCATTTCTCGAAATCGAAGTCGATGCCGGCGCGCAGGAATTCCTCGGCCAGCAGGGGGATGTCGAAGTTGTTGCTGTTGTAGCCGGCAAAGTCGCAGCCCGAAAAGTCGGCTGCAAGCTTCGGGGCCAGGTCCTTGAAACTTGGGGCGTCTTTCACGTCTTCGTTGGTGATTCCCGTCAGTTCCACCACGATGGGCGGTATATCCATGCCGGGATTCACGAACTGATTCTTGCGGACTTCCGTTCCGTCAAGGTTTACCTTAATATATGATATCTGGATGATCCTGTCCTTTACAAGATCAAGCCCCGTTGTCTCCAAGTCGAAGACAACGAGGGGCTTAGTAAGATTTAATTTCATCATTCAAAAAAATTAGTCGTTCAAAAGCATCGGCATGATAAGCATCAGCACATCCTCATTCTCGGGCTGATCAACAGGCAGGATGAGGCATGGGCGCGACGGATCGGCCAGCTGCAGCGTTACTTCCTCGCTGTTGAGGTTGTTGAGAATCTCGGTGAGCGACGGGCCCTTGAAGCCGATGTTCATGGCGCTGCCGGTGTAGTCGCAGGTCACTTCCTCCTTGGCGCTCGTTGAGAAGTCGATATCCTCGGAGGAAACCTCTATCTTGCCGTTCTCGATGTGGAGGCGCACCAGCTGGCTGCTCTCGCTGGCAAAGGGAAGCACGCGGCGAAGGGCTCCGATGAGCGTCTTGCGGTCGATGGTGAGCTGATAGGGATTGTTCTGCGGAATCACGGAGTTGTAGTTGGGGTAGCGGCCCTCAATGAGGCGGCAGAGGAGCGTGGTGTCGCCGAATGAAATCTGGGCGTTGCGCTCATCGAAGCGGATGACCACGTCGCTATCGTCCTTGCCGAGCACGTTCTTCAGCAGCGTAGCGGGCTTCTTGGGAAGGATGAAGGCGGTGGGCGTTTCGGTCCTTACGGTGAAGTTCTTGTTGCGCACCAGCTTGTGGCCGTCGCTGGCTACGATGGCGAGCGCGTCGGGGGTGAGGTCGAAGTAGATGCCGTTCATCACGGGGCGGAGTTCTTCCTGAGCCGTGGCGAAAATGGCACGTGTGATATTGTCGGCCAGCACGTTGCTGGGGAGCGTCAGCGAGGTGGCAGTCTCGGGCATCTGCTGGGCAATGGGATACTCGTCGGCATTCTGGGCGGTGAAGTTGTACATACCGTTCTGATAGATAACCTTCACGCTGAACGTATTGGTGTCCACATCGAGGGTGAGGGGCTGCTCGGGGAGTTCCTTCACGGCATCGAGGATGGTGCGGTTGTTTACTGCAAACTTGCCTTCACCGTCAGCCATTTCCAACTGCATGGTGGAGCGCATCACGTTCTCGCTATCGGAGGCGGTGATGGTGAGTTGCTGATTTGCCACTTCGAAGAGGAAGCAGTCGAGGATGGCCAGGCTGTTCTTGCTGTTGATAACCTTGGCGAGTGTTCCGAGTTGGCTGCTGAGAGCCGAACTTGATAATGTGATTCTCATTATAGTTGATGTTTTTAGTTACTTTTATTTGAGGTACAAAAATACACAAAAAAATAGTGCAAAACAAAAAAAACGCTGAAAAAGTTTCTCTTGTTAGAACTTTTTTATTAATTTCGCAAACTGAAAACATACATAAACAAATATAAGTAATGGAAATAGAAGGTAAAATAATCGCCGTTATGCCAGCTCAGGGCGGCGTTTCAGCCCGTACGGGCAACTCTTGGAAGAGTCAGGACTATGTAATCGAAACTCACGAGCAGTATCCCAAGAAGTGTGTGTTCCGCGTGTTTGGTGAGGACAAGATTGCTAATATGAATATTCAGATCGGCGAGGAGCTGCGTGTCAGTTTCGATATTGATGCCCATGAGTATCAGGGCCGTTGGTTCAATGATGTACGTGCATGGAAGGTGGATCGCATAGATCCCGCTGCTGCTCAGGCTGCCGCACAGGGTGTACAGCCTTTCCCGGCTCCTGAAGCCGCTGCTGCTCCTGCTCCGGCACCATTCCCGCCAGCACAGCCTGCAGCCGAGGGTAGTGCCGACGATCTGCCGTTCTAAGCTTCAGCAAATTTCAAATTCAAGTAATAGAGGGTATGCCTTCAGCAGGGCATACCCTCATTTCTTTTTGTGCGAAAATGTAGAAAGGGGATGTGTCTTTTTTGTCAGACACATCCCCTTCCGCAGAAAGTTATCAGTTATTATCTTTTTAGAGAATGCTCTTCACGGTCTCCAGCATGCCGTTCTTCTGGATGCTGTCGAGGAAGCATACCACCATGTCGGTGAGTCCGGGAATCTGGTTCAGATCGCCATGCTCGCCCCAGATGAGGTCCTTGGCTGCCAGCACGCCCTCGGCCACCTTGCGGGTGTCGCCCGTTGCCCAGAGTTCGGTGAGCAGGTCCATGATCTTCTGGTCGTCGTTGGGCTGGATGGGAGCGCCGTCGGCACGTGTGCCGCCCTTATAGTAAGTGATGATGGCAGCAAGACCGAGCACGAGTCCCTTAGGCAGTTCGCCCTTGCGCTCCAGATAGGTCTTCAGTCCGGGCAGGTCGCGAGTCTGGTATTTCGGGAATGAGTTCAGCATGATGCTGGTCACCTGATGGTCAACGTATGGGTTGTTGAAGCGCTCCAGCACGTCGCTGGCAAACTGCTGCAACTCGTCCATAGGCAGGTTGAGGGTCTGCATCAGCTCCTCGAACTGTACCTTGTGGATATACTTGCCGATCACCTCGTGGTTGCAGGCATCGCGCACGATGTCAACACCTGAGAGATAGGCTACGGGTGAGAGCACGGTGTGAGGACCGTTGAGGAGCGTCACCTTGCGCTCGTGGTAAGGCTTCTCGCTTTCTGCGATGAGCACGTGCAGGCCAGCCTTCTCTGCGGGGAATTCGGCGCGCAGGTCTTCGATGCTCATGTTGGTGGGCTTCTCGATCACCCAGAGGTGGAAGATTTCAGCCTGTACAACGAGGTTGTCGGCATAAGAGATCTTCTGCTGGATGTCGGCAATCTCCTTGCGGGGGAATCCGGGAACGATGCGGTCCACGAGCGTGGCGCAAACGTAGTTGTACTTCTCGAACCACTCCTTGAATCCCTCGTAGTCGGCACCGAAGTCGTCCTTCCAGAGCTCAATGTACTTCTCGATGCACTCCTTCAGATGGTGGCCGTTCAGGAAGATCAGCTCGCAAGGCATGATGATAAGACCCTTTGAGGGGCAGCCGTTGAACGTCTGGTAACGGCGATAGAGCAGCTGCACGAGCTTGCCGGGATAGCTACTGGCGGGAGCGTCGGAGAGTTTGCAGGCGGGATCGAAGGCGATACCGGCTTCAGTCGTGTTGGAGATGACGAAGCGAATCTCGGGCTGGTCGGCCAATGCCAAGAAAGCGGCATTCTGGCTGTATGGATTGAGGGCGCGGCTGATCACGTCGATGCGGGTGAGAGAGTTGACGGCCTCACCGTTCTGGCGACCCTGCAGGTTCACGTGATAGAGGCAGTCCTGACCATTGAGCCAGTCAACCATACCACGTTCGATGGGCTGAACCACTACAACTGAACCGTTGAAGTCGGTCTTCTGGTCCATGTTCCACACAATCCAGTCAACGAAAGCACGCAGGAAGTTACCTTCACCAAACTGAATGATTTTCTCAGGCATCACGCTCTTTGGAGCCGTGCGCTTGTTCAAAGCTTGCAATTTCTTCATGATTTGTTTATTGTTTTAAATAGATTTTTGTTTTCAAGTGCAAAGGTATAAAAATCTTCTGTATCTTGATGCAAATAGATACGTTAATTTAACGTAAAGGTTTGCGCGAGGCCAGTTTTACCCGAAGAGGCAGCGCAGCGCTTCCTCCACTTTGCGCACGGGATGCAACTCTATGTTGAAATGGCGGTGGGCCAGACCCTGCATGTTGTATTTGGGAATGATCATGTGGGTGAAGCCCAGTTTCTCGGCCTCGCCGATGCGTTGCTCGATGCGGCTCACGGGGCGCACCTCGCCCGAGAGACCCACTTCGCCTGCCATGCACCAGCCGCTTTCTATCGGGGTGTCAACGTTGGAAGAGAGTACTGCCGCTATGACCGAAAGGTCCATGGCCAGATCGGTGACGCGCAGCCCGCCGGCAATATTGATGAACACGTCTTTCTGGATGAGCTTGAATCCCACCCGCTTCTCCAAGACGGCCAGCAGCATGTTGAGCCGTCGCTGGTCGAATCCGGTGGCGGTGCGCTGGGGTGTTCCGTAGGCAGCCGTGGAAACCAAAGCCTGAATCTCCACGAGGAAGGGTCGCACACCTTCGATGGCACTCGAGATGGCAATGCCCGAAAGCCCTTCGTGGTCTTGCGTGAGCAGCAGTTCCGAGGGATTGCTCACCTGGCGGAGTCCGTTCTGCTGCATTTCGTAGATGCCCAGTTCGGAGGTGGAACCGAAACGGTTTTTCATCGCCCGTAGGATGCGGTACATATAATGCTGGTCACCCTCAAACTGAATCACGGTGTCCACGATATGCTCCAGAATCTTCGGTCCGGCCAGCGTGCCTTCCTTGTTGATGTGGCCAATCAGGATGACCGGCACGCTGCTCGACTTGGCAAAGCGGAGCAGGGCAGAGGCGCATTCGCGTACCTGCGTGATGCTGCCTGGCGAGGAATCCACGTCTTCGGTGGAAATCGTCTGGATGGAGTCGATGATTACGATTTCGGGCTTCACCTCTTTAATATAAGTGAAGATGTTCTCAAGGGATGTTTCGGTCAGGATGAGCAGATTGTCCTGTTGGGCATCCATCGTTGTCTGCATGAGTCTTTCGGCGCGCATCTTCAGCTGGTGGGCGCTTTCCTCACCGCTCACGTAGAGTATCTTCCGTTCAGCCATGCCGAGCACGGTCTGCAAGGTCAGCGTACTCTTGCCGATGCCTGGTTCACCGCCCAGCAGGATGATGCTGCCGGGCACCAATCCGCCACCCAGCACCCGGTTCAGTTCTCCGTCGTGCATGTCGATGCGCGGTTCGTCCTTGCCCGAAATATCGCGCAATCGCATGGGACGGTTCTTGCTGCCGATGGTTGACTCCCTGACGTGGGAAGCCGCCGAACGGGCTGCCTGCTGGCCGCTGTCGTTTGCTATCCGGATTTCCTTGAACGTGTTCCACTGTCCGCAGGCCGGGCATTTTCCTATCCATTTTGCCGATTCCTGTCCGCAATTCTCGCAGACGTAGGCTATCTTGTCTTTTGCCATATTGCCGACAAAATTACAAAATAATGAGCACAAAAGCAAATAAAAGCGGCTTTGTTTTTCGTTATCTGCTTACTTCTTTGTAACTTTGCACTCGCTATGACAGAGTTGCAGACGTTGGTAGAGAATTCTCAATGGCCCTTGCTGACGGCCTTTGTGCTTGGGGTGCTGGTGGCGCTCCATCCTTGTCCGATGGCCACGAATATAGCCGCCATGGGTTATATCGGCAAGGATGTTGACAACCGTAGGCAGGTATTCATCGACGGTCTGCTCTATACCCTTGGCCGCACCATCAGCTATTCTCTTCTCGGGGCCGTGCTCATCCTGCTCATCCGGGGTGGGGCAGAGCTGCTCCATTTTGGCGAGGTCATGTCGGAGTGGGGCGAGCGCATCCTGGGGCCGCTGCTTATCCTGATCGGGCTTTACCTCTTATATAACGACCTGCTCCACCATCACGACCACGTGCCCCATCTGCCTTTCGGCGGCAAGAAGGCTGGCCCCATCTTGCTGGGCTTGCTCTTTGCCTTGGCTTTCTGTCCGGAGAGTGGCATCGTCTATTTCGGTATGCTTATTCCGTTGAGCGTGGAGTCCAGCTACGGCTATCTGCTTCCCGTGGCCTTTGCCGTCGGTACCGGGCTTCCGGTCATCATCATGTCGTGGGTGTTTGCCTTCAGTTTCAGTTCCTTTGCCCGTCTGAACCGTCGGATGCAATCGATGAAAGCATGGCTCACGCGTATCATTGCCGTGCTCTTTATCTTGGCAGGTGTTTTCTGCCTGTTCGCGTAATGTATCTTTTTTTCCCCTTTCCTTGCTTCCTTTGTCAAATTATTGTAATTTAATTTTGATTATTCAACCTATTGCATTATCTTTGCACATAGAATAATCATCATGTTTTTAAGCAATCACGGCTATGAAGGAGGTATTACGGAAATATGGCATTCTGTTGCTGATGATGCTCGTCACGGCAACAGCGGGCGCGCAAGATATCGGGCAGGCTGACAAGAAGTTTGCCGTGAGTGGTGTGGTGACTGATCAGCGTGGGCGGCGGTTGCCTTATGTCAACGTGAGCGTGAGCGGTGAGCGTGTGTCCACCGTGACCAACGAAGAGGGATTCTTCACGATCAAGTCTTCACACAGGATTGGAGTGCTCGATTTGACGCACGTAGGCTATCAGTCGTTGCATTATGAGATACCCGATAACCTGCAAGGCAACCTGGTCATCAAGATGAAGCCCAACACGGTGGTGCTCAGCGACGTCGTGGTCAAGTCGGGCGATGCCAAGCGTATCTTCTACGAGGCACTCGACAAGATTGTGGACAATTATCCGCAGCACCCCGAGATGATGAAGTGTTTCTATCGCGAATGCGTGCAGAAGCGCAGCCGCTATATCAATATCGCTGAGGCCGTGGCCAATCTCTACAAACCTTCTTACAAAAGCCACATCGACCTGGGACGTGTGTCGATAGAGAAGGGCCGAAGGCTGGTGAGCCCCAAGACGTCTGACACGTTGGGCGTGAAGATTCTGGGAGGTCCCAACACGCCGATCTATCTTGACTTCGTGAAAAACAAGGATTTCGTGCTCGACCCTGAAGACCTGACTCACTATGAGTTTTCGATGGAAGACCCCGTGATGACCGATGGCCGCCTGCAATTTGTCATCAGGATTACGCCTATCTATTCGTCACCGTGGGCCTTGTATGAGGGCGTTTTCCATATTGACCAGGAGACGCTGGCATTTACCCGCGGAGAACTCTCACTCGACATGCGCGATAAGGATAAGGCCACTCAGCGAATGCTGGTGAAGAAACCGGCAGGCGTGCGCTTCAAGCCTCGCGAGATGAGTGTCACCGTGAGTTACACGACTCAGGATAACCGCATGCGCATCAATTATGTGCGCACGTTGTTCCGCTTCAATTGCGACTGGAAGAAACGCCTCTTCTCCACGTCTTTTACGGCCATGAGCGAACTGGTGATAACCGACTGGACTGACCAGGACGTGAAGCCCATCCGTGGCCGCGACTCATTCTACCAGCGCGATGCTTTCTTTGACAAGGTGGATTATTTTGACGACCCCAACTTCTGGGCCGACTATAATATCATCGAGCCTACCGAAAGCCTGGAGAATGCCATCGGCAAGCTGCGCAAGAAGTA
The DNA here is from genome assembly GCA_900314655.1 of uncultured Prevotellaceae bacterium. Taxonomy (GTDB): domain Bacteria; phylum Bacteroidota; class Bacteroidia; order Bacteroidales; family Bacteroidaceae; genus Prevotella. The sequence goes on along the minus strand of OMWC01000009.1, from coordinate 39,054 downwards.
CTGATTCTTATTCAGGTTAACGTTATCGTCAATCACATATCGCGATCCAGCCGGTCGCGCCATAGATACTTGCGCGTCTCGTGCACGATGATGCCGCTGAGGAACAACAGCGAGAGCAAGTTCGGGATAGCCATCAGTGCATTCATGCAGTCGGCCAGGTTCCACACGATACTCAGATTCATGATCGAACCCACGAAGACCGCCACGATATAGAGCACGCGGTAATAGATGGTCCATCGTTTTCCCTTGAGATATTCCACGGCACGCTCGCCATAAAGCTCCCATCCGAGAATGGTGGAGAAGGCAAACGTGAGCAAGCCGAAGGTGAGCAACGGCGCACCAATATACGGAATCTTGGAGAAAGCCATCTTGGTGAGCGTGGCACCGTTCTCGTAAGAAATGTCGGGATAGGCAATGACCGAACTGACGATGACCAGACCCGTCAAGGCGCAGATGATGACCGTGTCCCAGAATGTGCCGCTCGAGGAAACAAGCGCCTGGCGAACGGGGTTGCGCGTCTGGGCAGCCGAAGCCACGATTGGGGCGCTACCCATACCCGATTCGTTGGAGAACAGTCCGCGGGCAATACCATACCGGGCGGCAAGCATCACCGTACTTCCCACGAAACCGCCTCCGGCAGCCTCGGGCGAAAAGGCCGATACGCAGATCAGCTTCAGCGCGGGCCATACATACTGACCGTTCAGGAAGAGAATGACAATACAGCCAATCACGTAGAAAATGGCCATAAAAGGCACGAGTGCCGTGCATACACGCGCAATGCTCTTGATGCCGCCCAAGACCACAAGGCCGATCAGCACGGCAATGACCAAGCCCGTGATGACGGGGTCTATCTGATAGGTCTCGTAGGTGAGTGTGGCGATGGCATTGGCCTGCACCGTGTTGCCGATTCCGAAGGATGCAATGGCCGTGAAGACCGCAAAGAGCACGGCCATCCATTTCCAGCCAAGTCCCCGCTCAAGCGCATACATCGGTCCTCCCAGCAATCGTCCGTCTTCCGTTTTCACGCGATATTTCACGGCCAGCAGACCCTCGGCATATTTCGTGGAAATGCCGAACAGACCCGTCAGCCAGCACCATAGCACGGCTCCCGGTCCTCCCAAAGCCACGGCCGTAGCCACGCCCACGATGTTGCCCGTTCCGATGGTGGCAGCAAGCGCCGTGGCCAAGGCTCCAAACTGACTCACGTTGCCGGCGGCATCCTTGTCGCGGCTGACGGATAGCTTGATGGCCGTCCAAAGGTGGCGTTGCGGAAAGCGTAGTCTGACGGTGAGGAAAATATGCGTGCCGAGCAGCAGGATAATCATGGGCCATCCCCAAAGCAGGCCGCTCAGGTCGGTGAAGAAGTCGTTCAGATATTCCATTGTATTATGTTGGGCGTGAATGTGTTATGGTTTCTTGGTGATTACTTGCTTGATGCAGGGTTCTCGAATGTGATTTTCACATTCTCATGCCCCATCGAGCGCATCAGCTGGTAGAATTGGCGCGAAGCATTCTGCTGCGCACTGGCGATGTTGGCACTCGTCAGGCAGCGTTCCTTCATCTTCACGACGGCCCGCTGATACATGTCTTCGCGCGTCTGGTCGTCCCATGAGCCGCTTTCGTAGAATGCCTTTGTGCGAGCCTCGTCGATGAAGTTCTCGTCGAGCAGTTCGATGGGTGGCAGCGTCACGGTGAGCGTATCGTTCTCCATCCTGATGAAGTGGGGCTTGGTCTTGTGCATGTTGATGCCCAGCCGGAGCGTGCCGTAGTAGATGCGGATGAGCTCGTCGTCGCTGAAGAATCCCCGGCGCACGGTGTCGATCATCTCCTCGTTGGATATGCTCAGAAACTCCCATTCCCCGATTTGCTTCATCGACTCTATCTGCGTGGGCGTCACGTCGATCGTGCTGTTCACGTCGATATCGGCGCTTGAGCGCGTGATGGCGCGATAGGAGAAATAGAAGATGGCCGCGATAATCAGGATGATAGCCGTGCAGGCGATGAGCAGCCACCGTCCGATGGTGCCCAGGATGTTGGTCTTCGGGGCCTGATATTCTTTCTTTGTTTGTTCTATCTCATTCATATTATGAACTTTGTTCATGAATTTCGGCTACATTCAGCATAGCTCAAGCAAGCCTGGCTCTGCCTTTAATTTCTCATTTTCTCATTTTCTCATTTCGCAATAGACTTCGCATCGAGCAGCGTGGGCAAGTCTTCGAGAGTGAACTCCTTGCGGAACGTGATGGTGATGTCGTTCTCCTCGTAGCCCATCTGCATGATCATCGGTATCAGCGTATGGGCAGCGCCCTCCCGGGCCATGCCGATGATGCCCAGCTTGGGAATGTCGTTCAGGATGGCAGCACGTCCCTGCCGCTCGTAGTTGGCCATCTCCTCGTCGGTGAAGCTTCCGCGCAGGATGCTCACCTGCTTCTTGATTTCCTGATGGTCTATCTTGCTCTGAGTGAGCTCCACCTTCGGGTCGGGGAGCATGATCTCAATCTTCTTCCCGCGTCGGCGCACGTTCTTCTCCGAGAAGTCGCTGAAGTCGATATACGCCTTCATCGTGGCATTCATCGGGATGGCAATACGGCGGTTGCCGAAGGGCAGCGTGATGTCAAATTCCCGTGCCAGGAAAGTACCCTTGAGTCGCATCTGGTCGTCGTGGGTCACGATCTTGTGCAGGTGATACTCGGCGGTATAGAGCTTGGAGCACTTCTGTATCTGCATCACCATCATCGGAATCGTGTCCAGCGGCTCAGCCTTGCGCTCAGCCTTCTTATTGCCCCCGCAGCCAGTCAGCAGCAGAAGCAAGAGCGATATGTAGCAAATGGATTGTTTCATACGGATGCAAAAATAATAAAAAATCTTCATTGCAGATACTATTTGGCCCGTTTTTTCGTTTTTTATAAAACTTTTCGGTGCAAAAAGGCATCAGAATGAATGAAAAGAACAGACGAATGAAACGTTACCTATTTATATTGATGGCTGCCGCCACGATGCTGACGGCCTGCCAGGAGAAGAAACAGAGCACGGTCATCATTGCCCCCAAGCCAGAGGCCCCGAAACCCTCAGGCCCCGTCGTGATGCAGGATATGAATGCCCAGAACGATGTGGAGTGGATAGGCAAGACCTACAAGGTGGTGGTCAGCCGCAAGGTGGACCGCGAACTGCCCATGGTGGAAGTGGAGCAGGGCAAGAAAGCCTACGACAACCGCATCAACCTGCGCATCCTGCGCCCTGACGGCTCCGAATTCTTCAACCGCGACTTCACCAAGCAGGCCTTTGCCAGCTGCCTCGATGAGTCGACCAAGAAGAACGGTGTCTTGCTCGGCATCGTGCTTGACCGTGCCGATGGCGACAACCTTATTTTCGCTGCCAGCGTAGGTTCTCCCGATGTGTTGAGCGACGAGTTCATCCCGATGGTGCTCACCGTCACCCGCATGGGCGATGTCAGCATCAAGCGCGACACCACGATGGACACCAGCAACGGTCAGGATCAGGACGATGACGAGGAAGCCGAAGAGGACGATGGCGTCTGACAGCTTAAACGGAAAGAAATAACTGGGGATAAACCGCTCGATTACATTCATTACATTTATTACATCGTTTTTTTAGGGTACACATATCAATCGAGGGGTTCAATCTAGTAAAATAAATCTATAAATATAATAATCTATAGATATCATAATTTAGTTATAATATATAATATTAATATTATATATTATAACTAACTATAAGTATGCAGATATATGGAGGTGAAAATTACATGTAATGAATGTAATGATTGTAATCAGCACCCACATTTGCAAGAATATCACTTCCTCTACGGAAAAATATCAGTTCCCGGGCGTAAAAATATGTCTTATGCGCGAATGAGTTTCTGGTAGGAATCCTCGTATTCCTGAGGATGCTTGCCGAGGAAGACCACGTTGATGAGGCAGTTAGCCACCAGGGCGGTGTCATCGAGGTCAACGTCTTTGTCTTTGGTGACTTCCTTGCCGAGGAGAATTTCCCAGGGGGCGTTGAACGATGAATCGGGGGCTCCGTAGAAGGAGTCGCCTGATACGGGGTCGGTCATCAGCTTGTAGCGGATGGCTTTCTTGGAGGGCTGTGGCTCCAGGGCGTAGAGCATGTTGAAGGCACGCATGAACTCGCGCTTGTGGCGCTTGGCGTTGGGATACATCACGCAGACTTCGGGGAAGAAATCATCGAAGTCGAAGGTTTCTAAGAGGCGTTTCAGTTTCATATTTTTAATGCTTAATGCTTAATTGATATTCTTCACTCTTCACTCTTCACTTTAACAGGAGTTCCACGGGGCAATGGTCGCTGCCCATGATCTGGGTGTGGATCTTGGCGTCGAGGATGTGCTCCTGGAGGCGCTCGGAGGTGACGAAGTAGTCGATGCGCCAACCGGCGTTCTTCTCGCGGGCATGGAAGCGGTAGCTCCACCAGGAGTAGGTGACTTCGGTGGGATGGAGGGTGCGGAAGGTGTCGATGAATCCTTCGGATAGGAGACGGGTGAATTGCTGGCGCTCCTCGTCGGTGAAGCCTGCATTGCGGCGGTTGGTCTTGGGGTTCTTGATGTCAATCTCTTCGTGGGCCACGTTGAGGTCGCCGCAATAGATGACGGGCTTCTGCTGGTCGAGCCGTTTCAGATAGTCGCGCATCGCGTCTTCCCAGGTCATGCGGTAGTCGAGGCGTCGGAGCCCGTCCTGAGAGTTGGGGGTGTAGCAGCAGACGAGGTAGAACTGGGGCATTTCGAGCGTGATGACACGGCCTTCGTGGTCGTGCTCGTCGATGCCAAGTCCGTAGCTGACGCTGAGGGGCTTATGGCGGGTGAAGATGGCCGTGCCGGAATAGCCTTTCTTGTCGGCTGAGTTCCAGTAGCTCTCGTAGCCTTCGAACTGGATGTCGAGCTGTCCGGGCTGCATCTTCGTCTCTTGCAGGCAGAAGAAGTCGGCATCGAGCTGGCGGAAGATGTCGCTGAAGCCTTTGCCCTGGCAGGCACGTAGGCCGTTAACGTTCCAAGATATCAGTTTCATTGATGAAGGATTAAAGATTAAAGATGAAGGATGAAAGATAAAAAAGGCGGATAATGTTTTGTTATCCGCCCTTGTATCTTTGATTTAGAATTTTGCCATCTTGATGGCGACCACGGCACATTCATCGCCCTTGTTGCCTAAGCGTCCGCCGCTCCGGTCCTTGGCCTGCTGGAGGTTGTCGGTGGTGAGTAGGCCATAGACGATAGGTATGTCGTTGGTGGCATTGAGCTGAGCGATGCCTTGGGTGACTCCCTGACAGATGTAGTCGAAGTGGGGTGTCTCGCCGCGGATGACGCTACCGAGGATGATGATGGCATCGTAGCGGTCGTTGCGTGTCATCTGTGAGGCTCCGTAAACGAGTTCGAAGGAACCGGGTACGGTCTTGACGATGATGTTCTCGGGGAGCGCGCCATGCTTTTCGAGCGTGGAGACGGTTCCCTGGAGCAGTGCGCCGGTTATTTCGGGATTCCATTCTGCCACCACGATTCCGAAGCACATGTTGCTGGCGTCGGGCACCTGGTCGAAATCGTAGTCGGAGAGGTTATGGAGTGCAGTTGCCATTTAAATGGTGCTTTTACGATAGATTACTTGGCGCGCTCGATGTACTTGTCGATCTCGTTGCTGACGGGTGAGGCCACGTATTTCTCCTTGATTTCCTGATAGATTTTCAGGGCGTCGGCCTTCTTGTTCTGGCTTTCCAGAATCTGAGCAGCCTGGAGCAGGAAGGTGGGGGCGATGGAGTTGTTCACTCCGTCGGCGGCCTGCTTGTCGGCCATGGCGGCAGCCTTCTTCAGGTTGTCAACGGCCTTGTCGAGCTGGTTCAGGTGGGCATAGGCATTGCCGAGGGCAGCAACGGCAGCGGGGCTAATTATTGCGTCGTCGGAGGGTGAGTAGGCGTCGAGATACTTCACGGCGTCCTGCCACTTGTTGAGACCTGCATAGCAGAGTCCGGCATAGAGGTTGGCCAGATTGCCTGCGTCGGTGCTGCTATAGTCGGCAGCGAGCTTGATGAAACCTTTGTAGCTGCCTTCACCCTTGAGGGCCTTGTCGTAATCCTGATTGGCGAAGAGCTCCTGGCCCTTTGCAATGGCGGTGCTGGCTTCAGCCTCGCGTGGTTCGGATACGTAGTTCTTGTACAGGAAACAACCTGCGATGAGAAGGATGATTGCTGCTACAGCAATGAGGATAGGCTTCTGGTATTTTACGAAGAAAGCCTCTTTCGCGTTGAGATTCTCAACATTCTGTTCTTTTACGTTTGCCATTTTATTTGTTGTTTTTTTATTGTTCGAGCATAAAACGCTGCAAAATTACTCAAATAAATCCACATATTGAAATTTCTTGCACACTTTTTTCGTTTTTAAGGTGGAAAAGAAGTAATTTTGCACTCGTGATACTGAAGAAATTATCCATCCTCAACTATAAGAACATCAGGGAGGCATCGCTGGAGCTGTCGCCTAAGATCAATTGTTTCATAGGCCACAACGGCGTGGGCAAGACCAATCTGCTGGACGCGGTCTATTATCTGTCGTTCTGCCATAGTGCCTATACGAGCATCGACTCGCAGGTGATCCGCCACGATGAGGACTTCTTCGTGCTGGAGGGTCTCTACGATGATGACTCGGAAAATCCTACCACGGTCTATTGCGGAATGAAACGGGGCACGAAGAAACACTTCAAGCGCAATAAGAAGGAGTATAAGCGACTGTCGCAGCACATCGGGCTGATACCCCTTATCTTCGTTTCGCCGGGCGACACCCTGCTCATCGAAGGTGGCAGCGAGGAGCGCCGAAGGCTGATGGATGTGGTAATCTCGCAATACGACAACACTTATATCGAGACGCTCAACAGCTACAATAAGGCCCTGCTTCAACGTAACACGCTGCTGAAGATGGAGGAGGAACCCGACTTGGAACTCCTGAAGATCTGGGAGGAGCAGATGGCGTTTCATGGTGAGGTGATCTACGGGAAACGGGAGGCTTTCGTGAAGGAACTGATACCGGTGTTTCAGGAGATCTATCAGAACATCTCGGAGGATCGCGAGCAGGTGTCGCTCAGCTATGAGTCGCATTGCCAGCGCGGACCGCTCCTGGACGTGATTCAGCGCGACCGCATGAAGGACCGTGCCGTGGGCTATTCGTTGCACGGCATTCACCGCGATGACTTGGAAATGCTGCAGGGCGGCTACCCCGTGAAGCGCGAGGGCAGCCAGGGGCAGCACAAGACTTTCGTGATAGCCCTGAAGCTGGCGCAGTTCAGTTTCCTGAAAAGGACGTCGAGCAACACGACGCCCCTGCTGCTGCTCGATGATATCTTCGATAAGCTGGATGCACGCCGAGTGGAGCAGATCGTGAAGCTGGTGTCAAGCGATGAGTATGGGCAGATATTCATAACCGATACTAACCGCGACCATCTCGACCAGATACTGAGTGGGGGTAGTTTCGACTATAAATTATTTAAGGTGGAAGACGGTGAGGTGGTTGGTTTATAGTTTATGGTTGAGGGTTTATGGTTAATGGTTAATAGTTGAAAGATGTTTAGGAAGGATGTAAAGTCGCTCACGGAGATTCTGGGCCAATGCCTGCGGGAGAATGGCCTCGAGACACCCATGCTACAAACGCATGTGTTGGAGTCGTGGGATCAGGTGGCAGGCTCGATGGTGGCCCGCTATACCACGGATAAATATATCCGCAACCAGACGCTTTTCGTGAAGATTGCGAATCCTGCCTTGAGGGCTGACCTCGCGATGATGAAGACGCAGCTTGTCAACAAGCTGAACCGTGAGGCTGGTGCCTTCGTGATAGCCGATATCCGATTTTGTTGAGGGGGTTGATTTCTATCTTTATTATACGACTTCATCTACTTTGACGTCGTGCTCGTCGGCAGGAATGCCGGGCAGCTTCTGGAAATCGAAGCAGATACCTATTTTATATGCCTCAGTCAGCCGAGGCAACAACCGGTCATAATAGCCGCGGCCACGCCCCAACCGGTTGCAACGGCCGTCGAAAGCCACGCCCGGGATGACGGCCACGTCGATTTCGGCGTAGTTGCTGAAGACCTTCCCGACGGGTTCCATGATGTTGAAGAATCCGCCTTCCAAATCCTTCGGACCTTCGTAGCATCGCAGTTCCATCTCTGTGTCGCTGACGACGGCTGGCAGCAAGACGCGCTTGCCTTGCTTGAGGAGCATGTCAACGGCCTCATGGGTGTTCACCTCGTCATCGAGCGAGTAGTACATCAGCACGCAGCCAGCATTCTTCACCCGCGGATGAGCCATCAGCCGACGGACGACGACGGCCGACTGCTCGTCGAGCTGTTGCGGGGTGAACATCCCTTTCTGCATGCGTATAAAGGCGCGAAGGTCTTTCTTATTCATTTCTTGGCAGTGGGAGTTGCGGGTTTCTTGGGGAATGCCTCTTCGTTCTTGAACACGCTGAGCGCCTTCTTGATGACGTTGTCGTCCTGATTCAGATATTCCGTCCAGGCATCTTCATCGAGGATGTTGTAGATGATGCGGCTATTGATATAGCGCTGCAGCAGTTTGTGGCTCTTCTGGATCATCAGGTTGCGGCGTTTCAGCCCGTGGCTGTCGGCATAGCTTGCAAACTGCTCTACCATGTTCTGGCGGATGAGGTGCTCGTTCAGGTCATCCATCTCATCGAATTCGCTAAGCCGCTGGCGGTTATTGTCGGTATAGGCGAAAGCAAACTGGAGGATGAGTCCATTCATGGCAGCCTGTTTATAATAGGATGTCACGTTGGTGGTGTCTTCCGGCACGAAGATGTCGGGCGTGATGCCGCCACCGCCATATACGGTTCGTCCGATACCGGTGTGATAGGCAGGTCCCGTGTGCTTGATGCTGTCTTGCGAGAAGAACTCTCCATGCTGATAGCGCTCCACGAGGTCTCCCTCATAGCCCGTGCCATCGCCTGGCGTGTAGGGTTTCTGGATGCATCGGCCTGAAGGCGTGTAGTAACGGGCTATGGTGAGGCGGATCATGCTGCCGTCGGTGAATCCGAGTTGCTGTTGCACGAGTCCCTTTCCGAACGAGCGGCGGCCGATGATGGTACCGCGGTCATTGTCCTGAATGGCTCCGGCGAAAATCTCAGAGGCCGAGGCAGAGCCTTCGTTGATGAGAATCACGAGGGGAATCTTCTGGTAGCTGCCCCTGCCGTCGCTCTTGTACTCATGGCGTGGCGACTTGCGGCCTTGGGTATAGACGATGAGCTTATTGGAGGGCAGGAATTCGTTGATGATCTGCACGGCTGACTCCAGATAGCCTCCAGTGTTGTCGCGCAGGTCGATCACAAGATTTGAGAATCCCTCCTGCGAGAGCTTGGCCAGCGCTATGAGCATTTCGGCATAGGTGTTGGCTCCGAAGTTCTTGATTTTGATGTAGCCTGTCTCGTCATCTATCATATAGGTAGAGGTAACGCTGCGCACGGGGATGTCGCCGCGTGTCACCTCGAAGGTCTTGATTTTCTGCTGTCCATAGCGGAGCACGCCGATCTTCACCTTCGTGTCCTTGGGGCCTTTCAGGCGGTGCATGGCTTCCTCGTTGGTCACTTCCTTGCCTACGAACTTCTTGCCATCTACTTCCACGATCTTGTCACCAGCCAAAAGGCCAGCACGTTCTGCCGGGCCGTTCTTGATGATTCCCTGAATGTGGATGGTGTCTTCACGGATCATGAACTCGATGCCTACTCCAGAGAAAGAGCCCTTCAGGTCGTCGGCTGCTATCTGGGCATCCTTGGCCGTGATATAGACGGAGTGGGGGTCGAGGTCGGAGAGTATCTGCGGGATGGCTATGTCAACAAGTGAATCAAGGTTGACGGCGTCCACATACTGGTCGTCGATGATATGCAACAGGTTGTTGAGCCGGTTGGAGCCGCTGTTGATGATGTTGAGCCGATTGCCCGAAAAACGATTGGCAAAGAAGGTTCCAATCACGATGCCAAAGGCCATACTGATAGCCAATAGCAGCGGCATGTATCTGTTTTGCTTCTTGTTCATGGCGGGGTGTTTATTGTTTTTCTGGATTCTCTGGATTTTCCGGGTCCATATAGATTACTTCGATATTGGCGCGTCGCAGCAGGTCGATACCGTCAGTGAGGCGGTACTGCTCTCCATAGACTACGCGCTTGATGCCGGCCTGGATGATGAGCTTGGCGCATTCTATGCAGGGGGAGGCCGTCACGTAGAGCGTGGATCCGTCGCTATTGTTGGAGGAACGTGCCAGCTTGGTGATGGCATTGGCTTCGGCATGGAGTACGTAGGGCTTCGTGACGTTGCTTTCGTCTTCGCACACATTCTCGAAACCGGAAGGCGTGCCGTTGTAGCCGTCGCTGATGATCATCTTGTCTTTGACGACCAGGGCTCCTACCTGGCGGCGCTGGCAGTAACTGTTTTCAGCCCAGATGCGGGCCATGCGCAGATAGCGCAGGTCAAGCTTTCTTTGTTTTTCGTTTGATTCCATTTCTCTTTAATAGTGCGTCAATGGTGGGCTCTCCGCCGCGGAAACGTTTGTAGAGTGTCATCGGATGTTCGGTGCCACCTTTTGAGAGTATGCAGTCGCGGAAACGTTGTGCCGTTTCCTGATTGAAGATTCCTTCCTTCTTGAACACGCTGAAGGCATCGGCATCAAGCACCTCAGCCCATTTGTAACTATAGTAGCCTGCGGCATAGCCTCCTGCCATGATGTGGGAGAACTGTACGGTCATGCAAGTGTTGAGGGGCGTATGTCTTTTGCGGGGTTTCAGCTTGGCTTTCTTCCAAGCCTTGCGCTCGAAGGGGATGATATCGTCGGTGAATTCGTTGCGTTTGGTGTAGTAGGCCATGTCGAGCAGTCCGAAACTCACTTGGCGCAGACAACCGTTAGCCACCATGAAATTGCGGCTTTTGCGGATGCGCTCAATCAGGTCGTCGGGGATGGGCTCGCCTGTCTCGTAATGGAAAGCAAAGGTTCGCAGGAACTCCTTTTCCACGGCGAAGTTCTCCATGAACTGCGAGGGAAGTTCCACGAAATCCCACCACACATTGGTGCCGCTGAGACTCTCGAAGCGCGAGTTGGCAAACATTCCATGAAGGGAATGGCCGAATTCATGCAGGAAGGTCTCAACCTCCGAGAGTGTGAGCAGGGCAGGCTTTTCTTCGGTTGGCTTGGTCAGATTCATTACCACCGAGACGTGCGGACGGATATTCTTCCCTTTGCGGTCGATGTACTGACCTTGGAATTCCGTCATCCATGCTCCACCTTGCTTGCCTTCGCGCGGATGGAAGTCGGCATAGAATACGGCCAGGAAGGAACCGTCTTTGTCGAACACCTCATAGGCCTTCACGTCGGGGTGATAGACGGGAATCTCCTTGTTCTCCTTGAAGGTGATGCCATAGAGGCGGTTGGCCAGTCCGAAGACTCCTTTAATCACCTGTGAGAGTTCGAAATAAGGCCGTAGCATCTCGGCATCGAGGTTGTATTTCTTGAGCTGGAGCTTGTGCGAATAGTATCCCTGGTCCCAAGGACGCATGTCGAAGTCCTTGCCCTCCATCCGCTTGGCCAGCTGCTCCACCTGGTCGAATTCCTTCTCGGCCGTAGGCTTATAGGCATCAATCAAGTCGTAGAGCAGGTTATAGACATTCTTCACCTTCGAGGCCATGCGGTTCTTGAGCACATAGTCGGCATAGGTCCTGAAGCCCAGCAGCTGTGCAATCTCGCGGCGCAGGTTGATGATGCGCTTGCAGATTTCGAGATTGTTCTCGCTGTTGTCGTGGGTGCAGACCGTGTTGCGGGCCATGTATATCTGCTCGCGGAGATCGCGTTGGGTGGAGTAGGTGATGAATGGGGAATAGGAAGGATAGTCGAGCGTGAACACCCAGCCTTCCAGATTGCGCTCCTTTGCGGCCAGTGCTGCTGCATCGATGGCCGTCTGGGGCAGTCCGTCGAGTTGTTGCTCGTCTGTGATATGGAGCGTGTAAGCCTTGTTCTCCTTCAGCAGGTTTTGCGAGAACTGCAGGGAGAGCATCGAAGCTTCCTCGGTCAGTTTGCGGAGTTTCTCTTTCCCTTCTTCGTCGAGCAGGGCACCGCTGCGCACGAATCCGTCATAGCAATTGTCCAGCAGGCGTTTCTCCTCGGGAGTCAGCTTGCGGTGGTGCAGGTGCACGTATTTCACTCTCTCGAAGAGTTTTTTGTTCAGTCGCACGTCATTTGCATGCTTGGTGAGCATGGGCTGCAGCTTCTGGGCCAGGGCCTGCATCTCGTCGTTGGTCTCGGCGCTCATCAGGTTGAAGAACACGGTAGATACCCGGCTCAGCAGGTCGTAATACCCGTCATTGTCTTCCTCGGTATTGATGATGGTATTGTCGAATGTGGGCTTTTCGGGATTGTTGATGGTCTTCTCTATCTGCTCATCATCGCGGCGGATGCCTTCCAGAAAAGCCTCTTCGTAGTCCTCCATCCGAATACGGTCGAAGGGCACGGTGTCATGTGGTGTCTTGTAGTCCTCAAAAAAGGGGTTTATGCGAACTTTATCGTTGTTCATATTGCTATTTTCAATCCTCTCTTAAAAAAACAGCCACAAAAATACGCAAAATTCTGCATATCGCGGATAGTTTGCCGTATTTTTAACGATTATTTATTGCAATGAGCTTCTCAAGGGCTGGAATATGGATTTCGCCGCGTGTTATGTTGATGATGCCTTCGTCGTGCATCTTGTTGAGCTCGCGGCTGAGATTGAGACGGCTCTCGGCTATCAGCCGGGCCATGTCTTCCATTCTGATGTGCAGGGTCTTGGGGCCTGCGGGGCGCAAACTGCGGCTTTCCACGAAGCGCACAATCTTCTGCCGGATGGTGGTTGCTGGCTGCCGCCAGGGCTGGTGACTGATGCGCTGACTTTGGGTGCTGATGATGTTGAGCAGGTTGAGCCGGAAGATTTCCTGTTCTGCAATGAGTCTCAACACCTGTTGCTTGTCGATGCGGAGGATGCTGCACTCTTCAAGGGCTGTGAACGACTTGGTATAGCGCTGCGTCAGGCCGAAGAGGCGCTCTGGCTGGATGACGTCGGGAGCTGTCATCTTCTCGGTGAAGCTATAACAGCCATCGTCGGCGCGGCTTTCCACTTTGACCGAGCCACTGGTAAGGAAATAGATGTGCTGGCAGGTGTCGCCTTCGCTGACAACCGCTTTGTTGCGTGCTATTTTCAGAAAGCCGAATTTGGTGTGTGCAACCACCTGGTTCAGGTCGTTGTGGCTCATTCCCTGGAAGAGCGGGAGCTCGAGCAGCTTCTCAAAGATGTTTTCTAAGGCCAAGCTATTCCAGGATTTTGTCTTTCATGGACGGACTATACCAAACAGCAAGTTCTCCTTTCTTGTCTGAATAAATGAAATAGGCCATCAGTTCGGGATGGCGCTCCAGTACGGCCTTGGCTTTTTCTATGCCCATCACCATGAATGAGGTGGCATAGGCATCGGCCGTAGCGCAGTTGTTGGCCAGAACGGTGGCAGAGAGCAGCGAGTGCTGCACGGGATAGCCGGTCTTAGGGTCAATGGTGTGGGCGTATTTCTTGCCGTCCTTATAGTAGAAATTGCGGTAGTTACCGCTGGTGGCCATGGCCTTGTTGGTGACGTTGAGTACCGTCTGCAGCTCGTCACCGATACTGAGCGAATCTTCGGTGGGTTTTGTCACTCCGATGCGCCATGGCACCCGCTTCTCGCTAATGCCCTGCGTGACCACCTCACCGCCAATTTCCACCATGAAGTTCTCGATGCCGCGCTTTTTCAGGAAAGCGGCCACCACGTCGCTGCCATAGCCCTTGGCGATGGCTGAGCAGTCGAGCATCGTGTTCTTGTTCTCCTTGAAGACTTGTCGGCCTTTCAATGAAATCTTATTGTATCCCACCGTACTCATGAGGCTGTCAATGGAAGCGACCGACGGCTGGTCACCGGTCTTGAATCCGAATCCCCATGCGTTTACCAGTGGGGCAACCGTAATGTCGAAAGCCCCGTCTGTGTCTTGCGATACTTTCTGGGCAAGGGTGAAGACTTGCAGGAACATCTCGTTGAGTTCCACCTTTTCATTGCGGTTAATCTTGGAGATAATACTCTCTTTGTTGAACATGGAGAGCGCCTGGTCAACCTTCTTGAGCTCTGCTTCAATCTCTTTCTGTAAGTCGTTGTCACACTGATAGGTAATGCTGTAGAAAGTGCCGAATATCTGTCCTCGGTTGTGCTGGTAGGGCATGTTGTGCTGATGCTTGATGATCAGCACGGTGCCGATGATCAGAAAGGCAAGAAAGCCTAATTGCAGAGTCAGCCTTTTTTTGTTTCGTTTGTTTTCCATGTTCCGATTTGTTATTAGATGACAAAAATGAGGTGGAATGTGCCCATGATGTTGGAATTGCCTGATTTTCCAAAGCCTGGCACATACCAAGCCTTGCTGTGTTCGCCTTCAGAATAGGAGATGCGTTTCTTGTAGCGCATGCTCCATCCCAGATGGACGAATTTCCAGATCTTGGCCTGCACTCCGAATACGGCTTCTGCCCAGTGATATTTGCACTTCATGCCTGTTTCTCCCCATTCCGTCGTGCCTCCCCATTTGGCATCGATGACAGGAGGAGAACTGTAGTCTGCCTTGAATGAAGTGAAGCCATATCTTGCTCCTAAATACAGCCGGTAGGCGTCGTGCTTGTTCTTCATGACGTTGAAGTCAAGACCTATTCTGCCGTATGGAGCTTTGGTCTTGTAAGTGATGTTGGTGGTTTTTTCCTCGTGGTCGCACATGCCGTAACCCACTTCTGCCACGGGGAAATACCTGTCCTTGAGGTTGATGCGCACGCCAGCTTCATACTGGCCGCGGTCACCGAGCAGTTTCATCGCGGCTCCCACCATTTCTGCCGAAACTTCCACGCCCTGAAACCATGCCGTGCTGTCGGGCAGGATTGGGGTTTTCTCCCGCTGGGCGTGGGCTGTTGCAGAAAACAGCAGACTAATAGACAGGAAAAAGATATATGTGGAAATTCTCTTCGGTCGATTCATATGCTACGTTCTTCTTGATGAGTTCTATTCTGTCTATGCGGTTGCGGGTATATCTCACTTCGGTAACGGTGTGGAAGAATTTCGGTCCGCAGTCCACGGATTCCAGGTGCGGGTAGTTCTCCTTCGCAATCCATACGGTATCGCGGGTGATTTCTTTGTCGTCGTTGATGAAGGTAAATCCCAGCACGTCTTCTTTTCTCGAGTCGCTCATGGCAATGTCGAATGCAGCAAGGTTTATGCCGCTGTTGAGCAGAAGTGTGTCATCATCCATCCTGATGCCTCTCACGTAAAGCGAGTCGGTGAGCGTGTCGGCGGTGCCGTCGGCTTTTTTCAGCGCATACCGGGCCATGACCCTATTGTTTAAGGGGCAGTCAACCGTAGAGCAGGCGCTGACGATGAGCACCATAGAGAAAAAAAGGAGGATTTTCTTCATTTCTTCAGTATTTCTTCTTCTATCTGGTAGTCGTTGCGGTTTTGTGAGGTGCGGCTGACGAGGTCGCCGATGAATCCCGTGAGAAACAGCTGCGTGCCGATGATCATCATCGTCAGCGAGATATAGAAGTAGGGAGAGTCGGTGACCAGGCGGTCGGGCACTCCGGCAGCCAGCGAGTAGAGCTTGTGGCCGCCGATGATGGCTGCAGCCACGAATCCGATGAAGAACATGATGCTCCCCAGGAATCCGAACACGTGCATGGGCTTCTTGCCGAAGGTGGAGAGAAACCAGAGCGTGAGCAGGTCGAGATAGCCGTTCACGAAGCGGTTGAGCCCCATGAACTTCGAAGTGCCGTATTTGCGGGCTTGATGATGCACCACCTTCTCACCAATCTTATCGAATCCGGCATTCTTGGCCAGATAGGGGATGTAGCGGTGCATCTCGCCATATACCTCGATATTCTTCACCACATCCTTGCGATAGGCCTTCAGGCCGCAGTTGAAGTCGTGGAGGTTCTTGATACCGCTCACCTTGCGGGCGGTGGCGTTGAAGAGCTTCGTGGGAATGGTCTTCGAAATGGGGTCGTAGCGTTTCTGCTTGTAGCCGCTCACCAGGTCGTAGCCCTCTTCCTTGATCATGCGGTAGAGCCCTGGAATCTCGTCGGGCGAGTCCTGCAGGTCGGCATCCATCGTGATCACCACGTCGCCCTGTGCTTCCTTGAAGCCGCAGTAGAGCGCCGGGCTCTTGCCGTAGTTGCGGCGGAACTTGATGCCTTTGGCCTCTGGATATTGCTCACAGAGCTGGGAGATGATTTTCCAACTCTGGTCCGTAGAGCCGTCGTTGATGAAAATCACTTCGTAGGTGAAGCCGTTCTCGCTCATCACGCGCTGAATCCACGCGAAGAGTTCGGGTATTGATTCATCCTCGTTGTAGAGGGGGATTACAACTGATATATCCATTTTTTTCTTTGGGTTTTACGATTGACGGTTTTGGTTTTTGTAGAACTGGCGGTTGGTGGGTTCCCGTCGCATCAGGAAAGCCACGGGAATGCTGACAAACGCTCCGATAAACACGTTAGTGGTGAAGAACTGCAGGGCGTTGTCGATGGGGCGCATGGCTCCCATGTTCTGCATCACGAGCTTGATGTCGTCCTCCTTCAGTCCGTAGATCTTCATGGCCTCCATAAACTCCGGCGTCTTCATCATGGCCGTGTAGTGCTCGATGAGGAAACCGTGGTCGATGAACTGGAAATAGACAAACTGAGCCGCGGCAAAGAGCAGGGCGGCATGGAGGTATTGCAACAGGCTGTAGCCCAATGCCTTGCGGAAGGAGATGACCCCGCCGAGCACCTCGTCGCGAAACCGCTTCAGCCGCATGGTGGCAAAGACGAGCGAGAAGGCTCCCAGCCCGAATGCACCGATGGCAAACATCGGGTTGACGAAGTTGCCCACGAAACAGGCGAAACTCAGTATCCAAAGGCCTGCGATGAGCACTCCATCCACGCGCGCAAACGCGTGCAGCTGTTCTATTTCTTCGTAACGTGTCATATTTCCCTGCAAAGGTACGTCAAAAATTCGATTTAGCGAAGAGAAATGCGAATTTATTTGTTTAATTGAACACTATAGACAAAAAAATAGTTAAAATCCTAAAATTCTTCACGCTTCACTCTTCACTCTTCACTTTTATTTGTACCTTTGCACCCGCTTAACGCAAAAAAAGACGGGCAGTCTTGCACGGCCAGCTCCCTTCGAATCCTCCAGGACGGGAACGTAGCAAAGGTAGTTGGTTGTAGCGGCGCGATGTAAGTAGCTGCCCACCCGCCTCTTTAGCTCAGTTGGCCAGAGCACGTGATTTGTAATCTCGGGGTCGTTGGTTCGAATCCGACAAGAGGCTCAAGAAAAAGAGCAACGTCATCGAGGCGTTGCTCTTTTTATATCATTCTTCGAAGTTTTTTATCGTTTATAATCAATCCAGGTCAACGACCGTGATGCCAGCCCCGCCGAATTGCACATGCTCATCGCGGAAACCGGCCACATTAGGCACGGTGGCCAGATAGTCGCGTATCAGGGTGCGCAGGATGCCCGTACCCGTGCCGTGGAGGATGCGTACGCGGCTCATGCCCACCAGGATGGCATCGTCGATGAAATACATCACGGCGTTGATGGCCTCGTCGCCGCGCATGCCGCGCACGTCGATGTCCTGATGGAACTGCTGGCGGCGGTTGTCGATAGTCTCACGTGTGGTCTTGCTCGAAGCCATGTAGGCGCTTGGAGCCTCTGTCTTCTTGGGAGCCTCGGCGCGTTCCAGCCTTTCGGTGCGCATCTTGGTGCGCATGTCGCCGAAGATGACCGTTGCCATCTTCCCGTCGGTGCTCTCGATGCGTCCCACGGTGGTCAGCCCCTTGATGCGCACGGTGTCGCCCACGCTGAGTGTCTCCTTGGCTTTGGAGGGGGCTGCTGTGGTGGCGGCAGAAGCCTGTGTTTGAGATTGCTGTCTGGCTTGCTCGTTTTTCTCGGCGCGCCGTTTCTCCTTTCGGGCTTTGCGCTCTTGTATCTGCCTGATCTTGCGCGCAATCATTTCGTCGTTCTGCGTGGCATCTGCCTCGCTGATTTCCTCGCGGAAGGCGTTGAGCTCCTCGCGGATGCGCTTGGCGGCTTCTTTCTCGGCTTGGCTTTCGCGTATCTCGCGGATGGCGTTCTCTATCTTCTTGTTACTCTCGCGCAGCAGTTGCTCTGCCTCTTCCTTGGCTCGTGCCAGGATGGCCTTGCGCTCGCGTTCCACTTCCTCCACCTGGCTCTCATAGCGCTCAATGGTGTGCTGCATGTTCTTCTCGTGCTGGTGGATGCCCTGGCGCTTCGACTCCCAGTAACGTTTGTCTCTAACGATATCCTGTAAGTACTTGTCAATCTGCACGTAGTCGCGGCCCACGATGTCGGTGGCTTCTTGGATCACCTCTTCCGGCAGTCCTATCTTGCGCGCTATCTCGATGGCAAACGAAGAGCCTGGCTGACCTATCTGAAGTTGGAATAAAGCCTGCATCTGATGGCGGTCGTAGAGCATTGCGCCGTTGGCTATGCCTTCGTGCGAATCGGCAAAATGCTTCAGGTTCTGATAGTGGGTGGTGATGACGCCCCAGGCCTGTTTCTTGCAGAACTGTCCGAGCACGCTTTCGGCGATGGCTCCGCCTATCTGAGGCTCGGTGCCGGTCCCGAATTCATCAATCAGTATCAGCGTCCTACCGTTAGCCGTCTTCATCATGTTCTTCATGTTGAGCAGGTGGCTCGAATAGGTGCTTAGGTCGTTCTCGATGCTCTGTTCGTCGCCGATGTCGATGAGGATGTTCTGGAAGATGCCGCAGTGGGAGCGTTCGCTCAGGGGTATGCTCAGTCCGCATTGCAGCATGTATTGCAGCAGTCCGGTGGTCTTCAGGCATACCGATTTTCCGCCGGCATTCGGTCCTGAGATAATCAGGATGCGTTTCTCGGGAGTGAGCATGATGTCGAGCGGCACCACCTGTTTTCCCTGTGTCAGTAGCGCCTGGCGCAGCAGGGGATGGATGGCGCGCGTCCAGTCGATGAGCGGTTCTTCGCTGACTTCCGGCTCTGTGGCCTCAAAGGCTTTGGCCAAGGCGGCCTTGGCTTGGATGAGGTCGATGGCGGCCAGGAAGCGGTAGGAATTGAGGATGTCCTTCACATAGGGGCGCAGTTCCTTCGAGAAATCGGTCAGTATGCGGATGATTTCGCGGCGCTCGTCGGCCTCCAGTTCGCGGATGCGATTGTTGGCCTCCACCACCTCGGTAGGCTCTATGAAGACCGTCTTTCCGGAGGCGCTCTCATCGTGGACGATACCGCGTATCTTGCGCTTCAAAGCCGGAGCTACGGGTATCACCAGGCGTCCGTCGCGCACGGCGGGTGTGACGTCTTTCTCCACCAGTCCTTCACTCTGGGCCGCATGCAGGATGCTGTTCAGCGTGCGCGAGATGCTGCCCTCGGTCTTGGCCAGCTCGCGGCGGATGTTGCCCAGTTCGGGTGAGGCGGAGTCTTTCACCTTCCCATATTTGTCGAGGATGCGATTGATGCCGTTCACCAGGTTTGGGAAGATGCGCACGTTCTCCGTCAGCCGCTGCAGGGCAGGGTAGGGCATGTCGCCGTCGGTTGGGTTCAGGAAGCGTATGATCTGATGGATGGTCTCCAGCGAGCGTTTCAGGTCGAATAGCTCCTGTTCTTCCATGTGGGTTCCTTCCAGGCGGATGCGTGCCACGCTCTGGCGCACGTCGAAGAAGTTGCTCAGCGGAAACTCCTCTGTCCCTTCCTCGATGCGGCGGAACTCCCTCACCTGCAGCAGCCATTCGTTGACCGTCTGCGCGTCGTCGCTCATGGCTACCTGTTCCACCTGCTCCTTGCCAAGCGTGCTGAGGCATTTCTCGCGCAGCATCGCCCGTACTTCCGTGAACCCTATCTTCTGTTCAAATGTTTCTGGATAAATCACTTTTAAGCCCTATCGTCTATCGCAAAATGTAATTATAATTCTACACTCTACATTCTACACTCTATTCCTCGGCCAGGCATTCGTCGAGCAGCCGCTCAATCTCTTTTCTGTCGAGATGCTGGCCGATGAAGACCAGTTTCTGCATGCGGTCGCCATACTTCACGTCCCAGTCGCGCATCACGCCAGGGTTCTGGTGCAGGAACTGTGCCAGCTGATCCTTCGGCATCGTGGCATACCATTGGCCGGCATTGCGGAGCGACACCTGTTTGCCAGCCTGTTCGAACACGTAGCAGGTCTGCTTTTCGTCATCGAAATAGCAGATGCCCTTGGCGCGGATCACGTTCTTGGGCCATTTGCGGGCCACGAACTCGTCGAAGCGTCCCAGGTCGAAGGCCGGGCGGCGGTAATAGACGTAGGTGCCGATGCCGTATTCCTCCACTTCGCCCCCTTCATGGTCGTGGTGGTGATGGTGATGATGGTGGTGTCCGTGCTCCTCGTGCTCGTCATCGTCATCGTGGTCATGATGGTGGTGATGCTCATGCTCATCATGGTCTTCGTTTTCGTCTTCGTTTTCGTTATGGTCATCGTCTTCGTCATCGTCATCGTCATCGTCGTCATGATGCCCCTCGATTTCGGCTATCCAAGCAGCCGAAGTGGCCACCTCGTTGAAATCGAACATGTGGGTATTGATGATCTTGTCCAGATCCACGTCGCCGTAGTTGCAGTCGATGATCTCAGCCTTGGGTTGCAGCGTGCGGATAATCTCGCGGATGCGGCCCAGTTCATGGGGCTCCACGTCGGCGGCCTTATTGAGCAGTACGATGTTGCAGAATTCTATCTGCTGGATCACGAGGTTCTCGATGTCGTCCTCTTCCAAGTTTTGCTTCAGCAGGTCGTTTCCGCCTCCGAATTCGTCCTTCAGCCGCAGGGCATCCACCACGGTCACGATGCTGTCGAGCCGCGGATATCCCTCTGCCGTCACCTCGGGAGCCATCTGCGGGATGGAACAGATGGTCTGTGCGATGGGTGCCGGTTCGCAGATGCCGCTGGCCTCTATCACGATATAGTCGAAGCGGTGGAGCGCGATGATGTCCTGCAATTGCTTCACGAGGTCCATCTTCAGCGTGCAGCAGATGCAACCGTTCTGCAGGGCCACCAGCGAGTCGTCTTGCTCGTTCACGATACCTCCCTTCTCTATAAGGCTTGCATCGATGTTCACCTCCCCGATATCGTTCACGATGACCGCGAACTTGATTCCCTTTTTGTTCTGCAGGATACGGTTGAGCAGCGTAGTCTTGCCACTGCCTAAGTAACCCGTAAGCAGCAGGACGGGTGTTTCAATCTTATTCATATATGCTATTTCTTTATGTTTTTATCACTTCCCGGAGATAGTACTCGTTTACAAGTGCAAAGATACACATTTCCTGTTACATCTGCAAGAAAACCCCGCGAAAACCGCAAAACTAGCCGAAATCGACAAAATCACAAATCGACAAATCGACAATAAGGCATGGGCGGCGGGCGCGTAAATGTCACATAAAAGTTATATATTAATAAATATATATATTTATTAATATATAAAATTTAGTCTCCTTGAAAAAGGCTAAATGTCGATTTGTCGATTTGTGATTTTGTCGATTTGCTCCAATCTTCGCAAAGTAGGCTTTGCGCGATGTGCGCGCTGACTTCGCGCGGCTTTCGCGCAGGCTTCGGACGGCCTTCGCGCAAAGCCTGCGCGGAAAAATATGTATATTTTTTCAGGCTGAAAGGGCGATTTCCTTGCAGGAATGGAGAATACTTCGTATCTTTGCAGTATGAAACACATGAACCGGAAAGTATTTTTTACACTCATCATCCTCGGCCTGGCACTGGCTGCTGCCGTGGGAAAAATCCATGCGCAGGGACTGCCTGCCGACGGACCGCTGACCGTGAGGCCAGCCCTGCAACAGCTGGGACAGCAGTTGCTCAAAGGCAAGACGGGAAGCATCGTGGCCATACGGCCCGCTACGGGCGAGATTATCTGTCTGGTCACTAATTCACCTCACGGATTCGATGTCAATCTGGCCATTGCCACACCCTATGCGCCAGGCTCCACCTTCAAGACGGCACAGGCGCTGACGTTGCTCTCGGAGGGAATCATACAGCCGCAAACTTCCGTGGAATGCCACAACGGCATCACCGACGGCAATATCCGCGTGGGCTGCCACCAGCACCGCTCGCCGCTCCAACTCAGGGAGGCGCTGGCCTTCTCGTGCAATACGTGGTTTCTCATCAACTTCGCCTCGATGATCAACGACGACTTCATGTACGAAAGCCGCGACGAGGCCATCAACACCTGGCGCGACTACATGCGGAGCATGGGCTTGGGCGGACCGCTGGGTGTGGATATTCCGGGCGAGAAGGGTGGACTGCTGGCCAATGCCAACTACCTGAATCGCCGCTACAAGGACGGATGGGACGGACGGACCATCTGGTGGGCAGGAATGGGGCAGGGCGACGTGACCGTGACGCCGTTGCAACTCTGTAACCTGGCTGCGACCATCGCCAACCGAGGCTACTACTTCACGCCGCATATCCATCAGACAGCCGGGCAGCGCTACCACACGAAGCACCTGACAAAGGTGGCCCCCGAGGCTTATCAGCCCGTCATCGACGGCATGCGGATGGCCGTGGATAAAGGCACCGCCTACCGGCTGAAGACCACCTATCCCATCTGCGGAAAGACGGGCACGGTGGAGAATGCGGGCAAGGACCACTCGGCCTTCATCGCCTTTGCGCCGCAGGATAATCCGCAGATTGCCATTGCCGTATATATAGAACACGGAGGCTTCGGCGCCGATGTGGCAGCGCCGATAGCCTCGCGCATTATTAGGATGTACCTGAAAGGAAACTGACGGTTTCAGCGACGGTCAAGGTCGATCAGCACGTACTGCTTGGAGCCCAGCCCGATCTTCTCGGCATAGTCGGTGATGTAGGTGCCGTGCTGGCGGTTGATGCGCTGGATGAGGGGCTTGTTGTCGTCGCCCTTCTTGCCCTGATAGTTGAATACTTTGTCGAGGCAAGCCTGGTCAACGGCCACGGGGTCGAGCGAAGCCAGGATGCCCATGTCCTTGAGCTCGGGCTTGGCGGGATGGCCGTCGCAGTCGCAATCCACCGACATGTTGTTCATCACGTTGATATAGACGACGCGTCCGCCCATGTAGTTGTGTACGCTCTGCGCAGCGGCAGCCATCGATTCGAGGAAGAGATCCTGCGTGGGACCGGCTGCCAGGTATTCGGGTCCCCAAGCCTTCGAGGCATCGTCGGTCTTGCCAGCCGAGTGGATGTAGGCCTTGCCGGCCGTTGAAGCAACGCCGATGGAAGCATTCTTGAGCACGCCGCCGAAGCCACCCATGGCATGACCTTTGAAATGGGCCAGGTTGATCATGAAGTCGTAGTTGGCCAGGTGGCCGCCCACGATGTCGTATTTCAGGTGCTTGCGGTCTTGGATGGGAATGCGTATCTGGTCGTATTCGTCCATGATATCAACGGCAAAGATGGAATCGAATCCGTGCTCATGGATGGTCTGCCAATGTTTCGACACGTCCTGTCGACTGCCGCCGTAGGCCGTGCAGCATTCCACGATGGTGCCGTTGACGCGCTCCACGAGGTTGCGGATGAGTGTGGGTTTGAGGTAGTGGGTGTTGCCAGCCTCGCCGGTAGATATCTTCACGGCCACGCGGCCTTTGGCCTCCACGCCCAGGGCCTCGTAGATCTTGACGAGCGACTCAGGGGTGATGTCGCGTGTGAAATAGACTTTGCTTTGTGCTTGAGAGCCCATCGCCGTGAGGACGAGGGCCAGCGTCAGGATGATTTTTCTCATATTGCTTAAATTATAATAGGTGAAATGAATGTTTACAAAGTGTGCGCAAAGATAGTTTTTTTCTTTCAGATATCATCATTTTTTGCAAATTCTTTGAGTTTCATGGCGTTTTTTCGCGATAATTTTATAATTTTGTGCTCGATTTTTGATTTCATCATTTAAACGACAGAAGGTCATGCAATTAGGTTTCGATAACGACAAGTATCTCCGCATCCAGTCGGAGCACATCAAGGAGCGCATCGCGCAGTTCGGCGACAAACTATACATGGAGTTTGGCGGAAAACTCTACGACGACTACCACGCCTCGCGCGTGCTCCCCGGTTTCCACCCCGACAGCAAGCTGCGCATGCTGATGCAGCTGCGCGACGATGCCGAAATCATTATCGTGATATCAGCCGAGGATATCGAGCGCAACAAGGTGCGCGGTGACCTTGGCATCACCTACGACAAGGATGTGCTGCGGCTGCGCGATGTGTTCACTGAGCGCGGGCTCTACGTGTCGAGCGTCGTTATCACGCATTTTAACGGCCAGGCTTCGGCAGTGGGTTTCCGCGAGCGGCTTGAAAGGCTGGGCGGCGTGAAGGTGTACTACCATTACCTGATTGAAGGCTATCCCACGAATGTGGAACTCATCGACAGCGAGGAAGGCTTCGGCAAGAACGACTACGTGGAGACCACCCGTCCGCTCGTGGTGGTGACGGCTCCAGGCCCTGGAAGCGGCAAAATGGCCGTCTGCCTGTCGCAGCTCTACAACGAGAACAAGCGTGGGGTGAAGGCTGGCTATGCCAAGTTTGAGACGTTCCCCATCTGGAACATTCCCCTGAAGCATCCCGTCAATGTGGCCTACGAGGCTGCTACGGCCGACCTTAACGACGTGAACATGATTGACCACTTCCACTTGGAAGCCTACGGCAAGACCACCGTCAACTATAACCGCGACATCGAGATATTCCCCGTGCTCAACGCCATCTTCGAAGGCATCTACGGCGAGAGCCCCTACAAGTCGCCTACCGACATGGGCGTGAACATGGTCGGCTTCTGCATTTCCGACGATGAGGTGTGCTGCGAGGCTTCGAAGCAGGAAATCATACGCCGCTACTATACGGCCCTCTGCAACATGACCGACGGCCGCAACAATGACCAGGAGGTGAACAAGCTGGCGCTGCTCATGAAGCAGATGAAGCTCTCCACGGCCGACCGCCGCTGCACGGTGGCTGCCTATGAGCGAAAGCTGCGTTCGGGCACACCCTGTGCGGCCATCGAACTCGCTGACGGAACGCTCATCACTGCCGAGACCAGCGAACTGCTCGGTCCCAGCGCCGCCCTGCTGCTCAATGCCACGAAGCATCTGGCCGGTATCGACCACAGCATCAAGCTGATACCGCAGGAGATGATAGAGCCCATCCAGCGCATGAAGACCTCGATGCTCCATGGCAACAACCCGCGTCTGCACACCGACGAGGTGCTCGTGGCGCTGGCCGTGCTGAGCCAGAAGGATGAGAACTGCCGCAAGGCGCTCGAAGCCATTCCGCTGCTCGACGGATGCCAGGTGCATGCCACGGTGATGCTCAGCGAGGTGGACCGTAAGATTTTCAAGAAGTTAGGCTGCGGACTGACTTCCGACCCCGTCAGGAAATAACGCGTAATGAAAAAGATTCTCTGTATCATCTTCGCCTGTGTGCTGCTGGCTTCCTGTAGCGAGAGCTTTGAGGAGAAGCAACGCATTTCCCGAGCCGAAAGAATCCGGCTGGCCAAGGAGGATTCTGCCGCGCTGAAGATAGGCGTGCTGCCCACGATGGACTGCCTGCCGCTGTATGTGGCCAAGGAGCGAAGACTCTTTGACACACTCGGCGTGGATATCCGGCTGAAGCCTTACAACTCGCAGATTGACTGTGATGCTGCCCTGCTGAAAGGTCGGCTCGAAGGTTCGGTTACCGACTTGGTGAAAGGCGAGGGGATGAAGCAGAAGGGCACGGCCCTGCGCTATGCCACGGCCACGCAGGCCAGATGGCAGTTCGTGGCCAACCGCCTGTCGCGTATCAACGAGCTGAAGCAGCTCACCGATAAGTTGGTGGCTATGGCCCGTTTCAGCGCCACCCACCTGTTGGCCGAACTCTGCATCGACAGCGCACGGCTGAAGCGCGACGATGTGTTCCTGGTTCAGATCAACGACCCGAACATCTGCCTGAAGATGTTGCAAAACAATGAGCTGGACGCAATGCTGCTGCCTGAACCACAAGCCACCTCGGCTCGACTGTGGAAGAATCCCGTGCTTTTTGATACGGAGCAGCGCGACATCCGCCTGGGCGTGATTGCCTTCCGCGAGAAAGGGCTGCAGGGGAAGGAGCGCAGCCGTCAGTATGCCGCCTTCCTGAAAGGCTATAATGCTGCCGTGGATTCCATCAACCGCTATGGAATCCAGTCGTATGCGCCATTGGTGAAGAAATACATGAAAGTTGACGAAAAGACCATTCGCCAACTTCCCAAAATCAAATATACTCACATTGTTGCTCCCCGCGAGAAAGACGTGCTGAGAGCCCAGAAGTGGCTCTGAGAGCCTATGCCTCAGCCTCAGGGTCCCACTGAACCAGTTCGCACATCATGTTGAGTTCCTTGCTTCCAATGCCGTGGCTTTGGAGCAGTTGCTCGTCTTTGCGGAACTCCACATAGAGGTCGCTGATTCCTTTTTTATCATAATATTTGCGGAAGAGCGTGGCGGCCTTGTGGATATTGCCGCGGAACCAGTAGCAATAGCCGGCATTGACGTAGTCGGACAGGCTTGGCTCGTCTTTTCCGAGGATAATCTCATATTCTTTTTCAGCCTGTTCGTCGCGTCCCATTGACATCAGCGTCCAGCCCAGCGTGCGGCAGTATTTGATGTTGTCGGGCTCTTCGTATTTCAGCCTGTAGAGTTCGCCCAACGCGTCCTCGAAGCAGCCTTCCTTGGCTTGAGCCAGGGCATGCATGTAGATATAGTGCTTGTTGCTGGGGTCGATGAGCAGCAGTTTTTCGTAGTAGTCTCCAGCGTCGCTGAACTCGCCTTCTTCCATCAGCGAGCGGCCCAGAAGTGACAGTGCCTGCACGTTGTCGGGCTCCTGTTTTACCAAATCGCTGAGAAGCTCGGAGGCATTGGAGAAGCGGCCATGCTTATATAGCAGTCGGGCACGCAGTATCAGCAGCCGGGTGTCTCCGTCGTTCTGTTTCTGGTAGTCATCGAAGATATTGTGCTTGAGGATGAAGTAATTGCCGCCGTCAGGATCATTAAAGTGCTCAAAGGGGTTATAAACGAGTGCCTTTTTCTGTGGATGGAGCTGGAAGAAGCGGTAGAGGTCTTGCAGGTAGAGAAGCCGGATGAACACCGGACGGTTCGTTCCGGCTGTCTGTTTGAGCATCTCGTAGTCCACTTCCGAATCCATGACTTTCCGGATTTCCTCAGGCAGTCGTTCAACGACCGATGAGAAACTCAGTATGAATGAATATTTGTCGCTGTTGCAGAATACGCCGTTGTTGACGACGGTGTTGATGAATCCTCCCGATTTGGCTTTCGGCGAAATGGCATTCAGGTCGGGATGCTGGATATAGAAGGGCGTGAACCAATTGCTGAGTGTGTAGAAGAAGGCATACCTTTTCATCTGCTTGAAACCGCCGAAGTAGATGTCGGAACCCTGTTTCTGCATGTTGATCATCTGCTGCATGGTGCGCTCCAGTTCTTCAGTCTTTTCATCAGCCGCCCCGGGGTTCAGGATGTCTTCCATCGGGTCGTCTTCAATCTCTTCAAGTCCGTTGTGCGTCAGGCGGAAATTGCTGTTGTTGAGGATGTTGGGCATGATTTCGCGCTGAATGATGTCGTTGTCGCGGTCGGCATTGATGCAGCAGATAATCTGCCGTTGCAGTTCGGCCAGCTCATTGCTGTAGCGGTGACAGAGGGTGAGCAACTCTTCTTTGAAGTCTGCCCACATTTCAAGACTGATGCGCTGTATGCAGAGTGCCCATCCGGTGAAGGCCCGCTCGCGCACCTCCACGACGGTGGAACGCATGTGGATGTTGACGAGGAGGCGGAACTTCAGGGGGTCAAACTGAGTGAGACAATTCATTGTGATGGCGCTGACGATGAGCTGCTGGTCGATAGTGTCCACGGCAGGCGACAGTAGCAGTTCTTCGTAGAACATCTGCTGCGCCGGTTCCCACTGGCTGCTCACGTAGAGACGGTCGAAGAGCGCACGCATGAAATCGTGATGGCGGGCATAGAGTTCCTTCTCCTGCTGGGCGCGCGATTCTTGGGGCTCCAGGCTGAGCATGGCCGTCTCGGTGACGAAGTTTTGGAGGGTGCTGACGATCCGTTCTTGTGTGAACATGTGGCTCAGCGAGTGCTGCTGGGTTTCGCGGTAGAAAGAAATCTCACGGCACAGCCATGCCATATAGGCATTGGAAGCGTAGGCCCACATCCGCTGCATCAGTTTCTGGTAGATGGCGTTGCGGTCGGGGTCCTGATAGCCCTGTTCCATATAGTTGAGCATGCGTGTGTAGTCTTCCACGATGCTGTGGAGTGACTGGTCGCTATAAGCCGTCGGATTGTCGGCCAGATAGTTACGCATGAGGTAAATGGGCTTCCACAGTTGATTAAAATTCAGATATTTGAAGATATCGTGAAAGTACTCTCGGTTGGTCATCATAGTTGGTAGTTGTTAAAGGAAGTTTGACAGCAGGTTGGCAAACCACCCGCGGAATTTCTGCCAGGGAGTGCGCCATTGGTTCCATGACTCTTCTGTGAGCCGGAAGGATTTCAGTTTATCGCGGTCGAACATGTCAGAGAGTTCGCGTGTGGTGGCAGGGTCAATGATGACGGCATTCTCTTCGTAGTCGTAGCGCAGGCTTCTGGAATCCAGATTGGCAGAGCCTACGGTGCAGAGTTGACCGTCCACCATGATGATCTTGGTGTGATGGAAACCGTTCTTGTAGATCCACACCTCGGCACCGCGCTTCATCAGCCGGTGCATGTTGTAGAAACCGCAGTCGGGCGTGAGTGGTATGTCGCTGTTGGCGGCAATCATCAGTTCCACCTTCACGCCGCGTTTGATTGCACGCTTGAGTGCCCTGGTGATGGAGGGTGTCAGCGTGAAATAGGGATTGACAATCTTGATGGAATCCCGCGCGTTATTGATGGCGCTGCAATAGAACTGGCGAATGATTTTCGGCGTTCGGTAGGGCTCGCGGTTGGCAATGCCCACTTTTTTATGCCCGGCGGTATGGGTGGTGTCGGGCTTCAGGCCCGTGAAGTATTCGGGAGTGGTGAAGCCGCGGTAGTATTGATGGCCCGTAATCTCTTCACCGGTGACGCGCTTCCACATCTTCACGAATATGCTCTGCAACTGATTGACGGCTGAGCCCTCGATGCGGCAGTGCATATCGCGCCATTCGCCCACCTCCTTGGTTCCCTTGATGTAGTAGTCGGCCACGTTCATGCCGCCCGTGTAGGCTATTTTGCCGTCGATGACGACTATCTTGCGGTGGTCTCGGCCAAACAGATCGTTCAGCCATGGAAACTTCACGGGATTGAATTCATATAGCTGAATGCCCTGCTGGCGGCGGTGTTCAATGTGCTTGCGTTTCAGGGGCTGGTTGTTGGACACGTTGCCGAAGCCGTCGAACAGCGCGCGCACTTCAACTCCTTCCTTCACTTTCTGGGCCAACGTCTCAAAGAGCAGGTCGGCTATGGAGTCGTTGCGGAAGTTGAAGTATTCCAGGTGGACGGAACTTTGGGCATCGCGGATGGCTTGAAACAGATCGTCGAACTTCTCCTGACCAGACATGAGCAGCGTCACCGAATTGTCGTCGGAGAAAACCACGCCCGCATCCTGCAAATCTTTCACGACAGCGGAATCAGCCCGTTGAGCCGCAGCATGCAACGGGGCGTGAAACAGGAATGCTGCCAGCCACAGCAGCTTTATTGCCTTTCGCATCATATCATGCAAGAATAATGGTCAACGACACCGAGCAGATGGTTCTCCTGGTCAATGACCAGCACGGTATGGACTTTGTTCTTGTGCATAATCTTCTGAATCTCCGTAATCTTCGTGTCGGCAAGCACGCATTTCGGTTTCCGTGTCATGATATCTTCCACGGTGTGGTCCACAAAGCCTGCCTGCCATTTCTCCATGGCCCTGCGGATGTCGCCGTCGGTGATGAGACCGATGATTTTCTGGTTTTCGTCGAGCGAGACACCAAGTCCCAGTTTGCCTTTGCTCACGAGAATGATGGCTTCGCCCAGATGCATCTCCTTCGGAATGATGGGGAGGTCGTTGGAGCGCATCACGTCCTGAGCGGTGGTCAGCAGCCGTTTGCCGAGTTCTCCTCCGGGGTGGAACTGTGCAAAGTCGCGGGGCTTGAAGTTGCGCAGCTCCATCAGCGCCACGGCCAATGCGTCGCCGAGCACAAGCTGGGCCGTCGTGCTGCTGGTGGGAGCCAGGTTCAGCGGACAAGCCTCTTTGCTGACGTGGGTGTTGAGATGCACCGTACTATAGCGCGTGAGCAGGGAATCAGCGTTGCCGCTCATGCCGATGATGGGGATGTTCATGTGAAGCACCATCGGGATGAAGCGCAGCAGTTCGTCGGTCTGGCCGCTGTTGCTGATGGCCAACACCACGTCGTCGTGGGTCATCACGCCGAGGTCGCCGTGATAGACGTCCAGGGGATTGATAAAGAACGACGGTGTGCCGGTGCTGGAAAGCGTGGCGGCTATCTTGGCACCGATGTGGCCGCTCTTTCCCACGCCCGTCACGATGACCTTGCCTTTGCAGTTGAAAATCAGTTCCACAGCCCGTTCGAAATCTTCGTCGAGTTGCGGAATGAGTCCCAGCACGGCATCTGCTTCATCGCGAATGCATTGTATGGCGTATTCTCTGATTTGTCTTTTCATAATAAGTCGTTGATTAAAGCCTCGAGCTTATGAAGTTCGAGCATGTTGGCTGCATCGCTGAGTCCTTCGTCGGGACGGGGATGCACCTCAAAGAAATATCCGGTGGCTCCGAAAGCCTTGGCAGCCTTGGCCATGGAGGGCACGAAGCGGCGGTCGCCACCAGTCTTGCCTCCTGCACCGCCGGGGCGTTGCACAGAGTGGGTGCAGTCCATGATGACCGTCGGTGTGAACTGGAGCATGTCGGGGATATTGCGGAAATCGACCACCAGATTGTTGTAGCCGAAGGAGTTGCCGCGTTCTGTGAGCCATACGTCCTTGGCTCCCGCGTCGCGGGCTTTCTCCACGGGGTAGCGCATATCCATGCCGCTCAGAAACTGCGCCTTCTTGATGTTGACGGTGCGTCCTGTCTTGGCAGCAGCCACCAGCAGGTCGGTCTGACGGCAGAGGAAGGCGGGAATCTGCAGCACGTCGCACACCTCTCCGGCAGGTTCAGCCTGCCAGCTTTCGTGGATGTCGGTGAGGATGCGCAGCCCATACTTTTCCTTGACGTCGGAAAGCATCTGTAACCCTTTCTCAAGACCTGGGCCTCGGAAGGAGCTGATGCTCGTACGGTTGGCCTTATCGAAAGAAGACTTGAAGATGATGTCTGTGCCCAACTGCTTGTTGATGCGTACCAGTTCCTGTGCCACCTGATCAAGCAGTTCTGCTGATTCGATGACACAGGGACCGGCTATGAATATGGGTTTCATATTTCGGAATAACTACTATTTTGCGAAACGGTGCTGGAGTTTCCAGACGTAGGCATCGATGGAGGCGATGGCGCAGATGTTAACCACGTCGCGCACGGAGGCATCGAAGTCGGTGAAGTGGATGGCTTTGTTCAGACCCATCTGGATGGGGCCGATGATTTCCACGTCGGTATTGAGCGCCTGCAGCATCTTGAAGCTGGAACGTGCGCTGGTCAGGTTGGGGAAGACGAGCGTGTTCACGTCGAGTCCCTTCAGACGAGTGAACGGATAGGTCTCGTCGCGTTGTTCCTTGTTCAGGGCATAGCCTATCTGCATCTCACCGTCGATAGCCATCTCGGGATACTCTTTTTGCAGGATGGCCACGGCGTCGCGCACTTTCTTTGAACCAGCCGATGTGTCGCTGCCGAAGTTGGAGTGCGAGATCATGGCAATGTGGGGCTCTTCGTTGAACCATCGTACGGAAGTGTTCGACAGACGGGCAATGTCCACCAGTTCCTCCGTGTCGGGGTTGTTGTTGATGAGCGTGTCGCCGATGTAGAGGGTGCCCTTCGGTGAGTTGATGATGTGCATCGTGCCGAAGTGCTTGAACTCGCTGCGAATGCCAATCACCTCCTTGGCCACCTTGATGGTGTTGGAGTATTTCGTGTAGAGACCGGTGATGAAGGCATCGGCATCGCCCGTTTCCACCATCATCATGCCGAAGTAGTTGCGCTCGAACATCTTGTCGTTGGCTTCGGGGAAGGTGTAGCCGTCGCGCTTGCGCTTCTCCGTTAGAATCTGCGCATAGCGCTCACGGCGTGCGGCCTCGTTGGGATGGCGCAGGTTCACGATCTCAATGCCCTCGATCGAGAGATCGAGTTCCTTGGCCAGTTTGCCGATGGCCTCGTCGTTTCCGAGCAGGATGGGTTCGCAGATGCCCTCAGCCTTTGCCTGAACGGCTGCGCGAAGCATCGTGGGATGAATGCCTTCAGCGAAGACCACCCGCTGGGGATGTGCTTTGGCCGTGGCATAGAGTTTCTGGGTGAGCTTCGTCTCTTGTCCGAGCAGTACGGAGAGCGAACGCTTGTAGGAATCCCAGTCTTCGATGGTCTTGCGGGCCACGCCGCTTTCGATGGCTGCTTTGGCAACGGCGGCAGAGACCTCCGAAATGAGGCGTGGGTCAACGGGTTTCGGAATGAAGTACTCGCGTCCGAACTTCAGGTTGTTCACGTTATAGACATCGTTCACGACGTCGGGCACGGGCTGCTTGGCCAGGTCGGCAATGGCATGCACGGCAGCCAGCTTCATTTCTTCGTTGATGGCCTTGGCCTGCACGTCGAGTGCACCGCGGAAGATATATGGGAAACCGATCACGTTGTTAATCTGATTGGGATAGTCCGTGCGTCCGGTTGACATCAGCACGTCGGGGCGAGCCTCCATGGCATCCTCGTATGAAATCTCGGGCACGGGGTTGGCCAACGCAAAGATGATGGGATCCTTGGCCATGGTCTTCACCATGTCTTGTGAGAGCACGTTACCCTTGGAAAGACCTACGAAGACATCAGCGCCGTTGACGGCCTCTGCGAGCGTGTGAACGTCGCGGCGGTCGGTGGCGAAGAATTTCTTCTGGTCGGTGAGGTTTTCGCGGTCGCTGGTGATAACGCCCTTCGAGTCGAGCATCAGGATGTTTTCCTTCTGAGCACCGATGGCCATATAGAGTTTGGTACAGCTGATGGCGGCAGCACCGGCACCGTTGACCACAATCTTCACTTTCTTGATATCCTTGCCTATGACCTCAAGCGCATTCTTCAGACCGGCAGCCGAGATGATGGCCGTGCCGTGCTGGTCGTCGTGCATCACGGGGATGTCGAGCGTGCGCTTCAGCCTTTCTTCGATATAGAAACATTCGGGAGCCTTGATGTCCTCCAGGTTGATGCCGCCGAATGTGGGGGCAATCTTCTCAACTGCCTCGCAGAACTTCTCGGGGTCTTTTTCGTCCACCTCGATGTCGAATACGTCGATACCGCCGTAGATCTTGAACAGCAGTCCCTTACCCTCCATGACGGGCTTTCCGCTGATGGCTCCTATGTCGCCAAGTCCCAGCACGGCCGTGCCGTTTGAAATCACAGCCACGAGGTTGCCTTTGTCGGTGTATTTGTAGGCATCGTCGGGGTTCTCCTGGATTTCCAGACATGGGAAGGCAACGCCTGGTGAATAAGCCAGCGAAAGGTCGGTTTGTGTGCGATAGGGTTTGGTGGGCTTCACTTCGATTTTGCCCGGGCGTCCGTTCTGATGATAAAGAAGAGCGGCTTCTTTTGAGATTTTTACCATAATTGTATTATATAATTGATTCTTTTTACCGTAATCGCTTGCAAAATTAATAAAAAACTGCCAAACAGAAATAAAGTTTCAGTTTTTTTTCGTAACTTCGTCCCGAAATGGGTTTGACTATGCATAAAAATGGCAATATTACAAATTATCGCTACGAGTTGCGTGAACGTATCTTGCACAAGGCCATGTCATTGTTCAAGCATCAAGGCGTGAAGAGCGTGAGGATGGACGATATCTCGCACGCTCTTGGCATCTCTAAGCGCACGCTCTATGAAGTCTATGACAACAAGGAGCAGTTGCTGTTGGAGGGGCTGAAGAATGACCATGAGCAGAAACTCGCGATAATTGAAGAATATACTAAGGGAAAGCAACGCAATGAGATTGAGATCATGGTGAAATTCGTCCATATGCAATTAGATGAACTAAAGGATGTTAATCCGCTTTTTTTCAGGGAGTTAACGTACTATAAACCTATAGCTGACTATTTGAACAAAAGCAAGGAAATACGGACCCAGCATACCATCAGTTTCATTCAGCGGGGAGTAGAGCATGGCTATTTCCGTGCCACGCTGAATTACGACATCGTTCTCGGCATGGGCGAGGCCGTGATGAACCATGTGATGGAAGACAAACTCTATGAGCGATTCCCCATGCAGGAGATATTCCGCAACTACGTAGCTGTATTGATGCGCGGATATTGCACAGACAAAGGCATCCGTGAACTAGAAAAACTATTTGAAACCTAAAGCCTTCCCACCTGCTTCACACCTTTCACCGTACGAAGTTTCTTGATGAGCGCTTCCAGCCGTGAAGTGTCTTCCACGTTGATAGTCAGATTACCCGAGAAGAGACCGTCGTGGCTGTCGATATTGATGGAGCGCATCATGATCTTTTCTTCCTTCGAGATAATGCTCGTGATATTGTTCACGATGCCGATATCGTCGTTGCCGATGATGCGTAGTGTGGTGCTGTAGGTGCTCTGTCCCTTGCCGCTCCATACGGCCCTCACGATGCGGTAGCCGAAGCGCTTGCGCAATTCCGGTGCGTTAGGGCAGTCGTAGCGGTGGATCTTGATGCCGCCGTTGATGGTGACGAATCCGAACACCTTGTCGCCATAGATGGGGTGGCAGCAGGGAGCCAGCGAGTAATCCACGCCCTTCAGGTTTTGGTCGATCACGAGCACGTCTTCGTTGCCATAGACCATCTCTGCCGTGGGGTCCTGATATTCGAACTCTTCGGCCGAGCGGGTAGGGGCGAGGGGCTGCTCGTTGTTGTCGTATTGCTGTACCTCGATGTATTTCTCGATGACCGTATTAGGGTCGAGCACCCCGTCGGCAATCTGCTTGTAGAAGTCGCGCGTCTCCTTGAAACCGAGTTTCTTCACCGTGTGGTTCATCACACTCTCCACGTACTCAATCTTGCGGTTCTTCATCCTGCGCTCCAGCATCTCCTTGGCAAACAGGCCGTCTTTCACCTGAGTTTCGCGAAGGGCTTGCCTAATCTTTGCCTTGGCGCGGCTGGTCTTCACAATGTTGAGCCAGTCCTGCTTCGGGGTCTGGTTGTTGGACGTGATGATTTCCACCTGGTCGCCAGAGTGCAACGTGTAGCGTAGGTTCACCACCTTATTATTAATACGTGCACCTGTACAGCGGTTACCCACGTTGGAGTGTATCTGGTAGGCGAAGTCGAGCACCGTGGCCCCCTTGGGGAACTTGCGCAGTTCACCCTTCGGCGTGAACACGAAGACCTCATCCTCGTAGAGATCCATCTTGAACTCGTCCATGGCCTGCAGCCCGTCGGTGTTTTCCAGGGCCGTGCGTATGCTGTTGAGCCATTCGTCGAGTCCGCTTTCCCCCTTCACGCCCTTATAACGCCAATGGGCGGCCAGTCCTTTCTCTGCCACTTCGTCCATGCGTTCCGTGCGGATTTGCACCTCCACCCATTTCTGCTCCGGTCCGAGCACGGTGATGTGGAGGCTTTCGTAGCCGTTCGATTTCGGCACCGTCAGCCAGTCGCGCAGACGTTTGGGATTGCCCTGATACATATTCGTGATGATGGCAAAGGCCTGCCAGCATTGCGAAACCTCCTTCATTCGGGAATTTGGTGATGGGTGTTGGGCGTTGGGTGATGGTGGATACTCGGAGCCGGTTTCTGTCTCCAGGATGATGCGGATGGCAAACAGGTCATAGATACCCTCGAAGCCGCATTGCTGCTTCTTCATCTTTTGCCAGATGGAGTGGATGCTCTTCGTGCGTCCCTTCATGTGGAATTTCAGTCCGGCCTCTTTCAGTTTCTGCTCAATAGGCCCGATGAATTTCTCGATGTAGGCATCGCGGCTCTTCTTCGTGGCATTGAGCTTCTCCTTAATCATATAGTAGGCGTCGTGCTCCAGATACTTCAGCGACAGGTCCTCCAGTTCGCTCTTCAGCTTGTAGAGGCCCAGCTTGTGGGCCAGCGGCGCATAAAGATAGCTGGCCTCCTGACTCACCTGCATCTTGGCCTGCTCGTTCTCCGTGTCGCGTATCTGCCGCATCAGGTTCACGCGGTCGGCAATCATGATCAGAATCACTCGCATGTCTTCAGCAAACGATAGCAACAGGTTCCTGAAGTTCTCGCTCTCGATGACGGGGTTCTTCTTGTAGAGGTCCTGAATGCGCACCAGTCCGTGGATGATGGTAGCGACGGGTTTGCCGAAGTCGCGCTCCACCTCTTCCAGCGACAACGAGCCGTTGGTCACGCTCGTATGGAGCAGGATGGCCAGCACGCCGTCGCGCTTCAGCCCCTCCTCCTCAGCGGCCAGCATAGCCGTCTTCAAGCTTTGGTGGATGGGGTTGAGTCCGAACACGTCGCGCTGCACTTCGTTGTTCTCCAGGAGTCGTTTCATGTAGGCGTGCATCTTAGCCTCGTCGCCTTCCTGAAGCGATGATGCGAGTACGTCTTTCAACTGGTGGAGCAGTTCCAGCGTCTCCGTCTTTTCCTTTTTGGTGAAAATCAGTCGTTCTTCCATTCCAAATGCAAAAGTACGGAATAATTTGGAAAGACGGAACTTTTTGCGGGAGATTTTCGTTCGGGGACTGAAAAAACGGTCGGGAAATGTCAACATGGCATATTTATCGAAAGAGGCAGCCCTTCCGGACTGCCTCACCTTGCTTGTATGTCTGATTCCTTCAATTGCTTTCAAAAGCCTTTCCCGACGAGTTATCATTGCTTTTTCAACATCCTATCAGATTGTCCCTTGATGCTTTTTCGGCACCCTCGTTACTTCTCTTATTGATGATCTCGACGGCATTTCTTTGTAGTCTTCCATATGCTTTCGCGCGGGTCACTACTTTAGGTTCTTCTTGACAAACTGTTCACTATCCATTTATCCAATAGACTTTCGTTGCCAGTTTCCCCGAGTCACCTATATTGTAAGCATTTATTCACAAAGGTCTGTGCGAACTCTGTTAACGTTTTCTTCTTGTCTCTTGGTTCCATACCAACCTTCCGATTGGAATTGGTCGGCTCTTGCGAACTCTCCTTTCTGAACTAAGAGCAACAGGCTCGTTTACCGTGAGCCCTTCGTTTCGTCCATCCCTTTCGTGATTTTCACTCACTCATTTGTTTATTGAAACTTTTCAGTACCTTTTTCATCTTTCTTCTGTGCTCATCGCACTTCTATCTAACATCTTTCTGGTGCCGAGAGTTTCTTTCTGTCGTCATCGCAACAATTCTCCTCATTGAGGAAGAACCGGTCGTCAGGCATTCTTGCATTGCTGCTTCTGCCTTTCCTTCCTTATTGTCTTCCCAGGCTTTCAAAGATCGCAACTGCATCTCAGAATTTCTCTTTGTGTCATCTTGCGTTTGTGGCTTTCGCCTCCGTTTGATGTTCACCGAATCGTCATACTTTTTTTAAAGCAAGGCATTTCTGAAATGCATTGCAAATATATGAAATAATTGGATAGGTTGTATGCCTTAAAGTCCACTTTAACATGCCTTTAACGTTGTGTGCGCACCACATTTTTTTATGTTAAAAACGGTGCACGCACACACCTGAAAACCGCCTTTTTTTTGCCAAGAAAAGTTTTTTATTCTTATCTTTGCATCGGGAATTGGACCAGAGGTCCCCAAAGACCTTAAAGTCCTTAAGGACCCTAAAGTCATTAAAGTCAAACTCAAAAGCAACACATCTTGGAAAAATTGATTCGCCACTCAGGCAACTACCGTAAGCTGCTTTCCTACCAAAAGACGGAGGTTATCTTTGAGATGACTTACTACTTCTGCCACACCTATCTGAAGAAAGGGGACCGTACCATCGACCAGATGGTGCAGACGGCGCGCTCGGGCAAGCAGAACATCATTGAGGTCTGTGCTGCTTCTGCCACCTTGACCAAGACCGAAATCGCTAATTATGTCTAAAGTAAGTCCTACTTATAACAATAAGAAATGATTTCTTGGTAAAAATTCACTACCTTTGCCAACAAATTCGACGATATGGAACAAAAATTCGGTAAAAATAGCATTGACATTGAGGCGCTGCGCGAGTTTTGCGAGCGCGAGGGCAAGGAGGTGACTTACCGCAAGGGCGACCAACTGGAGCGCGAGGGCGACCCCGCACGGTGGTTCGGCTTCGTCACCGAAGGGTGCTTCAAGTACGTGACTTACGGCATCAGCGACGACAAGGAACACATCACATGGTTCTCGTTCGAAGGCGAGTTTGTGACCGATTATCCCAACTGTCTCGACGGTCGTCCAGCTCAGACTACGATCAAGGCGATGATGCCCACCCGCATGCTCCGTGTGAGCGGCGAGCAGCTGGTGGACTTTTTCCGTCAAGACGCTGAAAAGATGGAGTTGCGCAGTATCTGTGCCGAGCATGTGCTAAGGCAGCGCAATCAGTGCTACACCGACCTCCACCGCGCCACAGCCCGCGAACGCTATGAGTTGCTGCTGCAGCGCTGTCCCGGCATTGTTGAGCATCTTGCCTTGCAGGACATCGCCTCGTTCCTGAACGTCACTCCCAAGACCATCAGCATGATCCGAAAGGATATCACTTTCGGCAAGGATTAGCCACAGATTTTACAAAACAACAATGATCAATTTACATGCCTGTTATTGTGTTTTGTTTGCTGACATCGAACAAAAATCACCTATTTTGTTTGCTGGTATCAAATAAAAGTATTATCTTTGCCCACGTTTTCATATTTTCAATACAAATGCATCATGGCAATAACGAAAGAAACATTCCGTAC
>OMWC01000051.1 GCA_900314655.1 uncultured Prevotellaceae bacterium | reverse complement strand
TACCACGTTCGCCACCCTTTTTCTGAGCGCAGGCTGTCAGGCACATCACACCTACCGCCAATAAGAACATTACTTTCTTCATATTTTTGTGGAGTGTTTCGTGACGAGGCACTGGTCTCTGCCAAGACCTTTTTAAGTGAATTATATTATGTGTTTGTTTGCTAAATTGGAATTTACCTAATCTCTCACTTGTGAAAACAGCCACTTTATTCTTTTTGTCGAAAAGGCATTGTCACACGCATTGCGATGTTTCTGCCCAAACAGAACGTCAAACTTTACGTTTCCTCCTGCTTTGCGGATTTCTGTAGTTAACCATTTCAGGGCATTATAACTCCTTTCTTCCGAGCCTACAGTCACATATAAAGGGGTGTCCGTATAGTCAGAAGGCTTTTCATGTTGGGCCTGACCTGAAGCGATTAAAGCAGTTGCAAATAGTTTGGGATTATCCTTCAAGATTTTCCATGTGCCACATGCACCCATAGATGCGCCGCATATATAAATCCTGTTCATATCAATATCTTTTGTCTTCAGATAAAAGGTTATCAAATTCACCACTTTGTCTGTGTAGCCAGAATTGCCGTTCCGTCCGTCCCACTCATAGTCCTCTGGACATTGTGGAACAAGAAAGTAGGCTGGAATAGCGTTCTTCCGTAGGTATTTGTCTGTCTCTTGGACACCAGCCTGAGACAGTTGCTTCTGATTGTCGTTTCCACTGGCATGTCTGCCATGAAGGTAGATGACCAAAGGAATCTTGCCCTTTACGTCATTACAGAAAACCAATTCTTGATAGAGCAGCCCATTATGCTCCATCGGCTTGAAATCCTGAGCCATTGCAAAATGACTAATGACAAGGGCTGTGAGTAATACTATATATCTTTTCATAACTGAGGCGTAAATTCCGATTTATCTGCTTGTCTTTTTTTAATTAGATGCCCATAAGGAATATCCTATACCTGCTTATACAAATCCTCAATATTGCGCCAGCCCATGAACATCTTGGTGGTGTCTCCGTCGTGGTGGTCGAAGAGGATGCTGCGACCTGTGTCGAGTGTTTTGATCTGCTCCATGTCCTCTGCGCTCAGCGTGAAGTCGTCGAGCATGAGGTTCTGAGCCATACGCTCCTGTTTGGTCGAGCGGGGAATGATGATGACTCCTCGCTGTAGCAACCAGCGCAAGACCACTTGCGCGATACTCTTGCCGTACTTCCAACCGATGCCGGCCAGCAGTTCGTTCTGGAAGAAGCCGTTGCGTCCCTCGGCCAGCGGGCCCCACGCCATGATGCGGCAGTCCAGCTCGTTCATATACTCCAGCGGCTTCTGCTGCTGACAGAACACATCCCTGACGGCGGCAATCTTATAGCCATCCTCTCTTCGTCTGTAAGCTGCTGACACTTGCGTCTCATTATCTCTAAGCTCATTCATGCGGTGCTCAATCATTAAATTTCAAAGAAAAGTTTAGAGCCTCCAAGGACGACCGGCGTCAAGATTTGGTAATCTTATCTATATCGACCGAGAGGCCAATGCTGAAGGAGGTGCCCGTCGTCAATGGTGAGAAATAGTAATACGACTTTGGTGTGTAGTTGAAGAGGTTGTCAATGGCCATGTTCAGATGCAGACCTCGCCAGATGTGGTGCTGGAGCATCAGTTTCCAGATGGTATAGCCTTGATCAACGGCGGTGTCGCCCGACTGGGGCTTGCCCTGACTTCGGCCTGAGAGGGCTGCATCGAAAGCATAGTGTGGCGAGAACCGATGGTTGTAGCCTACCCGCCACGTCAGCGAGTGAGAACGGGGTTGTGAGAATTGCGAATAGATGACGTTTCCCTTCTCGTGCATCCAAGAATAGTTCAGCTTGAGCGTCATGCCCCAGTCGAAGAAATGGGCCAAGCTGGCATCCACGCCCCAGACGGTGACGCCGTCCTCGTTCCAATAGAGAGCACTTGGCATGCCCTCGTAGCCGCCGCCGTCTATGGTAGTGATGCGCTTGTCGAACACGTTGCAATAGCCCACGAGGGTGAAGTTGTAGCGCCCGTCGAGGATTCCGCGGTTGCGGATGCGGTTGGTGCGCTCGAGGGCAAGATTGAAGTTGTGGCTCTTCTCGGGCTCGAGGTCGGGATTGCCGATGATCATGTAGCCCATGTTGCCCATGTCGAAGTGCATGAACATCTCCTTGAGCGTAGGTGCGCGGAAGCCGCTGGCATAGTTGGCACGGAAGGTCATCCAGGGAAACTTGTATACGATGGCGAGTCGCTCGGTGAGCGCGCTCTGCACAGATGCCGAGAAGAAGTCATAGCGCAGGCTGGCCACGACGTTCAGCCGCGGCGTGATGTGGCAGTCGAACTGCGCGTAGCCGTCGATGTTGCTCTGCGAGTGGCTGGTGTTGTCGCGAAACTGATAGGATGAGAGGTAGTCGTTCAGGTAGTCGGTTCCCAGGATGAGGATGTCGTTGCCGAACGAGTGGTGGTAGATGGCGTGGACCACGTGCTGGCAGTTGGAGTAGTCGTGGTCGTGGGTGCGCGTGCCGTCGGGCATGTAGTTGGCCTTGTCGTACTGATCGTAGGCATACGACAGTTCCAGATGGCGGCCGTAGTCCCAATTGTAGCGCCCCTTGAGACCTGCGCTGTAGCCGTTGAAGTGATAGTCGTGGGTGTCGCGCTCACTGGTGCGGAAGAAGTAGCTGCCACGGCCGGTCATCGTCAGCCGGTCGGTGGCACGCCAGACGAGCCGTTGCTTCAGGTTGTAGGTCGTCTGTCCATAGAGGCGGCTCAGGTTGGAGTCGTCGTT
The DNA here is from genome assembly GCA_900314655.1 of uncultured Prevotellaceae bacterium. Lineage (GTDB taxonomy): Bacteria > Bacteroidota > Bacteroidia > Bacteroidales > Bacteroidaceae > Prevotella. The sequence goes on along the minus strand of OMWC01000051.1, from coordinate 7,105 downwards.
CAGCACTGATTCGTCGTAGGGTAGTCCCTGTGCCTTCTTCATCAGTTCGATGGCAATCTCCTCGGAAGAGTGTGCCTTAGGCAGGTCTATCGGGTCGGCTTTGGTGTGCTGGAAACTCGTCTGCGAGTTCCACTTCCTGTTGTTGAACGAGAAGCTGGCTCCGTTGCGCCATTCATGGCCGAAGGTGCTGTAGCGCGAATGGGCATTTGCCGTCCAAGGCTCGAGATTCTCGCGGCTGATGATGTTGACGACGCCCCCGACGGCATTCGAGCCGTAGAGTGCCGACGAGGCTCCCTTCACAATCTCTATGCGCCCGGCATTTTCAAGGCTCATGCGGCTGTAGTCGACGTTGTCCATCGTCTCGCCAGCCATGCGCTCGCCATCGACGAGGAAGAGCACGGCATTGCCGCCGAAGCCGCTCATGTTGAGCGATGTCTCCTGGCTCATGGCGAAACCGAACTCCAGCCCGGGAAGCTCCTGAATGAGCATATCCTGAATGTTGGTGGCATCGGTAATCTTGATGTCGTGAAGCGTGATGAGTCGCGTCACCACAGGGGCATCCTTCAGCGCCTTGGGCGTGTGCGAGGCCGTCACCACGACGGGTTCCAGCTCCACCGAGTCGCGGATGTTGTCCTGCGCAGACATACTGATAGCTGGCACAGCCAAAGCCATGCCTGCCAGAACAGAGGTTTTGATACGAACGTTCAGCACTTACTTTAGAGTTCCGGTAAAGGTGGTTGTCATGAGGAATGGCATGTTGCCATATTTCAATGAGTAAGTAGCCACCACTGTCTTGTCGTTAAATATGAGCGCGACGTTGCTCACGACATAGGCCTTCTCATCGCCCTTGGCATTCTTCACGGTTCCGCTATAAGAGGCGACCTTGCCCGTGATGGCATTGCCGCTCTTGGCCAGGGGAATGTTCTTCACGACAAACGACGGGATGGTCATCATGCCCATGCCCCACTCGGGAACCGTCATATCGACAGATGTGTCTGACGTCTTGGTAATCTCGTAGGTCTTGGTCTCGTTCGACGACTCGTCGTTATCGACCATGATTACCTCATTACCTGTATAGGAACCTGCCACCTGGGCGGCAACGGGAGCTTCAGGCTCATCATCACTGCTGCACGAACTGGCAACAAATACGGTTGCCAAAGATGCAACCAATGCGAAGGTTAAACTCTTGATTTTCATATTCTCTTACCGGAGATTAAATACTATGTTTTACTTTTGGGGTGGGTGTCAAAATGGATATATATTTTACTTTTTCAACTGCTGGGCAGAATAGTCGTACTCCGACCCGTATGCGCTATGAGGAATACTGAATATCAGCACCATGAACACGACAGCCGCGCCGACCACCCACTTATTGTACTTCCACTTCAACGTGGCCAGAGCAACCAAGAAAAAGAGGAACGACAGCAGCGTCTTATTGTCAGTCAAGTCGGTTCCGTAGGGGAATCCCGTCCACCAGGGACCGAAGGCGGCATGCTGGACGAGAGGTCCGAAGACGAAGCCTCCAACGAACATGATACCTACGGTGAGTTTCAGCCACTTGGCGTAGTCCTTGCCCGTAACGACCAGCAGGAAGGTATAGACGGCCAGCAGCATGGCTCCGAACATCAGCAGGATGTGGGGAATCAGGATGCCTGCGGGCACGTCGTTGCGGAAACGTATCACGACTGGATCATCCTTCAGATAGTCCTTGCCGTCGATGGTGAGATAGTATTGTAGCTTTCCCGCAACGGGCTGAACGGGCAGAGCGGCCTTCCACTCCCCATCTTTCCAGCGGAAATCCACGCTTGTATATTCATCTGACGTCGGGAAACGGCGGTAGTGCAAGCTCATGGGCACGGGGGTCGTTTGGGCAGATTCTAACTTATGGGACTGGTTCTCGGGAATCGGAAGCTTCACGAGCACATCTTGTTGCACACCACTACGAGGCAACTTCATCTGATAACTCTCACCACGCAGTTCGACGGTCAACTTCTTAGGGTAAGTAGGTCCCGTCATGCGCTGATAGATGCTCAACACCAGCGTGATGACAACAGCAAAAAACCAATACGCGAACTTTTTCATCTGACAGGAGGTGTTAAGTAAACTTGGAACACGATGACCTCTTCGCCACGAAGCACCTTCACGGGAATCGTAGTACCGGCCTTGAGCTCCGACAGGCGTTCCATATACTCGTTGATATCGTTGACGGCCTTACCGTCAATCTCTTGAATGATGTCGCCGCTACGGATGCCGGCATTATGGGCAGGCTTGCCAGCCACTACGATATCGGCCCGCAGACCAGGAATGGTGCTGGCTCCCATCACATCGGGCATCAGTCCAAGGGTGACCTTAAACTTGGCATGCTTCATGGTCTGGGTGCTGGGCACATTAATGTAGTCTGGTGCTTCAGGGAGAGCTGCCAGACGGGCTATGAGCTGCTTCGAGAATTCGAGCGTCTGCTGCATACCGTCGTAATTCAACGTGGAAGGCACATCGGCTGGCGTGTGATACTCCATGTGGCCACCCGTTGTCAGGAAAAGCACGGGGATGTCGGCTGCCACAAACGAAGCCTGGTCGCTGGGGCCATAACCGTCGGGAATACAACTGGCGTGCACGCCTGATTGCTGAGCCACCTCCTCGACCATCGCCTTGAAGCTGCTGCTGGTGCCTGTTCCCGACACGCTCATCGAGTGGTCGCGCATACGGCCAACCATGTCCAGATTGACCATTGCCACGATGCCTTTCAGACTGTCGGGGAGGTTGATGCGCCGAGTATCCTCGTGCCTCATCCAGTCGAGGAAGAACTTTGAGCCCACCAGGCCCTGTTCCTCGGCTCCGAAGAAGGCGAAGATAATGCTACGCGGCGAGCCCACCTTCTTGAAATGGCAGGCCAGCTGGAGTACGACGGCATCGCCGCTGGCATTGTCGTCGGCACCCGGATGAACGCCTAACGTGTCGGGACGGCGTGAGCCTGACCCTTCACCGCCCATGCCCAGATGGTCGTAATGCGAACCTACGACGATATACTCGTTTTTCAGCCGCTTGTCCTTGCCGGGAATCACGGCGATGATATTGTGAGTGGTGCGCTTCTCGTTCTTCCCGTAGGTAAAGTTGTGATAGTAGCCAGTTTCCTTCTTGCCTTTGACTATAGGCTTGAGTTTCATGCTGCGCAGCTGGCTGACGATGAACTCAGATGCGAGTGTATCGCCATGAGTAGCTGGATAGCGGCCACCCAGCTCCTGCGAAGCCAAATACTCCACAGTCTGCCGCATGTCGTCCTGCCTCTGGGCTTGCATCTGCAAACCCAAGGCAATAGCGAAGGACAAAAGCCATATTCTCTTATTCATGAATCCTGAAATTTTCAAATTCGGGTGCAAAGGTACAACGATTATTTCATTACTGCAATCCTTATTTGTTATGATTTTTCGGCTTTCGCAGTCTAAGGTCAAAGGCTTTTTGCGGTCAAAGGCCCCCTAAGTGTGTCCAGCGGTTCCCCCGCTGGGATGACAAGATAAGACTTTGACATGTCTCCCTTCAACAAGGATAGCGCCCTCCTGTTTCAGCTCATTCAGACACCGTTGCAACGAATATTTCTGGATACCGAAATGGTCAGCCAGTTCCTGCCGGGAAAAAGGCAGAAGAACATCTTTCGACTGTTGAAGCCTGATTTGCTCTTCGAGATAAAGTATCACCTTTTCTCGTACACTCATGGAGAGCATGCGAACTTTCTTGGTCAGATGAGAAACAACATTTGAAAGTATCTTGATATAGTTCATCATCAGTCGCGGGTCATGGCTGAGAATCTTTTCAAGATCGGCAGGCATCAGACGAAAGACGGTGGTATCAGTAGTAGCCTCGACGGTGACGGGGTATTGGTTATCTGAAGCAAAGAAAAAGGCTGGGGCCAGAAGTTTCCCAGACTGATGGTCTGCCACCCTGATAATACGTCCAGAGGGACCCATCATACTTGCCACCATCTCGCCCTGAATAATGATGTCAGCATATTGGCAAACAGAGCCTTCGATGGCATGAAATTCGCCCTTACAACACCGTACGACCCTATAACGCACCTTGTGCATCAGGTCGATAATCTCCGACTCCGTCAGCCCATTAAAAAGCGGGCATCGTCTCAGCCCCTGTAATGTATCAATGTCCATATTTTATTTTAGTTGGGTCAAAGTTAAGGAAAAAGTGTGAATAAAACCATAAATTAACAATTATTATATGGATGGGGTAACAGTTGTTGCCACCAGATATCCAAATAATGACTAATTTTGTAGCAAATTTGAATAATCTACGGATGAGCTGGAAGAAGATATTAGCACTAAAAGATAAATTCTCGTACAAGCAGAAAGTAGGTTTGCTGCTTGTGGCGGGTGTGGTATGCGGACTCGGCGGGTTGTTTATGTATCTGCTCAGGGCGCATACTTATTTTATTGGCGACAATCCGTCGGCATGCGTCAACTGCCACATCATGACACCCTACTACGCCACGTGGAGCCACTCTTCACACGGACGAATAGACAAGCAGTCCAATGGCGCCACGTGCAACGATTGTCATGTGCCCCACCAGAACTTGGCATTGAAGTATGGTTTCAAGGCGATGGACGGACTGAAGCACACAGCCTATTTCGTGATGCACTCAGAACGACAGGCTCCGATGGCCGAGACGCTGACGGGTCAGGTGGTAATGGACAACTGCATACGCTGTCACGAACAGCTGAACACGGAGTTTGTGAAGACGGGGCGCATGGGCTACATGAAGCAGCAGGCCCAAGGCGGCAAGGCGTGCTGGGACTGTCATCGTAATGTGCCCCACGGTGGCATGAACTCGCTGATGGCAACACCTGGAGCCGAGGGGGTGACTCCCTTACCCCCATCGCCTGTGCCGGGATGGCTTCAGAACATGATGAATTAATATTAAAAAACGTAATATTATGGCAAAGCAACTAAAGAAATGGCAAGGTTGGGCACTCTTCGGAGGCTCAATGATTGTAGTATTCTTGTTAGGGCTGCTCGTTTCTTCATTGATGGAACGCAGGGCCGAGGTGGTCAGCGTATTCAACAACAAACGCACCGTGTTTGAGGACTCGATAGTGGCTCAGAACGAGAAGTTCAAGGCCGACTATCCGCGTGAGTACGAGACATGGGCCATGACAGAGGACACCACGTTCAAGTCGAAGTACAACTCGTCGCAAGAGGTCGATGTGCTCGAACAGCGTCCGGAGATGGTGGTGCTGTGGGCTGGCTATGCCTTCTCGCGCCACTACAACACCCCTCGCGGACACAAGCATGCCTTAGAGGATATGCGCAAGATTCTGCGCACAGGCAATCCCGGCATTCAGATTACGCCCGACTCCATTGCCGGAGACATGCAACCGGCGACGTGCTGGACGTGTAAGGGTCCTGACGTGCCAAGAATGATGCGTGAGCTCAGCGCTTCGAAATCGGTCATGGACCCCGCTAACTTCTATGCCAAGAAGTGGAGCGAGCTGGGTGCCGAAGAGGTGAACCCCATCGGTTGTAGCGACTGCCACGATGCGCGCACTATGGACCTGCGTCCTGCGAAAAATGCCACGCAACAGGAGATGCGCTCGCTGGTGTGTGCCCAATGCCATGTGGAGTACTACTTCATCAAGCCTAACGACGAGAAGAATCCCGGCAAAGCCAACTATCTGGTGTTCCCGCACGACAAGGGGCTGACTTGCGAGGCTGCTGAGGCATATTACGACGCAATTGGTTTCTACGACTACATCCATCCGCTGTCGAAGACCAAGATTCTGAAGGCCCAGCATCCCGGTTGGGAGATGTCGCAACAAGGCATACATGCCCAGCGCGGCGTGTCGTGTGCAGACTGCCACATGCCCTATAAGCAAGAGGGCGGCGTGAAGTTCTCTGACCATCAGATACAATCTCCATTGGCCAAGATTGACCGAACTTGCCAGACCTGTCACCGTCAGGATGCAGAGGTGCTGCGCCAAAATGTGTATGAGCGCCAGGAGAAGTGTAACGAGGTGCGTGCCCGTGCCGAGCAAGAGCTTGCCCGTGCCCACTTCGAGACAAAGTTCATCATCGACAAGGGTGCTACCGAAGCTGAGCTGGCTCCCATTCAGGCATTGCTCCGAAAGAGCCAGTGGCGTTGGGACTATGCCATCGCCTCTCATGGTGCCACCTTCCATGCACCGCAAGAGGTGGTGCGGCTACTCTCTCATTCGGTCGACTATGCCCAGCAGGCCCGCCTGCTTATTGCCCGCGTTGCTGCCAAGCATGGGCATACTGATGCCATCCCCGTGCCTGACTATAGCACCAAGGCAAAGGCTCAGGCTGCCATCGGTCTCGACATGAAGACGCTGAATGAGAACAAGAAACGTTTCTTGCAAGAGATAGAACCAAAATGGATTGAGGAAGCCAGAAAGAAAGGTAAGCTCATTGAAATCTGATGTGGACTAAACCATGGACATTCAAGGAGGGCTTCCTCATAGGAGGAGGCCTTGTCTTTGCAGGACTGGCACTTGAGTTGAGTGTCGGTCCTGTAATGTGGGATGCGTTTGCTTGGCCTGCCAACGGGATTATATTGGCTGGATTTCTAGCTTTAATAGCACTCATATTTATATTAGGAAAGAAGGTGTATGCCTTCCTGTTCGTAAGTACTTACCAGGCCGCCATACCAGCATTGGTGTATGCCGTAGTACTGACCATCATCATGGGACTCACCCGCCAGCTGAAAGACGGCACCTGGCTGAACAATATGCTGGCGTTCTGGCCCTTCGTGCTTATCTATGTGTATATGGCAGTCATTCTGGGAGTCATCATCCTACGTCGGCTGATGCACTTGAGTTCATGGAAGCGTGACGTACCTTTCCTACTGAACCACCTGGGCCTGTTCATTGCCCTCACTACCGCCACACTTGGCAATGCCGACATGCAACGCGTAAAAATGATAACCACCGTTGGTGAGCCTGAATGGCGGGTAATGACTCAGGAGGGAGCCGTCAAGGAAATGCCGATAGCCATTGAACTGAAGAAGTTTATTATGGAGACCTACGACAACGGAAGCCCCAAGCGCTTTGCCTCAGAGATTCAGATTCTGACCAAGACGGGCAAG
>OMWC01000013.1 GCA_900314655.1 uncultured Prevotellaceae bacterium | reverse complement strand
AAGTGAAAATTCTGACATGGCAAAATCCTGGGCAACTTTTTGTTGCTCAGGCACTTATAAATAATGTTAAACTATAGTGTTGCGGAATTAAGGTTTATACTATTTTTGCAGAAAGTTATAACTTAAAAGCTATTCTATATCAACTGGAAACCTATCATTTCAGCACATTTATTAATACAACGATATGAACAGAAAAAGGTTACTAAAAGGGACTGTCATCCCTGTGACGATGCTTTGCTTCGGCATGTTGTGGAGTCCAACATTGGGCGTTCAGCATGTTGCAGCTGCCACTGAAGAGGCGCAGCAGCAAGGCTCGATTACGGGTACTGTAGTTGACAGTCAGGGCGAACCAGTTATTGGTGCCAGTGTAATTATCGTGGGTGGTGCTGCCACTCAGGGTACAGTGACTGACTTTGACGGAAACTTCACCTTGAAAGTGAAGCCCGGTACAAAGTTGACTATCTCTTATGTGGGAATGAAATCCCAGACTGTTACGGCTGCTAACGGCATGAAGGTAACACTTCAGGATGACTCTCAGGTACTTGAAGGCGTAGAAGTGGTGGCCTACGGTGTGCAGAAGAAGGTTACCGTGACGGGTGCTATTTCTAGCATCAAGAGCGAGGATTTGGTTAGGACCTCTGTGGGTTCGGTGAACAATGTTCTGGGTGGTCAGCTTTCTGGTGTGACCACCGTACAATATTCCGGTGAGCCGGGTAGCGATGCTGCCGATATCTTCGTCCGTGGTAAAGCCACTTGGGACGACGAAGGTGCCAAACCGCTTATCCAGGTCGATGGTGTTGAACGTTCGATGAGCGATATCGACCCCAATGAAATTGAAAGCATCACCGTGTTGAAGGACGCTTCTGCTACAGCCGTATTCGGTGTGCGTGGTGCTAACGGTGTCGTGCTGATTACCACCAAGCGTGGTGCTGAAGGTAAAGCCAAGATTTCTTTCTCACTGTCGTTCTCTGCCCTTACCCCCACTAAGATGGTTGAGCAAGCCTCATCCTACGACTACGCTCGTTTCTACAATCAGATGCGCATCAACGACGGTCAGGTGGCCACCTTCTCTGACGACATCATCGAGAAGTTCCGTACCGGCAGCGACCCGCTCCGTTTTCCTAACACCAAATGGGCTGACTACATCATGAAGGACGTCACCCTTCAACAGCAGCACAACGTCAACATCAGCGGCGGTACCGACAGGGTACGCTATTTCGTCAGTGCCGGTATGTATAAGCAGGGTGGTCTGTTCAAGGAGTTCGACATGCCCTACGACTACGGTTACCAGTATCAGCGTTTCAACTACCGTGCCAACTTGGACTTGAAAGCCACCAAGACGACTACCATCTCGTTCAACGTTGCCGGTAATGTCGGCGAGACGAACAAGCCTTACGGCGGCAGCGGCGGTAACGCAGGTACCATCATCAAGAACATCTACTACGCCACCCCGTTCTCCAGCCCGGGCATCGTGGACGGCAAGCTGGTTACCACGACTACTGACTATACCGACGGTTTGAACCTGCCCTTCACCGGCGGTACCGGTATGTTCTACTATGGTAACGGTTTCAGCCATGTAAACAACAACAAGCTCCAGATGGACCTCCAGCTGGAGCAGAAGTTGGACTTCATTACCAAGGGCCTGACTTTCAAGTTGAAAGGCTCTTACAACTCCCTCTACACCATTACCAAAAACGGTAATTCAAGCGTAGCCACATACGCTCCCATCATCATGCCCATGCTAGATGACAGCGGCAACGTGATGTACGATGACAAGGGGCAGATTATCTACAACCCGGCTGACATCCAGTTCCGCAAGAGCGGCGAGACAACAGAACCTGCTTACGGTCACTCCCAGGGCAAGGGCCGTGACTGGTACTTCGAGGGCAGTTTCTCCTACAGCCGCACCTTCGGCGATCATACCGTCAATGCCCTCGCACTGTATAACCAGAGCAAGCAATACTACTTTGGCAGAGATGCCAACTACAGCGACGTGCCTCGTAGCTACATCGGTTTCGTAGGCCGTGTGACCTATGACTACAAGAACCGCTACATGGCTGAGTTCAATATGGGTTACAACGGTTCCGAGAACTTCGCTCCCGGCAAGCGCTTCGGTGTCTTCCCCGCAGGTTCTGTGGGATGGGTCATCAGCGACGAGTCCTTCTTCAAGCCTTTGAAGAAGGTGGTCAGCTTCCTGAAACTCCGCGCCTCTGTCGGTCTCGTCGGTAACGACAAGACTTCGACACGTCGCTTCATGTACCTGGCCGACCCCTTCTACATCAATTCCGGCAGCATTGCCAGCAATGCCTACACCAACGCGGCCGACCACTACGCCTACCCGTTCGGCAACGGTGCACCGCAGGTTGACCCAGCTGCTATCAAGGGTGCCTACGAGTCAGCCAAGAACAACGCCGAGGTGGGCTGGGAGAAGGCCTTCAAGCAGGACTACGGTTTTGACATGAACTTCTTGGACGACCGTCTGCGCACCACTTTCGACTACTACACTGAAAAGCGTAGCAACATTCTGCTGCTTGACGAGACCGTTCCTTCCATGATTGGTTTCACGGTGCCTTACTCTAACCTCGGCGAGGTGAAGAGCTGGGGTTGGGAAGTATCGCTCAACTGGCAGGACAAGATTGGCAAGGACTTCCGCTACTGGGCTAAGCTGAACCTCTCTTACAACCAGAACGAAGTAATCGACAAGAAGGAAGCACCCAAGAACAACGAATACGAATACCAGAAGGGACACCGTATCGGCTCACGCCTCCAGTACAAGTTCTGGAAGTTCTACGAGGGCGAGCAGACCAAGGCTGAATACGAACAGACCTTCGGCTCTGCATGGCCTGAGAAGCAGCTGGTCGATGAACTGAAACCCGGTGATGCCGTCTATGTCGACCTCGACAAGAACGGCGAAATTAACGTCAACGACATGAGTTACGACTACGGTTTCACCAACGACCCCGAATACATGGCCGGTCTTTCCTTCGGATTTGCCTATAAGCGTCTCACCTTCAATGCACAGTTCACGGGTGCATGGAACGTATCGCGTGTCATCTCCGACGTCTTCCGTCAGCCGTTCCTCACAGCCGCAGGCGACCTACGTGGCGGTCTGCTGCAGTACCACCTTGACAACACCTGGGATCCCAACAACCCCAGCCAGAGTGTTGAGTATCCTCGTGTCACCGAGACAAACAAAGCCAACAACTACGCTGGTTCCACGCTGTACGAGAAAGATGCAAAGTACCTGCGCCTGAAGACGCTCTCCATTGGCTATGACTTCAACAACGCATGGTTCAAGAAAATTGGTTTCACTAAGTTTGAACTCATGCTCAGCGGCTATAACCTGCTGACCTTCACGCCGTATCTGTGGGGCGACCCCGAGGCTGTTGCTTCCAATGCACCCTCCTATCCCTTGCAGCGTACCTACACCGTCAGTCTGAACGTAGGATTCTAACCTAAGCGAGTACATCTATATATTTTACAAATAAAAGACAAGCACAATGAAGTCAATAAAAATATTACTCGGAGTAGTCACCATGATGCTGGCAGGGTCAGCATTTGTGGGATGTACCGACGATGTCAAGTTCGGCGACCCTGCACTTGACAAGCCAACCAGTTCCGAGGCTACAAAGGACACGGTGTTCAGCAATGCTGAATATGCGCGCCAGTTCCTCGTGGGCATCTATTCCCGGCAGTACTACGGTCTACCGTATGTCAACACCTCAGCACTTCCCCATTCTTGCAACCCTTACGCAGGTAAGTTTGACGCACTGACCGACTGCTGGCAAATGGGTTGGACGGGTTCTGCCATTTTCGGACAGTATTATCAGGGCGCGCTGAGTTCCACCACACTACGTGCCGACGGACTGGACGGACCGCTGTTCGGTTTCGACAACGAGCACGTATGGGAAGCCGTCCGTGCTGGTAACATTTTCTTAGAGAACATCGACAACGTCCCGGGCATGACCGACGCAGAGAAAGGGCGTCTGAAAGCTGAGGCACGCTGTCTCATTGCCGCCCGCATGTGGGACTGCTTCCAGCACTACGGCGGTATCCCCATCATTGACCATGCTCTGGAAGTAAGCGAGACCACACAGGAGTTCCCCCGCCGTTCGGTGGAAGAGTGTATCGACTACATGGTAGGCCTACTCGACGAGGCCATTGCCGACCCCAACTTTCCGTGGGTAACGGCCGACCCCGTCACCATGTCCGGACGCTGGACTCGTGCCGGTGCCCGTGCTCTGAAGGCAAAGATTCTGCAGATGGCCGCTTCGCCCATCTTCAACCCCAAGGACGGTCAGCCTTACTACCAAGGAGCCTCCGAGGACGTACTGCCCTACATCATGTATACCGACGCCTCCAAGTATCAGGAGCGCTGGGACCGTTTCTACAAGGCTTGCGAAGAGTTCTTCCAGGACTGGGAAGCAAACGGCTGGTATGCCATTGTCCAGGCCGAGAAGAAGACCGACCGCTACTACCGTCTGGCTTACAGAAAGGCCTACGCCCTGCGTGAGTCTACTGAGATTCTGCACTCTGTCCGCCATCAGGGCTACGACAGCTATAGCGCAGGCCGCTACTGCTGGCACAGCTGGTACACCGCTAGCGTTCCCCGTAACCTCTACTGGCCTACCGAGGAATATGTGGAGCTGTTCCCCTGGTCTAACGGTGACCCCTTCGACTGGGACAAGGCTTGGGACTATGTCTATAACGAGAACGGCACGCTCAAGTACACCTCTAGCGGCACGCCCAACGCCAGTGCCCGTGGTCTAAACAGCATGTTCATCCGTGGTACGGAAACGGCCCTGTCACAGCTGCTCATCAACGTCACCTACACCCGTGACCCGCGCCTTTATGAAGAGTGCATCGTCAACGGCATGCAGAAGCACCTCGACTGGACGACCGCTGCCACCTCCGGCGACATCTGGGAACTGTGGGCTGGTGGTACGGACGGTCTGAAGGGCGTAACAGCCCAAACCGACATGTTCGGTACCGGTTATGGCTACAACAAATATTACATGGGTGACGGCACTACCAGCTCTGGCGACAACCAGCGCTACCAGACCCAGTGGGTTTACCTCTCTCTTAATGAAATGTACCTGATGTATGCCGAGGCTCTGCTGAAGAAGTCAACGCCCGACATCCAGAAGGCTTGCGAGATGGTTGACGTCGTCCGCGCCCGTGTCGGCCTCGGTGGTCTGAAGCAGCGCGTCTTCGGGAACAAAGCCTACTCTGACCCCGTTTATACTGAGGTGAGGAACGCTGGTAAGATTTTCGAGTCTACCGCTCTGCTTGACGAGATACTGAACGAGCGCGCCCGTGAGCTTGGCTTGCAGAACATCCGCTGGTTCGACATGATCCGCAACAGGCGCACTGACTGGATGACTAAGCAGCTCCACCGTCTGGAGATGCACCGTCTGAAGCAGAACGCCAAGGGTGAGTGGGTTGTCAGTGACACCCAGTGGACGAATGGCGACAAGAAGGACGATGCTTCTTCCCGTCAGCCCCACTACTTCACTTACGAGCGTAAGCCCATCGACGGCATCACGCGTGCTCTTTGGGGCGAGGATCCCCAGAGCAACAACGTACGCAAATGGCTGCTCACTCCATTCCCACAGGCCGAGGTTAACAAGGGCTATGGTATTATCCAGAATCCAGGATGGTAATTCTTTTATCATTGAAAAATATAAGAATTGAAAAACTGCAACGAATATGAAAAAAAGAAATATAGTTGTGCTAACATTGCTCGCAGGCATCAGCCTGCCTGCAATGGCGCAATATGAAATCATTGACTCGGTGGACTTCAAGTCCCAGACTGTTGATGTGGGTGCCAACCGCACGTTTACCCGTGAGCAGTCGTCAGCATCAGTCAGTGTCATCACCAATAAGGATGTCAACCACCGTGGTGCCAGCAACATCGGCAACAACCTTATCGGACAAGGCAACGGCTTAGTTGCCCTGCAAGGTGCCGGTCTTTACAATGTGGCCAACCCCACCTTCTATGTCCGCGGCTTGCAGACGCTGTCGACCAACACACCGCTCATTCTGGTGGACGGCATCGAGCGTAGCATCGACAACGTCATCTCAGAAGACGTGGAGAGTGTCACCATCCTGAAGGATGCTGCCGCCACCGCTCTCTATGGTTACAAGGGTGCCAACGGAGCCATCCTTATCACCACCAAGCACGGTCAGTACAACAGCCAGAGCATCACGTTCTCCTACGACCACGGCTTCAACTTCCTTATTGACAAACCTTCGTTCGTCGATGCCTACACTTACGGCATGGCGGTCAACGAGGCCATGCGTCACGAAGGTACTGCCGGCCGCTATAGTGATGCCGTGCTGCAGAGCTATAAGGACGATAGCAACCCGCTGTACTATCCCAACATCAACTGGGCCGACCAGACGTTCCGCAACATCAGCCACACCAACAAGTTCAACCTTGAGTTCAAGGGCGGCAGCAAGAACTTCCGCTACTTCACCAATCTGAATCTGGTGACTAACAAAGGCTTCATCAAGAACTACGACGCCAACGATGGCTATAGCACGCAGGACAAATACACGCGCGCTACCATCCGTAGCAATATGGACATGGATCTTGGCCCCAAGACCAAGATGCACACCCACCTGTTCGGTTTGCTCACCGAGCAGTCACAGCCCGGCAGTCAGGCCGACCTGTGGAATATGGTCTACACCGTGCCTGCCAACGCCTTTCCCGTCAAGGCTACTGACGGCGTCTGGGGCGGCGATGCCACCTACACTACCAAGAACCCCGTGGCACAGAGTGCCGGCGCCGCTTACTACAAGAAGCACCAGCGCGCCCTGTACGCCGACGGCATTCTGGAGCAGGACCTGTCGGCCATCACCGAAGGACTCTCTGCAAAGGCGCAGTTAGGCTACGACACCTACAGCAACCTCTACGAGGACCATTCGCACACCTACCGCTACGGCTATTACACCGTTGCTAATTATACCGGCGGCATTGTCGACCCGGCAACAGCAACCCTGACCACCGACGGCGAGGACACTCCCATGGGTAAGGGCTCCAACAACGACGCATGGGCACGCCGTGCATTCTGGAACGTAGGCATTAACTACGACCGCACCTTCGGCAAGCACGCCGTCTACGGGCAGCTGAAGTACGACTACGAGTATAGCGACTATACCGGTGTCAATACCACTGTCTACCGCCAGAATTACTCGCTCTTCGCACACTACGGCTACGACAACCGCTACATGGCCGATCTGGCATTGGTCTACTCCGGCAGCTCCCGCTTAGCCAAAGGCTCCAAGTGGGCGCTCTCTCCAACGTTCTCCGCTTCGTGGAACATCCATAACGAGTCGTTCATGCAGGACGTCAAGTGGGTGGACTTCCTGAAACTCCGTGCCTCCATAGGTATGATCCAGACCGACAACCTGCCCGGCGACAACGTGTGGACCTACTACGACCAGTTCTACGTCATGGACGGTGTCACCTACCCGTTCTACTCCTACGGCTCGGGCTTCGGCCGTACCTATATTGCACAGGCTGCCACCCAGAGCCTCGGACGCGAGAAAGCCATCAAGTACAATGTCGGCTTCGATGCCACGCTCTTCAAGGGGCTGAATATCTCCTTCGACTACTACTTCCAGAACCGCAAGGACATCTGGGTATCAACGGAGGGTGCCTACACCGGTGTCTTCGGCCTGACTACTCCGTACGAGAACCAGGGTAAGGTTCACAGCTACGGCTTTGAGTTTGCAGCCGACTACAGCAAGCAGATTGGCAAGGTTACCTTCAACATCGGCGGTAACATCAACCTCAACAAGAACAAGATTAAGGAGCAGGCCGAAGAGCCCAAGCTCTATAAGAACCTCGTTTCTACCGGACTGCCCTACCAGCAGCTCTTCGGCTACCAAGCCCTCGGTTTCTTCCAGAAGAGCGACGACCTCAATGGTGACGGCATCCTCTCGGCTGACGAGTTTGCCTCTCTCGACTACCCCGTCCAAACCTTCACCACCGTCCGTCCCGGCGATGTCCGCTATGCCGACATCAATGAAGATGGTGTCATTGACGCCAACGACCGCAAGGCTATCGGCTACAGCACTGTATGCCCAGAGCTGGTCTACAACGTCCACCTCGGTGTCGAGTGGAAAGGACTGGGCTTCGATGCTGTCTTCCAGGGCGTAGGCCGCTATTCTGGCGTGATGAACACCAACGGCATGTTCCGTTCGGCAGTAAGCACCAACACCCTCTCGCAGTATCTGTACGACAATAGCTGGTCGACAGAGCGCGGCAACACCGAGAACGCCCTCTTCCCCCGTTTGAGCACTACGGCCAACACTAACAATGACCAGACCAGCACCCTCAACCTCTTCGACCGTGGCTACTTCAAGCTGCGCAGCGTGGAAATATTCTACAACCTGCCCTCCGAGCTGGTTCGGAAGACCAAGTTCATGAAGAAAGCTAAGGTTTACGTGCGTGGTGTCGACCTATTCACCGCCGATCATCTCAAGAACGGCGATGCCGGTTCATATGGAGCAGTCATGCCCCTCACCCGCAACGTACAGATTGGTGCTTCTTTGACGTTCTAATTTGAATACAGAAACAATAGCAATTGAGAAACTATGAAGATGAACAAATATATTTTAGGAGCTGTGGCAGGTCTTGCACTGTCATCGTGCAACAAGATGGACTACAACGAGTACACCGCATACGACCACGCCTATATCGACCGAAACTTCGAGTACGTTGGCGGCTTCATGACCACCATCTACAACAATCTTGATACGGATTGGGGCAACTTCAGCGGTGCCATGTTAGCATCGGCCACCGACGAGGCAGAGTATAGCACAGCTGGCAATGCCATCGAAGACTTCTACAACGGAGCGTGGAGTCCCGCCAACCCCCGCATAACCATCTGGAACAATGCCTGGGCTGGTATCACGTACTGCAACGAGATGCTTGACAACTGGCAGGGGCTGACCTTCGACGAGTTCAAGTTGAACTCCGACTACCTGAAGAAGCTCAACCAGTACAACAACTACCAGTACGAGTGCCGCTGGGCCCGTGCCTACTTCTACTTCACGTTGGTGCGCCAGTACGGCGACCTGCCTTTCAAGGAGCACAACATGAGTGGAGCCGAGGAGGCAGCACTGACCCGCACTTCGTCAGAAGAAATCTTCGACTTCATCGACAAGGAGTGTGCTGAGATACAGGACAAGATTACCCGTGACTACACCGACCTTGGCGACTTGGCTACCGCCAACGTGGAGACCGGCCGTGCCAATCGCCTGGCCGTCATGGCCCTGCGCGCTCAGGCTGCTCTTTACCACGCCAGCCCGCTGTTCAACAAGAACAACGACAGCCAGCTCTGGT
Organism: uncultured Prevotellaceae bacterium; assembly: GCA_900314655.1. Taxonomy (GTDB): domain Bacteria; phylum Bacteroidota; class Bacteroidia; order Bacteroidales; family Bacteroidaceae; genus Prevotella. The sequence goes on along the minus strand of OMWC01000013.1, from coordinate 83,206 downwards.
ACAAGGCCGCCAAAGCCTGTCAGGCACTGGTCGACAGCTGTGCCAAGGACGGCAAGAAGCTGGCTTCCACCTACAGCAGCCTTTGGGCCAGCGACTTCTACTCCAACTCCGACCCTGCCGGTGAGATTATCTTCGCACGCCGTACCGCCGCCTCCAACAGCTTCGAGGGCTACAACTTCCCCGTCGGCTACTCTTCAGGCAAGGGCGGCAACTGCCCCACGCAGGACATGGTCGATGCCTACAACATGACCAACGGCAAGATGATTGGCGATGCTGACTCTGGCTACGACCCGCAGAACCCCTACACCAACCGTGACCCGCGCTTCGGCATGACCATCGCCCACAACGGCGACGTATGGCCTAACGACATTACCAACACGGCCTACACCTCCCTGCAGACCTTCACCGGCGGCTACCATGCCCGTCCGCGTGTGTCGTACGCTACGCCCACCAGCTACTATCTGAAGAAATACTGCAACCCCTCGCAGATTCTTCGCTCGGGCTACTCCACCACCAGTGCCCATGGCTGGCTGACCTACCGTCTTGGTGGTGCCTACCTCGACTATGCCGAGGCTCTCTTCCAGTATTTCAAGTCGCAGGGCAGCAGCAACGCTGCCGACGCTACCAACAGCGAGTTTACCAAGTCGGCTCGTCAGATGGCCAGCATGACCCGCCAGCGCGTCAATATGCCCGCACTGCCTGCCGGTCTGAGCAACGACGAGTTCTGGACCCGCTACAAGAATGAGCGTCAGGTTGAGCTAGCCTTCGAGGGCCACCGCTTTTATGACATCCGTCGTTGGAAGGAGGACGGCAACAAGTTCATGAATATCCACCGTATGGTCATCACCCCCGTTTACGCTGAAGACGGTACCACCATTGCATCGTACAACTACCAGACTGTAGCCGTCACCCGCGGCAACGGTCAGTGGCAGGACAAGTGGAACCTCTTCCCCTTCCCGCAGACTGAGATTCTGAAGTCGGGTGGTGCAATTGTCCAGAATCCCGGATGGTAGTAGGCCGACAAATAACACGATAAAAAAATCATAAATTATAGTTAGGAAAACAATAATTATTCGTATCTTTGCATCCGGAGCACCTAGTGTGCTCTTGGATGCTATACACAGACTTTTCTTTTATTATTACTTAAATACTATTGATTATGAGAAAATTTACTCTATTGACAGCAGTATTTGCGCTGTTCGCAACAGCAGCAAGTGCTGACACGAAGGTTATCTACCAAGATAACTATGCGGACAAGACCACCTCGATGGCCAATTGGCAGGACAACCGTTCTAATGGTGCCATCGACTTCATCAGCACGCCTGACGGTAACTACATGCAGTTTAACCTGGCCCTCAATGGCAACAACTTTAACGGTACCCGCTTCTACTCCATCTGGGGTGCTACACCGTGGGATGGCGTTAACCTGCCTGAGACGGGTTACAAGTACGAAGTTTCCTTCAACTTCGAGCAGTTCGGTAACAATGCCAACAGCAAGAAGGACGGTGCTTACAACCAGCGTAACCATGAGATTGCCATCATTGGTGCTGCTAACGAGGACAACATCGCCAACTACTGGGGTGACGCTGCTACCTCCTACCCCAACTACCTGTTCAAGCTGACCCAGTGCCAGACTGGTGACGCTGCCGGTGAGGGCGGTTATCCCACAGCTGTCAACGGAACCTGCGGTTTCTACATCAACAACGAGACCGACCTGATTACCGTTGCTGCTGCTACTTGGTACAAGCTGACGCTCGAAGTAGTGGGTCAGACCGTTAAATACGACATCACTGACATCAGCGGCACTCCCCTGAAGGCTGGCAGCTACACGCTTCCCGAAGGTGCCGACAACCGTGCTGGCGGTATGCTTGTCTACGGTGCACGCTACGCCAGCAAGACCAACGTCGGTCTGGGTCTGAAGATTACCTGCGAGTCTGACGAGGCTGTAGCCAACGAGCCCGTTGTCGCTCTGAGTCAGGTGAAGGGTAACGACCGTGTCTACAAGGTGACTTTCGCTGAGGGTGAGATGCTGCACTACGTGCTGCCCGGCGCAGAGGAGCAGACCCTCGACTACTGGGATGCTGAGGACGAGGCTGGCAACCCCGGTGTTGCTATGCTGACCGCTACCCAGTCGGGCACGCTGCAGGCTTGGACCACCAAGGACGATGCCGTCTCTCCGAAGGCTAACGTCGAGGTTACCGCTGGCTGGATTAAGCTGGTAGACCCTGTTGTGGCCATTTCTAACGTTGCCGAAGGCTTCGGCAAGTCCTTCACCGTGACGTTCAACAGCACCGCTCCCGAGCACCTGCTGCCCGTCAATGCCGCCATCACCTACACCATCGACGGCGGTGCCGAGCAGGAAGTAGCCAACGGTGGTACCATCACCATGGACAAGGCCGGTACGTTGGTTGTCACTGTCAACCAGATTCCACAGGGCGGTCAGGAGTGGTACCAGCGCAGCAGCGTGACCTACAACAACGACGTAGAGTACACCATTGCCATGACTACCGAGTATATCAAGTGGGATGACACACACTTTGCCGGCAATGCTGCCTGGGAAGCTAGCACCATTGAAGACAGCAACATGTCGCACTGGCTGGGTCACTGGCAGGAGGCCAACAAGTACGACAAGGAAGAGCAGGACAAGATGAAGGAAGATCCCAGCTACGTTCCCGTTCCCACTCAGAACCCCGTGAAAGTCTACAGAACCGACGCTACCGACATTGCTCTGCCCATCTACAACCTGATTAACGACGAGGCTGGTGCTAACTACGCCAAGGAACTGCTGCCGCTGATTCCCAACACTGCACGTGGAAGCATCGCTATTCTGTTAGAGGAAGGTCTCATGTCGAATCAGACCAGCTATAAGAATCTGGAGCTGACCTTCGACTCGAAGTGGGTAACCGACGACGCTGCTAAGCCCAACTTCATTGAAATTAAGCTTACCAACAACTACGACCGTTACGACAAGGGTCCTGGCCGTCACATCACGGACATCCGCAAGACTGATGACACCACTTACAGCCTCTATCGTTTCGACACCGCCATCCACAGCGCACGCGTGTTCACATACAAGGGCTTCGTTCCCGGCTCTGGCTCTGATGGCATCGAGGCTATCACCAACGTGAAGGAAACTGACAAGAACGCTACCATCTACACCATCAACGGTGTTCGCGTTCAGAAAGCCAGCAAGAAGGGCATCTATATCATGAACGGTAAGAAGTTCGTGGTGAAGTAATCCGTGTATCTTCAATAGGAATACATATTATCATTATGAATCTCCTGTCCGTCAATAACGGGCAGGAGTTCTTTTTTTTGATGCCAGTTGCAGTTGCACGCCCTGCTTCCACCCATCAGAAACCTTGCTTCCAGACTTTGGAAACAATGCTTCCAGACTTTGGAAGCCTGGCTTCCACCCATTGGAAACAAAACCATCATCTGCCGGACTACAAAGTAACTTAGTTTGTACCTCAAAACATCATCCGCTGAAGGTCAAAGTATCATCCGTTGAAGTACAAAGTAAATTAGTTTGTACCCAGCTCGCTCATTCCTCCATACGCAGGAAATGAAATTAACCCATCTATCCCCTCTATCTTTAATGTAAAACGTTGTGTTTTAATGGGTTGTTGGTAGAGGGTATGGCCTTCGAACCCTCTATGAACCCTCTATCGAACCCTCTATTCTGGACGAAAATCTTCAAAAATCTTTCAAAAATGGACTTTTGAATAAGCAGATCCGACTTTCTGTAGGAATGTAGCTCTGTGTCTCTGCATTCTATGTTAAAGATTATAGTATATTTTTGTTAGATTTTTGACGATTTTTGTTCAAATGTTTGGTGACTGTGTGTTCAACGATGCATGAAGTCGCAATTATTATAGGTTAAAAGGCTTTTTTCTTCGATTTTAGGAAGAAAGGGATGGAGATTCCTTTGATAAATAATAAATTCACTAAAGATTTTGACTTAAATTTCCTAATTTCGTTTTTTTTCCTTACCTTTGTCGCATTCGCGACATTAAGCAAATAACTTAAAAACCTTTATATAGCAAATGAATTACAAGAAAATCCTGCTTTTGGCAGTACTGGCGTGCTCCGTGGCATTGTCAGCTCATGCTCAGCGCACGATGGACAAGCTGGATCGCGGTCTGGTGGCCGTGAAGACCAGCAGTGGCGTGTTCTGCTCATGGCGTATCATGGGCGAAGAGTATTATGATGTGACTTATAACATCTATCGCGACGGTACGAAGCTGAACTCGGAGCCGCTCACCGTGTCAAACTATAAGGATGGCAGCGGCAGCACGTCAAGCACCTATCAGGTGGAAGCCGTCGTTCGCGGCGTGGCACAGGCTAAGTGTGCGGGCGTGAAGCCCTGGGCTCAGAACTATCTGGAGATCGTGCCCGATCATGGCAGTCTGACTAGTACCTACGTACCCAATGATGCCTGTTGTGCGGACGTGGATGGCGACGGTGAAATGGAAATACTGCTGAAGTTCGACAACAGCAGTTGGGCTGGCAAGTCCTATCCGAAGGCAGGCTTCAACGGTGAGTACTTCATCATGGAGGTCTATAAGCTGAACGGTAAGAAACTCTGGTGGATCGACTGGGGCCCCAACATGGCTGACTTCCAGAACAACGAGCAGAACATCGTGGCCTACGACTGGGACGGTGACGGCAAGGCCGAAGCCGTGATGCGCGCTTCGGACGGCACGGTTATCCACATGGCCGACGGCACCACACAGACCATCGGCGACGGCTCGAAGAACTATTTAGCTCCTACCAGCAGCGGCCAGTGGTTTGCTCATGAAGGCAACGAGTTTCTGGTCTACATGAACGGCGAGACGGGCAAGCCCTACCAGGTGATGGAGTACCCGCTGAAGCGTTTGGAGGCTGGCGAGACCAACCTCAAGACGGCTTGGGGCGACGACTACGGCCACCGCTCGACGAAGCACTTCTTCGGTGCACCCTACTTAGACGGCCGTAAGCCCAGCATTTTCTTAGCACGCGGCATCTACACCCGTCACAAGATGATAGCCCTCGACGTTGACCCCGCCACCCACCAGCTGAGCGTTCGCTGGCGCTGGAACTGCAACGACAGCAGCTCGCCCTGGTACGGCAACGGCTACCATAACTACGCCATTGCCGATGTCGACTGGGACGGCCGCGACGAGATTTGCTTCGGTTCGATGGTCATTGACGACAACGGCAAGGGCCTGTCCACCACAGGCTACGGCCACGGCGACGCCCAGCACCACGGCGACTTCAACCCCTACGCACACGGACAGGAGATTTTCGCCTGCTTGGAGGACTACCCCAGCTGGGGCAACAACTATCGCGATGCCACTACGTCCAAGGTTTATTACAAGTTCGCGTCGGGACGCGACGACGGCCGCTGCATAGCCGGCAACTTCTCGAACGACTATCCCGGTGCCATGGCCTTCTCAGGCTACGACGAGCCTATCAGCTGCATCACCGCCGACCACATCCCCGGCATGGACAAGGGCAACATCCCCGACAACTTCCGCATCTACTGGGACGGCGACCTCTGCGAGGAGGGCCTCAACACCACCGGCGGCTATGTGGGAAGCAACTACAATGTGGGGTCGGGCATCATCCTGAAGTACAAGAAAGGAACCATAGAGACGCTGACGGGGTCGCTAACCAACAACCACTCGAAAGCCACGCCCTGCTATCAGGGCGACATCCTCGGCGACTGGCGCGAGGAGGTCATCATGCGCACAGCTGACAATAAAATACGCATCTACACCACCACCGCCCCCACCCCGTGGCGTAACTACACGCTGTGGCACGACATGCAGTACCGCAACGCCATGGTATGGCAGATGTGCGGCTACAACCAGCCACCCCACACCAGCTACTTCCTCGGCGAGTTAGAGGGCATCACGCAGGCTCCCCCCGCACTGACCATGACCGACCGCACGGAGGTCAGCAACGGCGGCAGCATCGGCACGTCGCTGAACGACAAGCAGGTGCTGATGGCCGAGACGGGCGACATGACCGTCAGCGTGGGCAACGGCGCAGCACCCTATATCTTCTTCGACAACGCTCCCTCATGGGTGCAGGGCACCGACGTGGACGGCACCAGCGCCATGAACCCCGACATCAAGTACGCATACTACACGCACACGCTGACGGGCGGTGCCTTCACGGGCAACATGCGCTTAGTGAAGCAGGGCGACGGCACCTTGGTGCTGCCGAAGGTCACCCAGACCTACAAGGGCAACACCGACGTATGGGCCGGCACGCTGCAGTTCGACGGCACCATGGAGAGCAGCCCCCTGTGGCTGAACCGCCACACCAGCCTCATCTCGGACGGCGGCAACTTCAAGGGCGGCATCAAGGCCGACTACAACGCCACCATCTATGTCGGCGGCAAGGACAAGGCCGGCCTGCTGACGACGACGACACTGGCCTTAGGCTTCGGTTCGCGCGTAACGTTTGACATGTTTGGCGACGGCACTGCCGACCAGCTGACGGCCACCCTGCTGACTATCGAGAAGAAGGACTGGCAGTACGGTCCGCAGTATTCGACACCCGTCATCGAGATTGTGCCTCACTTCGCCGCTGGCAGCAACAAGCTGCCCGCCGGCAAGCACCTGCTGGCCAACATCGGCAGCATTACCGGTAGCATTGACGACATCAAAATTGAGGGCATCAGCGCCCAGAAGCCTACGCTCAGCTACGAGGACGGCAAGCTATACATCAACCTGGCCGACATGCGCGACGCCACCAGCATCACTTGGGACGGCGGCACAGACGGCATCTGGGACTTTGCCGACACCAAGAACTTCAAGCTGAGCGACGGCCAGAGCGAGGCCTTCGTGACGGGCGACGACGTGGTGTTCAACGACCAGGCCAACATCACCGACATCAAGGTGGAAGGCGAGCTGACACCGAACAGTGTGACCTTCGCCAACAACACCAAGTCCTACACCCTCAGCGGCGAGGGCAGCATCATCGGCAACGCCACGCTGAACATAAACGGCGAGGGGCTGGTGACCATCAACAACGTCAACAGCATGACGGGCGGCGTCAACCTGAATAAGGGCACGCTGACTGTCGGCACACTGGCCAACAACATTGGCACCGAGCTGGGTGCCTTAGGCCCCGTGGCTAACACCATCTACATGGACGGCGGCACGCTGGCCTTGAGCGGTGACATCACCACAGGCCACGCCATCGCACTGTCAGCAAAGGGCGGAAGCGTCAACGTACCCAGCGGAGCCACCATGAAGCAGCAGGGGGCTATTGAAAGACTGACCACCTCCAGCACTGCCGCCCTGCACAAGAAGGGTGCCGGAACACTGGAGTTAGGCACTGGCAACAACTTCGCAGTGCTCTCCGTCGACGAGGGTACGGTGAGACTCAGCGAGCTAAAGAAAGTGATGAACGGCCCGGACAAGATTGTCTTCAACGGCTCGAATGTCAAGGTGTACGATGCCGACGACTCCTACTCCTACTCATCCAACCGCATCAACTACGAAGTCGCCGAGGGTGCTACGGGACTGCTCTATCTGGACAGCCGCTGCGACTACTACGGAAGTCTGACGGGCAAGGGCACGCTGACTGTCGTCTCACGCTTCACCCGTGGCAACCTGTACGGCAACTGGAGCGAGTTCGAGGGTATCCTCGTCTGCGACCAAAACGGACAAGAGTTCCGCTGGTTCAACACCAACGGACTGCCAAAGGGCACGATGAACATCCCGGCCGGGTCGACCGTCAATGCCGAGTCGCGCTCGTTCACGTTAGGCAACCTGACGGGCGGCGGCAAGCTGGCCACGAGCGGTACGGTGACCATAGGTTCGCTGAATCAGGACATCACCTACACGGGAACCTTCTCGGGCACGACGGTCATCAAGACGGGAACCGGCTCGTGGACCTTCACACGTCCGGTCAGCGGTGTCAACTCCTACACCTTCAAGGGTGGCGACATCCAGCTGAACAGCACCAACAGCACGCCGCTCTTCGGCTCGTCATTAGCCACGGTAGAGACCGAGGCCGTGCTGAAAGGCACCGGCACCGTGGCCGCACTGGCCATCCAGAACGGAGGCACACTGATGCCGGGCAGCTACACGTCGTCGCGCCGCTACGGAGCCATCGTCTCCACGGGCACGGTCAGCCTGTACGCTGGCTCCAAGCTGTACTTGGCAGTCTACAACAAGAACAACAACAACACATCGCGCTCCTACCTGACCATCGGCGGCGACCTGAAGCTATATGGCGACATCTACATCGAGTTGGGCAGCAGCTACACGCCGGCAGCAGGCGACGAGATCATCTTCTGGACAGTGGCTAAGGAGGTGACGGGCAATCCCGTGCTCCATCTGCCCGAGCTGCCCGCCGGACTCTATTGGGATGCCACCGGTCTGCTGACCAAGGAGGGTAAACTGCGCGTCACTGATCAGCCCACCGGCATCAACGCCGTGGATGTCGACCAGCTGAACGGCGGCACCTTCTACACCCTTGACGGCGTGCGCATCGACAAGCCCACCAAGAAGGGCCTCTACATCCGCAATGGCAAGAAGATTATTATCAAGTAAAAGGAGAACTATACCAAGATGAAAAAGCAACTATTTCTTACGGTTATGTGCGGCCTGCTGACTATGGAAGGCTTCGCACAGAAGCCTACCGTCACGCCGGCCAGCCAGATGGAGAAACTGGACCGCGGTGCAGTGCTCATCAAGCGTTCCGGAACAACATCCAACAGCTACTTCCTCAGCTGGCGCCTGTTGGGTACGGACGACGCCAACACCACCTTCACCCTGCTACGCGACGGACAACCCTACGCCAACGGCCGTATATACAAGGACGTGACCAGTACCACCGTGCAGTGCAACGCGTCGCAGACCTTTCAGGTAGTAACGCTGAAGAACGGTGTGGAGGTGGACCGTACGGAGCCTATCAAACCTTGGGCAAAGAGCTTCCTGGAGATACCCCTTGACCGTCCCACGGCAGCAGAGTCCGGCGTTACCTACTCGCCCAACGACTGCTCGGTGGGCGACGTCGACGGTGACGGCCAGTATGAGATTATCCTGAAATGGGACCCGTCGAACTCGAAGGACAACAGCAATACCGGCAAGACCAGTGACGTCATCATCGACTGCCTGAAGCTGGACGGCACCAAGCTGTGGCGCATCGACTTAGGCAAGAACATTCGGGCAGGAGCCCACTACACGCAGTTCCTGGTCTATGACTTCAACGGCGATGGCAAGGCAGAGATGATTTGCAAGACCGCTCCCGGTAGCATAGACGGCAAGGGCAACTATGTCACTGCCGCTGCCACAGTCGATGACATCAAGAATGCTGACAACTCGAAGGACTATCGTAACAGCGGAACCGTCGATAAAGGACTGGGCCATGTACTGGAAGGCCCGGAATACCTGACCGTGTTCAACGGCGAGACTGGTGCCGCCATGCACACCGTTTACTACAACCCGTCACGCGCCGGAGAAATCAACAAGACCAGCAGCTATCCTGAGAAGAACTTCTGGAACGATGCCTACGGCAACCGCGCCGACCGCTTCCTGGCCTGCGTGGCTTACTTGGACGGTGCCGACAAGAACCCCAGTGCCGTGATGTGCCGCGGCTACTACACCAAGGCCTACTTCTGGGCTGTCGACTGGAACGGTACGGAGCTGAAGACCAAGTGGATGCATGCTTCCATGTCGAAGACGCAGGTGGACCACTATGACGCCAACTTCAAAAAGACCTCCAAGACGTACTCCTCCAACACTGGCAACACCCCGTACAGTTTCACTGCATGGGGCAACGGCAACCACAACATCTCGGTGGCCGACGTTGACGGCGACGGATGCGACGAGGTGCTCTACGGGTCGGCAGCCATCAACAACGACGGTCACCTGCTCTATGCTGTAGGCTTCGGCCATGGCGATGCCATCCACCTGGCCGACATCGACCCCGATCGCCCAGGCTACGAACTCATGGACATTCACGAAGAGCCCTATGAGGACAAGGATAATAAGATAGGCTATGGCTACGACATCCACGACGCCCGAACAGGCGAAGTCATCTGCGGTGCCAAGTCCGACCGTGACACTGGCCGCGGACTGGCTGCCGACTGGGATGCCAACTATCGTGGACACGAGTTTACATACGCCACACAGACCAGCAGCTACGATTGCAAGGGGCACATCATCTACTACGACAACCCCGGCATGAACTTCCGCATCTACTGGGATGGTGACGCACAGGACGAACTGTTAGACGGCATCACCATCACCAAGCGCGGAAACGCGTCGCCGTTGGGGGTCGGCATTGTCTCCATCACCGGACAGTCAAACAACGGCACGAAGGCCACGCCCTGTCTGTCGGCCGACATCTTCGGAGACTGGCGTGAGGAACTCATCGTGAGGAACAACACCGATGATGGGCTCATCATCTACTCGACTATCGAGAATACCAACTATCGCGTCCCGACACTCATGCACGACCACGTCTACCGTATGGGCATAGCCTGGCAGAACGTTGCCTACAACCAGCCGCCCCATCTGGGCTATTATCTGCCTGACTTCATTGAGTCGTTCCAAGGCAATGATCCTTCTACGGGAATTGTTGAAATTGAGGAAATGAGAAATGTAGATAATGAGATAATCTACAACTTGCAGGGACAACGCGTGAAGAACGTTTCTCATGGTATCTTCGTTCGCGACGGAAAGAAATTTGTCGTAAAATAAAAAGGTTTCAGTGGACTAGTGTTCGCTGAAACCTACTATCGGGAAGGACTTATAGAAATCCTTGTTGGCGCAAGGCTTCTATAAGTCCTTTCGACATGGCCTCGTTGTCCTTGCGCGTATAGCGGATGTCGGTGAAGATCTGTGCCAAGGTTTCTTTGTTGTTGATGCGCACGAACTCCTGATTCTCGGGCAACTGTTCCTTTGCGGTGTAGAACTGATCTATGCGTTCGGGCGTGTAATCTTCGTAACGCTCTTCATGGATGATGCTCTCTAATGGCAGGCGGTCGGAGAGGGCAGGCTGTTCGTCGGGCCATCCCAAGGTAATCGTGGCAACGGGCATCACCAGACGAGGCAGTCCCAATACCTCGATAATCTGTTTTGGCATATAGACCGTGGTTCCTAAGTAACAATAGCCCAAGCCTTCTTCGTCGGCAAGATTGCAGAACGTCTGGCAATAGAGCAGGGCATCGGTGGCTGCATTGATAAACGACAGGAAATTATCATAGCCAGGTTCTGCCTTCCGTTCTTCCGCCCATCGGCTGGTGCGGCGGAAGTCGGCACAGAAGGTAAGAACCACGGGAGCCCCTTTTACCATCGGTTGGTTGAAATGGGCGGGAGCCAAGGCCGCTTTCTGTTCTTCTGAACGGGTTATGATTACACTGTAGAGTTGCAGGTTACCCATAGTCTGTGTACGTTCTGCTTCATGGAGCAAGCGGTGGAGCAGTTCGTTGCTCACTTCGCGTTGTGCATATTTGCGGATACTGGTTCTTGTTTCTAAGTTCTTCATCTTTTACCTTATTTATATATGACTGCAAAATTACGATAAAATCCGCAAACTTCCAAATCGCTATCTCTTTTTTGTTGATAAGATGGCTTTACTTTCGGGATAAAGTGTGACTGGAGATTAACAATTTTGGAAACATTTGTTGGGAGAAGAAGGTTGGAGTTTTACTTTTGGGATAACTTTCCTTTTCGCTGCCGGATAAAAATTTTCGTTTTCGGAAAGAAATAATTCTATAATCTCTTCGTTAAATCATTTTTTTGCACTAACTTTGCAAACAGAAAAAAACTGACAATCATAATGGAAAAGAAAACTTTCTCTTACGAGGAAGCCTTTGCTGCTTCCTTGAAATATTTCGATGGTGACGAACTCGCCGCCCGTGTATGGGTGAACAAATATGCTATGAAGGACAGCTACGGCCATATCTATGAGCAGAGTCCTGAGGATATGCATTGGCGTATTGCAGGCGAGGTGGCCCGCATTGAGCAGAAGTATAAAAACCCGCTGACAAAGGAGCAGGTGTTTGAGTTGCTGGATCATTTCCGCTATATTGTACCGGCTGGTTCTCCGATGACGGGTATCGGCAATGGTTATCAGGTGGCTTCACTCTCGAACTGCTTTGTTATCGGACTTGACGGAAACGCAGACTCCTATGGTGCCGTGATGCGCATCGACGAAGAACAGGTGCAGCTGATGAAACGTCGCGGTGGAGTGGGGCACGATCTCAGCCATATCCGTCCGAAAGGCAGTCCGGTAAACAATTCGGCACTGACTTCCACTGGTCTGGTCCCTTTTATGGAGCGTTATAGTAACAGTACGCGTGAGGTGGCACAGGACGGTCGCCGTGGTGCGCTGATGCTCTCGGTAAGTATCAAGCATCCTGATGCCGAGGCTTTCATCGATGCAAAGATGACTGAGGGCAAGGTGACGGGTGCCAATGTGAGTGTGAAGATTGACGATGCATTCATGGAGGCGGCAACCTCAGACGGTGAGTATGTGCAGCAGTTCCCTGTGAGTGACAACGATTATGAAAAGGAAGAAGAGAAACTGAGAGTCAGAAAGAAGATAGATGCCAAGGCATTGTGGGGCAAGATTGTTCATAATGCATGGAAGAGTGCTGAGCCCGGTGTGCTGTTCTGGGACACAATCCTTCGTGAAAGTATCCCCGATTGCTATGCTGATCTTGGTTTCCGCACGGTATCGACGAATCCCTGTGGCGAGATTCCGCTCTGCCCTTACGATTCATGCCGTCTGCTGAGTATTAATCTCTATTCTTACGTGGTGAACCCGTTCACGAAGGATGCCTACTTCGACTACGACAAGTTCAAGAAGCATGTACAGATGGCACAGCGCATCATGGATGACATCGTGGACTTGGAGATGGAGAAGATCGACCTGATCATGGAGAAGATTGATAAAGACCCGCAGAGCCAGGAGGTGAAGGGGGCCGAATATCATCTTTGGGAAAAGATACGCCGCAAGAGCGGCATGGGTCGCCGCACAGGTGTGGGCATCACGGCAGAGGGCGACATGATTGCTGCCATGGGCCTGCGCTACGGCACCCAGGAGGCAACAGATTTCTCCGTCAACGTGCATAAGACATTGGCCTTGAACGCCTATCGTTCCAGTGTGACAATGGCTCAGGAGCGTGGCGCTTTCGAAGTATATGATGCCAAACGCGAGGCGCAGAATCCGTTTATCCTGCGTATCAAGGAGAATGATCCTCAACTCTGGAAGGATATGCAGAAGTATGGACGCAGGAACATAGCCTGTCTGACCATCGCTCCTACAGGAACAACCTCGCTGATGACGCAGACCACAAGTGGTATAGAACCCGTGTTCCTGCCCGTCTATATGCGTCGCCGTAAGGTGAATCCCAATGATACGAATGTGCACGTTGATTTTGTCGATGAAGTAGGTGACTCGTTTGAGGAGTATATCGTCTATCACAATAAGTTCCTGGAGTGGATGAAAGTCAACGGCATTGACACCGAGAAACGTTACACCAAGGAGGAAATTGACGAACTGGTAGCTCGTTCTCCTTATTATAAGGCAACAGCCAACGATGTGGACTGGCTGATGAAGGTGAAGATGCAGGGTGCCATTCAGAAATGGGTGGACCATTCGATCTCCGTAACGGTGAATCTGCCGCACGATGTGGATGAGGCTTTGGTGAACCGCCTGTACGTGGAAGCATGGCGTAGTGGTTGCAAAGGTTGCACGATTTATCGAGACGGTTCGCGTTCTGGTGTGATGATCCAGGTGGATGAGAAGAAGAAAAAGAAGAGCGATACCGATGACGTTAACGATAACGAAAACTACAAGAAAGGTGCCGTGCCTTGCAAACATCCTGAAGTGACGGAGGTTCGTCCGCAGACATTGGAGTGCGATGTGGTACGCTTCCAGAATAACAAAGAAAAGTGGGTAGCCTTCGTAGGACTGCTCAACGGCTATCCTTATGAAATCTTCACCGGACTACAGGATGATGAGGAAGGTATCGTATTGCCAAAGCCGGTGACAAAGGGAAAGATTATCAAACAGCAGAATCCAGACGGTTCGAAGCGCTATGACTTCCAATTTGAGAACAAGCGAGGCTATAAGACCACTGTAGAGGGGCTCTCGGAGAAATTCAATCCTGAGTACTGGAACTATGCCAAACTGATTAGTGGCGTGTTGCGCTATCGTATGCCTATTGACCATGTAATTAAACTGGTGAGCTCGCTGCAACTGAAGAGCGAGAGCATCAATACGTGGAAGAACGGTGTGGAGCGTGCATTGAAGAAATATGTCACCGACGGTACTGCTGCTTCGGGCCTGAAATGTCCGAACTGTGGTCAGGAGACGCTGGTATATCAGGAAGGTTGTCTGATTTGCACAAATTGCGGAGCTTCAAGGTGCGGATGATGAGAGTTGAAAGCAGCTATATAGAACTGAAAGGGCTACGCTTTACGGCAAAGCACGGTGTTCTGCCACAGGAAAGAGTGGTGGGCGGTGACTATGTAGTCAGCGTACGTGTTTGCTGTAACCTTGAGAAAGCTGTAGAGAGTGACAATGTGGAGGATACGTTGAATTATGCTGAATTATATCAAATCATAAATAAGGAGATGCAAACGCCATCCTGCCTGCTCGAACATGTGGCAGGCCGGATTGGCGAGCGCATTTTGGAGACGTTTTCCCAAGCCACAACAGTAGATATAGAGCTTACAAAGCAGAATCCGCCGATGGGTGCCGATGGCGATGGTGCAACGGTCTTTTTGAGAGTAAAGAAATGAAACTTCAAGGACTTTAAATACCTAAAGTGTCACAAATCATAAAAAACCTACGCTGATTCTTCGGTTTTTCAATAGAAATCATTAATTTTGCAGGCGATAATGAGTAAAAGATTGATTTTCATCATAGCAGTGATACTGACTTTGGTCCTTCCGGCCAAAGCAGCAGACCATCGCTTCACGCTTGTTATCGATCCCGGACATGGTGGACACGATGCTGGTGCGTTGGGCAGTATGTCGAAGGAAAAGAATATCAACCTGAAGGTGGCATTGGCTTTCGGCAGGATGGTGGAGCGGAACTGTCCTGATGTGAAAGTCATCTATACTCGTAAGACAGATGTCTTTATACCGCTCAGCGAACGTGCTAATATTGCCAACAAGGCTAAGGCCGACCTTTTTATCAGTGTGCATACAAATGCTCTGCCTAAAGGAAAGATAGCCCGTGGCTTTGAAGTATATACATTGGGTATGCACCGAGCTGCCGAGAATCTGGATGTGGCAAAGCGTGAGAACTCCGTGATTCTGGTGGAGAAAGACTATAAGCAACGCTATCAGGGGTTCGACCCAAACTCTTCTGAGAGTTATATCATGTTTGAGTTCATACAGGACAAGAACATGGCTAAAAGTGTTGAACTGGCAAAGATGATTCAGCAGGATGTATGTGCTCAGGCTGGACGTCCCAACAAGGGTGTTCATCAGGCAGGATTCCTGGTGCTTCGCGCTACCTCGATGCCGAGTTGTCTGATAGAGCTGGGTTTTATCACGACGAGTGATGAGGAGAGGTTGCTAAATTCAGAAAGTGGTATCGAAAATCATGCCCGAGGAATTTATCGTGCTTTTACCCGCTATCGGAAGAAGTACGACCAGAATGTCGTGGTGCCTTACCAAACTCCTAAAAAAAAAGAGGAGGTAACAGTGCCGACCATCGTTCCTCCCGAGGTAAAGGAGGAGCCTCAAAGAAAAAATGAGGATTTGGCTAATAACGGGAATCGTATGGCTAATGAATCGAAACAAGAAGAAGTTTCTGTAAGCCAGGATCCTATCCGTTCACAAGTGGAACCATTACAGACAGACAATGCTCCTGTGTTTAAGGTTCAGATTCTGGCAACTGATACGAAACTTAGAAAGAACAGCAGTCAACTGAAAGGTGAAAACGACGCAGACTGCTATCAGGAGAAGGGGCTCTATAAATATACGGTGGGGTCATCCACTGATTATCAGGAAATATACCAGTTGCGCAAGTCGCTGCTGACCAAATTTCCTCAGGCGTTTATCATTGCCTTTAAGAATGGAGAGAAAACAGATGTCCAGGCTGCTATCCGGGAGTACCGGAACAGAAGAAAATAATCATCAAGATATTAAGGCCTTTAAGGACTCTAATTATTAATAAATCATAGAACATCAAATGAAACACGGAAAAGAAGTAATGATAGCCCTTGTGGCATTATTCGGATTGTTCATTCTCTTTGTTGGCATGAACTTCCTGAAAGGACTTAATACGTTCTCGAAAGGAGATGTTTATTATGTTTCATTCAAGGATGTTTCTGGACTTGCGTCATCGAGTCCTATTTATGCTGATGGTTATCCGGTAGGAACCGTCCGTTCCATCGATTATGATTATTCTCACGAAGGAAAAACAAAGGTAGCAATAGATATTGATACCAAGATGCGTATTCCCAAAGGTTCATCGGCTGTGATAGAGAGTGATATGCTGGGCAACGTGCGGGTGAATCTGCTGTTGGCCAATAATCCACGTGAAAGGGTGGAACCCGGTGAGACCATTCCCGGAGAACTTGCTTCCGGACTGATGGCCAAAGCTGCCACACTGATACCAGCCGTGGAGCAGATGTTGCCCAAACTGGACAGTATTCTCAACAGTGTGAACACCCTGTTGGCTAATCCTGCTATTGCACAGTCGTTGAAGAATATAGAGGTGACGACCGGCAATCTAACTACCACCACTCGCGAAGCCAATAAGCTGATGGGGTCGCTGAATGCTCAAGTACCCGGTATGATAGGAAAAGCCAACGGGGTACTTGATAATGCCAATACGCTGACAGGTAATCTGGCAAAGGTGGATATTGACGCAACGATGGCAAAAGTCAATACTACGCTGGCTAATGTGCAGGCGCTGACAGAAAAGATTAACTCAAACGAAGGAACTCTTGGTTTGCTGATGCGCGATGCTTCCCTCTACAACCATCTGAGTTCAACGGCCAATGATGCAGATTCGCTTCTGATTGACTTGAAGGCACACCCCAAACGCTATGTGCATTTTTCGTTGTTCGGAAGGAAGGATAAACAAAAATAAAAGAAACCTTAAGAAAGAAGGTAATTTAAATTTTGTCTAAATTGTTGCCGACTTTTAGAAAGTATGTCGCAACTTCTTGTAAATCTCGTAAAATAGCATACTTCTAACGATTTCTTGCACATTCAAATTAGCGTGTGCTCTTTTGAGTGCTGTTTTTGTAAGTCCTTTGTTCTCAGTGTCTTGTAATTTTGCAACACCTTATTTTTGTAAATAGGTTTTGATTATCCTTAAAGTGCCTAAATTACGCGACTTACGCTGAAAGATTTAAAAAATGATAAAAAGCCACATTTGCTTTTTTGGGGAAAAAGATTTAATTTTGCACTTGAAAAAATGTCGAATGAAATAAGGCTACATTAACTTAAATATGAGTATTAACCCTCATGCTCTTTGGGACAATTGTCTGCAAATGATCAAAGACAACGTTTCGGAGCAACAGTTCAACACCTGGTTTAGGCCGATTGTCTTCAAGTCGTATAAACCTGCGACAAGGGAGATTCTCGTTGGCATTCCAAGTATGTTCGTTTACGAATACTTGGAAGAGAACTACGTTGATCTGATGCGGAAGACGCTGATACGTTTTTTTGGCGAGGGGACTAAACTCAATTATAGTGTGCTTACCGATAAGCAGAACAATATCACCCAGAAAGTAGAGGGAACGGAGTCTGCCAATATCGAAGCACCTAAGCCTAAGACGCGTGGAAATCAGTCTCCGACGGTTCTCGATACCGTAAAGCCTCAGGATATTGACTCGCAACTTGATCCTCACCATACCTTTGCTAATTATATAGAAGGTGACAGCAATAGACTTTCACGTTCGGTGGGGCTTTCCATTGCTGAGCATCCTAACAGCACTCAGTTTAACCCGATGTTTGTATATGGTCCTTCCGGTTGTGGTAAAACTCACCTAATTAATGCCATCGGAGTGCGTACCAAGGAACTTTATCCTCAGAAGCGAGTGCTTTATGTGAGTGCCCGTTTGTTTCAGGTGCAGTTCTCAAATTCTGTGATGCAAAACCGCACGAATGATTTCATCGCTTTTTATCAGACAATAGACGTGCTGATTGTAGATGATATACAGGAATGGATGACGGCTCCTAAGACGCAGCAGACCTTCTTCCACATCTTCGACCATTTGTTCCGTAATGGCAAACGTATCATCTTGGCAAGCGATCGTCCTCCGGTTGACTTGAAGGGAATGCCAGAGCGTCTTCTTACGCGCTTCTCTTGTGGCCTGATTGCCGAGGTGGAGAAACCTAACACTCAGTTGTGTGTGGATATTCTCAACAGTAAGATTAAGCGTGATGGCCTTAAGATTCCTGCAGATGTGGTTCAGTATATAGCTGAGACGGCCAACGGCAGCGTGCGCGATTTGGAAGGTGTCATCAATTCATTGCTTGCCTATTCAATTGTGGACAATGCCAGTATCAATCTCAAATTGGCTGAGCGCATCATCAAACGTGCCGTGAAGGTGGATGACAAGCCGTTGACCATTGATGACATTGTGGAGTCTGTATGTCGTCATTACAATGTGAGTGAGTCGGCTCTCTCCAGCAGGAGCCGTAAGCATGAGATTGTTCTGGTACGTCAGATTTCGATGTATTTAGCTCAGAAGTACACCAAGCTGCCTGCGTCCCGTATCGGTAAGCTTGTGGGAGGGCGTGACCATAGCACGGTTATTCACAGTTGTAATACCATTGGTAAACGTTTGCAGGTGGATGCAGCCTTTCAGAGTGAAATGTCGAGTATCGAGCAATCCTTCATGATCAAGAATTAGTTTCTTTTGTTTCCAATTTGTAATTATGATATAAAAACAGCCGAGTCTCACGACTTGGCTGTTCTCACATTAAAACTAAATTAACTCAAGTTTATAGGAAATGCATACTTTCACAAGTATGAACTATTTTAACGCAATAGCGATAAAATAATATTTCGTTAAATTATTTTTTCACTTTGCAAAAATACAAAAAAAATTCATAATTGCAAATATCGTTGTTCAAAATACAAACATTTTGCTTCCTTTTTATGTTTTTTTTGCTAAATAACTGCGGAATACGATGATTATACCGTCTGTTTTAAGAATAATACGGTTACTTTTCGCTTCATTCAGTGTGCCTTGCCAAAGCTCATCGTAAGAAAAAGGAAGCCATTTAAAACCTTCGCCTTCTATTTTTTTAGCTGTGATATTAAAGAGGCTCACTTGTTGCCCGGGGAAGGTGGAGAGTTCAGCCGTTCCTTCGATAACTGAAAACCACCCGTGGTCAGTGTAGATTTCGGGTACGACTCCGAATTGTCTGACGTAATGGGGGAGTAAGAAGATGTTGCCAATGGTGTGGTCTTCGCGCTTGCCGGTAGCGCCGAGATAGGCAATACGCCTGAAACCTTTGGCCTTGCAGAAGCGGGTGGCTTTGGTCAGATCGTTGTCGTCCTGCTCGCTCTCGGTGTGGATGATGGAGGCATAGCGGGATTTCAGTGTGAAGGAAAGCGAGTCGCCGTCGCCCACGATGGCGTCGGGCTGGAACCCTCGGGCAAGGGCGGCCTCGGCTGCACCGTCGCAACAGCACAGGAAAGGGGCTTCCCGCAACAGCCGCAGGGGTGTCTCGGCCGTGGGGAAGTCGCCGTTGGCCAGAATCACGGCATCGAATTCTGCCGGGCTTATGTTCTGCATGTTTGGTTGTTGTGGTGTCATTTGCTCGTGGCGGCTGTGCCCGGTTCCGTAATAATCATGCGTTTCCACTTGTAGTAGCCCATAATGGCAATCACCACATAGAGTCCGTAGAGGAATGCCTTGAAGGGAATGCCTTTCACGATGTAGAGATAGGTGCAGATCACGTCCACCACAATCCAGCAAAGCCATTGTTCGACATATTTGCGTGCCAGGGCCCAGAGTCCAATGAAGCTGAGCGCATTGGTGAAGGAATCCTGCAAAGGTACAGTGGAGTTGGTCCATGTCACTAGCACAAAGTAGGTGGCAGCCCAGATGGCTGCGAAAGCCAGCATGGTGGGGAGATACAGACGTCGCGGCATGTGGGTGATGGGCATCTCCTCTCCTTCGCCCTGTCCCTTTTTCTTCCCAAATTTCCATACGGCATAGCCGTAAATCGCCGCTACGGTATAGTAGGCAGCCATGCCGGCATCACCGTAAAGCCCGTGACTATAGTACAGGTAGATGTCCAGAGCCGGCATGATGATGCCTACTAACCATAGGGCGATATGCGCCTTGTATTCAAGCCATATATAGAGCAGGCCCAACACCGTGGTAAAGATGTCGAGGCCGTGCTCTATGATAAAAGGATGCAGTTCCATTTGCAATTAGAATCTCAGTGTGATGCTGCCCATGGCCGTGAAGCCGGCTGAGGGCACGTAGCCAATCTGGTAGTAGCGGTTGTCGTTGGTGTGTCCATAGCTCTCGGCAATGGCAGAATATACCCATCCGCTGTTGGCATACCGGGCATTAAAAATATTGCTCAGGTTCACGCCGAATATGGCCTCCTTCACACCGATGGCCTTCAACGGAAGCGTATAATTCAGGTTGACATTCGTAGTAGAGTAGGCAGGCAGTGAGCGGTCTTTGTTCTCTGTGTTATCCAGATACTGACGACTCACATACCCCGTGTGCCATACGGCTTGCCATCCTTTGTAGTGGAAGTTAAGGAATCCGTTGAGGATGGCCGAGGGAGAGAAAGCCAATGTGGAGTTGTCGTAATGGAACTGGCGCAGCTCGTCGCCGTTGCCGTCACAATGGTATTTTGCCGCATCGGGGTTGTCTTTCCAGTCATCCCAGTCTTCCACGAACTCATCGAAATCCTTGATTTTGTTGATGCTCAATGCTGCATTCCCCTCAACGGTGAGCCATGGGGTGATATCGTATCCTGCCGTCAGCTCGATACCTGTACGGTAGGAGTCTTTGACGTTCGCTGTCAGCGGTTCGCCGATGTCACTCTTTGCACCGGTCTGAACCAGTTGGTTGTCGTAGTTCATGTAATAAAGAGTAGCACCGGCGCGCCATTTCGGGGTGGCATAACTGTAGCCCATCTCATAGTCGAGCAGCGACTCTGCCTTTGGGGCGGGGTAGTTACCGTTGTCTGTGTAGTTGTTTCTTTCTGGTTCACGATGGCTTAAGGCCAGTGAAGCGAAGGCGCGATGCCCGCCATTGTGGAAGCTGAAGCCTGCCTTGGGGTTAAAGAAGTTGTGCTTCTCGTTAATGTCCAGGTAGTGCTTCTTGTAGAGGTAGGCATCTTCGTCGTAAATGAACTTGTCGTTGTATCCATCGGTTTTGTAATTCACGTGGCGATACTGCATATCGGCAAAGGCATCCCAGTTATCGGTGAGGTGATAGAGAGCCTTGATGAAGACGTTACCGTCGAACTTCTTGGCATCGGAGTCGTAATACTGATAGTCACCGTTCTTCATCAGAAGGGTGCGCAGGGCATCGTTACTCAGATAGGTGACATAGCCGAAGTGGTTACCGTCGAACTGTTGTACCGACAGACCGCCGATCACGTCCCAGTCGTTGTCTTTGTAGTTGATGTTCCATACCAGTCCGTAGGTATCCTGCTTTAGTCCCTTTTTGCGCACCCAGTCGGTTCTCTTTGCACCTCCTAAGGCATCACCGTTGAATTCGGGACTGGGCAGACCGAGTTTCTTGATTTTATTGTCGTAACGGAACTCTTTGTAATAACCATAGCCGTGGGTATAGTGGAGCGAGCCCGTGGTGCTCCAGTTTTCGTTGATGTTCCAGGCGGCAGAGAGAATGTTGTGGTTCTGCCAGAAGTTATCGGTGGTTTTGTCCCAGGGTTCCCCGTTGTTCATCATGTACCGTTCTGTCTGGTAGTTCCCGTTGGCATCACGCACAAACTTCCCGTCAGCATCGTATGTGAAATGCTCGTAGAGCGAGTTGTAGCGCCCCAGTCCTACATCGTAGAGATCCTTGTAGGTCTTGATGCCAGTCTTCGAGCCATAGGTGCCGTCCATCAGCGAAAGGTCGTCGTTACCGGCAGTCACGGCATTCCATGCCTGTCCGGTCTTCTCGAAGTTTCCGATGTTCTTATAGCGGATGGTGAACTTATCGTCGATCCATGTCAGTCCGCCGTAGTAGGAGCCCGAGCGTCCGCTGGTGCCGTGGATATAGCCGTCGGTATTGGTCTCGTGGTAGGCACCGTCAAAGATCAGATGGTTCCACAGCAGACCCGTGGAGAACGCACCGCCCACGTTGAATGTATTATACGAACCGTAGCTGAAGTTCACTTCGCCGCCAGCTTTCTCCGAAGGAGTCTTCGACGAAAGGGCTACCGTGCCGCCGAAGGCACCGTCGCCATTGGTACTCGTTCCCACGCCGCGCTGAATCTGCACACCGCCCAGCAGCGCGCTGTAGGAGTTCATATTGGCCCAGAACACAGCCTGATCTTCAGGTGAGTTCAGGGGCACGCCGTCGAGCGTCACGTTGATGCGCGAGTCGCCTGCACCACGAATGCGCAGATAACTGGTTCCCGTGCCCAGTCCGTTCTCGCCCCATGCCAGTACGCCCGGGGTCTGAGCGAAGAGGAAAGGCAGTTCCTTACCCGTCTTCGAGAACTTCTGTAATTCGTCTTTCTTGATGTTGGCTACGGCAAAAGGCGCGTTCTTCTGCACCCATACGCCTTTTACCACCACTTCCTGCAACTGCTCCATGCGTAGCGAATCTCCATCCGCCTCGCGGGCAGCATTCACGACCGTCACGCTCATCCCGAGCAGTGCAGCCATCACAATCTTTTTTCTCATCTTTACCTAAATTAAAATACACATAAAAGGGGCAACCTTTATGCCTTCACTTTCCTACGCCGGCATTACCCGGATCAGGTTCGAGGGTCTAATCTCAGCCCGCCCACGGCGGACACCCCTTAACTTACTCTTTGTAAGTCGGGTGCAAAGGTACGAATTTAGACTGATATAATGAAAAAGAAAGGACAGAAATTTCCGTAATTATCATAATTATTCTTTTAGGAGTCCTGTCGGCGCACTTGAAATGTCAATAGCGGATAATCTTTTGCATAATAACCGTCATCCGTCATAACTTACATATAACTATCATTTTTATAGATATTTACACCAATGATGGTTTGTTTCAAACCGTCATAAACCGTCATAATGGCGGTATGATGGTTTATTCAGCAATTGACCATCCGAAGAATTGCCCGCTGCCCTTGCTGAACAAGACGCTGCGGCATCAAAGTTTGCAGACTGTCTGAAGCCTTGTACTAACAGTTTTTCCCCGTCGTACTGTTAGTACGAGCCGCTCGTACTGATAGTTTTTCCCATCAGACAACTTCCGAACAATAATCGTAAGCCCAATAACTTGCCACTCATTTGAATGAGTATGTCCATCAAAAGGAATGACGGTTTATGATGGCTTGAAACAAACCGTCATATACTTATCTCTCTAATTATAAACACTTTATGATGAAATTATGACGGATGACGGTATAATCACTTTGAAAATTTTTGTAGATTTTTGTCCATAAGACAAATTACTTGGCGTCGCCGTAGAGCTGATAGTTGCGGTAGAAGGAGCGCATCGATGTGTAACCGGCCAGTTCGGCCAGTTCCTCTTTCCGCAATTCAGGATGCTCCTGCTCCAGTCTTCTCACGTAGGCAATGCGTTTGCGGTTGATGAACTCTGCAAACGGCATTCCCGTCTCTTCGTTCACCAGTCTTGAGAGCATGGTGCGGTTGGTGCCCAGCTGCTGAGCCAACTCAGCCAGCGTAAGTCCCGGCTGCAGGTATAGCCGTTCGTCGTCAATCTTATGCAACAGCTTCGAATAGGTGTCCTGTGAAACTGTTTCCATAATGTCTTCGCACTCTTCTTGCGCTATATCCGCAAAAGAGAACTGCTGCACGAACCCGCGATAGCATAGCAAGTAGAGCAGACCGCTAAAGAAGAATGCAAGCACAGCAAAGGGAATCTCGGAGGATAGAAACACAAAGCGTCCGACGGCATTCACCACAAGCGATAGAATGCCCGTGAGCACCATCAGGATTAATATGGTGGTGATGCCGTAGAGCCGCTTGTCGTCGTTATCGGCATAGATGGAGTCGATAAGTCTGTTGTAGCGGCGTATGCGGCGTATGGCCACGAAAAGCACAATCAGCAAGCCGATAGCAAAGAGAATTTTCGCCAATTGATGGACCACAGCCTGCACCAAAGTCTGTCCCGAGAGTCCTACGATGGAGTCATTATATAAATAGGTGTCAACGAACTGGCGGCTTTCATCGTCGCTCATCATTACATAGACCGTAGCCACAATGATGCCGATGATTACGGGCGGCAGTACCGTGAGCCAACGCTGGCTACGGCTCACCGTTCCTTGGGTGAGCATCGTGATGTAGTGCAGATAGAGCGGGAAGACCAACAGGTTGCAGACCACATAGATGGTATCGCTCGCGGGAATCTCGCTCGTCATCCGGTTAAAGAAAACGAAATGACCCGCGTAGAGCAGCGTGGCGGTGATGGCCCACCACAACAGTTGGCGGCGGGCGGCACGATTACCCTGTTCCCAAAGGTTCAAGGCAATGGCAACCGACCAGAAAGCGCATACTGCCAGCGGCAGAAAAGATACTATCAGATGAGTCATAATGCAAAGATTCGATTAAGCACAAGTATTTTTTGCAAAGATAATCAAAGAAACGGTAAAACGTTCCTAAAAAGGGGCTCTAAAAACTATGAATTTCCCTAACAAAAGTTAAATGTACGATATGGCACATCCCTTGTACGATATGGCACAACCTTTTCCCACGGGGCTTTTGCACTCATTCCCCTTTTTCTTACCTTTGCAAACATAATTCACCTTAACAATTATAATACAGCAATAATACAAATGGAAACAGTAAAACGTTTATTCATTTCGCTAATTGCTCTTCTCGGCTGTACAGCCGGGGCTTGGGCTATAGAACAAGATTCCGACGGCAATTATCTCATCGGGTCGGTGCAGGACTGGGAGGAATTCGCAGAACTTATCAAAACCACACCCACAGCCAATGCCAGAATGACGGCTGACGTTGACCTGGGTAGTTCGCAGGCCATGTTGGGAGACTCAGAACACGAAGACAGGCCAACCTATTACTATCAAGGTACATTCGACGGACAGGGATATAAACTGACCGTCCATTACACAGGTACATCTCAAACCGCTCCTTTTGCCATGATTTCTAAAGCCACAATCAAGAATATTCATGTTGACGGGACGATATCAAACTCAAGTGGAAGCCAGCCTTCGGTTGTTGCACGTGCCGTATATGGAAAAAGTACGTTGGAAAGTATCTGGAGTTCTTTAGTGATTACCGATACCAGAACTGGTTGGGACGAGACAGCATGCCTTGTTGGTTGTGTGGATGGGTATAAGAGTGGAAGTGTTGATATACTCGATTGTCTCTTCACGGGCACTATTAACAGTTCAGGAAGCTATAATGGCTGCTTTGTAGGATATATCAACAGCGGGGGAAGTGCTACCATGACTAATTGTCTGTCATTAGGAACGTTTAACTACACTGGTGGCAGCTATGATTTCAGAGGTACCCATACCAACTGTTATGTGAAACAATTCCCGAAGACAATTCCTGAAAGCATGCGAGTCACCGACTCCCAACTTGCCGACGGAACCATTGCTACGGCACTTGGCGACGGGTGGGCACAAGACCCTTTGACCCACCAGCCGGTTCCGAAGATATTCACCACGGTTCAGGACGAAGACGGTTATTACCTTATCGGCTCCGTGCAGGACTGGAAACGATTCGCCGATATTGTCAACAGCGGAACGAATACTGCGGCTAATGCCAAGATGACTGCTGATGTTGATTTAGGCGACGACCAGACCTATATTTCTCCCGACTGGCATGGTGAATTCTCAAACCTTCACTATCATGGAACCTTCGACGGTCAGGGGCATACGCTTACGGTACACTACAATAGCGACAAGTATTTTCATACCCCCTTTAGCCAGACAAGTGGTGCTACAATCAAGAACCTGCATGTAGCTGGAACAATCAAATCAACTTCGTCAGGGCCTTCCCATATGAGCGGTCTTATCAGTAACTCTGCAGGCAATGACGTGATACAGAATGTGTGGGTGTCTGCAGATATCACGGGAGGTAGTAATTCGTGGATAGAATGTGGTGCCTTTATTGGGTGTAATAATTGCGGAAACTCTACAATTACAGACTGTTTGTTTACGGGTTCCATTACTACTACTGGAGGAAATAACGGTTGCTTTGCAGGTTGGGTGCAAAGTTATAATCCCTCATCAATAACAACGACTAATTGTCTATCGACAGGAACATTTAATATAGGGTCCGGTTCGGTGTCAAGAGGTACTTTGAACAACTGCTACGTCAAGTCATACCCATATTCAATTCCATCCGCTATGCAAGTGACCGACGAGCAGCTTGCCAATGGCACTACAGCTGCTGCCCTCCAAGCTGGTCGTACTGATGAAATATGGGTGCAAGATCCCGTGCTTGGCATTCCGATGCTGAAGATATTCGCCAATGAGGAAACCGAGCAGCTTTCGGAAGCACTCAACGGGGTATTCACCATCAATGGCAGTGGTGAAAAAGTATCGTTCGCGAAAGGTAATCTGCAGAAAATAGGCAGCACCTATCAATTTGCCGAGCACCAGTATGACTACTTCGGCACAAACCAATCTGATACCCACCGCGATATGTTTGCATTCTTAGATTACAACAATCCGGATAACGGTGAATCTTGGTCCATGCTATCCAGGGATGAATGGAAATATCTGTTTGCCACTCGTACCGTCACTAACACGCTTTCTGATGGGGCCAGATACACCATGGCCACAATCGGCGACACATACAAAGGCCTGATTATCTTCCCCGATTACTACACTCATCCCGAAGGAACTGACTTTACACTTGGTGTATTCAACAGCAATTCCAATTACACGGCCCAAGTTAGCCTTGAAGGTTGGGCAATGATGGAGGCTGCCGGATGCGTATTCCTGCCAGCAGCAGGATATTGCTCTCGTGGCTATACTTGGACAGGAGTAGGTGAATACGTTTGCTATATGAGTACTACCCCAAGTGGTATGTATTATTATGATCCCTATTTCAGGCCAGATGGTGTCTATTTGGACGAAACAAGTGATAAACAAACTTGGTCTTCCATTCGTCTGGTATTGCGATTGCAGCCATTAACTTACACCGTGCCTGCCAGCGGTGTGGGCACATTCAGTTCCGATGTAAATATCCATTTGCCCGAAGGACTCAACGCTCACTACTGCAGGACCTACTATGCTGAAAGAAGTGCCATCAGCGTGGTGAATATCAGTAGCGGGGTAGTGCCAGCCAATACTGGCGTTCTGCTCTCTGGTACGCCGGGCGAGACGTTCAATCTGTATCCTACCCCAGAAACAGCAGATGATTTGGAAGGAAACGCTCTGGTGGCTGTGACCAAGCCCGTCCACATCAGCCCCACAAAGGGCGACTATACCAACTTCATGATGAAGGGCGGCAAGTTCATCAAGATTGCGGATGAAAGTTATACCGTAAAGATGCCGGCGAACCGTGCTTACCTACCCTTACTGACAGAAGC
The DNA here is from genome assembly GCA_900314655.1 of uncultured Prevotellaceae bacterium. Classification (GTDB taxonomy): domain Bacteria; phylum Bacteroidota; class Bacteroidia; order Bacteroidales; family Bacteroidaceae; genus Prevotella. The sequence goes on along the minus strand of OMWC01000013.1, from coordinate 55,554 downwards.
CATCAGCGGCAGTAATGCCAAGGAGATAATGCTGTATTGGAATGATGAAGAGGCGACGGGCATTGAGAGCCTCACCCCTAACCCCTCTCCAAAGGGCGAGGGGAGTATCTATAATCTCAATGGTCAGAAACTCTCGGCTCCGCAAAAGGGTATCAACATCATCAACGGCCGCAAGGTCATCGTCAAATGAAATAAACGCTATCAGATATGAAAAAGACTTATCAGGTTCCTACCTTGAACCAAGATATTGTTTACGGTGAGTGCCAGCTGCTGGTTGGCACCACCATTCTCGTTGATCCTTCGACAGAGGGAAGTCAGAGTGAGGCCGAGAGTAAGAAGGGCACGTTTGAAGATACCGACAAAGGCTTGAACTCATTCGAGCATAATCCGCTGGACTATCTGCCTAGTGCTTTCCAAAACATCTGGGGAGAGGAATGACAAACATGTTAAAAACGAAAAAAGTTAATTATCAATCAACTATTATGAAAAAGATTCTATTATCAATCGTTGCGCTCTGCTGCACAGTTGTGGCAGGGGCGCAGAATGAAATTATGACCGTTGTACTTCAGCATGGCAACGATGTTAGCACTTTCACAGGTGCTAATGCCTTTATTAATGCAAATGCCCAGGCAGTTGACGGTGATGTTATTACACTTTCATCAGGTGCATTTAATGTTTCTGATATCACAAAATCCATCTCCGTCTATGGCGCAGGGTTTGAAAAGGATGCGAATACCAGTACTGAGGTGTCAAAGATCAACGGTCAGTTGAATTTGGGAGTCTCAGGAGGAGAAACCCTCGAAAATATCCACTTGGAAGGAATAAGTTTCGGTGCCGCTGTTAACGCGAATGTGCCGTTGGAGGGGTTCTTGATGGAAAAGTGCTATGTTAACGGCAACGTCAACATAGTTGAAAACACGAACACGATAATCAGGAACTGTGTCATTACAGGGGCTATCTCCGGAGGCGACAAAATAGCCAACAACTGCATCATACAAAACTGCTATGTAGGAGGTGCCGTAAACACATTTAATGAGAGCAGCAGCGTCAAGATAGACCATTGCATCACTTGCAATTTTGTGGGGCCTTACTTCTGTTCCAATAGTATTTTCACGTATTATTGGGTTGGTGCTTATTATGACCGTGCAGTTTTTGCCAATACAGAAGGAGCAGTTGCACATAACTGTATTTTTAGGAATTTCAGTTATAACAATCAGGACAAGAATGATTTCCAAAATTGTTATGCTGTTGACATTAAGAACATCTTCTCTGATGCGGAGAATGCCAACTATTCTGCAACCCGGACCTACGAAATCCAGCAACCCACTACATGGATAGGCACCGACGGCCAGGAGATAGGCATTCGCTATGGATGGAGCAAGGTGCCTAGAATACCTGTAGTTACCGACCTGAATGCCACGGTGAGCGGTGAGAACCTCAACGTGAACTATAACGCCGTGGCAAGATGAGGGAAAAAGACAATAGCAATAACAACAAACAAATAACGACAATAATATGAAAAAATATCTATTATCAATAGTTGCGCTCTGCTGCACAATGGTAGCAGGGGCGCAGAGCACCGACGAAATCAGTGCCATCCTTCAGCATGGGGACGAAGTGAGTGTCTACAAAGGCAGTACAGGATTCAAGCAAGCCTATGCCGCTGCATCTGATGGTGACGTAATAAGCTTGAGCAGGGGCTCATTTGATCCCGTAAACATAGAAAAGAAATTGAGCATTTATGGAGCGGGTTTCGAGGACAACGACGAAACAAATACTGCTGTAACCACTATCAACGGTAGCGTTAATGTGGGTAAGGCCGACCCTGTCATCGACGGCTTACACATTGAGGGCGTTAAGATTAACGGCAATCTGGCATGCACTCAAACCATGAAGAACTATACGATACAGAAATGTTACATTACGGGCAATATGACATTCGCTAACAATATAGAGAATGTGAAGGTGAAGCAATGCAGGATTGGGGGTGATTTAACAGGAAACAAGAACTTAATGGCCAATGGACTGCTCATTTCCAATTGCTATGTATGGGGTGTAATCAATTATTTCAGTAACGAAAGCATTGTGAATATTGACCATTCTTTCATGGGGTCTCAATATTACACTTACTATGATTACAATGAATATAACATTTTTGCACAGTTCTTATGGACAAACAGCATCATCTACAACCGTCGCACAAATTATCCATTGCCAACAGGCAACTATGCAACGGTGAAAAACTGCATCGTGGTCAATGGTGCAGGCACCATTCGCGACAATAATATTGTCGAGAACTGCTACTATGTAGTTCTCGCCGATATTTTTGACGATGCTGCAGATGGAGTATATACAGAGAGCCGCACTTTTAAACTTAAAGATGAAACTACCTATAAAGGCACTGACGGTACTCCCATCGGGCCGTCGGGCGGTGATGGTTGGAACAAGGTTCCCTCAACTCCTTATGTGAAGAACTTGAATGCTACGGTAAACGGCACAAACCTCGGTGTTGCATACGAAGCAGGTGTGAGATAATACTAATGCTGAAGCCTATGTACAGAATAAGATATTTGCTGATAGCGGCGGCATTGGCTATGACATCCGTCGCGACAGCGCAGACAAATGACATTGTCGAGCGGAAATACTGGCTGGACGGAGATATCACCCAAGCACAAGACTTGACACCAGACCATGCCAACATAGATATATCGACGCTGAAGCCAGGACTACACTCGCTTTCCATTCGTGTGAAGGACACTCAGGGTTTGTGGAGTTCGCAACTGGCAAAGTACTTCATTGTGCCGTTTGTTTCCACCAGCGTTAACAGTAATTCGATAGAAAAGCATCAGTACTGGATTGACGGGAATTTGCAGGCAGCGGTTGCTTCTACCTCGCAACCCTCAGCTATTATTATTAAAAAATTGAAGCCTGGTATCCATTCGCTCACCGTGCGTGTGCAAGACAAAGCAGGAATGTGGAGTTCGCTGGTGGCCAAGTTTTTCATCGTGCCTTATGCCGAAAACAGTGCAACCCCCAATGGCATAGTTCAGCACCAGTACTGGATAGACGGCAATCTTCAGGCGGCGGTTACTTCCGATTCGAAGCCGCAGCCCATTGTGATTTCCTCACTAAACCCTGGTCTCCACACGTTCACCGTGCGCGTGCAGGACAACACTGGAGTGTGGAGCACGCAGGTGACGAAGGCGTTCATCAAGCCGTATGCCGATACAAGTGTCAACGACAAAGAGATTGTCAGGCACCAGTACTGGATTGATGGCAAGATAGAAGCTCAGGTTACTCTGAATCAGAAGGACCCGATAGACATCATTGAAATCGAAGGGCTGCTCCCCGGACTCCACTCGCTCACCGTGCGCGTGCAGGACAACACCGGAATGTGGAGTTCACAAGTGGCAAAGTATTTCATTGTGCCTACAGTGGAAACCAGTGTGGGTGATAAGAGCATCGTGCAGCATCAGTACTGGATTGACGGAAAGATGGATGCCATTGTCTCATCAGAAACGCAGCCCTCACAAATCCCCATCTCAACGCTGAAGCCTGGCCTGCACTCGCTTACCGTTCGCGTAAAGGACAATACCGGACTGTGGAGCTCACAGGTGGCCAAATACTTTATCGTGAAAGACGACGATGTGATAGAGGAAACCACCATTACGCGATATATGTATTGGTTCGATGAAGAGACGGATGACTTCAAGACCGGGCCGCTCGCCTCGGCATCGGGTACGATGGACATCGACATCAGCGACGTGGAGGCCGGCACGCACACCCTGTGGTGGCGCTGCGGCGACTCTAAGGGCGCATGGAGCGAAGCGCGCTCGGTGGAGTTCGAGAGCAAGAGCCTCTACAACTACATCGTGCCCGAATCGGGTATCGGAACGTTTGCGGCTGATGTTAACCTGACGCTGCCCGACGGACTAAAGGCCCACTTCTGCACCTATTTGAAGGAGGTGGACGAAGAATTGGCCATCAAGATTCTGAATATCGACGGCAAGGTGATCAACCAGAACACGGGCGTGCTGTTTAGCGGAACACCGGGCGAGACCTATCAGCTGCGCTATACCGCTGAGGCTGGTTCGGCAACCGAGGGCAACCAGCTGGTTCCCGTGGTGGAGAGCAAGCACATAGAATCCGTGACGGGTGACTACACCAACTATATGATGAAGGGCGGACGCTTCATCAAGATCAAGGAAGAGGACGGGAGCGTAATGATGCCTGCTCACAGAGCCTACCTGCCACTGCTGACCACAGCCGTGGGCGAAGCCAAGAGCATCGTGCTTTTGTGGAATGATGAGGAGACCACAAGAGTTGTCGCTCCCGACCTCACTCCGAAGATGGAGGATGGCGTCTATTACAACCTGCAGGGTCAGCGCGTAGAGCCGCAGCGCGGAACGGGCAAGAGCCGGATACTCATCAAGAATGGCCGCAAGGTCATCGTGAATTAACAGGGGAGGAGATGAATATGAAGAAAAGACAGAATTATCAGACTCCCCAGCTGTATCGCTACGAAGAAATGGGTGAGTGCCGGCTGCTCGTCGGCACCACCATTCCCGTTGTCCCCGGAGAGGAGGGCAGCCAGAGCGAGGCCGAGAGTAAAATGGCTTCGTTTGATGATACCGACAAAGCCCTGCGCTCCTACGAGCACAACCCGCTCGACCATCTGCCCGATGCTTTCCAAGACATCTGGGGAGAGGAATAATAATTATCACGACAATTAATGGAAGAAAAGCGCCCTTCACCAAGTGATTCAACTCTTTGTTGGACAGTCACTAATGGTGAAGGGCTTGTTCGTTGTCAGTATCCTTTAGGATACTAACAAATTATGAGTATAAGATATTAGCAAGTGGCAGGCCAGGGCTTCAGCTGCTTGAAGAAGTCGTTGCCCTTGTCATCCACGAGGATGAAGGCGGGGAAGTCCTCAACGGTAATCTTCCAGATGGCCTCCATGCCGAGTTCGGGATATTCCACGCACTCGATGCTCTTGATGCTCGACTGCGAAAGTACGGCTGCTACACCGCCGATGGTGCCGAGATAGAAACCGCCGTGCTTCTGGCAGGCATCGGTGACCACCTGCGAGCGGTTGCCCTTGGCAATCATCACGAGCGAAGCGCCGTTGGCCTGGAACTCATCCACGTAGGGATCCATACGGTTGGCCGTGGTGGGACCCATCGAACCGCAAGGATAGCCCTCGGGCGTCTTGGCCGGTCCGGCATAGAGCACGGGATGATCCTTGAAATACTGCGGCATGCCTTCGCCAGCATCCAGACGAGCCTTCAGTTTGGCGTGGGCAATGTCGCGGGCCACGATGATGGTGCCCTTCAGGTTGACGCGGGTGCTGACAGGATACTTGGTCAGTTCGGCGCGAACGGCATCGATACCCTTGTCGAGATCGATTTCAATGCCCTTCGTTCCCTCGCCGGGACGGCGATACTCCTCAGGAATCAGCTCCGTGGGGTTGTCGTCCATCTTCTCCAACCAGATGCCCTCTTCGTTGATTTTGCCCTTGATGTTGCGGTCGGCTGAACAGCTCACGCCCATACCGATGGGGCAGGAAGCGCCGTGGCGGGGCAGACGGATGACGCGGATGTCGTGGGCCAGATGCTTGCCGCCGAACTGTGCGCCGAGTCCAATCTTGTGGGCTTCGAGGAGGAGTTTCTGCTCTAGGTCGATATCGCGGAATGCGCGTCCGGTCTCATCGCCCGTGGTGGGCAGGTTGTCGTAGTACTTGATGGAGGCGAGCTTCACCGTGAGCAGGTTCTTCTCGGCCGATGTGCCGCCGATAACGAAGGCAATGTGATAGGGAGGACAGGCGGCCGTGCCGAGTGTCTTCATCTTCTCCACGAGGAAGGGCAGCAGCGTGCCTTCGTTCTGGATGGTGGCCTTGGTCATGGGGTAGAAGTAGGTCTTGTTGGCTGAGCCGCCGCCCTTGGCTACCATCACGAAGCGGTATTCAGCGCCTTCCACGGCCTCGATGTCAATCTGTGCAGGCAGGTTGCAGCGGGTGTTCACCTCGTCGTACATGTTGAGCGGAGCATTCTGCGAGTAGCGCAGGTTGTCCTGTGTGTAGGTGTTATAGACGCCGAGCGAGAGTGCTTCCTCGTCTTCGAATCCTGTCCACACCTGTTGTCCCTTTTCACCGTGGATGATGGCGGTGCCGGTGTCCTGGCAGAAGGGGAGGATACCCTTGACGGATGTTTCTGCGTTGCGCAGGAACTGCAGAGCCACATACTTGTCGTTCTCAGAGGCTTCGGGGTCGCTGAGGATGGCTGCCACCTGCTCGTTGTGGGCGCGGCGGAGCATGAACTCACAGTCGTGGAAAGCCTGCTGGGCGAGCAGGGTGAGTGCCTCCTTGGAGACTTTCAGAATCTTGTGTCCTTCAAATTCGCTTGTGCTGACTCCTTCCTTTGAGAGCAGGCGATACTCCGTGGTGTCCTCGCCGAGCTGGAACATCGGAGCGTACTTGAAATCGGGTGTTGCCATAATGTTTTGTTTTTTATTGAATATTGTTTCTAGTATTTCTAGTATTTCTAGTATTTCTAGTATTTCTAGTTATTAATAGCCGAAGATGTCTTCGAGTGAGAGACGCTTTATGGGGGCTATCTTTTCCAGCGACTGGATGTCGAGGTTCTTCTCGTCACCGAGGATAATATAGCGGTAGGGCTTATTGGCCATGTTCTGGCGCTCAAAGTTGACGATGTCTTGAAGTTTCAGCTGGGGCAACTGCTCATAAATTTTCTCGTTGAGATCATAGTCGATGCCCAAACGCTTGGCGTTGAGCCAGGCATTGATGATGCTCATCTTGGTGGTACGCTGTGAAGCAAGTTGCTTGGTTAGGGCATCCTTGGCAATCTGGAACGCGTTCTCGCTGGCAGGCAGCTGGTTGAGAATCTCATGGAATTGGCGAACGCAGTCCATCATCTTATCGTTTTGGGTGATGATATGCGTAAAGAAAGTCTCTTTCTGTCCTTGTTTGCGCGGACGGTTGTAAAGGGCATAGGCGTTGTAGGCCAGTCCGCGGGCTTCGCGGAGCTCCTGGAAGACGATGCCATTCATGCCGCCGCCAAAATACTCGTTGAAGAGAGCCTGGACGGCAGCCTCCTGAGGATGCCAGTCGCGCTTCTCGTTATGGAACATGCGCATGTAGATGTTCTTGGCATCGTAGGGAGCCAGCAATACCTCATTCTGGTTGGCCTCCAGGTGTTCGTAACTCTTTCCTTCAGGAACGGGCAACAGCTTCTTCGGTGTTTTGTGAAGACGAGTTATGATGGCAGACAGCTCACCCTCGCTCATTGGGCCATAATAGCAAACAGTCTGGTCGTATTTCTTCAGGTTCTTCAGCAGATTGAGGAGGCTCTGCGGATCGGTTTCTTTCAACTGCTGTGCGCTCATCACGTCGCGGCTGCTGTTGTGGGGGCCGTAGGAACCATAGTCATAGAGCGTGCTGAAGCAAGCCCGCTGGTCTTTCTTGGCGTCGTTGCGGTCTTTCAAAATCAAATCTGTCAGCTTTCCGTAGGCCTCGTTGTCAACCTTTGCGTTCTGCATCAGGTCTTCGAGTAGGGCCAATGCCTCGGGCATGTTTTCGGAGAGTCCGCTGAGGCTTACGTTGATGGCGTCAGAACCTACGCTGATGCTATAGTTGCAAGCCAACTGATAGAATTTCTGCTTGATTTGCGAGAGTGTCATCTTCTTGGTGCCCAGATAGTCGATATATTGGGCAGCCACGCCGTAGCGGTTGTCGTCTTCCTGTCCGAACTCGTAGCGGAACGTGAGGTTGAAGAGTCCGTTGGAGTTGTTCTTCACGTAGAGCAAAGGCAGCTTCCGCTTGGTTTCAGAGATGGTCAGGTCGTTCTTGAAATCTACGAAGCGGGGCTGGATGGGCTCCACCTTGGCATTCTGGATGTCTTTCACGAACTGGCTCATCTGGTCACGGTTGGTGGGGATGGGCGTGATGGCGGGCTTGTCAATCTTCTTCTGGTTGGTGTCAATGCCCTGCTTCTTGTAGATAGCTACATAGCCGGGGGTAAAGAAACGGTTGGCAAAGGCCACGAGCTGCGGCTTGGTAATCTTGGAAATACGGTCGATGGCTCCCACTTCCTGTGCCCAGTCGATACCGTTGATGAATGCGTTTACATACTTGTCGGCACGGCTGCGGTTGTTCTCCAGCGAGCGGTAGTAGCTGAGTTTCATGTTGTTGATGATAGCAGGCAGGAGATCGTCAGAGAAATCGCCTCGCTTCAGTTTGTCAATCTCGCCTAAGAGAAGCTGACGCACCTCATCGAGTGATTGTCCCTCTTTGGGCTGTCCGATAAGGATGAAACCACCGTGGTCGGCCAAAGGCTCGGCACCGGCAAAAGCACCCTGCAACTGCATGGGCTGAACGAGATTCAGGTCGATGAGTCCTGCCTTGCCGTTGCTCAGCACTTCACCCAGCAGGCTGAGCGTGTCGGTCTGCAACGACTGGGCTTTCTCGGCACGCCATCCCAACCATATCTGCTCAGCTTCCTGTCCGATAACGGTGGTGTCGCGGGGAGCGTTGAGTGGCGGTAGGGCAGGGAAGACAGGCTGGCGTACATCTGCGCCGGGCTTCCAACCGGCGAAGTATTTGTCGATGATGGCAATGGTCTTGTCCATATCCAGGTCGCCGCTCATGCAGACTGCACAGTTGTTGGGCACGTACCACTTGTTGAAATAGTTCTTGATATTCGTGATGGAGGGATTCTTCAGATGCTCCTGCGTACCGATGGTGGTCTGCGTGCCATACGGGTGATTGGGGAAGAGCATGGCTGTGAGAGCCGTGAAGAGTTTGCGCTGGTCGCTGCTGAGGCCGATGTTGTATTCCTCATAGACGGCTTCCAGTTCGGTATGGAAACCGCGGATGACCATGTTCTGGAAACGGTCCGACTGAATCTTGGCCCAGTTCTCCACTTCGTTTGAAGGGATGTCCTCGGTGTAGCATGTGACATCCAAAGAGGTATAGGCATTGGTTCCCTCGGCTCCGATGGCAGCCATAAGCTTGTCGTATTCATTGGGAATGAAATACTTGGCAGCCAACTGGCTCACGGAGTCGATCTCATGGTATTTCTGCCGGCGCAGTTCGGGGTCGGTAATAGTGCGATATTCCTCATAGCGCTGTTCGATGTCGTTGAGCAGGGGGCCTTCGGCCACGGGGTTGTTGGTGCCGAACTGCATAGTGCCCTTAAACATCAGGTGCTCCAGATAGTGAGCCAGTCCGGTGGTTTCGGCAGGGTCGTTCTTACTACCCGTTCGGACGGCGATAAATGTCTGAATGCGCGGTTTCTCCTTATTGACCGACAGGTAAACTTTCAGGCCGTTGTCGAGGGTGTAGATGCGCGTCTGCATCAGGTCGCCGGGCACGGTCTCGTACTTGTAATCTTTAGCCGTTGCGCTCATTCCGAACAGCAGCAGGCCAATAGCAAAAATGTTTTTAATATTCTTCATTTTCTTATTTGTTGTTTATCCAAATTACTCCCTCCCCAAGGGGAGGGTAGGGGAGGGGCTCTTAATTCTCATAATCCACCTCATGGTCGAGCTGCTGGATGAAGTTCTCATAGACTTCGCTTTCCACGTCGCCCATGGCAAACTCCTTGTCGGCATCCTTGCGTATCTCTACAATCCAGGCACGGCGGGCCTTGATGTAATCTTCGCGGATGTGTTCAATGGCAGCCTCGTCGAGTTCTTCCAGCTGGTAGTAGTCGAGGATGAGCTGATAGCTCCATGCCCAGCGGTAGTCGCTGTAGTGGTCGTTGATTTCCTCGAATCGGCTGAGCACGTCCTGTATGTTCTCCAAAGTGCCGTTGAGGATATCGTCGGCGAGACGCTTCTCTTCGCTTTCAGGCAGCAACAGGCCGGAAAGGTCAACCCATCTGCCTTTTCCAACTTCTGTCTTAGGCATACCGAGGAATCCCTCCTTGACGGCACGCTTCAACACGGCACCCATATAGATGCGGAGGGCGATGTCGTAGTATTTCAGTCCTTTCCGCAGCGATGAGGCATTGATGACATATTCGTGGAAATTGTAGGTGGATACATTGTCGCCGCTGGCCTGGCGGAGATTCTCAAGAATCTTCTTGCCTTCCAGGATTTCGCCTACGGTGAAGGGCGAGAGCCAGTCGAAGTTGATGATCGACTTCTTCGACTGCTTGCTTCGCTTGTCGCGCTTGGGCCATTTCTTGATGTCGCGATAGAGTCCCACGGTGGTGATGTTTCTTCCGGGTATCAGATAGCAGTCGTCGCCGTAAGCCATCAGATAGGAGAACGGCAGGTTGCGGGTGTCAGGATGGTGCATCAGTTTGCCGAAGCAGACTGAGAATGCACCTATCGTGGCAGGCATCAACACATAGGAACCGCTGGCCGTCTTCGTGCCGCGCTCGAGTGTTCCGTAGTGGAGCGGCCCCATTTTGTAGGCATGGTTGGAGAAGTTGGTGTTGGAACCGGCGTTGTAGAAAGAGAACTGTCCGCCGATAAGCAGCGAACTCTTGTGATGGCTTGCCGAGAAGGGACCGCAGAAGGCAGCACACGCCTCACCGTTGGCCATGAACGAGTTGGCAAAGAAGAGCGATGCCTCGGCTGTGAAGCCATTGGTGATCTGGCAGGCTTCACCCACGAAGCAGTCTTGCATCTTCACGGAGTTGTTGATGGAGCATCCGTCGCAGATGATGGAGTTTTCACAAATGACTCCCGTGCCGATATATACCGAGGCATCCTTCGATGACATGATCGTGCAGTCGGCCAAACGGGATGTACCGCTGATCTCGCAGTCACCCTTGATGACGGTGTTGGTAATCTCTTTGGTATTGATAATCTTCACATTGTTGCCGATGATGCCACGCTCGGGTGCCGAGAGTCTCACTTCGTCGTCGATGAGTTGTTTGAGGATGTTAATCAGCACTTTATCCTCGTGGTGCTTCACCATAAAGGCAGCCAGCTGTGAGTTGAGTTCGCGGAAAAGTACCACATTGCCGTCGCCCATCTCGTTCAGCACGGATATGATGGAGCCGGCACCATAGCTTGCTCCTTCGAGCGTCTCCATGGTAGAGATGTTGGATATGTAGCAGTCGTCGCCAATCGTATAGTTGTTGATGAAATTGCCCACTTTCTCGATGAGGCAGTTGTTGCCTACAGAGACATTGCGCAAGGTGGCGTCGTTGATACCCGAGTGCTTCATGAATCCGTTGCTCACCTCCACCTGTTTGTCGAATCTTCCGAGGCGGATGTTGCCATAGAAGACCACCCGGTGAAAGTTGTAGGGCTTGAAAGCCTCGTCAACCATTACGTGCTCCCAATCCTCAGCCCAACAGCCGTTTTGCTCGAGCACCTGTATTTCCTCTTCTCTCAATAATCTGTAGTTTTCCATAAATGTATTGTGCTTGTTAATGTTATTGTTCCTCTATGTTATACAGAAAATCGTTATATGGATATTTCTGGACGTGCAGTTCGCGCACTTTCTTGTAGATCGTGTCGCGCAGCTGATCGATGTTCGTCTTTTCACGGGCAGAGATAAACAGACAGTCGTCGCCCATCTTGGCCATCCAGGTCTTCTGCAGTTCGGCGAGCGTGATGTTCTCCTTGGTAGGCGGTGTCAGGTCGTCAGGCTCTTTTTCCACCCAGCTGTAGGCATCAATCTTGTTGAAAATCATCATTGTTGGCTTGTCGGCAGCCTCCAGTTCTTTCAGCGTCTGGTTGACCACCTGAATCTGCTCTTCGAAATCGGGGTGGGAGATATCCACCACGTGGATGAGCAGGTCGGCTTCGCGCACCTCGTCGAGTGTGCTCTTGAACGAATCCACCAGGTCGGTGGGCAGTTTTCGGATGAATCCTACGGTGTCGGCCAAGAGGAAAGGCAGGTTTTCCACCACCACTTTGCGGACGGTCGTGTCGAGTGTGGCAAAGAGTTTGTTTTCGGCAAAGACGTCACTTTTGGCCAGCAGGTTCATAATGGTCGATTTGCCCACGTTGGTGTAGCCCACCAGGGCTGCACGGATAAGCCGTCCACGGTTTTTTCTTTGTGTGGTCTTCTGCTTGTCAATCTCCACTAACCGCTGTTTGAGCAGCGTGATACGTTGCAAGATAATGCGACGGTCCATTTCCAACTGTGTCTCACCAGGTCCGCGCAGTCCCACGCTTCCCTTACCGCCGCCTGAGCCGGAGCCGCCGCCTTGACGCTCCAAGTGGGTCCAAAGCCTTTGCAGACGGGGCAGCATATAGCGATATTGAGCCAGTTCCACCTGAGTCTTGGCATTGGCCGTTTGAGCTCGCATGGCAAAGATGTCGAGAATAAGTGTCGTGCGGTCGAGAATCTTCACCTTCAGTTCCTGCTCTATATTGCGGATCTGTTTTGCTGAGAGTTCGTCGTCGAAGATGACCATACCTACGGGTTGAGGCGGATTCTCCACCGCTTCACACTCGCCTGCTTCCAATGCCTGCTCATAATCGTCGGCAGCATCTTCGCATTGCTTGATATATTGCTTGATTTCCTCCAGTTTTCCCTTACCCACATAGGTGGTCTGGCTGGGACCGTTCACCTTCTGCGTAAACCGCTTTACGGTGATGGCACCTGCCGTGTCGGCCAGGAATTCCAGTTCATCGAGGTATTCCTTCGTCTTGGCCTCATTCTGCTGTTGCGTGATAAGTCCCACCAGCACGGCCGTCTCGGCCTTGGCTTCAGATATTACAAATTCTTTCATTCAATCATGCTGAAAGCGATTCCCGAGGAATCGGTTACATTATTCATATATTATAATTGGGTACAAATTTACATAAAATTTCAGAACTTTGAGCCTATTGAGACAAAAATGTGAGCAAATAACCCCGAAAAGTTAGAAATCAGCCTATGTATAATCTGATAGACAATCATCTTAAATTCTTCACCATATTGCGTAACCTGTTGAAATGCATGGGCTTACGGTGAAGGGTTGGAAGACCATCGCCAGACCTCCTAATAAAGACCCACCCCCAACCTTCCCTGAAAGAAAAGACCCACCCCCGCCCTCCCTGTTTAGGGAGGGGGTTATTACGAACGGGCATTCATAAATGTGCCATTTACGCATCGTAAATGATAGACTTAGACATCGTAAATGATACATTTAGACTTTTTGTTCTTCATTCTATGATGTTTTGGTTTGCATTCGATGATGTTTTGGTCTTCGTTTAATGATGTTTTGGTTTGCAATTGATGATGTTTTGGTCTTCGTTTGATAATGTTTTGGCCTTCATTCGATGATGTTTTGATGTCCGTCGGATGATGTTTTGCTTCCAGCAAGTGGAAGCATGCTTTCCAAAGTCTGGAAAGGATGTTTCCAAAGCCTGGAAGGAGTGTTTCCAAAGTCAGGAAAGAGACTGTCTGATGGGAGGATGGTTTTTCCCCGATAAATGGATGCTGGAGGCTTACTTATATCCACCCTTTCCCAACCCTTCACCGCAATGCGTTGTGAAGCAATGCGTTAGGCGAGATGGTGAAAAGTTTTGAGGTGATTAGAATGTTTCATAGAGGTGTATTGTATGTAATCTACGTAATCGTTTACGTAGATTTTTCGTCATTTTTTGTATCATAATTGATTTAAATCAAGAGAAATGTATTATCTTTGCACCAGTTAAGACAAAATAATACTGATTTTCAGAAATTACATGCTACATAATACTAACTGCTAAGACATTCAAAAAGAGAAATTGCTTCGACGTGATGTCGAGGCATTTTTTTTGTTAATTTTTTAATGCTGATGTGATGTGTTACGCAGTTTTTTTTTATTTTTGCACCCGAAATTATTCACTTAAACATAACAAACACTATGAGAGTAATTATTGAAAAGGATTATCGGTCAATGTCACAATGGGCTGCCGAACATGTCATTGAGCGTATCAATGCCTTCAAACCAACAGCAGAAAAGAAATTCGTTCTTGGTCTTCCTACCGGTTCTTCACCCGAGGGAATGTACGCTTGTCTGGTGAAAGCCAATAAGGAAGGACGTGTCTCGTTTAAGAATGTGATCACCTTTAATATGGACGAGTATGTAGGACTTGCAGAAGACCATCCAGAGAGCTATCACTCGTTTATGGCCCGTAACCTTTTCGACCATATCGATATCGACAAGAATAACGTGCACATCCTGAATGGAAACGCTGAAGACCTGGTGGCAGAGTGTGCCCACTACGAGCAGATGATTCAGGAAGCAGGAGGCATCGACCTCTTCATCGGTGGAATCGGTCCCGACGGGCACATTGCTTTCAATGAGCCTTTCTCTTCACTCTCAAGCCGTACGCGCCAGAAAACGCTGACCACCGACACCATCATTGCTAACTCCCGTTTCTTCGACAACGATGTGAACAAGGTACCCAAGAGTGCATTGACCGTTGGCGTGGGCACCGTGATGGATGCTCGTGAAGTGTTGATTCTGGTGAACGGTCACCATAAGGCACGCGCCATGAAGGCTGCCGTGGAGGGTGCCGTTTGTCAGGAGTGGACCATCTCGGCCCTGCAGATGCATCAGCATGGCATCATAGTGGCCGATGAGCCTGCCTGCGACGAGCTGAAGGTTGCTACCTATAAGTATTTCAAGGATATCGAGAAGAAATAACTTTTTTCGAATATGCAAACGCAGTGGCACGGAGTTTTGCTCCGTGCCTCTGTTAGTTTATATAAGGTGATACTACAGCTTGACCTGCTTGGTCGTAGAGGTTCCGTCGGTGGCGTGTACCACGATGACCAAGGTCTTGTCGGATATTCCTTTCATCGGGAGCAAGAAGGATTTCGCCTCTTTATGCTTCGTGTCGTAAGTACAGATAGTCTGACCGGAATAGCTCACCACCTCGATTTGCTTGTAGGGCTTTTCGGATTTGATCAGCAGCACATCTCCATTGTGATTGGGGGTGTCCATCAATATTCCGCTCACTTCGAATCCCTCGCCCTGACTGACAGTCTGCGTGGTAAGGGTTTCGTCTTTGGCATAGATTCCCATGAATTTCAGCATGGCGTAGGCGTAACGCTTGCCGAGTTTCACGTAGCCTTCGTGGTTGAAGTGAAGGTTATCGTTGAGGGGTGGACAGCCTTTTGAGGAAACGACTGCAGAGGTGGGAATCCAAAGGGGGAGGGTCTGTATCGTCGGAATGGAATGCTTGCAGACTCCATTATATTCAGCCCCTACAGGCTCACCGGCGATAATCGGACAGTCTTCGGCCTTGAGATTCAGTTCTTTGAGCAGGTATCCGTAGATCTCCTTCACTTTCTGCGGCCAGGTTTCGTTATAGGCATCGGTTTCTCCCTGGTGGAGGATGATGCCCTTGATGACTCCGTCTTTCTGGGCTTGCTTGGCCAGCGTGACCAGGCGCTCCAGCGGTTTGCCGCCATAGCAGTTAATCTCGTTGCGCTGCCAGTCGGGCAGGTTCTTGCCTACCCAAGGGTCGGTGAGCTGGGGATGGAACATGTCGATGGCACAACCGTCAACGGCAACCAGGAGTGTTCCCACCTTTTTGTCCTTGGGAAGATTCTCCAGCATCGTGCGTCCGAAGTAGTCGGTAGGACCGAGTTTCGTCCATTGGCGGGCGAGTGGGGGAACAGCCTTGCGCCATTGGCCCATGGGATGCGTATCGCAATCGCTGGCCGTCAGGTTCAGGAAACGTTCGCTCACGATGGAGTCTTGGGCAGTCAGTGGAGCCTGACCTACCATGTTTGATTGTCCGATGGCAAGATAGATGTAGAAATTGGGGTCTTGAGCATAGCTCAGAAGGACAGCACAACCGAGTGCTAATGTTGTCAGTATTCTTTTCATGATTGTGTGGATTTTCAGGCAAAATTATAAAAAGTTATTTATCAAAGCAAGTGTTTTCGGAAAATTTATTTACTTTTGTAACCAAATATAATATTTTTAAGACGTATGAAAACATTCATTGCAACTTTCTCGTTGTTGGGACTGGCTTTTACCATGTCGGCTGCAACCCTCGTACCCGCAGGACAGCGTATCAGCGCAGCCGATCCTCATATCCAATATGTAGGCCGTGTCAACTTCAACCATCCGGAATCACCCCAGTTTACCTATCCGGGTGTTCAGATAAAGGCTGTGTTCAACGGCACTTCTCTTTGCATGATTGCCAAGCCCAAGAGTGGCTACTTCATGGCGCAGATAGATGGTGCAGCCCCTTTCAAGGTGGCTTTCACGGGCGAGAAAGACAGTGTCGTGACATTGGCAACGGCTCTCCCGCGTGGCCAACATACTGTTGAGCTGATGTATGCCATTGAGGGCTATCAACGCCGTCCGGAGTTTCGCGGATTCCTGCTTGATGAGGGATGTCAGTTGGCTGATGCGCCAGCATTGCCGGAGCGCAAGATAGAGTTTATCGGCAATTCCATCACTTGCGGCTATGGTGTGGAGAGTACCGACCCCAATGAGCATTTCAGCGATGAAACGGAGAACCATTATTACACCTATGCCGCCATTACGGCCCGTAATCTGAAAGCACAGCATGTCGCGGTGGCCCGAAGCGGTATCGGCATCTATCGCAACTATGGCGCTCCCAAGGCGGGGAGCGACGACTGTATGCCACGGATGTATCCTTACACGAACTTTCTGGACAAGTCGCAGGAATGGGATTTCTCGCGCTATCAGCCCGATGTGGTCTGTGTGAATCTTGGCACAAATGATATGTCGCTCAACAACTGCGATCCCAAGAGACTGCTGAATGGCTACCGCAGTTTCCTCCGCGACCTTCGCGGTCACTATCCTAAGGCTAAGATAGTATTCCTTTCTGGTAGCATGCTTCATGAGAAGGATCTGGAAACGGTGAAGAAAGCCCTTGACACGACTGTCGAAGAGGCTCAGGCCCGTGGCGACAGGGAAGTCTATCGCTTCGACATGACCGATCAGCAAGGCGACATCGGTTACGGAGCCGACTGGCATCCCTCTCTCTGGCAGCAGCAGAAGATGGCCGGTGAACTGACGGCTTACTTGCGTGCATTAATGAAATGGTTCTAAAATATTGAAATAATGAGAAACGATTTGAAGAAACGGGCAATGGGGCTGATGCTGGCCCTTTGTACATCGGCTGCCTGCTGGGCAGGACACGTAACGGTTGGTTCACCTGACGGTCGCCTGATGGTGACTGTGGAGAATCAGAAATACAGCGTGGAATACGACGGGCGGCTGGTAGTAGGGCCCTCTGCCCTGGGACTGAAAACGAGTCTTGCCGATTTCACGCAGGGCTTGAAATACGTGGACTGCCACGAAGAAACCGTCAGGAAAGCGTATGACATGCGGCAGACGAAGGCATCACACGTGGAGTATGAAGCCAATCAGCTGATGCTCGATTACCAGACGGCCGACAGCCTGCATATGCAGGTGACGTTCCTGGTGAGCAACAACGACGTGGCTTTCCGCTACACCCTGCCACGTCCGGCGAAAGGCAATCCCAAGCGTACTATTATATATAAGGAGAACACCGCGTTCTCTTTTCCCGATGGAACGAAGACATTCCTTTGTCCTCAGATTGGTCCCGAAACGGGGTGGGAGCAGACGAAGCCCAGTTACGAGGAGGAATATAAGGCCGACGACGAGATGAAAGTGAAATCGAAATTCGGACGCGGCTACACGTTCCCCTGCCTGTTCAAGGTTGTTGACGGGCAGACTACTCTTTGGGCGTTGGTTTCAGAGACGGGCGTCTCGGGAGCCTATTGCGGCAGTCATCTGAGTGACTGGCAGGAGGGTGGCTATCAGATTGCTTTCCCCGACAAGGGCGAGAACAACGGTTTCGGTTCGGAGTATGCCACCATTCCGCTTCCTGGTTCCACGCCATGGAGAACAATCACTGTGGGTTCTTCGCTGAAACCTATCGTGGAAACCACGGTGGCCTACGATGTGGTGGAGCCGCTCTATGAGCCTTCCACAGATTATAAGGGAGGTCGCTACACGTGGAGCTGGCTCATCTGGCAGGACGGCAGCATCAACTATGATGATCAGGTGAAGTTCATAGACCTGGCTTCTGAGATGGGCTATGAGTATTGTCTGGTGGACAACTGGTGGGATCAGAACATCGGACGTGAGCGGATGGCTGAACTTTCTCGCTATGCCCAGCAGAAAGGCGTACGTCTTTTATTATGGTACAACAGTAACGGCTTCTGGAACGATGCCCCGCAGACACCCCGCGACTGCATGAATACCGCCGTGGCTCGTGAGCGCGAGATGAAATGGCTGAAAAGCATCGGCGTGAAAGGCATTAAGGTGGACTTCTTCGGAGGCGACAAACAGCAGACGCTTCAGCTTTACGAAGACATCCTTTCCGATGCCAACCGCTACGGTCTGCAGGTGATATTCCACGGCTGCACCTTGCCGCGTGGATGGGAGCGTATGTATCCCAACTTCGTGGGCAGCGAAGCAGTGCTGGCCTCCGAGAACGTGTTCTTCAGCGACCATCATGCCCGTCAGGAAGGTTTTGAACTCACGATGCATCCCTTCGTCCGCAATGCCGTGGCATCGATGGACTGGGGCGGTGTCATCATGAACCAGTTCCTCTCGAAGGATAATAAGAGTCGCCATCCGCGCTATACTACCAATACCTTCGAGATGGCCACCGGCATCACCAACCAATGTGCCGTGAACTGCGTGGCACTCACCCCCCAGTCATTACCTGAATTGCCCCTGTTCCAGCGGGATTTCCTGAAGAAACTGCCCACCACTTGGGACGAGACGCGCTTCATCGACGGTTATCCCGGCCGCTATGTGGTGATGGCCCGTAGGCATGGGACGGAGTGGTATGTGGCTGCCCTCAACGGCACCGATGCCCCGTTGAAGCTGTCCGTCTCATTGCCGATGCTCGCCGGACAACAAGCCGACTATTACATTGACGACCAGGAACTGCGCACGCTGAAGATTAACAAGAAAGGACAAGTCCGTCTCGTGCTCCCGGCTCGTGGCGGCGCAATTATTAATAAATAAAACACATCGCAAAATGAAGAAAATCAGTATGCTGGCAATGGGCCTCCTCGTGATGGTCAGTTGCGCCACGGCACAGGACATTCAGTTGCCTGCGCCAGACATGAATGTGAAGATGACGCTGATGGAGGCGCTTCAGAAGCGTGCTTCCCAGCGCGAGTATTCTGACCGCGAAATCTCGGATGCCACACTCTCGCAGGTGCTGTGGGCAGCCTGTGGTATCAACCGTCCGGAGAGCAAGAAGATTACGGCTCCTTCGGCCATCAATGCGCAGGATATTCTCCTGTATGTGGCCCGCAAGGACGGCGCCTGGCTCTATGAGCCTCAGAGCAATAAGCTGAAGAAAGTATGCAACGACGACCTTCGCGATGCCGTGGCTGCCAATCAGAAATTTGCCGCCTCGGCTCCCGTCTGCCTCATCATGGTGACCGACCTTTCGAAGTTCGGCAATCGTGGCGAGAAGGCGCTGCCCATGGCCAATATGGATGCAGGCTATGTGTCGGAGAATATCTGTCTTATTTGTACGGCCCTCGGTCTGAACACCGTTCCCCGTGTGGGCATGGACAAGGCTGCCATCTCCAAGGCCCTAGGCCTCACTGAGATGCAGATTCCGCTGCTCAACAATCCAATCGGGTGGCCGAAGTAAAAAAAGAAGAAGACCCACCCCTGCCCTCCCTATGAGGGAGGGAGCAAATAGTAATGAGCTGGTGAAGGACAAAAGTCCAACAGCCAGCTCATTGCTATTATATTAATTCCACCTCCAAATCTATATACTCCCTCCCTCATAGGGAGGGCAGGGGTGGGGCTCTTCTCTCATAGGGAGGGCAGGGGTGGGTCTTTTTTTAAATAAAATGCATCTCACCCAGCATGAAGAGCAGTCCGTAGCCCAGCACCATTGAGATGACACCCATGATGATACCGATTTTCACCATGTCGTTCTGCTTCACCAGATTGGTGGAGAAAGCCAAGGCGTTCGGCGGCGTGGAGATGGGGAGCACCATTGCACTCGATGCTGCCACGGCAATACCGATGAGTACGGTGGGTGTGCCGCCGATGGCCGAGAGTTTGTCGCCCATGCCTGAGCATACCACAGCCAGGATAGGCATCAGCAGGGCTGCCGTGGCCGAGTTGGAGATAAAGTTAGAGAGCAGGTAGCAGATGAGGCCCGAGACGAGCAGGATGACGATGGGCGACCAAGTGCCGAAGGGAATGCTCTCCACGGCATTGGCTGCCAGTCCGGAGGCATTCAGGCCATAACCGAGGGCGAAACCGCCGGCCACCATCCAGATGACGCTCCAGTTGATTTCCTCGAGGTCGTATTTATTGATCACGCCCGTCAGCGAGAAAACCACAAACGGGATGAGTGCCACGGTATAGGAGTTGATGCCCGTCAGTTTGTCGGTCATCCAGAGCAGTACGGTGACGATGAAGGTTACGATGACCACCCATGTGTGGAAACCCTTCTTCATGCCGCCCTCAATCTCAAGGTTGATGGTTTTCTGCGAGAAGGGGAAGATGGTGCGCAGCAGTATCCATCCGATGAAGAGTAACACGAGCACGAGCGGCAGCATAAACATCACCCACTCGCCGAAGCCCAGGTTGAGGTTCAGTCCTGCGGGGTCGTTCAGATATTTCAGGGCGATGGCATTCGGAGGAGTTCCGATAGGCGTAGCCATACCGCCGAGGTTGGCTGCCACGGGGATGGAGAGCGTCAGCGCGATGCGTCCCTTTCCTTCGGGCGGAAGCTGCTTGAACACCGGGGTCAGGAAGGTGAGCATCATGGCAGCCGTGGCCGTGTTGGAGACGAACATTGAGAATACACCCGTGATGAGGATGAATCCCAGGAGCACGTTGTTCGATTTTGAGCCGAAGGGTTTCAGCAAAGCCTTGGCCAATTGCGCATCGAGACCGGTCTTGGTGGCAGCGATGGCGAGTATGAATCCGCCGATGAAGAGCATGATGACGGGGTCGGCAAAGGTGGCCATAATGTCCTTGTAGGGTAGGGGCTCGCCAGCTGCCTCATACATCATCGGCTTGATGCCGCTGGTGGAGGTGGTGAGCAACATCAGTCCGATGATGCCCACGGAAGTGGCCCACGAGGGCACCACCTCGAAAATCCACATCAATGTGGCGAAGGCGAAGATGGCGATGATGCGCTGCTGAATGACGGTCAGGTTCTGGATGCCGTACATGTCGGCCGGAGCATTCCAGAGGAAGAGAGTTACTGCGAGCACGATGGCCGCATAGATGAGTTTCTTTAGAACTCTTTTAGGATGAACACGCTGCTCCCGTCGGGCTTTGTGGTAAGCCTCCACGAGGTGGAATCCTGTGAAAATTTTGTACATGCTACAATTGGTCTTTATTTAATTACTAATCTTATTCTTTTTACCCTTTAGCGATTTTGTACTGCTTGTCTTAAAAAAGTCGTGCAAAATTAATGAAAAAGTGTGGAATGCACAAATAAAAAGGCGAACAAATTTGCTTGTTCGCCTTGTTTGCAAAATGGAGTTTGCATTTTGTCGTTTAATTCCGGAACACCAGTCCGTCGCCGAAACAGTCCACGATGATTTTTTTCTCGCGGTTCACGTCGCCGGCGAGCAGCTTCTTCGACAGGTCATTCAGCATGTACTGCTGGATGGCCCGCTTCACGGGACGGGCACCGAAGTCGGGATCGTAGCCCATTTCGGCCAGATAGTCGATGGCCTGCGGTGTGACCTCCAGTTCCACATCCTGCTCCTGGAGCATCTGTTGAACCTTCTTCACTTGCAGGCGCACCACGTCGGCAATCTGTTGCTTCGTGAGCTGCGTGAAGGTGATGATCTCGTCGATACGGTTCAGAAACTCCGGACGCATGATTTGATGCAGCTGCTGTTCGGTGGCGTTCGATGTCATGATGATGATCGTATTCTTGAAGTTCACCGTGCGGCCCTTGTTGTCGGTCAGTCGTCCGTCGTCGAGTACCTGCAGCAACGTGTTGAACACGTCGGGATGCGCCTTCTCAATCTCGTCGAAGAGCACTACCGAGTAAGGCTTCCGCCTGACGGCCTCGGTCAGCTGTCCGCCCTCGTCGTAGCCGATGTAGCCCGGAGGTGCACCAATCAGTCGCGAGACGGTGTGCTTCTCCTGATATTCCGACATGTCAATACGTGTCATCATCTGCTCGTCGTTGAACATATAGTCGGCCAGCGTCTTGGCCAGTTCCGTCTTACCCACACCCGTGGTGCCTAGGAAGATGAACGAGGCGATAGGTCGCTTCGGGTCTTGCAGTCCGGCGCGGCTTCGGCGCACGGCATCCGATACGGCAGCGATGGCCTCGTCTTGTCCGATAACGCGCTTGTGGAGTTCCTCTTCCAAATGCAGCAGTTTCTCCTTCTCGCTCTGCATCATGCGGCTCACGGGTATGCCAGTCCAACGGCTCACCACCTCGGCAATGTCGTCGGCCGTCACCTCCTCGCGTACCAGTCTGCTGGTATCATCCGTCGTATTGGTTGCCAACCGGCTAATTTCCTCTTCCAGTTGCTTCAGCTTACCGTAGCGTATCTCGGCCACGCGGGCATAGTCGCCTTCGCGTTCGGCGCGCTCGGCTTCGAATCGTAGCTGTTCCATCTGCTGCTTGGCCTGTTGCACCTTCTCAATCTGAGCCTTTTCGCTTTCCCACTTGGCGCGGAAGTCGTTTTCCTTTTCGCGCAGTTCGGCAATATCCTTGTCCAGCTGGGCAATCTTCTCCGTGTCGTTCTCGCGCTTGATGGCCTCGCGCTCAATTTCCAACTGAGCCCTCTGGCGCGAGATGTCGTCCAGTTCTTCGGGCACCGAGTCGCGTTCCATGCGCAGCTTGGCGGCAGCCTCGTCCATCAGGTCGATGGCCTTGTCGGGCAGGAATCGGTCGCTGATGTAGCGCTCGGATAGTTTCACGGCGGCGATGCAGGCATCGTCTTGAATACGTACCTTGTGGTGATTCTCGTAGCGTTCCTTCAGTCCGCGTAGGATGGAAATGGCCGACAGTTCGTCGGGCTCGTCCACCATCACTGTCTGGAAGCGTCGCTCCAGCGCCTTGTCCTTCTCGAAATACTTCTGGTATTCGTTGAGCGTCGTGGCACCGATGGCTCTCAACTCACCCCTCGAGAGGGCTGGCTTCAGGATGTTGGCCGCGTCCATGGCACCCTCCGATGCTCCTGCACCCACCAGCGTGTGGATTTCGTCGATGAAGAGGATGATGCGCCCTTCGCTCTTGGTCACCTCGTTGACTACGCTCTTCAGCCTTTCCTCAAACTCGCCTTTGTATTTCGCACCGGCGATGAGCTGTCCCATGTCGAGCGAGAAGAGCTGTTTGTCCTTCAGGTTCTCCGGCACGTCGCCGCGCACGATGCGCTGTGCCAGACCTTCCACGATGGCCGTCTTACCCGTTCCTGGTTCACCGATCAGAATGGGGTTGTTCTTTGTGCGTCGTGACAGAATCTGCAGCACCCGACGGATTTCATCGTCGCGTCCGATCACCGGGTCGAGTTTTCCGGCGCGTGCCTCTTCCACCAGGTTCTTGGCATATTTCTGCAGACTTTGGTAGTTCTCGTCGGCGCTCTGCGTCTGCACCTTTTGCCCTTGACGGAGTTCCTGAATAGCCTTCTCCATGTCTTTCGAGTTCATGCCCGCATCCTTCATCATGCGTGCAGCCGTGGAGTTCACCTCTATTAAGGCCAGCAGTATCGGCTCTACGCTGACAAACTGGTCGCCCCATCGCTTTGAGATGTCCTGCGCCTTCACCAGTACCTGGTTAGCATCGTTTGAGAGATACGGCTGTCCGCCCTGAACGCGCGGCAGGTGCTGGAGCTCGCTATCCACGGTCTGCGCCATGTGCGCTTCGTTCACCCCAAGTTTCTGGAAGATGAACTTCGTCACGTCCTGTGCTTTCTCCATCACTCCCTTCAGTATATGTACAGGCTCTATGACCTGCTGTGAGGCCCTTTGCGCCGTATTGACGGCTTCCTGCACGGCCTCCTGTGCTTTGATTGTAAAGTTTTCTAAAGTCATATTGACCTCCTTTTTTATTTTTTATTGTTCTGCTAAATGGCGTTCAAATCCCGTGCCTTGAAGAAAACTGCTGACATCTTGGCAAGAAAAGTGAAAGTTTGTCAGTCCCCACAGATGAATCAGGCTGTAAGAACGTTGTAGATGCATAAATATCCGAATAATATTTGGAAGTTTCGTTCGTTTATGCTATCTTTGCAGGGATTAATAATAACATAAAAACCATTTAAAAACTATTTGGAATATGGCAAAAGCAGAACTGACGATGAATGCTAACCCCGTGGTGGCTTACTTGCAGAAGCCGGCGGAGTCGTTCACCAAAAGTGACATCATCCGCTTCGTGGAGAACAACGGGGTGCAGATGATTAATTTCATGTATCCCGGAGGCGACGGCAAACTGAAGACGCTGAATTTCGTGATCACCAACAAGGCCTATCTGGAAACCATCCTCACCTGTGGAGAGCGGGTCGATGGGTCGAGCCTCTTCTCCTTCATCGAGGCGGGCTCCAGCGACCTCTACGTGCTGCCGAGATTCTCCACGGCCTTCATGGATCCCTTCGCCGAGATTCCTACCCTGTGTCTCCTTTGCAGCTATTTCGACAAGGACGGTCAGCCGCTTGCGTCTTCGCCTGAGAACACGCTGCGCAAGGCCTGCGAGGCTTTCCGCCAGACCACGGGCATGGAGTTCCATGCTATGGGCGAACTGGAATACTACGTGATCGATCAGGACGACCAGCTCTATCCAGCCATCGACCAGCGCGGCTATCACGAGTCGGCACCCTACGCCAAGATGAACGACTTCCGCCAGCAATGTATGCTCTACATCGCCCAGACGGGCGGACAAATCAAGTACGGCCATTCAGAAGTGGGAAATTTCAAGCAGGACGGACTGCTCTATGAGCAGAACGAGATAGAGTTCCTACCCGTGCGTGCCGAAGAGGCTGCCGACCAGCTGATGCTTGCCAAATGGGTGATTCGCAACCTGGCCTACGAGATGGGGCTCAACGTCACCTTTGCGCCCAAGATAACTGTGGGCAAGGCAGGCAGCGGACTGCATATCCACATGCGCCTGATGAAGGACGGGCACAACCAGATGGTCAGCGGCGGCGTGCTTAGCGAGACAGCCCGCAAGGCCATTGCCGGCATGATGGAACTCGCTCCCAGCATCACCGCCTTCGGCAACAAGAACCCCACCAGCTATTTCCGGCTCGTCCCCCATCAGGAGGCTCCCACCAATGTCTGCTGGGGCGACCGCAACCGTAGCGTGCTGGTGCGCGTCCCGCTGGGCTGGACGGCAGGTGTCGATCTCTGTCATGCGGCCAATCCGCTGGAATCCGTTAGTGACATTGATACTACCGTCAAGCAGACCGTCGAGATGCGTTCACCCGACGGTAGCGCCGATCTCTATCAGCTGCTGGCAGGTTTGTGTGTGGCCTGTCGTCATGGGTTCGAGATGAATGATGCCCTGCGGGTGGCCGAGGATACATACGTCAACGTGAACATCCACGATGCAGCTAACGCCGACCGCTTGGCCTTGCTGGCCCAGTTGCCTGACAGCTGTGCCGCATCTGCCGATTGCCTGGAGCGTCAGCGTGCCGTCTATGAGGAGAAGGGTGTTTTCAGCAAAGCCATGATCGACGGCATCATTGCCCAACTCCGTGCTTTCCACGACGAAACCCTTCGCCGCGACATTCAGGACAAGCCCGAAGAAATCAAACAACTCGTGGATACCTATTTCCATTGCGGATAGGTTTCGGGACTTTTAATTCTCCCGCATGGTGTGGCTTCTTTGGTTTCTATGAGAGAAACTAACAGTTTTTCTCATGGAAACTGATAGTTTTTCCCATAGAAACTATTAGTTTCGCTGAAGAAACTGTGTGCATGGATTTACTCATGGCGGTCTATCTGCAACCTACATGAACCCACATTAATGAAGAAATGTAGGTTCATGTAGGTTTATGTACGTTTTTGACAAACATACATAGCCGGGAATGCTTTTATTTACTGGGCGTTTCAGGGTTTTTATGTAGGATGTATGTTTTCGTGAGATTTTTTTCTGACTATCGCCCGTTCAGATGAAGGCGGAGGCCGAATTCTATGGAGGGGCTCAGCGGATGCTCCTTGTAGAAGTGCTCCAGCAGGGTGTTGTCCTTGAAATAGTAACCGAGGCTAGGCTCCAGATAGATACCTAACTGTTTCGTGGGCTGATATTCGGCACCCAGGGCGGCATTGACAGACCATTGCAGAGGCTTTTCGCCGTGTTGCTGACGGAAGGAGGAATCTGCGTTTTTCTGCGAGTTGTTCACGCATATTTCGGCTGCTGCTCCTGCGGAGGCATATAGGCGGAAAGTGCTGCTTTTCCATATCCGGTAACTGATTCCCAATGGGATGCCGACATAGTGGAGCTTCTGCTCGATGGCGGGCTGCTTGCGGTTGTCCGACGTGAATTCGGAATAAAGATAGGTGTAGGTGATGCCGCTCTGCAACGCCCAGCGATCGTTCAGCTGATAGCCGACTTTCAGGCCGAAGCGGATGGGCAGATGGTGTTTGGCCTTTAATTGGCTTTCCTTTTGCGGATTATCGGCATCGGAATAGTTTTGGCCTGAGGGTGAGGGGAACAACGGGTCGTTCATGTAAGCGTCGGCTGGGTAGTTTGGTTGTTGGCTATTGGCAGCCAGGAGCCCTCCTGACGCATGGAGCCCGAACGACCATTGTCCGGCTGATTGGCTGGCGGTGGTGTGGGGCGCAGTATTCTGCTCTCCGCGTGAAGGGGGAAGCGGCGTGTTGCCTCGTGGCGTGTTCTTTAAGGTTTGGGCCTCTTCGGAAGTCGGCTCGGAGGCTTGTTGTCTGGCCTCGGAGTATTCCTCTTTGTCTTTTGAATCTACTGTAATATCTTCTTTGTCTTTGGCATCTGCTTTGAGAACGGCAGGCGTCGGCTCATCGGCTACAGGTGAGGTCGCCTTGCGGATGCTAGGTTTGGCCTGGGCCAGAAGGAAATTGTCGCGATGCTTTGCTGTTACTTCATCGGCAGGGTTTTCTTCGGATGTTTGTTCACGGGCAGGAACTTGCGTGGTTTCCACCTTTTCAGCTATGTTTTTGGGAGTTTCAATGGTCGCGTCGTTCTTGAAATCGTAGAGCGTGAAGAATCCTGCCAATGCCAGCAGGGCGGCAGCGGCAGCAAGCCATCGCTTCGAAAGGGCTGAAGAAGACTTACGGACAGGCTTCTCAGCAGGGGTCATCTGCTTGCTGATGCCTTCCCAAAGTCCTGCGGGCGGAGTCATCTCGTGATGCTCCAGTCGGGTCTTCAGTTTGTCGGTCCATTCTTCTTTCATTCTTTCTTGTTTTTTAAGTTCTTGATTTTCTTAGCCAGCAGATGTTTCGCGTAGTGAAACTGAGAGGCTGAGGTGGATTCCTTGATGCTTAGCATCTGGGCAATCTGTCGGTGCGGCAAACCTTCGAAGACGTATAGGTTGAGCACCGTTCGATAACCGTCGGGCAGTTCGCGGATGAGTTGGTGGAGTTCGTCGTCAGAGATTCTGTCCAGACTGACCTCCTTTTCGTCCGGCACGTCGTGCAGATACTTTTCATCATCCACGAAGAGCATCTTCTTGCGGCTTTGCAGGAAATTGAGCGACTCGTTCACGACGATTCTTGTCATCCATGCCTTGAGCGAGTCTTCGCCTCGGAACTCAAAGGAGGAGAGCGAAGTGAATATCTTCACGAAACTGTTCTGCAGCACGTCCTTCACATCGTTTTCGTGCACGACATAGCGGTAACATACCGACGTCAGTATCCCTACATAACGCTGGTAGAGCAGGCTCATCGCCCGCTGGTCGTTTTGTCGTATGCGCTCTACGAG
This sequence comes from uncultured Prevotellaceae bacterium, assembly GCA_900314655.1. Taxonomy (GTDB): domain Bacteria; phylum Bacteroidota; class Bacteroidia; order Bacteroidales; family Bacteroidaceae; genus Prevotella. The sequence goes on along the minus strand of OMWC01000013.1, from coordinate 27,723 downwards.
TTGCTCGTCCATTTAAGATGTCTTCTGCTTATGAAACAACGAAATTACAAAATCTTGTATGAAAAACGGGACTTTTAGATTTGTTAACCTTTTGGGGCAGTAGTTTTAACATTAAGCCATACAAGATTCCGCGATTATTTGGTTTTATAGGCAGCAAATAAACCATAATCAAAATAGATATGAAACAAACGAAATTTCTGATTGCAGCCCTTCTGTTAGGCAGTATGCTGGGAGCCTGTTCTTCGTCGGAGTCGATTGAGGAAGCAGGTGAACCGAAGTATGTGAACATGTATCAGGAGGTGAAACCGGTACGGCTGACAGCGGAGCAGACGGTGTTTGCCAACGACAACAACGCTTTCACGCTTAATTTCTTCCAGTCGCTGAACGGGAAGATGAAGAACCGGAGCATTGTCTGCTCGCCCCTGAGTATCACATACGTATTAAGTATGGTGAACGATGGCGCCACGGGCACCACCGAGCAGGAATTGGAGCAGACGCTGGGCTTCCACAAGGGCGGCATCCAGGCCGTGAACGACTATTGCAAGAACCTTATCGACAATCTGCCGCATGTGGACGAAAAGGTGCAGCTGAATATTGCTAATGCTATCTTCGTGAACGATAAGTACCAGCTGAGAAAGCAGTTTCAGCAGGACATGTCCAACTATTATGATGCCAAGGCTGAGGCCCTCGATTTCAGTTCGCCATCGACCCTCGGCAGGATTAACGGGTGGTGCGATGAGAAGACCCGCGGGATGATTCCGACCATTCTGGAACGAGTTGATCCGCGAACGGTGAGTTATCTGCTCAATGCCATCTATTTCAAGGCCGATTGGGCATCGATGTTCGAGAAGAATGAAACGCGGGAGGAGGTTTTCACAACGCCAGACGGAGAAACGCGCGTGCCGCTGATGCACCAGAATGTTTATATGAATTATCTCCGTAACGACCAGTATGCAGCTGTTTCCATTCCATACGGCAACGGGCAATGGATGATGACGGTCATGTTGCCAGAAGATGGTAAGACCACCGACGACGTCATCAGCAGTCTGGCTGCGTCGGGATGGTCCACCGACTTTCTGAAAAATCCCCTTCGGGAGGCTCGTAGATATGCCGTGGATTTGAAGCTGCCGCGCTTCGAGACGGCATTCGATACGGATGATGCAGGAGGACTGATAGAGTTGCTCAAGGGTATGGGCATACGTCGAGCCTTTGATGGAAACAGCGCTGAAATCCCGAATATGTGTGAAAATGGAGATCTTTATATCAGCATGATGAAGCAGAAAGCAAAGATTAAGGTAAACGAAGAGGGCTCAGAAGCTGCTGCCGTCACTATAGCGGGACTTAATTTCTTGTCTGCTGTAGCTGACACACAGGAACCGCCCAAGGCCACATTCCATGCCAATCGTCCGTTTGTCTATGTCATCCATGAGCAGTCGTCGGGAGTGATTTTGTTTGTTGGTAAATTTATGGGAAAGTAAGATGAAAGCACGCATATTATTGTTTTTGATGACCGCGTTCCTGTTGGGAGCCTGTTCTTCGGACGACGAACAAATTGCGGTAACAGAGGGTAGCCTGGAAGGGCGCTGGCTAGAAGTTTATGAGCCGCACGTGGTGAGTGAGGGCATTGTCTATTACACTTTCCATGAAGACTCGCCAACGTCAGGGACGTGCCTGATAGATGTTCATGATATTTTATCCGGTAACTATCAAAATGAAATGAACTATCAACTCTCGGATGACGGAAAGTGCATCAGGCTTTGGGGTGGCTTTTGTGCTACCAATGCCCAAGAGTACGAGATTGTGAAATTCACGGGGCATCGTATGGAATGGAAGATAAATGATCAGAAGTTGTATTTCGAACGAAGATAAGCGCTAAAAGAAAAAGAATGCGGTACACGGAAAGATTCCGGATGCCGCATTCTTTTATTGTAGCAGAGTCAGGGATTTAGCCCATGGTGACTTCCACGGTGTGGCTGCCCTCGGCAGCGGGCACGACATTGCCCTGAAGGGGCTGACCGTCGAAGATGATGCTGCTGACACCCTTCTGCACACCCTTGGGGTTGCGGATGGTGATGAGGTACTCGCCTCCGCGGAACTTACGTTTCACGGTGTATTCCTTGGCCGTCTGCGGCACGCACGGATCGATGAGCAGACCGTCGTAGGCGGGCTTGATGCCGAGGATGTATTGCGAGGCGGTGAGCCACATCCAAGCGGCTGTTCCCGTGAGCCATGAGTTCTTGCCCTCGCCGGGACGGGCAGCATCCTTACCGGCCACCATCTGACAGTTCACGTAGGGTTCCACCTTATGGAGCGTCTGGTCCTTGATGAACACAGGTGAAATCTTCTGATAGAGTTCCCAGGCGTCGTTGCCGCGGGCAGCCACGGTGTCGGCGATGATCACCCACGGGTTGTTGTGGCAGAAGATACCTGCGTTCTCCTTGTAGCCAGCGGGGTAGGAACTGATTTCGCCCATCTCCACATGATAGGTGGTGAAGGCGGGATTGTTGAGCACCATGCCATGCTCGGAGTCGAGATATTTCTTGCAGGAGTCGAGGGCGCGGTCCACCATTCCTTCTTCCTGTCCGATACCGGCCATGCCGCACCATCCTTGGCTCTCGATGAATATCTTGCCTTCCTCGCACTCGTTGGAGCCAATCTTGTTGCCGTAGAAATCGTAGGCGCGCAGATACCACTCGCCATCCCATCCGTCTTTCTTTACGGCGGCAATCATGGCGTCGATTTCCTTCTGGGCACGGGCGGCCTCAGCGGAGTAGATACTAGATTGACTAGTATTACTAGTTTTACTAGACAGTTGCTGACAAAGCTCCACATAATCCTTGCCGCAGACCACGAAGAGGCCGGCAATCATGAGCGACTCGGCCTTGGAGCCCACGCTGTTGTTCTCGGTGGTCTGGAAACTCTCGTTGGGATCCCACGAGAAGCAGTTCAGGTTGAGGCAGTCGTTCCAGTCAGCGCGTCCGATGAGCGGAAGCTTGTGGGGACCAAGGTTCTCCACGACGTGGTTGAACGAGATGCGCAGATGGTCGAAGAGCGTGACCTCAGAGCCGGGCTGGTTGTCGAAGGGCACCATCTCGTCGAGGATGGAGAAGTCGCCAGTCTCCTTGATATAGGCCACGGTTCCGAAGATGAGCCAGCAGGGATCGTCGTTGAATCCGCCGCCGATGTCGTTGTTGCCGCGCTTGGTGAGTGGCTGATACTGGTGGTAGCATCCGCCGTCGGGGAACTGCGTGGAGGCGATGTCGATGATGCGCTCACGGGCGCGAGAAGGAATCTGATGAACAAAGCCCACGAGGTCTTGGTTAGAGTCGCGGAAGCCCATGCCGCGGCCCACGCCGCTCTCGAAGAACGAGGCTGAGCGCGAGAAGTTGAACGTCACCATGCACTGGTATTGGTTCCAGATGTTGACCATGCGGTCGAGCGCTTCGTTGCCTGTCTTTGCGGTGTAGCGGTCGAGCAGGTCGTCCCAGAAAGCGGCCAGTTCAGCAAAAGCCTTGTCCACTTTCTCCACGGTGTCGAATTCGGCAATGGTCTGCTGGGCCCTTACCTTATTAATAAACGTGCGGTCGAGGTCGCCGAGCGAAGTGATGAGTCCGGGTGTCTTCGGGGCGTATTTCTCTTCCTGTGGCTGTTCTACGTAACCGAGCACGAAGATGAAATCTTTCTGCTCGCCGGGCTTCAGTTCCACTTCGATGTAGTGGGAGGCGATGGGGCTCCAGCCGTGGGCCACGGAGTTACGCGGGCGGCCCTCCATGACGGCATCGGGATTGGCAAACTCGTTATAGAGTCCCACGAACGACTCGCGGTCGGTGTCGAATCCCTGTATCGGAGTGTTCACCGAGTAGTAGGCATAGTGGTTGCGGCGCTCTTTGTATTCGGTTTTGTGATAGATCACGGAACCGTCTATCTCCACCTCGCCCGTGGAGAAGTTGCGCTGGAAGTTCTCCATGTCGGTGGCTGCATTCCAGAGACACCACTCGGCAAACGAGAAGAGTTTCAGTTGCTTGGTCTCGTTTGAAAGGTTTTTCAGGGTTACCTTCTGCACCTCGCACCATTTCTTGAGCGGCACGAAGAAGAGCACCGAAGCCTCTACGCCGTTCTTCTCGCCCGTGATGCGGGTGTAGCTCATGCCGTGGCGGCACTCGTAGCGGTCGAGCGGCGTCTTGCAGGGCTTCCATCCGGGATTCCATACGTCCTTCCCATCGTTGATGTAGAAATAGCGTCCGCCATTATCCATTGGCACGCCGTTGTAGCGATAGCGTGTGATACGGCGGAACTTGGCATCCTTGAAGAATGAGTAGCCGCCGGCGGTATTGGAAATGAGTGAGAAGAAATCCTCGTTGCCCAGGTAGTTGATCCAAGGCCATGGAGTCTGAGGGTCGGTGATGACATACTCGCGATGGGTGTCGTCGAAATGTCCGTAAGTTTTGTTGTTCATATCTAATAAGGTTGTAAATGTTTATTCTGACTGCAAAGATAATGATTTTCCGAGCAAAACCCCGATACTATTTTGCTTTTTAATAACATTTTACTAATAATAAAATGAAAATGGTATTAAATAGATATAGGGATTTGCCAGAATCGGGATTTTTTTGTAACTTTGCAATGTTATATAACGATACGGAACAATGATAAAGCATTTACTGATACTTATGACCATGTTATTGACGGCCTCCCAACTTTCGGCTCAGGGCTATGATGAATTGTGGAAGCAGGCTGACGAGGCTGCCCGTAAGGATCTGCCCAAGACGCAGATGGAAATCATGGAGAAAATCGTGAAGAAAGCCCAAAAGGGCAAGGAGTACGGACAGTTGCTGAAGGCGCAGCTGAAATACTGGAACCTGCAGATGGAGATAGCGCCTGACTCGCTGAAGCCTGTGATGGAGCGGCTGGAGAAACTGACGCAGGAGGCTGAGAATAAGGATGCGGCCTATGCTGCCGTGATGAATGCCGTGACGGCTGAGGCTTACCTTAATAATGAAGCCCTAGGCGACGGTCGGCATGAGAAAGGAAGGACCCACTACGAGCGGACGTTCCGTGACGTTAGACTGCTGGCCCAGACTCCGGCGGGGCGCTTCGAACCGATGGTGGAGAAGGGCGACGACAGTAAGGTGTTCAACCACGACCTGCTCTCTCTGCTGGGGAGATATGCGGCCAAAAACGGATACAGGGAGGCTTACCGGCTGATGCACGACTACTACGACGCGGCGGGCATGAGGGTGGCTGCGATGCTGACGGCCGCCGATATGGGGGAAAAGACCGACTCTCTGATAGAACGCTACAAGGATCTGCCCGAGTGCGGCTATTTGGCAGAGAAGAAGACCGGCAATATGTTTGACACCAAGGAGAAACTAGCCTATGCCGACTATGTCCTGCAGACATGGCCAACGTATCGAAATGCCAATTATTTCCGCAACTTGAAACAGCGGCTCACCTGTCCGCAATATGATGTGTATGTAGCGCGTCATTTGAGCACACCCTCGCAGACCTGTGAGGTGACGCTGCGTAATATCCGCAATCTCGAATGGGTCAAGATGCGCATTTGGAATGAGAAAACGAAGAAGGAGGTGGACAGCCAGACGCATCATTATACGGGGAAGCAGAACTATGAACTGTTCCGCGACACATTGAACATCCCTGCCTTGCCGTTAGGCCGCTATAGTATCGAATTTACGGCCAGCGACCCTGGAATCAAGCCCGATACATTATTATATAATGTAAGTAACATTACGGTCATCTCGGAGGATATCCCAAAGGATGCACGCCGCTATATCGTGGTGGACGCCACGACGGGAGCCCCTGTGGCTGGAGCGAAACTGGAGTTCAAGAGAGAATCGCGCTACGGGAAGAAAGCCTCTGTGCAAACGGTCATTACCAACGAGAAGGGCGAATACGTATGGAAGGGCGACGAACGCCCCGACACCTACCGCGCCTATACCGCTGCCGACCAGTTTATGCCAGCATGCCATGAGAACTGGAGCCGATTTACATATTATGAACCCCAAAAGGAACAGAAGTCTGTGAGTATCTACACCGACCGCATGCTTTACCGCCCGGGACAGACGGTGCACGCCACAGTGCTGGCCTATGTGAACCGGAGGGGCGTGGAGGTCGGCGTACGGGCGCAAGAGCCGGTCACGCTCATTCTACGCGATGCCAACGGCAAGGAGGTGGGGAAGAAAGAACTCACTACCGACAGCTATGGCGCGGCAACAGCCGACTTTGAACTGCCAGTCACGGGACTCACAGGCATGTTCACCCTGCGCACGAACAACGGAGGTGGCTACCAGAGTATTCGCGTGGAGGAATACAAACGGCCTACGTACGAAGTGACATTCGACGAGGTGAAGACATCCTATAAGGCTGGTGACACCCTGATGGTACGTGGCGTAGCCAAGAGTTATGCTGGTGTTCCCGTTCAGAGCGCCAAGGTGAAATATAAGGTAGAGCGCCGCCGTGCCTTCTGGTGGTGGGCTGAACAGGAAAATGCCCACGAAATGGCTGACGGTGAACTTGAGACCGATGGCGAGGGGGCTTTCGAAGTACCCGTGCCGCTGATTCTGGAGGATGCTGACAGTTGGGAGGCACGCTTCTATAACTTCGTGGTAAAGGCTGACGTGACCGACCAGGCTGGCGAAAGCCGTAATGGAAGCATGACGATTCCCATCGGTACCCGTCCGACGGCCCTTGACGTTGACTTGCCCAAGCAAGTGCTGAAGGGGAAGCTGAAGACGGTACGCTTCAGCCGCAAGAATGCTTCGGGCGAGGAAATTGACGGCGACGTAACCTATACTATCGACGGAAAGCAGACCTTTAAGGTGAAGGCAAATACCGAAATTCCGGCAACCGACAAGATGCATGGCTTCGCCGGTTTGTCGTCGGGTAGTCATCTGCTCAAGGCTACTTGCGGAGAGGATTCCATCAAACGCGAGTTCGTGGTATTCTCACTCGACGATAAACGACCACCTATGGAGACTTCCGACTGGTTCTATCAGAGTGCCAATGAGTTTGGTGACAAACCCGTGAGCGTGATTGTTGGCTCTTCCGACAAGGACGTCACGGTATTCTATTCCGTTTTCTCCGGTAACAAGGAACTGGAGCATGGCTCCTTCCTGCTCTCCAACAGCAACCGTCGCATCGACTATACCTATAAAGAAGCTTATGGCAGCGGCCTGCTGCTCACCTATGCTTGGGTGAAAAACAGCAAGATGTACACCCATCGTGCCACAATCAGCAAACCCCTGCCCGACAAACGGCTCATCACGAAGTGGACCACCTTCCGCGATCGTCTGACACCCGGACAACAGGAGACGTGGACACTACAGATTACGCATCCCGACGGCACACCAGCCAAGGCGCAACTGCTTGCCACGCTTTTTGACAAGAGTCTTGACCAACTTTATCCTCATCGATGGGGATTGTCGCTCGGGCTCTACCAGAATCTGCCCAACTCCCATTGGATGTGGGAAGACACCTGGAGCATGAATGGTGGTGGACAGAAACCATGGAAAGACTTGAAAACCACCAATTGGGATTTCTCCCGCTTCACCAGCGATTTCTATCTGAGGGGTGGTGAGACGTTTATACGAATAAGAGGCCGTAATCGTGTGCTGATGGCTGAGGCTCCTATGATGATGGCTAAGGGCGTAGAGTCACGGGCGGCCATGACCGGGGCATCAATGAAAGTCGTGGAAGAGTCGGCTGTGATGACCGACAATATGGCAATGCAGTCGCAGGATGCCATAGCCGAAGAACCTACGTCTTCTTCAACGGTTCAATTACGCGAGAACCTCAACGAGACGGCCTTCTTCTATCCCGCAGTAGAAACAGATGCCAAGGGCGTCGTCTCGCTACGTTTCACGTTGCCCGAGAGTATCACTACCTGGCGCTTCATCGGACTGGCTCACGATCGCGAAATGAATAATGCCATTTTCGAAAATGAGACAGTGGCCAAGAAAGACGTGATGGTACAGCCCAATGCCCCGCGGTTCGTACGCGAGGGTGATGCTGCTACCGTCAGCACGCGTATCATGAACACCACAGACCATACCGTCAGCGGAACAGCCAAAATGCAACTGCTCGATCCCGAAACGGAAAAGGTTATCTATGAAAAGACGGCTCCCTTCTCCGTAAAGGCCAACGAGACGGCTTCAGCTACTTTTGACATTACTGAGAGTATTATCGACGGCAGCCTGCCGCTCTTAATCTGTCGTGTGATGGCTGAGGGTAAGAACTTTAGTGACGGCGAACAGCACTATCTGCCCGTACTCCCCAACAAGGAGCAGGTGATGAATACCATCCCGTTCACACAGCACAATCCAGGAACAAAGGAAATATCTCTTTCATCGCTCGTCCCATCTGTCACTACATCCCAGACACCCGCCCGTCTTACGGTGGAATATACCAACTCTCCGGCGTGGCTCATGGTGCAGTCGCTACCTTTTGTCAGCAATGTTTCCGACGAGAATGCCATCTCGCTGGCGGCTGCTTATTATGCCAATTCGTTGGGTAAGTATATTCTCAACCAGAGTCCGCGCATGAAGAGTGTTATCGCCCAGTGGCAGCAAGAATCGGATGCTGGCGGAACTCTGCAGAGTGCGCTTGAGAAAAACCAGGAACTCAAGATGTTAATGCTCGATGAGACACCTTGGGTTGCCGAAGCCCAGCAGGAGAGTGAACAGAAGAAAGCCCTGGCTAATTTCTTCCGTGAGAATACGCTCAACTATCAGTTGAATAAGGCTTTGGAGGGATTAAAGAAACTCCAGAACTACGACGGTTCCTTCTCTTGGTGGAAAGGAATGAGTGGTTCACCGGTGATGACTGGTGAGGTGATAGAGTTCCTCACCCGCCTGAATCTGCTGACTTCGCCCCAAAGCGAAACGAAAAGCCTGCTTGATAATGCCTATAAGTATCTCGGTCAGATCGTGGTGAAGGAGGTGAAGGAAATGAAGCAGCGGGAGAAGGAAAAGAAGCCTGTCTATATCCACGATTCGCATGCTTTGCAATGGGTTTATCTCTGTGCTGTGGGTAATCGTAATCTTTCTGCCGACGAGACGATGGCCCGCGATTACCTGATGAAATACCTGGAAGCCCAGATTCGTAAGCAGAGCATGTATGCCAAGGCGTTGATGTCGATTACATTATTTAAGAACGGACAGCAGCAGAAGGCTACAGAATATTTGCAGAGCCTGATGGAATACACGGTCTATACCGAAGAGAAAGGCCGCTATTATGACACGCCACGTGCTGGTTACAGTTGGTGTGACTATCGCATACCCACCCAGACGGCGGTTATAGAGGCCTTGCAGATTGTGAATCCTGCCGATGAAAAGAATATCAACGAGATGCGCCGCTGGTTGTTACAGGAAAAACGCACGCAGGTTTGGGACACGCCCATCAATAGCGTCAATGCCATCTTCGCTTTCCTCAACGGGCAGACGGGAATCCTTGCAGCACAAGAGCCTACATCCCTCAAAATCAACGGCAAGGATATTGATGCCCCGAAGGCTACGGCCGGACTGGGTTACGTGAAGACCACTGTCAGCGAATTGCCCACCATGGGACAGGTGAAAGATGCTGTATTCATGGCTGAGAAAACCTCTGAAGGAACCAGTTGGGGTGCTCTCTACCTACAGTTTATGCAGCCTGCCACGGATGTAGACAATGCTGCCAGCGGTATGAAGTTGACGCGTGAAATCGTCGGTGGCAACCGCGAACTGAAGGTCGGCGACAAGATTAGCATCCGTCTGACCATCGAGGCAGAACGCGACTACGACTTCGTACAACTCATCGACAAGCGTGCTGCTTGTCTGGAGCCCGTCCGTCAGCTGAGTGGTTATCATTGGGGCTATTATACTGCACCCAAGGACAATGCCACGCATTATTATTTCGACCGAATGCGCAAGGGCAAGCACGTGATAGAGACTGAATACTACGTGGATCGTGCCGGTACCTATCAGACGGGCATCTGCACCGTTCAATGTGCATACTCACCCGAATACACAGCTCGCGCAAAGGCCATGGTGATTAAGGTGAAATAATATCGTACATCATTAATTGAATAAGTGATAGAATATAAATATGGTAATTAAAATTGAATCAATGGCGAGCGGAGTCGCAAGTATGGTGAAAACGGTTTTGCCTTTTTGCCTCTTTGCTCTCATGCCCTATGGTGCGAAAGCCCAGCAACTCTCTGTGAAGAATCAAGTCATCGACTGCGGTAATGTGATCTACGAACAGCCAGTGACCGCGAAGTTTGAAATGCAGAACAGAAGTACCAACCCCATCACCATCAAGGATGTGAAGACCTCTTGCGGATGTACGACGGTGGAATATCCTAAGGGGCAGATTGCTCCGGGTGAATCGTTTGTGGTGAACGCCACCTACGACTCGCGCCAGATGGGACACTTCTTCAAGGACATCGCACTCTATAGCGATGCCACGCAGCAACCCTTCTATCTGCAGATTCGTGGTGTGGTGGTTGAAGAAATCATCGACTTTGCCGGACAGTATCCTTATACCATTGTTGATCTGAATGTAGATCGCAACGACGTGGAGTTTGATGACGTCAATCGCGGTGATCGTCCGGTTCAGAAAATCAACATCCGGAACGCTTCCTCAAAGAGCGTGTCGCCCGTCGTGATGCATCTGCCTTCTTATATGCAGGCTCAGGTTTCTCCTACTACGTTGCTTCCAGGACGGCAAGGTACAATCTCCCTCATCCTCGACTCCAAGAAGGTGCGCGACTATGGCCTGACGCAGACGAGCGTCTTCCTGGGTATGTATCCTGGCGACAAGGTGCATCCTGAGAAGGAAATCTCGGTTTCTACCGTATTGTTACCGGCATTCACCGAGATGACAGAGACACAGATGCAGTATGCCCCCAAGTTGAATCTTTCGTCTGAGGAACTGAACATCGCGTTCAACGGAAAGTCAAAGAAGACGGAGACCATCATCATCGAGAATAAGGGACGTACCGAACTCGATATCTCTGCGCTCCAGATGTTCACCGTCGGCATGAAGGTGAAACTCAACAAGACGAGGTTGCAGGCAGGAGAACAGGCCAAGCTGAAGATTACCGTGGATGCGAGGGAAATCAAGAAAGCCCGTTCGAAGCCCCGTGTGCTGATGATCACCAATGATCCGAAGCGTCCGAAAGTTATTATTAATGTAAACATCAATTCTTAGTTTAAGATATGGATCATCCCGAGAATAGCGAAGAATACAAAGGGCTGCAAGTCAATGCTGGCGTCACCAGCCAGAGCATCGTGAACCCTTACCTGAAACGTGGGCGTTTCCGCCGCCATGAATATTCGGCTGCTGAGATGGTAGAGGGCATCCTGAAAGGCGATGTCACCATTCTTTCTCAGGCCGTTACGCTGGTTGAAAGCGTCAATCCCAACCATTATGCCAAGGCGCAGGAGGTCATCGACAAGTGTCTGCCTTATAGTGGCAACTCCGTGCGCATCGGTATCAGTGGCGTGCCAGGTGCTGGTAAGAGTACGTCGATTGACGAGTTTGGCATTCATGTGCTGGAACGCACGGGCGGCAAATTGGCTGTCTTGGCCATCGACCCTTCCAGCGAGCGCAGCAAGGGTAGTATTCTTGGCGACAAGACGCGTATGGAGAAGCTTTCCCAGCGAAAGGAAGCCTTCATCCGTCCTTCGCCAACGGCTGGTTCTCTCGGTGGCGTAGCCCGTAAGACGCGTGAGACGATTATTCTTTGTGAGGCAGCTGGTTTCGACAAAATTTTCGTGGAGACCGTCGGAGTGGGGCAGAGTGAGACGGCCTGCCATTCAATGGTAGATTTCTTCCTGCTCATCCAGTTGGCAGGCACCGGCGATGAACTGCAGGGCATCAAGCGCGGCATCATGGAGATTGCCGACGGCATAGTCATCAACAAGTGCGACGGTGAGAATGTGGACCGCTGCCAGATGGCCGCCACCAACTTCCGTAACGCCCTTCATTTCTTCCCGATGCCCGAGAGTGGCTGGCTGCCTAAGGTGCTCTGCTATAGCGGCTTTTATGGCTTAGGCATCAAGGAAGTATGGGACATGATCTACCTGTATATCGATTTCGTGAAGGCAAACGGCTACTTCCAGCACCGCCGCAACGAGCAGTCCAAATACTGGATGTATGAGAGCATCAACGAGCATCTGCGCAATTCGTTCTATAATAATCCGCTCATTGCCGAACAAATCAAGTCGGCCGAGCAGAGTGTCCTTGGCGGCGAAAAGACATCCTTTAAGGCTGCAGGTGATTTGCTCGACATGTATTTTACACAAATGAAGAAGTAATGCAAATTGAAATAGACAGCGGCAGCGGTTTTTGCTTTGGTGTGACGACCGCCATCCGCAAGGCTGAAGAGGAATTGGCAAAGGGCACCACCCTGTATTGCTTGGGCGACATCGTTCACAACGGAATGGAATGCGAGCGCCTGAAGCAACTCGGACTCATCACTATCGACCACGAACAGATGGCTGATCTGCACGACGTGAAAGTGCTGTTGCGTGCTCATGGGGAACCTCCTGAAACCTACGAACTGGCTCGGCGGAATAACATTGAAATCATCGATGCTACCTGTCCCGTTGTCTTGCAGTTGCAAAAGAAAATCAAGCGGCAATTTGAAGCCGGAGGGCCTTCCATCGTTATCTTCGGCAAGCCCGGCCATGCAGAAGTGATGGGCCTCGTCGGTCAAACGGGTGGCAACGCCATCGTGATAGCCCACTTAGACGATGTGAAGAAACTCGATTTCTCGCATGATATCTATCTCTATTCGCAGACCACGAAGAGCCTCGATGAATTCCATCGGATTATCAGTTACATTCAAGAGCATATTTCTCCCGATGCCCACTTCCAGAGTTTCGACACCATCTGCCGCCAGGTGGCCAACCGCATGCCCAATATTTCCAAGTTTGCGGCTCGTCACGACCTCATCCTTTTCGTTTGCGGACGCAAGAGCAGCAATGGCCGTGTGCTTTTTGAAGAATGTCAACGGGTCAACCCCAATAGCCACCTGATAGAAGGTGCCGGTGAGATTGACCCGTCGTGGTTAGAGGGGGTATCCTCGGTAGGCATTTGCGGAGCCACCAGCACACCCAAATGGCTGATGGAGCAATGCCGCGAATTCCTACTTCATAATTCTTAACTCTTAATTCTTGACTCTTAGCTCATACTGCTTCAGCAGCCATTCGTTCTGCTCGGGGATAGTCATGTTCGAATTATCCAGCAGCAGGGCATCATCTGCCTGACGCAAGGGAGACACTTCGCGGTGGGAGTCGATATAGTCACGCTCCTGCACGTTCTTCAGGATTTCCTCATAGTCGGCTTCCTGACCCTTTCCTTTCAGTTCGTCATAGCGACGCTGGGCGCGGACCTCTGCCGATGCCGTCACGAATACCTTCAGTTCGGCATTCGGGAATACCACCGTACCGATGTCGCGGCCATCCATCACGATGCCGCCTTTCTTTCCCATTTGTTGCTGTTGGGCCACCATGGCCTCGCGCACAAAACCGATGGCGGCAATGGGCGACACGTGGTTGGAAACCTCCATTCCGCGGATTTCCCTTTCTACCAGTTCTCCGTTCAGATAGGTGTCTGGCCGTCCGGTTTCGGGATTAAACTTGAACGAAATCCTGATCTCGCCCATGCGGTTTTCCAGCTCGTCCACTTTTACTGCTCCATCCTCCTCAAAGAGACCGTTGCGAAGCGCAAAGAGCGTCACCGCCCGGTACATGGCACCGGTATCTACATACACATATCCTATTCTTTTGGCCAGGTCCTTGGCCATAGTTGATTTTCCGCACGACGAGTGTCCGTCGATGGCTATTGTTATCTTTTTCATATCGTTGATATTATTCTTTTCTGCAAAATTAAGGTTTTATTCAGACATTACCAATTATTTGAGTGAAATATTTGTTCAAATCGTAGAAATCCTGTTATTGCGTCCTTTACTCAAGAGACGGTTTGCTTCCAGCAAGTGGAAGCGTTCTTTCCAGACTTTGGAAACGATGCTTCTGCCCATTGGAAGCCTTCCTTCCAGACTTTGGAAGCAAGGCCTCTGATATATAGCTACTCTTCGGATGGTGGAAGGTTGCCCAGATAGACGTGGCGAATGCCTTCTTCGCGGGCTATTTCCTTGGCCTTCCGGAGTGTGGAGACAGGGGTGGGGGCATAGCCTTGCTGGAGCTGATAGCGTGGAAAGAAGCGGGATAGATGGAGGGGCGTGTCGCTGAAACCGTTCTCCCGAAGCCAGCTGCACATGGCGCGGAACTCCTCGACTGTCTCTGTTCCGGGAATCATCAGATGGGTGATTTCAAGCCACACATGGTGCTCGCGTAGTATCTTCAGCGTTTTGAGGATAGGCTCTAACGAGGCTCCAGACATACGTCGGTAGGTCTCATCGTTGAAGTATTTCAGGTCGATGTTTGCGGCATCTAGGAAAGGAGCAATCTGGCGGAGGGGTTCTTCGTTGATATAACCGGCTGAGACGAGTACGTTTATCATGCCGTTCTTGTGGGCCAATTGGGCGCAGTCGAGCGTGTATTCATACCACGTGAGCGGTTCGGTATAGGTATAGGCGATGATGTTTTGGCGATGCTTGCGGGCTGTGGCAATCAGTTCTTCGGGTGAGAGCAGGTAGTAGTTGGCTTCTGCAGGCTTCACTTGTGAGATATCGTGATTCTGACATCCTTTGCAGCGCAGGTTACATCCTGTGCAAGCCAGCGAAAGACATTCCTCGCCTGGGTGGAAATGATAGAGCGGCTTCTTCTCAATGGGATCGATGGCCAGCGCACAGGGACGACCGTAGGCTTCAGAATAGAGTGAGCCTCCCCGATTGATGCGGCTACGGCACAGTCCACGATCGCCCGGCTTGATCAGGCAGCTGTGAGGGCATAGCGCGCAACGAACGGCACCGCTCTCCAGTTTTGTATAGAACAGACACTCCTTCATTCCTCAAAGAGAATGGCTTCGTAGGTGTAGAGTTCGGCTTCCTTCCATCCATACCAGCCGATGCCGGCCTTGTCTTGTGCGCAATGGCCGAGAAACTCTTCTTTTGTCCAGTTCACCTCGTGGGCCACTTGTGGCAGGAACGTTCCGCTTCGATAACCCTTGCGCATGTAGATGCCCTGTTGTCCATACTTGAACTCGCTGATGTCCGAGATGCGCTTCAGGGGTGTGAGCACCGAGATTTCAATCTCTATATCCTTCATCTCATCGGCCGTTACTGCTGGGAACCGCGGGTCTTCGAAGGCTGCCGAACGAGCCATCTGGCTGACGGTCTTGTAGAGTGGGATGTCTTCCCCGAAATGTCCGATACAGCCGCGGAGCCTACCGTTCTTATGGAGAGTGACAAAGGCTCCGAGTGGTGTCTTCAGGTTTTCGCTCACCTCTATAGGCTTGGCTGGTTGATGGCGGCAACTGTCCTCTATGCTCGTGCGGGCTATTTTCAGCAACGTCTTTTTCTCCTCTGATGTAAGCGAGAAGGCAGACGGGTCTCTGGGCTTGGGATATACAATATAAGAATGGTAGCCCACCACGCGCTCATGGTCGCCATACTTGCTGTCGCCCGAATTGCGATAGAGGATATGCTCCACATGGAGTTGCGGGTTGCGGTTGGTGTAAATGAGCAGCGTGAAGATGGCAGCCGAGCCGCAGGCGCTGGTGGAGAGCCCGGGAATGTCCTCGTTGGCATTGCGCTCAATGGCGTTGGCCAGCATCTGCACGCTCCCGCTCTCGATGGCCTCGCCTGTGCGGCCGTCGGCTTTCAGCGCGTCTTGATAGGAAGGATAGTGGCTGAAGTCGGAGGAAATCACAAACAGGTTGCGCTCATTGAACCAAGGAGAGAGGGCTTCGTTCAGATCAGCGAGTTTGTCGAAATGGTCGGTAGCGATGATGACGGGCACGATGGGCGGCATCTCCTCCAGATGATATTGCAGGAAAGGCAGTTGCACTTCCAGGCAATGCTCACGGGCGTGGGCCCGAGGGTCGTATCTGAAAAGTTCGGGATTCTTTGAGACCAGCGCCTGGCAGACAGCCGTATCCACAGGCACTTCGCCAAGAGGGGTGGCATAGTGGGTTGCCGCTGTGTTCACCGAAACGGCATCGAGCCACACCTGATGACTGGGACCGATGAGGAATATCCTCTCGTAATGCTTCGCTGGATCAATTCGGGCAAAGGCTGAAGCAGCCACTTCACCCGAAAACACCCATCCGGCGTGGGGCACAATGACGGCTTGAATGTCGGAACGCTGTTCGCACTTGAGGAATGGCTTGAAGCAATCCTTCAACTCTTTGAGTACTTCTTCTGTGCTGTCCGGGTAGAAACTTCCTGCCACGGCAGCTCTTCTGACGGTCTTTTCCATAGTCGTATCTTGTATTTCCGCATTCCTTACCTTCGTGCCGCTACATGCCATCGTGTTCGCGAGGGCAGCCACTAACAGCATGAGAAGTGTCTGGCGGAATGTCATAGGGGTTAAGAAGTTTCAAGATTAAAGTTTCAAGATGAAAACTAAAGGCTGTAAGAGAGATTGATCATGAGCGAGGATGAACTGACGTGGTACTTGCCATAGGCCACCTGCAGCTTGAAACGTTCCAGTTGCAATCCGGCACCCAGGGAGATTCCGGCACCATGACTGCTGCCTTTCTCCTCATCGTTGGCCACGATTTTCATTTCGTTGGCACGACGCAGGTTGTAGCCGGCGGCCAAGTAGAACTGTTCGCCCAGCAAAACGTCAACACCGAACACCCAATGGTTGATGAACTTGTAGTCCCAATGGGTGAGGTCAACGAGTGAGGCCGATAGTCGCAGTGGGCTGTTGCCGAGTCGCTTGGAGGCTCCAATCATCACGTCGAGCGGCATCTTGCCGTATTCTTCGTCGTATGCTTTGAGCTCACCGCCCAGATTACGGGCCACGGCCGAGAAGCTCCATTCCGTATCGGGGTTGTAGTAGTTGAGACCGAGGTCCACGCCCACGGCAATGGAATTGTATTGTCCGATATAGCTGGTGATAAACTTGGCCGTGATGCCGCCCATGAGGTTCTTGGCCAGCAGGTAGCTGAAAGCGCCGCTCAGGGCAATGTCGCGGGCAGCAAACTCACCCGTCTGGATGTTGCTGGCATCGGTCTCCTTCATTTTTCCATAGTCCACGTATTGCGCCATAGCCGCCCACGATGCTTTATCGTTGACGGTACGTGAGAATGAAGCACTTCCTGTGACGGCACCCTGCATATAGGTCATGAAGTTGAGGTTCATGGTCTTGTCGCTGACGCTTCCAAGCAGGGCCG
Source organism: uncultured Prevotellaceae bacterium (assembly GCA_900314655.1). Classification (GTDB taxonomy): domain Bacteria; phylum Bacteroidota; class Bacteroidia; order Bacteroidales; family Bacteroidaceae; genus Prevotella. The sequence continues at coordinate 10,419 of OMWC01000013.1, read as the reverse complement.
GATTGTTGAAGGTCAGCGTGGGGTCGTCTTCGATGATTGTGATATTGTCGCCTCCAAGCGCCGCAGCATGCGCGCTGACGGGCAGGCGCAGGAAATTGTACTGCGTCTGACTCTCTTGAGCGCCTGCAAACAGGCTGAATAGCATCGCAAGAAGCGTAAATACCAACTTTTTCATCTATTTTATCAAAATTAAGTGCAAAGATACGGCATTTTTGTCTATCTTTGCAAAGAATTTGAAAATTCTTATCGAAGTAATAACGGATTTTTTTCGCGTTTAGTGTGGAGATAAAGAAATCATATCAAGCAGATCTGGAGCACAGGAGGGGTTGGTTCTTCCTGATCGGACTGGCTGTATCGGCTTGTCTGTTTGCCTTGAGCCTTGCCATCTCCGTTTCACCCGGCGATGAGGAGGTTGATACTGAAATGCTCGAAAAGATTGTGCAGGATATGGAATTCAAGCCCAATAAGCCCGCCGACAATATGATTGCCTACCAGGTGCCGGAGCCTAAGACCAAGGAGATGAAGGCGAAGATCAACGTGGTAGAAAAGAAGGTTGTGGAGGAAGTGCCTGAGCAGTTGGTGAAGAGTCAGGAAGCCCAACTCGACGGCGAAGGTGCTCAAAAACAGGAAGAAGACACGAAAGCCATTGTGCCTGTTGCCGTGGATGAAAAAGATAATCCGCTCAATTTCCGCGTGGTGGAGCGGCTTCCTGAGTTTCCCGGTGGCCCCGTGGAATTCATGAAGTGGCTGACGCGCAATCTGAATTATCCTTCAGCAGCTCAGTCGAGAAAGATACAGGGCAAGGTCGTCGTCTCTTTCATCGTCAATAAAGACGGGAAGGTAAGCGATGTCATGGTGCTGAAATCGGCCCATCCGCTGCTCGATCGCGAAGCTTTGCGCGTGATTCGTATGATGCCTGACTGGAAAGCCGGTGAAGACAAGGGTAAACCCTGCCGTACGATGATGGCTATCCCCGTGGTGTTTGCACTTTAAAATAAAGGAATAAGATATGAAAACTGCTGATGAAATTCTGAGAATGATTAATGAGTATCTCGACAACCTGCCTTATGAGCGCAGGCCGAAGGGACTCTATGATCCGATTAAATACGTGCTGTCGATGGGGGGCAAGCGCATACGCCCCACGCTGATGCTGCTCGGCTATAATCTCTACAAGGAAAATCCCGAGTGTATCCTTCCGTCGGCCATTGCCTTGGAAACCTATCATAACTACACGTTGCTCCACGACGACCTCATGGACAATGCCGATGTGCGCCGCGGTAATCCTACGGTTCATAAGAAATGGGATGCCAATACGGCTATTCTATCAGGCGACTCGATGCTGGTGCTGGCCTATCAGCGCATGGCAGAATGCCCTGTGGAGAAACTTAAGCCTGTGCTTGACCTATTCACGGAGACTGCTTTGGAGATAGGCGAAGGTCAGCAATACGACATGGAGTTTGAAACGCGCAACGATGTCCGCGAAGAGGAATACATTGAGATGATCCGCCTGAAGACCAGCGTGCTGCTGGCTTGTGCGCTGAAGATGGGTGCCATCCTGGCTGATGCCTCCGAAGAAGATGCCGCCAATCTCTATAAGTTTGGCGAACAGATTGGATTGGCCTTCCAGTTGCAGGACGATTATCTCGACGTCTATGGCGACCCCGCCGTCTTCGGCAAGGCCATCGGCGGCGACATTATGTGCAACAAGAAGACCTATATGCTCATCAACGCTTTCAACCTTGCCACAGAAGAGCAACGGGCAGAACTGTCACATTGGGTGAATGCCCAGCATCCCGACCCGAAAGAGAAGATTGCTGCCGTGACGGCCCTCTATAATAAAATAGGTATCCGCCAGCTGGCCGAAGCGAAGATACAGCATTACTTCGACGAAAGCCGCAAGTATCTGGCTGCCGTCAAAGTGCCCGAAGAGCGCAAGGCTGAGCTCAAAGCCTATACCGACAAGATGATGCATCGCGAATACTGATCTCCTTTCATCTTTAATCTTTCATCTTTCATCTATAATCTTTCATCTTTCATCTATAACCCACCCCTAAGTGCCATATCGCCGATTCCCTAAGACCGATGCCGCCCGACTGCGGGCGTTGAAGACATTGCTCGACAACAATGAAATCTACGTCGTGCGCAATCGTTTCATCGACTGGCAGACGCTTAATCGTGCGCAGCCGGCCTACGACCGATTGCTGACGGCCAGCGAGCAATATAGAATGACCTTGGCTGCCCAGACGCGTAACCGCCATAAGATGGAGCGCAGCATGCAGATGGCCCAGATGTACGTTTCCCATTTCATCAAGGTGCTGCTGATGTCGGTAGAGCGCGGAGAAATCAAGAAGCAGCACCTGCCGCTTTATGGTTTCACGGAAGAGTCCCCTGGCTTGCCCTTGCTGAATACGGTGAGTGCGATTAAGGAATGGGGGCAGAAGATTATTGAGGGCGAGAAGGCGCGACTGAAGAAAGGTGGCCGACCTATCTATAATCCTTCCATCGGTATGGTGAGCACCCATTTCGATATCTTTGTCACGGCCAGCACTCAGCAATTCGAGTTGCAGGAACGCACGAAGAAGGCTAATGCCGAAGTGGCTCGGTTGCGGCCCGAGGTGGACGCCATCCTTCAGGACCTTTGGAATCAGATAGAGAAGCACTATGAGAACGAACCGCCTGAAGTGCGGTTCCGTAAATGCCGCGAACTCGGTATCATCTATTATTACCGCCGCCACGAACCCCATGAGCTCTGATTGTCCGCATCTTCTGGTAATCATCATCACCCATCACCTAACACCTAACACCCATCACCCATGAACTTCATAGATACCCATACACATTTAGACGGAGAAGAGTTCCGCGAAGACTTGCCGGAAGTAGTCCGTCGTGCCCAGGAGGCTGGTGTGAGCAAGGTTTTCGTGCCAGCCATCGATTTGCCATCCGTAACGACCGTGATGGAAGTATGCCGCCAATATCGCGGCTATGCCTATCCGATGATTGGCTTACATCCCGAAGAAGTGAAAGCTGATTGGCAAGAGGTGCTATCTGAGATGAAACCGCTGCTGATATCCTCTCTTGAGAATGCCGCAGAGCCGTCGGCTATCGCTATTGGCGAAGTGGGACTCGATTATTATTGGAGCCGTGAGTTTGAGCAGGAGCAGCTGGCTGCCTTTGAAGAGCAGGTCAGATGGTCTGTTGAGACCCGTTTGCCCCTGATGATCCATTGCCGCAAGGCACAGAATGAGATGGTCACGTTGTTGAAGAAATACAAGGAAGATTTGCCTGGAGGTGTATTTCATTGTTTTACGGGTAATGTCCATGAAGCCGAAGAACTTCTTCAGTTTGACCGTTTTGTTTTGGGTATCGGCGGCGTGCTCACCTTCAAGAAGAGCCATTTGCCCGAAGTGTTGCCAGCCGTGGTTCCTTTGGATCGTGTCGTGTTGGAAACCGATAGTCCCTACATGGCTCCTGTTCCCATGCGTGGGAAACGCAACGAAAGTGCCTATGTGAAATACGTGCTTGAGAAGATGGCCGAGAGTTATGGCGTTGCACCCGAAGCCATTGCCGAGGCCACCAATGCGAATGTAGCGCGCATATTCGGAATTTGAAACCTGTCATCGTTTTCTTCAGAATACGCTTTCAGAATAGATGAATGAAAGAAACTTGAAACTTTTTTGTTTGTCTCAATCAAAAAAGTGCCCGAAAAATTGGTAATGTGAAAGAAATACACTAATTTTGCATCCGCAAATCTAAAAGGAGAGGTGCTCGAGTGGTTGAAGAGGCACGCCTGGAAAGCGTGTAACCGGCAAAACCGGTTCGCAGGTTCGAATCCTGTTCTCTCCGCGAAGCTAGAGAAAAGGATTCAAAGCTTTTGAGGTAAAAGCGCATCCTGTTCTCTCCGCAAAGCTGAGATTCACCCAACATTACATCCCAGGAGTAGTGTTGGGTGAATTTTTTATCTTTGTATTTCCTCTAACAATATCTTATGGTGACCGGGTAGGATGATGTGATGATTTCCGATTGGATGGGTGAGGAAGTAGGTCGCGTCGGCAGGGTTAGTGAGTCGGATTACCAGCTGCGTGCGGCAGAGGTCTGGTTTCGATTCGTTGCACATCAGTTCACCCTCGGTAATGAAGCTGCGCTGGAGGTCGCCAGAGACTTTGAAGATAGTGACGGGGCCAGCCGCCATGTAGCCGCGGATGCCTACACCGATACCCGATTCGAAGTGGGTGTCCAATTCATAACGTTCAACCATGTTGAGCGGGATTGTGCAATGGGCAAAAGTCATGGTGCCGTTCTCGGGGTTGATGCTCGACGGATTGGCCTGGAAACCGCTGACGCCGATCAGGGCGTTGACAATAGTCATAGAGAGTAGGGCAGGGACATCTCCTTCGCAACCTGCAACGATTCCTTCGGCGTTGAGTCGTGCCAAGGCCATACAGCCTGTGTTGTGGACTGCTGAGAGTAAGTCGAAACATCGGAGGGTGAAACCTGATAAGCGGTGACGCTCCACGATGATTTTCAGAGCCTCATAGATTTGGTTGGCTACAGGTAGCGACTGGCGGATGGCATCGTTGAGCGTTTGTTCCCTCTGGTGATTATTGACAGGTGCGGCGGCAATTGCGTCTAATAGTTCCTGCATAGGGATATCCACGAGTGTTATGCCGAGCCGTTGACTCACCTTATCTTTGTCTGCATGGCTGGATATGAGCCAGTCGGAGGGTTGCCCGATGATGCCTAGTCGGATGCCTCGCAACTGTTGTCTGGCTTCATTGGCTTTTGATAAGATAGTGATTCTGTCGTGAATATAATCATTGTTGCCGTGAATGATCTCACCCTTGAAACCCTGCTGGTTGAGATAGGAAAGAATCTCCATTGCGGCAGCAAGCGAGTTGCTTTTTCCGGATGTTAACAGGTAGAATGGCTTCTGGCTCTGTAATTGCAGTTGCGACAGTAATCGTAAGAAAATACCTTCGGTTCCACCTGTACGTACATATATAAGGTCGAGTGCGTGTGACCCGTAGTCTGAATAATCCGAGCCTCTCATGTCATACTTGATATGGAGGCTTGTGAGGAACTCGTGGGTGACGGCTGCAACAGCGCCTTCGTCGTGTAACTCAGAGGTGAGGGTATAAATAGCTATAGAGTTCATAGGCTGTTTTCTGACTTTAGGATTCTAATTGTTGCTGCAAAGTTATAAAATGTTCTGGAAAAATAATACAATAATAGATTATTATTTTCATAAGGAGTTGTGATTCATCGCATGCTGCTCGTAGCCTGATTGCAGGAGGAAAAGATGATGCCGCTTGGCTGAATGCTGATATATATATCCGTTGTAAAACTTTTAAAACTATTCACAATGTCGCCCAACCTCTTATTCTCCAGTGTTTTACGGTGAAGGGTTCTGAGACGCTCCTTCCCATCCCCCTGAGAGAGGGAGTGGATTCTAAAAGTTTGGTTTGCTTTCACTTTTTTGTACAGGCTTCCACGTCGGCGAATCAAAACATCATCGGAAGGACTTCAAAACATTATCCGTTGCCCTTCAAAGTATTATCGAACGGAGGTCAAAGTATCATCGGATGAAAAGAATTTTCTAGAAAAAACTGAGTAATTAATACTAAATTATTCAAGTATCTTTTGTGCTAAGACTAAAACATACATCCTACATAAAAATCCTGGGAAGCCCTTTAAACAAATGGGTTGTCAGCAATGTATGTTTGTCAAAAACATACATAAACATACATACGTTCGTGAATGTAGGTTTATGCTGATGGCGGACGGCTCACTCCTGATTATTTTCCGCATTCAGTTTAATGGGCGAAACTAACGGTTTTTATTAGGAAAACTGTTAGTTTCTATGGGAAAAACTGTTAGTTTCTGACTTTAAAACTACGGAAACTGCCGGTCGCATGAATGTATGTTCATGTATGTTTAAAACAAACATACATACGCCAAACCGCCCATAAACACAGGCGATTTGGAGGCTTTTATGTATGATGTATGTTTCTTGCGGTTATAAACAGAGAATTGCGATGTTCAAAAACCGGCATCTGCCACCCTGCTCATAGGGGTCATTTTCAAACCCTTCACCGCATCCCCTTACTATAATGCAAGTTACATCTTTTCGTGAAGTGTTTTGTTTTTCTGAAACACTTTGAAAATACATCTTGTTTTTTCGCTCCTGTTATCGTAGCAGCAGTTTCACTTCCTGGAATCAAAAACCAGTACCGTTGATTCCCATTCCGTGTTCATTTAATAACTCTATCATTTCCGCAGGTGTTACCACAATAGGTTTATTTGGGAAATGCTTCTTGTTGCCAGTCACCAAATAGGCATCTTCTTTAGACATGGCTACCTCGTAGAAAACAATATCTTTAGGGTCAGGAAAAAACTCCTTGCTTCGCTTACGTAAACCAATAATTCCCTCTTCAATAACAAAGTTAATAATGTTGTTGACGTCACTTGTTGGCAGATGGAACTTCGGACGCGACAGAACTTCCTTATATTCTTTCAGGATGTCTTCATTGTATATCCATTTGATGCGACGTTTTTGCAACGCTTCCAACACTTTGAATGTAGCAGCCTCCTGATTTCTGGTAAATAACGCTGACACTATCACATTTGTGTCTATAACAGCATATATCTTCATTTCCCTTCCCTGTACAGCCGTATCTCCTCGTTAATCTCGTCCAGAGTCAAATCAGGAAGTTCTCCATTCTCTGCCATTGTCCTGATTCTTTTGAAAGATTCCAATCCCTTTAAATATGCCTCAGATTCCCTTGCTTCAATCTCAAAGGGGATCTTCCTTTTCCTCACCACTGCATTGGCAAAGATGTTCATCGCGGTGTTTACGCTCATGCCGAACTGTGAGCATAGTTCTTCGAACTGAGCCTTAATGCCAGCGTCCATACGAACGGTCATAGATACTTGTGCCATAATTCTTCTATTTTTATTATTACGTGGGCAAAGATAAACATTTTATTTCATCCTGCCATCATAATGACTAATATTTTTGTCAGAAAGATTAAATTTTTGTTATTTCTGCCTAAATATATCACCCATCCGATACTTTATGTCGCAGTTGATGATGAAGCTGATCAAACCAGTCCCGCTTATTTCAGTGCAAAATGAAATAATTGGCTAAATATTTGTCTATTTCAGTATAAACAATTATCTTTGTACTGCAAAAACGGTCGAACCATTCTACTATATTCGCACCGAAGAATGTGGGACGCATCACTTGGCTTTTAATCATGCTACATTAATGTTTGTCTTTAATTATCAGGTTGTTATCCCCATTTCTTCCTGGAATCAAAAAAACAGTCCCGCTGATTCTGGAGAGTGAAGGGGGTATTCATGTTCTAACCTATTTCAAAAGCCTTAGGGGATACTGTGGTACACGAATATCGTCACTCCAATGTCTTTTTGTCCATTTTAGAAACGGCGGAATATCTTCAATCTGCTCTAACTTATCCATTTCACGATAGCGTATATAATCTTTGGGGTTATCAGATGACTTGTATATTACTCTTCCATCGAGATTACCTGATTGTATCACATACGCTCCTGATAGAAAAGTTGTCCTAACTCCACCTTTCCTAAAATGTCGCCAGTTGTGAAACATACCTGCGATATTTCCCGATACCGCAATCAGAGTTATTATACTGGCAATGAGGCCTATTATTGTTATTATTCCCATATACACTTTTTCCTCTAAGTTTATTTGCTGCAAACCGTAGTTCTTATCTTCAAAAGTAGAAATTTGTATGTTTTACACCACACTTTGCGCGGGTCATGGGCAGCGGCATATCTACGATAGTAGAAATTATATATGTATTTACACCCTACGCATCCATCCACGCCATGCGCGACCCATCTACGATAGTAGAAATTATATATGTATTTACACCCGTATGTGGTACAATAACATTTGGTGGCAGATCTACGATAGTAGAAACTATATATGTATTTACACCGCTGCTGATACCACGACGAGCTCGTTCGATCTACGATAGTAGAAATTATATATGTATTTACACCACAATTATTAAGCAACTCTCTGCCCCCGTATCTACGATAGTAGAAATTATATATGTATTTACACCAGGGCCTCCATCTCGCGTTCATTAGGGGTAATCTACGATAGTAGAAATTATATATGTATTTACACCGCATTCTGCGGGGTCTGCTCAAGTGCTTATAATCTACGATAGTAGAAATTATATATGTATTTACACCATACGATTGCAAAATTACTGATTTTAAATGAATTATACAAATAATTTAGAATAAAATTAGTTCTTATATGGCTTTTGTACCATAAACTGGAGCCATTTTTCGTTCTCAATCTTCTTTGTCTGTGGATTCATCAGCAAGTAGAGCCCCTTCAAAGCGATGTGATAGGCTCCATTGGCATCTGCATCTACAGGGAGTCTTGAAACCCAATTCCCATTAGTATCACGGCCTTTGTTAGCCTCGTCGTTAGTATTGAACTGTATGCCGTTTTGGGCAACAGGAGAAAGAATGTAATCTTCTTCTGTAGTAGAGTTGCTATTTCGCATTTGCAAAGTCTTTTGGAAAGCATAGAACAGCGCCCCATACAGAGACGCATTCTTGGGACTTGCATCTATGTCAACGAGTAATGATTTTATATTTGTTCCCTCATTTAGTTGAATACCCATTTCTTTGAATGCTCTCACAATCTCCTGAGTTGGGTAATAGTCCGTCATTTGTTTGCGTCCGTTTTCGACAAGCCTCATCACGATACGTTTACCAGAACTGTTGACTGTCCAAATGTTCTGATAGTCTGTTTGATAAGTCTTGTACTTACGATAGTCAAATTCAAACTCGATGTCACCATTGCGCATTTCTATTCGTTCCATCTTCATGAAGAATGCCTTTCGTTTTTCTGCATTGGTGATGTCGTTGAAGTTGAAATGATTAACAAAGCCTGTAACTGGGTCTATCTTTGAGGTGTAGGCAGCAGGAATGTAGAACAGGAATCCACTTTGTTTGCCAAGTCTTTGGAAACTCGTAAACTGCTGTGCCAACTGATAACCACGTAAGATACCTCCTGCTTCATCAGGTTTGCGGTCTTTAAAGGAGAGATAGTTCAGTTTGTCAATTAGCATTTTCTCAAATTTCTGATACACTTGTCGCTCTACCTTGAAACGTCCACGCTTAAATCCGAAATTCAGGTCTTCAAGCACTACTATGGCATTGTTTTCTATCATCATCTTGGCTATCTCATGGATTACAGCAGACAGGAAACCTTCTTTCAGTTCTTTGATTTTCCCAATGCTTTGCCAACTCTTACGGGCTTGATCACGCTCCTGTTCGCGCTGTTCCAGTTTGGCATGATAGTTATAGTTGCCAACCATATTGAATGTCTTTTGCTTCAATATCTCACCTCGTTGGTTAATCAGTGTAAGATATATTAGGTGGCGTTCACCCCTGTCTATTCCGATGATGTTAACGTCTGGATTATCCTTGAGATATTCCATCACCTGCTCATTGATATATTCGTTTCCATCTGCATTGACATTGAATGTGATAGGAACGTGGAAGAAGAATTCAGGCTTGGTGTATCTCCTGTCCTTTACTATCTCATGGGTCACGTCTTTAACAACCACTTGGTCAAGATAGGACTTTTCAACAAGAGTCAATTCGCTTTCAGTCTTTTTGCTATTAAAGTATAGGTATAGACTTCTATAGATAGCTTCAGGGATGGGCATGCCGCTCTTGTCCCTGCGATTAAGCATCTTGCTCCCCATTTTATGTGTAACTGGTTGTTTAATGCTTTGTGGGCGATAAAACAACTCAGCCTGTCCGTTCAGTTTCAGCACAATGCTGCTGAGATTTTCAGGAGAGAATAAACTTTCCCAATACAGCGTGTGGAGGTTCTTTCGCCCATGAGCACCTTCGGCATAGTCCTTGTTATATAACTGGAAAAGATAAAGTTGGCCATTGTTTATCCATTCATTGATTTGCGATTCTTCAATATAAGAGAAACGAATCTTGTATGCCTGCTTAGATACCTCATTGAAGAAAGCACCTATATCTTCGTATGACTCAGTAGGTGAATAGACGAAATTGAATTTACTCCAAATAGGGTGCTTCGCCACAGCATCCTTATAGAAATCAATAAAATCCCACATGAACTTTAATGTCGGCAAACGGTTGCAAACGCCTGCAAGTAATCGGTTGATTATCAGTTAACAAGCGTTTGCAGTCTTTCCATATGGCTATTGTGAGTTCCATCTGTTTTGATTAATTTTGTACCGCATTTGGAACTTGACAATGAAGTGCCGCGGCATAAGGTGTTGCACCCTAAAGCAGATAATGCAACGCCGCTGCACCAAAATTGTCAGACAATGCTGAAAACGGATAAATTCACAAGGACAAGCACTATGGGAAAGA
>OMWC01000018.1 GCA_900314655.1 uncultured Prevotellaceae bacterium | reverse complement strand
AGAGTGTCGCCTACACAAACCCAACTCGTTGGGTCAGCGTGCTTGCTCGTCTCAAGTGCTCTTATTTGGTGTTATCCTTAAAAGCGAGTGCAAAGGTACGCAAAAAATAATTTCCCTCCAAATATCTTGAAGGGAAATTTTTAGAAATCCGAAACTTTTTCTGCTTTCTTGACATAAATCAAACCAAGGCGTCTATTCAAACACGTCTTCGATTCCTGCCGATTCTGTATCTGTATTTTTCCGGCCACATGGATCGAAGTCTTCCGGAATATCGAACTTCTCGTCTTCTCTATATCCGAGAGAACGGTCGGCAAATACTTTTTGCATATAATAAGCCCAGATAGGTAGTGCCGCATTTGCACCTTGACCAAGATTTGCATTGTCAAAGTGGATATCACGGTCTTCACCGCCTACCCAAGCACCACTTACCAAACGGGGAGTAAAGCCAATGAACCATCCATCAGAGTTATCGTTGGTAGTACCTGTCTTACCGCCCATCTCGCACTTCATATTGTATCTATTACGCATGCGCGCGCCCGTACCATGATCTATTACGGCCTTGAGCATGTCAATCATCTTATACGAATTGTCGTCACTGATGACCTCTCCCATCATCGGCTGGAAATTGGCAACAACCTCACCATTGCTGTCTTCGATACGAGTTACAAACATCGGTGTGTTGCGAATGCCATGATTGGCAAAAGCCGTATAGGCGCCAACCATCTCCTTCACGCTGGCTTCGTATGCACCTAAGCAAAGAGGCAAAGAAGGATAAATGCCAGGCGTATTGATTCCGAACTTGTTAAGCATATCCAGATATACAACACCACACTGACGATAGTCATTAGGCACCAGGCGACTCATCAGATAAGCCGTCACGAGGTTGTTTGAGTTCTGCAATCCCCACTTCAGCGTAACCATACCACGTGCACTACCGCGAGGAGACCAATTGCCATAGTTGTGATGCTGGCATGGCACCACGTCACAAGGAGAATATCCATGTTCCAAAGAGAGCGCATAAAGATATGGCTTAGCGGTAGAACCCACCTGACGGCGACCCAGCGATACCATGTCATACTGGAAATGCTCATAGTCGACGCCACCCACATAGGCTTTCACAGCACCTGTATGCGCATCCATACTCATAAAACCAGCTCGGAGGAAATGCTTGTAATACTTAATAGAGTCCATAGGAGTCATCACCGTATCGATTTCACCCCGATATGTGAAGATGCTCATCTCCACAGGTTTATTAAACGACTTGCGGATCTCCTCTTCCGAAGCACCTGCTTTCTTCAAAGCACGATAACGGTCGGTCTGTCTCATCGTGCGGACAAGTATCTGCTCAATCGTCTTTTTAGTTGCCGTAGAACTATATGGAGCATTCTTCTTGTACTTATTCTCCCTGTTAAATGCGGGCTGAAGGTCTGTCACGATATGCTTATAGACAGCTTCCTCCGCATATTTCTGCATACGGGTATCAATGGTGGTGTAGATGCGAAGACCGTCTGTATAAACATTGTAGTTCTGGCCGTTGCGTTTCTTATTCTTTTTACACCATCCATAAAGTGGATCTGTTTCCCATGATATTGAGTCAATCACAAATTGATTCATATTCCACTCGAAATAGTCCTTGCGGTTAGGCTTGTCTGCCATCATGTAACGGCGCAGGAAATCTCGGAAATACGGAGCAAGTCCCTCCTTATGGTCGGCACGATGGAAATTGAGCGTAAGCGGCTGGTCTTTGGCAGAATTGTACTCAGCGGTTGAAAGATATCCAGACTTCACCATCTGCGAGAGCACCACATTACGGCGCTCACGGCTGCGTTCGGGATAGCGTACAGGATTGTAGAATGAAGGATTCTTGCAAAGGCCGACCAACGTGGCCGACTCTGTGAGCGTCAGATCGATAGGTTCCTTGTTGAAATAAGTCTTAGCCGCTGTCTTGATACCCACGGCATTATGCAGGAAATCGAAATAATTGAGATACATAGCGACGATTTCCTCTTTCGTGTAGAAGCGCTCCAGCTTGATGGCTATCACCCACTCTATCGGCTTTTGGAGTAATCGCTCCATCTTTGTCTTAGCTGTTTTTGAATAGAGTTGCTTGGCAAGTTGCTGTGTAATTGTAGAACCACCACCGGCACTCTCCTGCCCCATCAGTCCACGCTTGACGATGGCACGCCCCAAGGCGATGAAATCAATTCCCGAATGCTCGTAGAAACGTTCGTCCTCAGTAGCCACCAACGCGGCCACCAATCCACTGGGCAGATGCTCATAATCCACCATGATACGGTTCTGCTGGTTCTGGTTATAAGTGCCCAATTGCTTACCGTCAGCCGAATATACGATCGAAGCATATTTACTAATAGGATTCTGCAGGTCCTCGATATCAGGCATATAGCCAATCAATCCGAACCATATAGAAAAGAAACCAACAATGAGGCCGATGCCCACTACGGCTATCAGCGTCCATAGGATACGTATGAAATTTCGTCGCATTTTCAGAATTTTGATGCAAAAATACAACATTTCTTTGAAATTATCAACCTTAAACCAAAAATTATGCGTAACTTAGCACGCGAATTTGCAAACAATCATACAAGTAGCAATGGAAAAACATAATTTTGTAACGATTGCCGACCTTACGAAAGAGAAGATTCTCTACATGATTAAGATGGCACAGGAGTTCGAAAAACATCCTAATCGCGAACTACTTAAGGGAAAAGTGGTGGCAACACTTTTCTTCGAACCATCCACCCGCACACGCCTGAGTTTCGAAACGGCAGCCAACCGGCTCGGTGCCCGTGTCATCGGTTTTGCCGACCCCAAAATCACCAGCGGAACAAAGGGCGAAACACTCAAGGACACCATCCTCATGGTCAGCAACTATGCCGACGTGATTGCCATGCGCCATTACATCGAAGGAGCAGCCCAATATGCCAGCGAGATAGCACCCATACCCATCATCAACGCCGGCGACGGTGCCCACCAGCATCCCTCGCAATGTATGCTCGACCTCTACACCATCTATCAGACGCAGGGCACGCTGGAAAACCTGAACATCTACCTGGTGGGCGACCTGAAATACGGGCGCACCGTGCACTCGCTCATCATGGCCATGCGTCATTTCAACCCCACGTTCCATTTCGTTGCGCCTAAGGAACTGGCCATGCCCAACGAATACAAACTCTATTGCAAGGAACACGGTATCAAGTTCACAGAGCATACGGCCTTCAACGAGAAGGTTATCGCCGATGCCGACATTATCTATATGACGCGCGTGCAAAAGGAACGCTTCTCCGACCTCATGGAATATGAACGGGTGAAAAACGTCTATATACTAAAGGCCGACATGCTGAAGAACTGCAAGGAAAACATGAGAATCCTGCACCCCCTGCCCCGAGTGAACGAGATTGCCTACGACGTGGACGAAGACCCACACGCCTACTACATCCAGCAGGCCCAGAACGGACTCTATGCCCGCGAGGCCATCATCTGCGATGTGCTCGGCATCACTTACGAAGACATATTAAACGACAAGACCATCATCTAATTACGTCAGAATACACATGAACAAGAAAGAAAGAATCGTTGCGGCAATCGAAAACGGCACCGTAATCGACCATATCCCGGCAGACAAGACATTCCAGGTGGCCAACATGCTGGGGCTCCAGAACCTGAAGACGATCGTCACCATTGGCAACAACTATCCATCGATGCTCGTAGGCAAGAAAGGCATCATTAAGGTGCAGGACAAGTTTTTCACCGACGATGAGGTGTCGCAACTCTCGGTTGTAGCGCCCAACGTGGTGCTCAACATCATCAAGGACTACGAGGTGGTGGAAAAGAAAACCGTGAAGACCCCCGACGAACTGCGCGGCATCGTGAAGTGCAACAACCCGAAATGCATCACCAACAACGAGCCGATGAAAACCATCTTCCACGTCATCGACAAAGACCACGGCATATTGAAATGCCACTATTGCGACAAAGAGCAAGATATAAATAAGGTGGAACTCGTTTGAAGTTCCACCTTTATTACCCCCCTCCAGACCTCCCCGAGGGGAGTTTTTTTTATTGGGATAGACTCTACAGACTAACTTGCAGCATCACAAATGAATAGGGCGCGAGGTCCAAGTTCATTTTCTTCTTCGTCTTCAGCGTTTCCGTCTTCGGAGCTATGGGCTGCTTCTCGAAGTTGTTCTCATCCTCAGGCTGACCGCTCAGCACCGTCTTCTTCATCACTTTCTTCAATCCCTTGAAGCGGCTCAGGTCGATGCTTGCCGTCTTCGCATCGGCACTGGCATTACAGAGCTTCACGAACAGCTGGCGCGTCTTGGTGTTCAGGATGACCGACTGCTCCTGCAGGTCCGTCTGATCGTTGATCTTCACGCAGTCGCCATAGTAATAGTTACCGCTCGACTGACCGAACATCTGCTGGATGTAGTAGCTGCAAGTCAGGTAAGGACGCTCATTGTCGAAGTAGATCAGGTCGGGATTCCAGTTCGTGGCATTCTTGCGGGCGAAGAGCGGAGCATAGCTCGTCATCACCACCACGTCGGCGTTACGCTCCACATGGAGCAGATAAAGACCTTCTGCCAGCGCGTCAATCAGTTTCTTATCCTTGGCGGCATACTCGCCCAAATAAACCTTCGTCTTGCGGTCGCGCGGGTACTTGTCATACTGACGACTCTTCAGGAAATAGTCGCGTGGCTCATAGTAGTGCTCGTCCATGATGGGCATTCCCAGCTCGTCGGCCAGTTTCCATCCGTTCTCATAGTCAGGATTGCCAGGATGAGAGCCAGGTCCGGCCGTTCCTACAATGATAATCTCGGGATGAGCCTTCGTCACCTTCTCATACATATACTTGAAGCGCTCGGCAAATTCAGGCGAAATTCTTTCCTCGTTGCCGATGCCTAGATACTTCAGTCCGAAAGGCTTCGGGTGTCCAGCCTCAGCACGCACCTTACCCCACTTCGTCGTGGCATCGCCGTTAGCCCACTCTATCAGGTCCAGCGCATCCTGCACCCATTCGTCCATCTCGCTCATGGGCACCACGTCCTGAGCCTGGTCCTTCATGCCCCAGCCGCCGTTGGTTCCCTGGCAGCTCACTCCACAAGGCAGAATCGGGAGCGGCTCCATGCCGATATCCTCGCAAAGCTGGAAATACTCATAGTAGCCCAATCCCATCGACTGATGGTAGCCCCACGTGTTCTTCAGCGCACGGCGCTGCTCCTTCGGTCCCACGGTGGTCTTCCAGCGATAAGTGTTCCAGAATCCGTCGCCGCCGCCATGCACCACGCATCCGCCGGGGAAGCGCAGGAACTTCGGGTTCAGGTCGGCCAGTGCCTGAGCCAGATCCTTGCGCAGGCCATGCCCCTTATAAGTATCCTCGGGCATCAGCGAAACCATGTCAACGTCCATAACGCCCTGATTGAGGACAAGAATTTGCAGCACAGCCTTCTTCGACTCTTCTGCAGGCGTCAGCACGCAAGCATATTTCTTCCACGACTGGTCGCCTACCTCAAGGGTAGCCTCGGCCAGCAGTTTCGGGTCTTTGCCCCATCCCTGCGGCTCAGCCAATACCACGCGCACCTGCTTCTGGCCTCCTTTCACATTCCGGAAGAAAGCCGAGAAGTCATATTTGGCTCCGGCCTTCACCGAGAATCCGTCGAAACCATCGTTCTGGAGTCCGAATCCCTTCCATCCCTTGTAGTCATAATACTCCTTCACGCGCTCAATGTGCAGACGCATGTAGGTGGGATTGTTCGGATGTATGGCGTTGTCCATACGCGGCTCCAAGTTGCCCAGCGAGTGTCCGGGGCGAGCCATGCGCCAAGCCGTGCCAGGTCCCCATCCGTCGCGTTCCACAGGACTATACTCGAACGAGCCGTTCTGCACCAGTTCAGCATAGAGTCCGCCATCGGCAGCACTACTGATATCCTCGAAGAAGATACCAATCAGTTCATCACTAATAGCCTTCCCACCGGCAGGCGGGTTCACGGCTTTCTGGGCTGATACGCCCAAGGCGGCAGTCATCATTGCTGCCCCTAAGATTAATCTCTTCATACAAACTAATTTGTGTTCGTTAGTAATAGTTGTTGCAAAGGTACGAAAAAAAATCCCAAAAGCCATCAAAAAATCAACAAATAGTTACTCTTTCAGCCCTTAGGACTCGCGAGGCCTTTATCAGGCTTGCTTTCAGCGGGTAAAGAGAGCGGCATTTTCATGGTATTATTGAGGAAAAAACACCCCGAAACTATTGCATTTAGGCCATAAATTTTGTATCTTTGCAGAGTCAAAATAATTATGTATAACATTTTAAAACGGCAAGGATCTGCCACAGAAAAAACATGCTAAACAAGGATTTTAATTTCGAAAACGTGCCCAACGGATGGGCACTCTGCTTCAACGAGAATTGTAAAATGAAAGATATCTGCCTGCGCTTCATGGCCGCAAGGTTTGCACCGGCAGATATGATTGTTGCCAACTGCGTTACTCCCCACGCCCTGAAGGGCGACGAGTGCCGTAAGTATGTGGCCGAACGCTACGATACGGAGGCCTGGGGAATGAGCCACCTCTTCGACGGTGTGAAGCACGATGACTTTGCTCGCATGCGCGATGCCATCTACTCGATGCTTGGCCGCCGCAACTACTACCGCTACAACAACGGCGAACGGATGCTCAACGTGAAGCAACAACAGCAGATAGCCGATCTCTTCAGACGCAACGGCTACCAGCAGGCACCCACATACGACCACTATGTGAATGTGCTCCAGTTCCCCTTTTAATTTTGGGCACAAGTGTGCACACGCGTTTGCACAAATTGTGCAGATGCGATGCACAAATTGTGCGGATGGGTTGCACAAATTGTGCAAAGGCCCTGCACAAAAAGTGCAAATCATCTGCACAACTTCGGCACAACCCTACAAGCTATCGTGCCAGCTTGAAGGCCACGTGCTTGTCGTAGAGAGTGACGTAGAGCATATTGTTCTCGCCGATAGCAAACCATTCGGCAGCGGAAGGTATCCAGTACTCGCGAGTCTTGACGCCGGTGTATCGGTTGAGCACGTAGATATAGTCGGTGATGCCAGAGCCGCCCAATCCGCAGATGATGGAATTATCTACAATCAGGAAGTTGCTTGAATTCACGGTGCGGGGCTTGCTCATCCAGAGCGTCTTGTCGGTCTTGGTATCCACGGCCACTAGATAGTTGCCCTGAGATTCGGCGTCGGGGGCAGTAATGGTGCACTCTGAGAAATAGAGGATTCCGTCTTTCACCACGGCCCACTCCACTCGTTGGAAGAGACTGTCCTTTGCAGTGATGGTAAGGTTGCGGGTATTATAGACTTTCTTCACCTGCTTGGAAGGATCGAGGAGCATGATGAGATGCGGGTCGCGCCCACGACAAGAGATGTCCTGTTCGGTTTCTCCCCAAGGAAGTTTCTTGTCGTTAGGCTTACGCCCATAGATGGCCACGGGATAGTCGCCATCGGTGAAAACGTCATTGAGAGCCCATTCGTCGTTATAGACGGCGGGTACACCCTCGGGTATCCTGAAGTCGGTATCGTCCCATCCGAGGGTGGGATGCCCGATGATGTTGCCCAGACGGAGGGAAGGCAAGGCCAACGTAGTGTAGTTTTCGAGAGGCTTTGAGAACTTGGTGCGCGACAGTTGGAGTGTGCGGCTTTTACCAACGGGTGCCTTGGTAAGGGTTTTTCCGTTGAAACTGGGCACGTCGATTTGCGAGATTTCCGTCTGGAAGTCCTGCGCGTTTACCGCAAACGGGAGGAGCAGAATAGAAAGGAGGAATGCGTAAGTTTTCATTTTTCTTTTGTCTTTAGAGGTTATGAGAGTAATAGGTTTTATGGGTATGTTGGGAGTAATGGGTATGATGTGCCATTACTCCTTTTTTAACTGATAATCTTGAAGCGGGCGAACTTTAGGAGAAGTTGCTTAGTGCCTGAGTTGCGGAACTCTACGGTGGCCTTCTGGTTCTCGCCAGTGCCTTCCAGCTTGACGACGGTGCCGATGCCGAAACGTTCGTGCTCAATGGTCTGGCCTTCCTGTACACCAGAGGGGGATGATGCGGCGGAAGGGGCAGTATGATTGACCAGCGAAGAGACGCGACGGAGATTGGCTCCGCTGGCAGCAAGGGTGCGCTTGAACGACGGTGAGAAAGGATCACGCGGCGGGTCTTCGCGATGTACGGCCTCGCGGGGCTTAGGGTCGGCACGGAACTGGCTGGCCACGGGATTGGAATTCTGATAGCGGCGGCTTTCGCCGAAGGGGGAACCAGAAGAACGGTTGTCACTGCCGAAGAGCGTATTCTCAAAACGGCTACCGGAGCCACGCAAGGACCGACGGGAAGGCTCTGCGGGAGCAGTATCATCGGTAATCAGGGAGGGATCAATATCGCGGAGGAAACGGCTGGGAGAACTGAACCCCATGTGTCCATAGCGCCAACGGCTCTTGGCATAGGTGAGATAGCAATGTTTCTCGGCGCGCGTGATGGCCACGTAGAGCAGACGGCGCTCTTCTTCGAGTTCGCGCTTGGAATTGGTACTCAAGGGGGAAGGGAAGATATTCTCTTCGAGTCCTACAACAAAGACCGTGGGGAACTCCAGACCCTTGGCCGAATGGACGGTCATGAGCGTCACCTTGCGGCGCTCTTCGCCGTTGCCGTCGCTATCGAGATCGGTCAGCAGGGATACTTCCTGAAGATAGTCACGGAGCGTGATTTCGTCCTGACGGCCTTCCTCCTTGCGACTCTCCACGAAGTCTTGGAGTCCGGCAAGGAACTCTTCAAGATTCTCCTGGCGAGCCACGGACTCGGGTGAATTGTCGGCATAGAGGTCCTGACTGATGCCGCTCTGGGTGATGATGTCATGACCCAGCTGATAGGCATCTTCGGTTTCAAAGCGTTGCATGAAGCCCTCTATAAGCGTGCGGAAGGCGTCAAGTTTGGTGAGCGTGCCCTTATTGACACCGAGACCGAAAAGAACGGGATTGTTGATAACAGTCCAAAGGCTCACGCCGTGGGCATTGGCTGAAGCCGCAATCTTGGTGACGGTTGTGCCTCCGATGCCACGAGTGGGATAATTGACGATGCGCTTGAAAGCCTCCTCGTCGTTGGGGTTGACCACCATGCGGAAGTAGGCGATGATATCCTTGATTTCCTTGCGCTGATAGAAACTGAGGCCGCCATAGACGCGGTAGAGAATGCCCTGCTTGAGCATTTCATCCTCGAAGGCTCGGCTCTGGGCATTGGTGCGGTAGAGTATGGCGAAATCACTGTAGTCGGTGTGCTCCTTGCGCATGAGACGCTTGATCTCGTTGCATACAATGGAAGCTTCCTCGCGGTCGCTGTAGGCCTCTTTAAGAACGACGCACTCGCCCTCGTCGTTGCGGCTATAGACATCCTTGGGAATCTGCCGTTCGTTTTTCTTGATGAGACTGTTAGCGGCCTGCACGATGCGCTGGGTGCTTCGATAGTTTTGTTCGAGTTTGAAGAGTTTGACGCCTTGGAACATCTTCTGGAAATCGAGGATGTTGTCGATATTGGCACCGCGGAATCCGTAGATACTCTGGGCATCATCGCCCACAACACAGACGTGCTGGTGGTCCTTAGTGAGTTGGAGCACGATTAACTGCTGCACGGAGTTAGTATCCTGATACTCATCGACGAGCACGAAGCGAAAGCGCTCGGCATACTTGCGTCGGATATCCTCGTGTTCGCGAAAGAGTGTATGGGTGAGTGTGAGCAAATCATCAAAGTCCATGGCATTGGCCTGCTTGCAACGGTTCTGATAATTGACGAATATCTGCGCCACGGCAGGCATCTTCTGGTTAATGTCGCGCTCCACGAGTTCGCGGTGCTGGCCGTATTCAGCAGCCAGGATAAGATGGTTCTTGGCCATGGATATTCGGTTGTGGACGACGGCGGGCTTATAGGTTTTCTCGTCGAGTCCCATTTCCTTGATGACGGCTTTCAGCAACGAACGTGAATCCGTTTCGTCGTAGATGGTGAAGTTGTTGGAGTAGCCCAGATGTCCTGCCTCCACGCGGAGGATGCGTGAGAAGATGCTATGGAAGGTGCCCATATAGAGATGGATGGCACGATCCTCTCCTACCAGCCGTGCGATGCGTTCCTTCATCTCGCGGGCGGCTTTGTTGGTGAACGTAAGAGCCAGGATGTTCCAAGGCTTCATACCCTGTTCCAATAAATATGCTATTTTATAGGTAAGCACGCGCGTCTTACCGGAACCGGCACCGGCAATCACCAGCGACGGTCCATCGCAATATTCCACAGCCTGACGCTGGGATTCGTTGAGGTCTTCAAGCAGATTCATGCTTTTTGCGTGGTAATGATGGGGTTGTGGGGTATTGAGCTTTATGGGGGAATTAGTAATTAGGATATCTTTTACTTCTTCTTATATATTCCACCGTCAACGGTACGGGGATCAACATCCTGTCCTTCCTTGGGAAACAGGGGAATAAACTTCATCTCTTTCATAATCTTCACCTTGCGGCGCACCATGTAATCGGAAGGATTTTTGGAAGAGAACTTACGAGGATTGGGAAGCGTGGCCGCAATGAGGGCACAGTTGGAACGCGTGAGTTCGGAAGCCTTACAACCGAAATGCTCCTCGGCAACAGCCTCCACGCCATAGATGCCCTCCCCCATCTCGATGCTGTTAAGATAGACTTCCATGATACGCTGCTTGCTCCAAACAAACTCAATGAGCACAGTGAAGTAGGCTTCCAGCCCCTTACGAAGCCATGAACGCCCAGGCCATAGGAAAACATTCTTAGCAGTCTGCTGACTGATGGTGCTGCCGCCCAATTTGCGTTTGCCGTCGAGATTGTTCATGGCGGCTTTCTCGATTGCTTCGTAGTCGAATCCGTGGTGCTTCAGGAAGCGTTGATCTTCACTGGCCATGACGGCCACAGGCATCGAGGGTGAAATCTTAGAGAGACTCACCCATGAATGGCTCAGCTTGAGTTCGCGGCCCTCTTGAATCTGTTCGTACGCACGGATAAACATCAGCGGTGTGAAGAATACCGGCAGGAACCTCAACAACACAACAGCAAGGATGGTGGAGCCAAAGAAGGCTACCACCATCCACTTTATCAGTCGCTTAATGAATTTCAATTGTACGTGAGTTTGTGAGTTTTAGAGTTTGTGAGTCACATTTCTCTTTATCTCAATTAATTGAGCTCACCGTTATTGGCCTTCTCAATCATCTTCTCACTAGCATAGAGATAAACCTCTACACGACGGTTGGCCTGCTGGCCTGCCTTCGTTGAGTTGTCAGCAACGGGATTCTGCTCGCCGTAACCGGTTACGTTCTTGAACTGATTGTAGCTGACACCCTGGCTGGTGAGATAATTCTTCACACTCTCAGCACGCTGCTGGCTAAGGTTGAGGTTCTTCTGAGCGCTCTGCTCAGCAGTAGAGTTCTTCCAACCCTGATTGTCGGTATAACCCTGAACGTCAACGGCCAAGTCGGCATCGTTCTTCAGAAGCGTGGCAAAATCGTTGAGATCGTTCTTAGACTTGCTGGCCAACGTTGCGGAACTGGTAGCAAAGAGAAGACCGCTGTCGAAAGTCACCTTCACAGCCTTCAGGCCGTTAGCATCGGTTACTTCCTCCACCTTGGCATTCTCCATCTCGGCGGCAGCCTTAGCCTTCACCTTATCCATGTGCTTACCGATAAGCGCACCAGTACCTGCACCTACGGCACCACCGATGGCTGCGCCAATGGCAGCACCCTTGGCATCTTTACCGATTACAGCGCCCAAAACGCCACCCAGCACAGCACCACCTCCGGCACCAATCAGAGAACCAGAACCTGTGTTCGTGCTACAACTAACTAACATAGCGAGGCAAAGCCCCATTGTTGCAATCTTTAAATTCTTCATATCTTTAAAAGTTTAATAAATAGCAAAATTCTCGACAAAGATATAGTATTTCTGAAGATTCTCCAAATTTTTTTGTACTTTTGCACACAAATATTAAATTTTAACAATAGAACAATGGCAAAAGAACTGAAAGAACTGACAAAACGAGCTGACAATTACAGTCAGTGGTATAACGATCTTGTCGTGAAAGCCGACCTTGCCGAGCAGTCGGCCGTACGTGGTTGTATGGTCATCAAACCTTATGGCTATGCCATCTGGGAGAAGATGCAGCACCAGCTGGACATGATGTTCAAGGAGACTGGTGCTCAGAACGCCTATTTCCCACTGCTGATTCCTAAGAGTTTTCTTTCGAGGGAGGCCGAGCACGTGGAGGGATTCGCCAAGGAGTGCGCCGTGGTGACCCACTACCGTCTGCGTGCGAAGGAAGACAAGAGCGGCGTAGAGGTGGATCCCGCCGCCAAATTGGAAGAGGAACTCATCATCCGCCCCACTTCGGAGACCATTATCTGGAACACCTATAAGAACTGGATTCAGTCTTGGCGCGACCTGCCCCTGATGTGTAACCAGTGGTGTAACGTGATGCGCTGGGAGATGCGTACACGTCCATTCCTCCGCACCAGCGAATTCCTCTGGCAGGAAGGCCACACGGCCCATGCCACACGCGAGGAAGCCGAAGAGGAAGCACAGAAGATGCTGAAAGTGTATGCTAAGTTTGCAGAGGAATGGATGGCCGTGCCTGTAGTACAGGGTGTGAAGAGCGAGACCGAACGTTTTGCCGGAGCCCTCGACACCTACACCATCGAGGCCATGATGCAGGACGGCAAGGCTCTGCAGAGCGGTACATCACACTTCCTTGGACAGAATTTTGCGAAGGCATTCGATGTGACCTATCTTAATAAGGACAACAAGCCCGAATACGTGTGGGCTACTTCGTGGGGTGTTTCCACCCGTCTGATTGGTGCGCTCATCATGACGCACTCTGATGATAATGGACTGGTGTTGCCTCCACGTCTGGCTCCTATCCAGGTGGTCATCATTCCGATTGCCAATAAGGCCGACCAGCTGGCAGCTGTCAGCGAAAAGGTGCAGCCCATCATCGACGCCCTGCGCTCCAAGGGTATCACAGTGAAATACGACGATGCCGACAATAAGCGCCCAGGTTTCAAGTTTGCCGACTATGAGCTGAAGGGCGTGCCCGTGCGACTGGTGCTCGGTGCCCGCGACCTGGAGAACGGCACCATCGAGGTGATGCGCCGCGACACGCTGGAGAAGGAATCGCGCCCCATCGATGGAATCGTGGAATACGTGGAGCAGCTGCTGGAAGACATCCAGAAGAACATCTTCGAGAAGGCCCGCTCGGCTCGCGATGCCCGTATATACGAGTGCGAGAACTACGAGGAGTTCAAGGAGAAAGTAAAGGACGGCGGCTTCTTCCTCTGCCACTGGGACGGCACTGCCGAGACCGAGGCTCGCATCAAGGAAGAGACTCAGGCCACCATCCGCTGCGTGCCCTTCGGCGTAGAGCAGACCCCTGGCGTGGATATGGTCACCGGAAAGCCTGCAAAATACCGTGTCATCATTGCCCGCAGTTATTAATCGGGCACGTCATAGACTATGCGGATTGCCATCATAGGAGGAGGGGCAGCAGGATTCTTTGCTGCCATCAGGGCTAAGGAAACAAGGCCCGACTCCGATGTGGTGATCTATGAAAAAGGAAGTAGCCCGCTGGCCAAGGTGGCTGTGACAGGAGGTGGACGTTGCAATCTGACCAATTCCTTTGCTGCCATCAAGGATTTGAAACAGGCCTATCCACGCGGCGACAAACTGATGAAGCGCCTCTTCAAGACGTTCGACTACCACGATGCATACGAATGGTTCGAAAGCCGAGGCGTAGAACTCGTGACGCAGGATGATGAATGCGTATTTCCCCGTTCACAATCCTCACAGAGCATCATAGACTGCCTGACAGAAAACGCCCGAAGGCTGGGGGTGACAATCATCACCCACCATGCCCTCGGGCAAATTGTTCCCCGAGAGAATAGCCTACACCTTATATTTAATAATGGACAGAAAGAGGAAGATGCCGACCGGGTAATCATCACCACAGGTGGTCATCCTCGGGAAGACGCTTTCGGTTATCTGAAAGATTTAGGACACGAGATAACGCCCCCAGTGCCTTCGCTTTTCACGTTCAACATTAGCGACAAACCACTGCGGGCCTTAATGGGCACGGTGGTGGAACATGCCATCACGGCAATCGCAGGCACCAAGATGAGAAGCGAGGGAGCTTTGCTCATAACCCACTGGGGTATGAGCGGACCTGCCATTCTGCGTTTGTCGTCATACGGTGCTCAATGGATGGCTGAACGAAACTACCGTTTCCAGATAGCGGTCAATTGGGTCGGTGAAACCAATGCTTCGATAATCAGCGAAGCCCTCACGGAAACGGTTATCAGGAACGGCGGCAAGCAGATGGGCAACATGAAATGCTTCGACCTGCCCTCACGACTCTGGCTACACCTGCTGAAGCGTGCAGACATTCCCACCGAAAAAAGATGGGGCGAATTGGGAAAGAAAGGTCTAAACAAACTGGTTGAGACACTCACCAACGACGGTTATGGCGTAGAAGGGAAAAGTAGTTGGCGAGATGAATTCGTTACTTGCGGTGGTGTCTCGCTGGCTTCTATCCAACCCAACACCTTGGAGAGCAAGCACGTAAAAGGGCTCTACTTTGCCGGTGAAGTATGTGACGTGGATGCTATCACAGGTGGTTTCAACCTACAGGCAGCCTGGACGATGGGCTACGTAGCTGGAAGCCATGCCGCATCCGACTAATAGCAAATCAGCATCAACGAAGGATAACCTTTGTATTTGGAAAGGTTGATGCAACTAATCTTCGGATTACTCTTGGAATAAAGGCTGTCGTTCACCTTCATGAAACCGTCGGCTACAGCCTCTTGCAAGAACTCCTGCCGGGGCTCTTCGGAATCAAAGATATACTCCATATAGGTTTTACCCGGACGGATATGCCAGATAATGCCGGAGAAATACTTGTCGGTAGGTACGAGCGAGCGCTTGTCATCACCCAACTTCATACGGATGCCATAGCCTTTGGTATTATCGGTTTCGCTCACGATGGAACCTAGGGCATCCTGATAATTATTACGCTCAAAGATTTTTGTGTATTTGGTGTGCTCCATCCTGTCGTTCACCTTAAAAGTGGTGTTTTCTGATTCGGCAAATGAGAAATCTTTCAGATGAAACATCACATAGCGCACTTCAGACTGGCTCTTCTCTTCGTCGCTCATCTCCACCAGTTCCACATCGGGATCACCCGGTACATCCTGATTCTTCCCAGACTTACATCCGGCTACCATAAGCATGGCTGCCAATGTCACGACAAGCATACGAAAATCATTAATTTTACTCATAGATTGCAGTTATTATTTACATGCTGTTGAAAGATTTCCAAAGGTCTATCTCACGCGGAGCTTCTGCCCTACCCTGATACTCTCATCTGGAGAAATATCATTCATCTTGTAGAGCGACTTCAGGCGGATGCCGTAATACTGTGCGATGGAGTACATGCTCTCACCAGGTTTCACCGTGTGTGGGCGATTCTTGAATTCCTTGTCAGCGCGTTTTTGCTTTTTCTTCAGCCATACGATCTCGCCCGGTTGGAGTGCATCCTTTTTGTCACGCTCATTATAGCGGGCTATCTTCTTGTAGGAAATGCCGATTTCCTGACCTATCAGCTTGAAAGTATCCCCCTGACGGGCATACAGATAATAGTTCTTATTATATATATGTATGGGGTGAAGTTGCGTTTGGCCGCCCACGGGCTGGTCGGTTCCTGAACGCTTAGCCATAAACTTGTCGTAGCTCTTGGCCTTGTCATAATCATGGAGCCTATAGAGTTCGATGATGCCTATCAGCTGGTAGGCATATCGGGGATTCGTGGCATAGCCCGCAGCCTTCAGGCCATGTGCCCATCCCTTATAGTCGGTGATGGAAAGATTGAAAAGACTACTATAGCGTTTCCCGTTGCGCAAGAACTTGCAATGGTCCTCGTAACTCTGAAGTGCATTATCGTAGGCACGGAAACACTCCTGCGAAGCATCATCGTCGTGATAAACCGTGCGGCCCGTCCATCCATGACACTTGATGCCAAAGTGATTGTTGCCCTTGCGAGTCAGTTCACTGGTGCCCGCTCCGCTCTCAAGAATACCTTGAGCGAGCGTAATGCTTGCCGGCACACGATAGCGTATCATTTCCTCAATGGCCAGATCTTTATACTGGTCAATGTAACTCTGGTATTTAGAGTTCCACCGCATCTGTGCACTTGCCGACAAAGAGCAAGACAACACTACTGATAGTAGAATAATGAAAGGTTTCTTCATAATTGCCTACAAAATTAAATCAAATTGCGAAGAATACCAAATATTTTGCTTACTTTTGCACCACGAAATCGGAAGACAGCATAAGAAAGACCTCCTTTGTTCAAATTCCCATAAACAGATGGCACGGATTTTGTAAGTTGTTCTGCTGATTGATAACAATAAAAAAGAAAGGAAGTAAATATATGGCGAGCCAATTTTCACCAAAGGTATCGGAAATCCTTGCGTTTAGCCGTGAGGAAGCCGCACGACTTGCCAGTCGTTCCGTGGGGCCTGAGCACCTGATGCTCGGATTGCTCCGCGAGAGAAACAGTATCGTGAGTGACATCTTGTCACAAGCCAATGTTGACATGCAGTCAGTCAAGCACGACTTGGAGATGCAGGTCAGAGAGAATGATTTCACACAACCCATCAACACCCAGGAACTGGTGCTCAACACACAAGCGTCCAACATTCTGAAGCTTGCTGTGCTGGAGGCAAGGATGCAGTCAACGAACACCGTTGAAGAGCAACATCTGCTACTGGCTATCCTGCACGACCAGACCAACAACGGTGCCAAGACTATCTTGGAGTCAAACAGTATTTCCTACGAAGACGTACTGCTATACATCCAGCAGACAGCTGGAAAAACCAGCAGTGGCCTGAGCATGCCTGATGAGGATGAAGACGATTTGGAAGACCCCATGCTCAACAACCATCAGTCAAATGGGCATCAGAGCACTACTGCGCGCAAGGCTCCAAAATCATCAACCCCCGTACTGGATAACTTCGGCACCGACCTCACACAAGCTGCTGCCGAAGGCAAACTTGACCCTGTGGTGGGCCGCGAACGCGAGATTGAGCGTGTGACGGAGATTCTCGGACGACGCAAGAAGAATAATCCCGTGCTCATCGGCGAACCCGGTGTGGGTAAGAGTGCCATCGTGGAAGGATTGGCGCAACTGATAGTAAAGAAGCGTACCAGTCCCATCCTCTTCAACAAGCGACTTATCAACCTCGATATGACCAGCATCGTTGCCGGCACGAAGTATCGCGGACAGTTTGAGGAGCGCATCAAGGCACTCATCAAAGAGATAGAAAACAATCCTGACGTCATCATCTTCATCGACGAGATCCACACTATGGTAGGCGCAGGAAGTACACCGGGTAGCATGGATGCCGCCAACATCCTGAAGCCCGCGCTGGCACGTGGAACCATCCAATGCATCGGTGCCACCACGCTCAACGAATACCGTAACTCCATTGAGAAAGATGGAGCCCTGGAGCGCCGTTTCCAGAAAGTCATCGTAGAGCCTACCAACGTAGAAGACACCGTGGAGATTCTCCATAACATCAAGGACCGCTACGAGCAGCACCATCACGTGAGCTATTCGGAGGATGCCATTATGGCGTGTGTCAAATTGACAGACCGCTATATCAACGACCGCTTCTTCCCCGACAAGGCCATTGACGCTCTCGATGAAGTGGGTGCGCGCGTACACTTACGCCATGCACAGGTACCACCAGAGATTACCGCCATGGAGAAAGAAATCCAAACGGTACTTGAAAAGAAGCAGCAGGCCGTGAAGAACCAGAATTTCGAACTGGCAGCCGGATATCGTGACCGTCAGGTGCAATTGGAAAAGGAACTGAAAAGCCTGCAAGAGAAATGGACCCAAGGCGATGTGGAGAAGCGAGTGGCCGTGACAGAAGTGGAAGTTGCCGAAGTGGTATCCATGATGAGCGGAGTGCCCGTTCAGCGTATGGCCGAACAAGAAGGCCTGCGGCTGAAGAATATGGCCGACGAACTGAAGACGGAGGTAATAGCCCAGGACAAGGCTATCGAGAAAATCGTGAAAGCCATCCAGCGTAACCGCGTAGGACTTAAGGACCCAAACCATCCTATCGGTGCATTCATGTTCCTGGGACCAACGGGTGTAGGTAAGACCTATCTGGCCAAGAAACTTGCCGAAAAGATGTTTGGTTCAGAAGACGCGCTTATCCGCGTGGACATGAGTGAATATAGCGAAAGTTTCAACACCTCGCGACTGGTAGGTGCTCCTCCGGGATACGTAGGCTACGAAGAAGGCGGACAACTCACGGAGAAAGTGCGCCGCAAGCCCTACTCCATCGTGTTGCTCGACGAGATAGAAAAAGCCCACGGCAATGTGTTCAACATGCTGCTGCAGGTTCTCGATGAAGGGCGACTCACCGATGGCAACGGACGACTGATAGACTTCCGCAACACCGTCATCATCATGACCTCGAATGCCGGTACCCGCCAGCTGAAGGAGTTCGGACGCGGCGTGGGATTTAATGCTGGAAGCCTTGGGTTGGCCATGGATGAAAAAGACAAGGAATACGCTCGTTCCATCATCCAAAAGAGTCTCTCCAAGCAGTTCTCGCCGGAATTCCTGAACCGTCTTGACGAAATAGTCACCTTCGACCAACTGGATCTTGAAGCCATCAAACGCATCATTGACGTAGAACTGAAGGGGCTGCTGAAACGTGTAGAGAATCTAGGCTACCATCTGGAAATCTCGGATGAGGCCAAGGAATACGTTGCCACCAAGGGATATGACGTTCAGTTTGGTGCCCGTCCTTTGAAGCGTGCCATTCAAACTCATATCGAGGACGGCGTATGCGAACTGATGCTTTCAGGTGACTTGAAGCCTGGCTGCACCATCCTTGCGGAGAAAGACGAGAGCGGGCTGAAGTTCAGCATCAGTTAGCCCGTTTGCTTCCACTGAGCAGAAGCCTTCTTTCCAGACTTTGGAAGCAACCTTTCCAGACTTTGGAAAGAAGGCTTCCAGACTTTAGAAGGAAACCATCAAAATAAGCCCCGAAAGATATTCATCATTCTTTTGGGGCTTACCTTATTATTAAAGATGCGTCAAAGACGTATCATCGGATGCGATCCATCGATCTAACCAGTTTCTCATCGGCTATGATTCCATGACGAGCCATCACATAGAGAATGATGCTTACCGCAGGAAATGATGCCGGAATACCTACAGCCATCACGGCATGAAGCGTGTCCTGCTTTCCGAGAGAAATCACCGCAAAGGCTATATACCACACAATAAGCAGCAGTATATTCAGCACGCACAAGCGGGCCTGCATCATACGCTTTTTGTAAAGGAATATGGCCGCAATGCCGATGGGCATCGTAAGCAGGAGCAATACGAACAACGGCCATGGAGCAAAATCACGTACACCTCCATCAGAAAGAATCCAGAGATTGTACATCTGCGAAGAGACACCCATTCCTTCAGTAGCAAACGAAGCAATAGGCATGCACAGACAGACCAGACTCAGGATCAGGGCGATGAGGATAAAGAGAGTTTGTTTGCGCTGTATCATTCGTCGTCCTTTTCCTTAGAGGGGTCACGGAAATACACCTGACCGTCAATGAATTCCTCTGTAGCGAGGAGGGTTGGCTTTGGCAGCTTCTCGTAATAGCGTGAGATTTCAATCTGCTCACGGTTCTCGAACACTTCCTCCAGGGAATCGTTATAGGAAGCAAACTCAGCGAGTTTCTTGCTCAGGTCTTGCTTAATTTCAACAGAAATCTGGTTGGCGCGCTTGCCGATGATGGCCACGCTCTCGTAGATGTTGCCCGTATCCTTACACAAATCCATAATGTTGCGCGTAACGGTGTTAGTGGGGGCTTTTGACTTCTTGTAATCCATAAAAAATTTATTTGTTATTATTCTTGTTTTCTGAAAAGATTATTCTTCCTTGGCGTTAGCTGTATATTTCTTGCAAACGGCAATATACTTTTCCGCGGTCTTCACATGCTTTGAGTCGGGATACTCGTTGATGAATCCGTAGCATTCGTCCTCAGCATCTTGGAAACGCTCCAACTGACGGGCAGCGACAGAGTTCTCGGCCAGCTTATACTTGCCTTTCATGATAAGCAACGCAAAAACTTCGCGTAATGAAGTATAGGGATAATCCTTCAACGCATTCTGCGCCGTCACGATGCAAGATTCATAGTTTGACTCGCTATTGGAATTGATATTGCCGAAATATCCACCAAGATCGTAATAGAGCTGGGCGTTGTAGAGTTCCTTCTTCACGAGCTTGTCCTGAAGCTCAAAGAGACGGTCCTGCGCCTGTGTCTTCATCTGAGCATCAGGATAGAGGTCCAGATACTCCTGGAAGGCAGCAATGGCCTTAATTGTCTGGCTTTGGTCCAAGCGAGGTTCAGGAGTACTCATGTAGAGGCTCTGCCCCACGTAGTAACTGGCTCGCTCGGCATAAATGCCCTTCGGATAAGTGGAATGATATTTCTTGAAAGCCTGCGCGGCACTCTCGTAATCCATGTTTCCATATTGTGCCATAGCAAGCATGTAGAGGCTTTCCTCACCGTTGTCTGTGCCCTTCTGAATAGCAATAAGATCGTTGAGCAACGTGATGGCCTGGGTATATTTGCCTTTAGCAAAACACTCCTTGGCGAATTCATACCGATAGGCCGTGTCACTGGACTTGAATACCTGGTTGAATTCGTGGGCACAACTGCTCAAGAGCAAGGCTGCGGATATGGAGATCAGAATTTTCTTCATTGTCTGTTGCGTAAAAACGGTGCAAAATTACACATTATTCCACGAAAAGCAAAATGTAATGCGTGTAATTTAAGAAAAAATTGCTATTTTCCTTTTGTTTTTCCCCCAATTTCACTATCTTTGCAAATTATGAACTTCAAACTGACATCCAAATACCAGCCCACAGGCGACCAGCCCGAAGCCATCCGCCAGCTCACCGAAGGTGTGCTACGCGGAGATCCGGCACAAGTGCTGCTAGGCGTGACGGGTTCCGGAAAGACTTTCACGGTGGCCAATGTCATCGCAAACATCAGTAAGCCGACACTTATCCTAAGCCACAACAAGACGCTGGCAGCTCAACTCTATGAAGAGATGAAGGGATTCTTCCCAGAGAATGCCGTGGAATACTACGTGAGCTACTATGACTACTATCAGCCGGAGGCCTATATGCCTACTTCCGATACCTATATCGAAAAAGACTTGGCTATCAACGAAGAGATTGACCGTCTCAGGCTGAGTGCCGTCTCTTCTTTGCTTTCGGGAAGAAAGGACGTGGTTGTGGTGAGCAGCGTCTCGTGTATCTATGGCATGGGTGGCCCTACGGCAATGGCTTCGAGTGTGATTACCCTGAAGAAAGGTCAGAAGCTGGAACGCAACCAATTTCTGCGTCGGCTCGTGGATGCCCTGTACGTCAGGAATGACATCGAACTGAAACGCGGTAATTTCCGAGTGAAAGGCGATACCGTGGATGTATTCATGGCCTATTCGGACAATGTTTTGCGTATCACGTGGTGGGACGACGAGATTGACGGCATTGAGGAACTTGACTCTATCACCTATCACCGCATGGCCAGCTTTGAAGAATACCAGATCTATCCGGCCAATCTCTTCGTCACTTCCAAAGAACAGACGGAGATTGCCATCCGCAACATACAAGACGATTTGGTAAAGCAAATTGAATTCTTTAATGAATTAGGCGATACCATTAAGGCTCAGCGAATTAAGGAACGCGTGGAATATGACATGGAAATGATTAAAGAGCTGGGCCATTGTAGCGGCATCGAGAACTATTCCCGATACTTTGACGGGCGCGAGGCAGGACAACGTCCCTATTGCCTGCTCGATTTCTTCCCCGAGGATTTCCTGCTCGTCATCGATGAAAGCCACGTTTCCGTTCCACAAATTTCGGCAATGTACGGCGGCGACCGTGCCCGCAAGACCAATCTGGTGGAATATGGTTTTCGTCTGCCGGCAGCCTTCGATAACCGTCCGCTCACATTCCAGGAATTCGAAAGCCTGGTTCCCCAGACCATCTACGTGAGCGCAACACCCGCCGACTATGAATTGCAGAAGGCCGAAGGTGTGGTTGTAGAACAAGTGATTCGCCCCACCGGCCTGCTCGATCCCATTATCGAGATACGTCCCACAGAGAATCAGGTGGATGACCTCATGGACGAAATCCTTACCCGCAGCCATCGCAACGAACGTGTGCTGGTAACGACCTTAACCAAGCGTATGGCCGAAGAACTGACCGAATACCTGCTCAACAACGGCATCAAAGCCAACTATATCCATAGCGACGTAGCCACGCTTGACCGTGTAAAAATCATGACAGATTTGAGAGCCGGCGCATTCGATGTGCTGGTAGGTGTAAACCTGCTCCGTGAAGGTCTTGACCTGCCGGAAGTATCGCTCGTTGCCATCCTTGATGCCGATAAGGAAGGTTTTCTCCGTTCTCATCGCTCGCTCACCCAAACGGCAGGGCGAGCAGCCCGAAACGTGAACGGAAAGGTCATCATGTATGCCGATTCCATCACACAAAGCATGCAACTCACCATCGACGAGACAGCACGCCGCCGCAACAAGCAATTGAAATACAACGAAGAGCATCACATCACGCCTCAGCAGATTGTGAAAAGTATTAACAAAGGCGGACTCTCCGGAAGGACCCAGAGCGGACAACCCGAAGAAAAGACCGCCCAACTGCAATACATGCCTTACATCGAACCCGACAGTATGGCTATGGTGGCTGATCCGATACTGGCCAGAATGTCAAAGGAACAGCTGAAGAAGAGCATCGAGAACACCACGGCCCTGATGAAAGAGGCCGCCAAGAAACTCGATTTCATCCAGGCAGCCCAGTATCGCGATGAGATTATCAGACTCACCGAACTGCTCGAAAGCGAAAAATAAAGTTAATAAACAAACATTTTTAAGGCCACCTTGCCACCACTTCAAGGAAAATCACTACCTTTGCACAATAAAAAACCTGCGTATATGAAAAAGTTAATCGTACTCATGATGTTGGCATTGCCCATGTCTGCCATAGCCCAGAACGTATGGGAAAAGCCCAAAGAAGAAAAGGTAGAGAAGGCAGAAGAAGTCAAGAAGCCCAATAAAGATGAAAAATATCTTCGCGGAGCAGTCCCCATTGTAGATGGAGACGTGCAGTGGACGCTTGACGTGGACGTTCCCGGCAAAAGCGCCCAGGATATATACGACAAGATGTTCAAGACCCTGACCGACCTCACCAAGAGTGAGGGTCAATTGGAAGGCAGCGCCGTTACGCTTGTCAACAAACAAGATCACATCGTCGTAGCCAACGTGAGGGAATGGCTGTTGTTCTCTTCAAGTCTGCTCTCGCTTGACCGCACGAAATTCAACTACACGCTCATCGCCCGTTGCTCCGACGGTCATCTCAACATGACGATGAACCGTATCAGCTACAAATACGACGAAGAGCGCACGAATCAGGTGTATAAGGCCGAAGAATGGATTTCCGACGATGCTGCCGTCAACAAGAAGAACACCAAGCTCTACCGCGGCTCCGCCAAGTTCCGCAGAAAGACCATCGACCGCAAGGATCAGATTTTCGAAACCATCAGAAACGTACTAAAAGAATAATATAGATTTTGGATAACTCAATGATTTACCGTCGTCGCCGCGGTGAAGACGAAGACAAAGGCGAAGACAAGTATCGCATGCTCCGGCAGATTCTCAACATTCTCTTTATGTTGGGAGCCGTGGTGGGCGTGATTGTCTATTTCTATTATGGCCGTGATTTAGGAACCATCATCATTCTTGTTTCAATGGCATTCAAACTGGCTGAATGCGTATTTAGACTGCTTAAATGAGAAGAATCCTAATATCGCTGCTTTTTGCCTCTATTGCATTGCCGTTCTTTGCCCAGGGTTTTAACCAGATTGACGAGAACGGCAACTTCACCAGTGCCGAAGATACCAACAAGAAAGATAGCCTCAAGGAGCACCACGATGCGCCCAGAGGGTTCTATGTATGGACGGTTGACAGCCGGTTTGGCGACCGGAAGCCTGCCGAGCCCGATACCCTTCAGCACATGTATATGAACACCATCTTCAACGAAGGCAAATACGGTGAATACAACACACTCGGAAACCTCGGTTCGCCACGCATGAACCGTATATACATTGACCGGCCGCAGACGGAACAGTTCTTCTTCACGCAACCCTATGACTTCTTCAACACACCCGTTGATCAGTTCCATTTCACCAATACGCTCTCGCCCATCACGAACCTGACCTATCAGGAATGCGGCGACAAGAACAACGGCGAAGACCATCTCAAGGCTTTGTTTGCCGTCAATGCCGGCAAGCGGCTTGGCCTGGGATTCAGGTTCAATTATATCTATGCTCGCGGCTACTATCAGCACCAGAGTGCGGCCCACTTCAACTACTCGCTCTACGGCTCCTATCTCGGTGACCGCTACGAGGCCCACCTGCTGATGGGCACCAACCATCAGAAGATGGCCGAAAACGGAGGTCTCACCAACGACGAATACATAGAGCATCCCGAAATCTACAGGGAGGATTTCAGGACCAACGAGATTCCCACCATGCTCTCGAGCAACTGGAACCGTAACGACCATCACCACATCTTCTTCACCCATCGCTACAACATCGGCTTCAACCGCAAGATTCCGATGACGCCGGAGGAAATCAAGGCCAAGAAATTCGCTATGGAAAGCCAGAAGGAGAAAGATGAGAAGAAGGAAATAGAGAAGGCTCGCCGCGAAGCCCGCAAACAGGGACTTGACTTCGATGAGGAAGAGTTCAAGCGCAACAAGAATATCAGCTACGGCGGCCGCCCCGACGGTGCAAAGACCGTAGGCCGCGAGCCGGAACGCAACGATAGCACCTCCCTGGGCGGAGGCCGTATCAAGGTGGAAGGCCAGGCTGCTATGGATAGCCTGATGGCCGAGAAGCCCAAGGAAGAAGCAGTCCAAGACACGTCATGGATGAAGAACGAGTACGTGCCCGTGACGAGTTTCATCCATACCCTCAACTACGACTATGCCAACCGTATCTACCAGGCATACGAGTGGCCGCGCGACTACTATAAGAACAGCAGTTACTATAAGGACGAAGCCGATGTCCTTCAGGGCGATTCCATCTACGACATCACCCGCCACTACCGCATCAAGAACACCTTCGCCCTGAACCTGCTCGAAGGTTTCAACAAATGGGCAAAGGCAGGCCTGAAAGCCTTCGTCACCTCCGACTTCAGGCATTTCACCCTCCCCGACACCCTCGGTCATAGCCAGTCATACAATGAGCATAACATCAGCGTGGGCGGCCAGCTCAGCAAGACACAGGGCAGCCTCATCCACTACAATGCGACCCTGGAGACATGGCTCGTAGGTCAAGATGCCGGACAGCTGAAAGTGGACGGCTATGCCGACCTGAACATCCCCCTTTTCGGTGACACCCTTCAGATAGCAGGCCACGCCTATTTCCACCGGCTGAACCCCATCTTCTACCAGCGCCACTTCCATTCCAAATACCTTTGGTGGGACGACACCGACATGAAGAAGGAGATACGCACCCACATCGAAGGCAGGCTTTCGTTTCCGAAGACACGCACGATGCTCAGGGTCAGCGTGGACCATCTGACCAACTACACCTACTTCGCCCAGTCCTACACGACGGGCTCCGACAGCCGCACCCACCATGAACTCACCGTCAACCAGTCGGCCGAGAACATTGCCCTGCTCACCCTCCAGCTGGAGCAAGCGGTCAGGCTGGGCATCCTCAACTGGGAGTCGCAGGTCACCTATCAGAAGTCGAGCCATTCCATTCTGGCAGTCCCCGACCTCAACATATATAGCAACCTCTACCTGAAGTTCCGCATCAACAATGTGCTGAACGTAGAACTCGGCGGCGACGTGAGATGGTTCACCGCCTACGAAGCCCCCGACTACAACCCGCTCATCGGCCAATACGCCATCCAGAACAACGGAGATAACAACTTGAAGATAGGCAACTACCCCTGGGTGAACGTCTATGCGAACCTGAAGCTCAAGCAAGCCCGCTTCTATGTCATGATGAGCCACGTGAACTATAGCTCGGGCAACAGCTATTTCCTCACACCTCATTATCCCACCAACCAACGGGTGCTCCGATTCGGTGTTTCATGGAATTTCTTCAATTAAATGTCAAAAAGTGAGACTTTCTCAGGAAAAATCACTAATTTTGCAGCCAATATCATCAATATAGAATATTTTTAACAGGTTTAACATATGCCACAGATATCAACTCGCGGATTGGAAATGCCCGAAAGTCCCATCAGGAAACTTGCTCCCCTGGCTGCCGCCGCCAAGAAGCGTGGAACCAAGGTTTACCACTTGAATATCGGTCAGCCCGACCTGCCCACGCCTCAAGTAGCGCTTGATGCCATCAAGAATGTGGACCGCACGATTCTCGAGTATTCTCCTTCACAGGGCTATCTGAGCTACCGTGAGAAACTGGTCAGTTACTATGCCAAATACGACATCAACGTCACGGCCGATGATATCATTATCACCTGCGGTGGAAGTGAGGCCGTGCTCTTCGCCTTCATGTCGTGTCTGAACCCGGGCGACGAGATCATCGTTCCCGAACCTGCCTACGCCAACTATATGGCCTTTGCCATCTCGGCCGGCGCCAAGATCCGCACCATTGCCACGACGATCGAGGAAGGCTTCTCGCTTCCGAAGGTAGAGAAGTTTGAGGAACTCATCAACGAGCGCACACGTGCCATCCTCATCTGCAACCCCAACAACCCCACGGGTTATCTCTATACACGACGCGAAATGAATCAGATTCGCGACCTCGTGAAGAAATACGACCTCTATCTCTTCTCTGACGAGGTCTATCGTGAATATATCTACACCGGCTCACCCTACATCTCAGCCTGCCATCTGGAAGGCATCGAACAGAACGTGGTGCTCATCGACTCCGTCTCCAAGCGCTATAGTGAATGCGGCATCCGCATCGGTGCACTCATCACGAAAAACAAGGAGATACGCCAGGCGGTGATGAAATTCTGCCAGGCACGCCTCTCTCCCCCACTCATCGGACAGATCGTGGCCGAGGCTTCGCTCGACACCCCCGAGGAATACCTCCGCGACGTATATGACGAATACGTGGAGCGCCGCAAATGCCTTATCGACGGGCTCAACCGCATCCCCGGCGTGTATTCACCCATCCCGATGGGCGCCTTCTACACGGTGGCCAAGCTTCCCGTTGACGATAGTGAGAAGTTCTGCCGGTGGTGCCTGGAGAAGTTCAGCTACGAGGGCGAGACGGTGATGATGGCTCCCGCAAGCGGTTTCTACACCACTCCCGGCGCAGGCATCAACGAGGTGCGTATCGCCTACGTGTTGAAGAAGGAAGACCTTACCCGTGCGCTCTTCGTCCTGAAGAAAGCACTTGAGAGTTATCCCGGCAGGACAGAATAGTAAAACCCCACGAATACCTTGAACTTCCCCCTCTTTATAGCAAAGCGTATCTACAACGATCCGGGCGACAAGCAGAAAGTGAGCCGCCCGGCCATACGTATTGCCACCATCGGGGTAGCCATCGGGCTGGCCGTCATGATCGTCAGCGTCAGCGTGGTGCTCGGTTTCAAGCATACCATCCGCGACAAGGTGATCGGATTCGGAAGCCACATCACCGTGGCCGAGTTCTCCACCCTCAACGGCATCAACCAGTACCCCATCTGCATGGACGACTCGATGATGAACGTGCTCCGCAAGATCAACGGCGTGAAGCACGTGCAACGCTACGCCATAACCCAAGGTATCCTGAAGACGGAGAACGATTTCCTCGGTGTCATGTTCAAGGGCGTTGACGAACAGTTCGACACCACCTTCATCCACCAGAATCTCATCGAAGGCTATATACCCACCTTCAGCGGCCAATCCTCCAAGCAGAAGATACTCATCTCCAAAATCATGGCCGACAAGCTCCAGCTACATGCCGGACAAAGCATCTATGCCTATTTCATTAATAATAATGTTCGCGCACGTAAGTTCACCATCGCAGGCATCTATCAGACCAATCTCAAGAAGTACGACGAAACTATCTGCTTCACCGACCTCTACACGGCCGTCAAGATAAACGGATGGGAAGCCGATCAGGCCACGGGCGCCGAACTCACCGTCAACGACTTCGACAAGATTGACCAGACCGAGGAAACGCTCATCACCCTCGTGAACCGCACCCGCGACAGATACGCCAACACCTACTCATCGGCCACCATCCAGGAAATCAACCCCCAGATATTCTCCTGGCTCAACCTGCTCGACCTCAACGTGTGGATCATCCTGGCCCTGATGGTATGCGTGGCCGGAGTCACGATGATCAGCGGCCTGCTCATCATCATCCTCGAACGCACCAACATGATAGGCGTGCTCAAGGCCCTCGGCTCGCGCAACAAGGCCATCCGCCACACCTTCCTCTGGTTTGCCGTCTTCATCATCGGCAAAGGCATGCTCTGGGGCAACATCCTCGGCATCGGCATCACCCTGCTACAGAAGTGGACCGGCCTCATCAAGCTCGATCCCTCCACCTACTACGTGGAAACCGTACCCGTGGAAATCAACCTCCCCATGATCCTGCTTATCAACGTTTGCACGCTGATAGTCAGCGTGTTCGTACTCATAGCACCCAGCTACCTCATATCCCATATCCATCCGGCCAAATCGATGAGATACGAATAAAATCAATGTGCAACCTAAAAAATTGCACATTTTTTTTTGATATGTGCAGAAAATAATATACCTTTGCACAAAATTTTGTTTTTTGTGCAAATACGTATGCAACAGATACCAAGTTTCAATTCATATATTGAGCGGTCAATCACACAGAACTGGGATTTAGATGCCCTTACCGACTATCAAGGCATTACGCTACAGTTCAAGGATGTTGCGCGCAAGATAGAGAAGCTCCACATCCTTTTCGAGAACAGCGGTGTGCAGAAGGGCGACAAGATAGCACTTTGCGGGCGCAACAGCGCTTATTGGGCAACGGCTTTCCTGGCCACGCTCACCTATGGCGCCGTGGCCGTGCCTATCCAACACGAATTCAATGCCGAACAGATCCACAACATCGTCAACCATTCCGAGTCAAAGCTGCTCTTCGTGGGCGATGTGGTGGCCACGATCATCAACCCCGACGCGATGCCGGCCCTCGAGGGTATCGTCTATATCCCCGACTATTCGCTGGTCATCTCCCGCTCAGAGAAACTTGAATATGCCCGCGAGCACCTCAACGAGCTCTACGGCAGGAAATACCCCAAATTCTTCCGTCCCGAGCATGTGCATTATCATGTAGATTCAGCCGAAGAACTGGCCCTCATCAACTACACCTCGGGCACCACGGGATTCTCAAAGGGAGTCATGCTCCCCTACCGCTCGCTCTGGGGCAACCTGGAGTTCTGCATGCGCCTGCTCTCGCAATACGTCAAGACCGGCCAGAACATGCTCTCCATCCTCCCCATGGCCCATATGTACGGCATGGCCTTCGAGTTCATCTTCAGCTTCTGCCACGGGTGTCATCTGTTCTTCCTCACCCGCCTGCCGTCGCCGGCCATCATCGCGCAAGCCTTCCAGGACGTCAAGCCCCACGTCATCATCTCCGTGCCGCTGGTCATCGAGAAAATCATCCGCAAGCGCGTGTTCCCGAAGATTCAGAACAATGCCATACGCCTTCTGCTCAACATGCCCGTGGTGAGCAAGAAGGTGAAGCAGGCCATCTGCCAGCAGGTGCTCGAAGCCTTCGGCGGCAACGTCAAGGAGATCATCGTGGGCGGAGCTGCCCTCAATCAGGAGGTGGAACAGTTCCTGCTCAACATCGGCTTCCCCGTCACGTGCGGCTACGGCACCACCGAGTGTGCCCCGCTCATCTCCTATTGCGACCATAAGGACTTCGTGGCCACCTCCGTGGGCGTGCCCGTAGATCGCATGGAGGTGAAGATACTCAGCAACGATCCCCAGCGCATACCGGGCGAGATCGTCACCCGCGGCACCAACCTGATGCTCGGCTACTACAAGAACGAGGAGGCCACCCGCCAGACCATCGACGAGCAAGGCTGGTACCACACCGGCGACCTCGGCATCATGAGCGCCAGCGGCCATATCTTCATCAAGGGACGCATCAAGAACATGCTCCTCGGTGCCAACGGCCAGAACATCTATCCCGAGGAAATCGAAGACAAGCTCAACTCTATGGCGCTCGTCAGCGAATGCATCATCGTGCAACGCGACCAGAAGCTCGTGGCCCTCATCCATCCCGACTACGACGAAGCCCGCAACATGGACTTCCACGAAGAGGAACTTCAGCACATCATGAAGGAAAACATCGCCACGCTCAATCAGCAGCTACCCGCCTTCAGCAAGGTGAAAGACTTCGAGCTGCGCGAGGATGAGTTCGAGAAAACGCCCAAGAAGAGCATCAAGCGATATCTCTACAAGTGATTCAAAATCAATAACATATCTACTATCAGCAAAAGAAAAAAGTGAAGATATATGGAAATACCCAGTTTTAACCAACTTATAGAGCAGTGCATCATCAAGAATTGGGACCTTGATGCGCTGACCGACTATAAAGGGGCCACCCTTCAGTATCACGATGTGGCACGCAAGATCGAGAAGCTCCACATCATGTTTGAGAACAGCGGTGTAAAGAAGGGTGACAAGATTGCCCTCTGCGGCCGCAACTCGGCCAACTGGGCTACGGCCTTCCTGGCCACGCTCACCTACGGAGCCGTGGCCGTGCCCATCCTCCACGAGTTCACCCCCGACCAGGTTCACAACATCGTGAACCACTCCGAGGCCAAGCTCCTCTTCGTGGGCGATGTCGTGGCCACCACCATCGACCCCTCCAAGATGCCCCTGC
Source organism: uncultured Prevotellaceae bacterium (assembly GCA_900314655.1). Taxonomy (GTDB): domain Bacteria; phylum Bacteroidota; class Bacteroidia; order Bacteroidales; family Bacteroidaceae; genus Prevotella. The sequence continues at coordinate 42,924 of OMWC01000018.1, read as the reverse complement.
TCGAAGGCATCATCTACATCCCCGACTACTCGCTCGTGATCTCGCGTACCGATAAGCTCACCTACGCGCGCGAGCACCTCAACGAGATGTACGGCCACAAGTTCCCCAAGTATTTCCGTAAGGAGCACGTCAGCTACTACCACGAGCAAAGCCCCGACGAGCTGGCCCTCATCAACTACACCTCGGGCACCACGGGCTTCTCAAAGGGCGTCATGATTCCCTATCGCGCCCTCTGGAGCAACTATGAGTTTGCGATGGACGTCATCGGGCGCGACCATATCAAGCCCGGAGCCAACACACTCTCCATCCTCCCCATGGCCCACATGTATGGCATGGCCTTCGAGTTCATCTTCGAGTTCCTCTACGGATGCCACGTGTTCTACCTCACCCGTGTGCCCTCACCGGCCATCATCGCACAGGCCTTTGCCGACATCCGTCCGGCCATCATCATCGCCGTGCCCCTGGTCATCGAGAAAATCATCAAGAAGAAGGTATTCCCCAAGATACAGAACAACCGCATGCGCCTGCTCCTGAGCATGCCCGTCATCTCGAAGAAGGTGAAGGAGAAGATCTGCGAGCAGGTGGTCAACGCCTTCGGAGGCAATTTCTACGAAGTCATCATCGGCGGAGCTGCCTTCAACCAGGAGGTGGAGCAGTTCCTCAAGAGCATCGACTTCCCCTACACCGTGGGCTACGGAGCCACCGAGTGCGCCCCCATCATCTGCTATCACGACTGGAAGAATTTTGCCACGGGCAGTTGCGGACAGGCAGCGCTCAACATGGAGGTCAAGATCGATAGCCCCGACCCCGTCAACATACCCGGCGAGATCCTCGCCCGAGGCACCAACGTGATGCTCGGCTACTATAAGAACGACGAGGCCACCCGCGAGACCATCGACAGAGACGGCTGGTACCACACCGGCGACCTCGGCACGATGGACCGCCAGGGCAACGTGTTCATCAAGGGACGCTCCAAGAACATGCTCCTCGGAGCCAGCGGCCAGAACATCTATCCCGAGGAAATCGAAGACAAGCTCAACTCTATGGCTATGGTCGTTGAGAGCGTCGTCGTTCAGCGCAACGAGAAGCTCGTGGCCCTCATCCATCCCGACTACGACGAAGCCAAGGCGATGGGTCTCAGCAACGACGACCTGCTGAAGATCATGGAGCAGAACCGCGTGGAAATCAACCAGACGCTCCCCGTCTATTCCAAGATTACCGCCATCGAGCTCCACGAGGAAGAGTTTGCCAAGACGCCCAAAAAGAGCATCAAGCGATTCCTCTACACGTGATTATCGAAATTACATCCCTCGACGAGCCCGGCGTTCAGCTCTTCAGCACGCTTACCGAAGCCCAGCTCCGCAACCGGCTCGAACCCCTCAAAGGCATCTTCATCGCCGAGAGCCCCAAAGTGATTCAGGTGGCTCTCGATGAAGGCTACCAGCCCGTGGCCCTGCTTTGCGAACGCCGCCATATTGACGGCGACGCCAAGCACATCATCGACCAATGCGGCGATATTCCCATCTATACCGGCCAACGCGAACTGCTCGCCCGCCTCACGGGCTATCAGCTCACGCGAGGCGTGCTCTGCGCCTTCCGTCGCCCTCAGGCCAAGCCCGTGGCCGAAACGTGCTCCGGAGCCAGCCGCATCGTGGTCATCGACGGCGTGGTAGATACCACCAACATCGGAGCCATCTTCCGCTCGGCGGCAGCTATGGGCATCGATGCCGTGCTGCTCACCCGCAACTCCTGCGACCCGCTCAACCGCCGCGCCGTGCGCGTATCGATGGGAAGCGTGTTTCTCGTGCCCTGGACGTGGCTCGACGCTCCCCTGCCCTCGCTCCACGAACTCGGCTTCAAGACCGCCGCTATGGCCCTCTCCGACGATTCCGTCAGCATCGACGACCCCACCCTGATGAGCGAGCCGCGACTGGCCATCGTGATGGGAACAGAAGGCGATGGCCTCCCGAAGCAGACCATCGCCGAAGCTGACTACGTGGTGCGCATTCCGATGCACCATCGTGTGGATTCTCTCAATGTGGCGGCAGCCGCCGCCGTTGCCTTCTGGCAGCTACGTCATTCGTAGCACTTCCAGATATCTTCTACGTAGCTCTTCTTAAGCGGCTTGGTGAGCCAGCTCACCAGGGCCACCACCACGAAACCGCCCACCATCGCTATGGCACCGCAGTTGATGGGCGAGATGGGATTGCCCGCCAGCATGTTGATGACCGTGATGCCCACGCCCCATGCGAAGCAAGCCCAGACCGAGGCCGTGGTCACGCCCTTCCAGTAGAGTCCCAGCATGAACGGAGCCAGGAACGCACCGGCCAGCGCACCCCACGAGATACCCATCAGCTGGGCGATAAACGTGGGCGGATTCAAGGCCAGCATCAGCGAAATCACGATGAAGAACACGATCAGCACGCGCATCACAACCACCTTGCGGCGCTCCACCTTCTCCGACACCTCATCGTCAATCTCACCGTCCTTCACCTCGCCTTCCTCCGACTTCTTGTCGCGGTAGATCAGGTCGAGCGTCATCGTGCTCGAAGAGGTCAGCACCAGCGAGGCCAGCGTTGACATCGAGGCCGAAAGCACCAGCAGCACCACCAGCGCAATCAATATGTCGGGCAACGTCTCGAGCATACCCGGCACCACGGCGTCAAAGTCCAACCGTCCGTTGGGCAACGTGGGAGGCACGCCGAACAAACGTCCGAAGCCGCCCAGGAAATAGCATCCACCGGCCACCACGAGGGCAAATACCGTAGATATCACCGTGCCGCGATGAATGGCACTCTCGTCCGTGATGGAATAGAACTTGCCCACCATCTGGGGCAGTCCCCACGTGCCGAGCGAAGTCAGTATCACCACGCCCAGCAGGTTCCAGGGATCAGGCCCCCAGAGCGAGGCAAATCCGCCGTTCACCGTAGCGTCGGCATCCGAAGGCAGCTGCGCCATCTGATGGAAAGCCTCCACCAGTCCGCCCTTCTGAGCCAGCACGGCGGCAATGATCGTCACGATGCCGAAGAGCATGATGATGCCCTGGATGAAGTCGTTCATAGCCGTAGCCCTGTAGCCGCCCAGAATCACATACACCGCCGTCAAGATGGCCATGATGATCACGCAATATTCATAAGGTATGCCGAAGCCCATCTCGAAGAGCGTGCTGATGCCCTTATAGACACCCGCCGTATAGGGAATCAGGAACACGAACGCAATGACCGAAGCCACCACGCGCAATCCCTGCGAATCGAAGCGCGTGCCGAAGAAGTCGGGCATCGTGCGGCTCTGGATGTGTTGCGTCATCAGCTTCGTGCGGCGTCCCAGCACGATCCACGCCAAGAGCGAACCGATCACGGCATTGCCCACGCCAATCCACGTTGACGAAAGACCGTATTTCCAACCGAACTGACCGGCGTAGCCCACGAAGACCACCGCCGAGAAATAGCTGGTACCGTAAGCGAAAGCCGTCAGCCAAGGGCCCACGGCACGCCCGCCAAGCACAAAGCCGTCCACGCTGGAAGCCTGCTTGCGCGAATAGATTCCCACGCCCACCAGCACGACGAGGAACACAACCGTCAAAAGAATCTTTATAAACATAATATTTTAAAAATTTTGATTTTTAAAAAGTGGAGAGTTTAGAGTGGAGAGTTTAGAGTTATGATTACTCTCAGAGGCAGATTACTGCACAAATTCCGGCTTGCACAGTTATCATAACTCTAAACTCTAAACTCTCAACTCTAAACTAAGCTAGAACGCCACCTGCACCTGCGCCTGGAGCGAGCTATAATGCTCCTGACCCATGTTCACCGGATTAGCCAACGTGTATTGCACCTGCGCGCGGCACGTGCGATGGAACCAATGCTGGAGCCCCAGCGTCACGTTCGTCTGCTTCATCCCAGCGTCCGTATTATAGTTAAAGTAATCCACAGAGCCAACCACGTCAAGCGCCTGACACACAGGCACACAACCCGTCACGTAGGCACCGAAGCTCTTCACGTCGCCGTCCTGGCCGCCCAGCACCTCGCCGTGCACGCTCGCCGCCCGCGTCTTCCAGTAGTCCACGCCCTTCACACGGCTCTTCCATTCCGCACCCGCCGACCAGCGGTTACGCTTATAGTCATCCCCCACCTTCAAGTCGGGGTTATACTTCGACTCCGCCACGGCGTGGCCCGTGCCCAGCTGACCCGAGACCACCACCCGGAAGTTCTCCACCGGACGCACGTCCACGCGGGCTATCACGTCCTTCTTGTTGTTCTTGTCCTTGATGTTGATACCCTGGCCCTGCATCACCGCCAGCTCGTAGTAGAGATGGTTCTTCAGCAGGTCACCGTAGATCATCACGCCCAGGTCGCGCCCATACTGCACCCCGAAGAGCGGATCGCTACCGCAACCCGACAGGTAAGTCACGCCCTGCGAATACACGTCGATGAGCTCCATCTTCGTAGGCGAGAGCGGATTCTCCAGCGTGTAAGAATTCTTGAACTGTCCCACGCGCACGGTCAGCGCCCTGTTGTTCGTGATCCGGAAGTCCGTGTAGAACTCCTGCACCACCGACGAGAAGTCGTGCATGAACATAAACGACCACCTGTCCGTGATGCGCCCCTTCACCCAGAAGAGCATGCGCTTCAGGTCCAGCGTGTTCGTCTGCCGTCCGTCCTGTTGCTTCCATGTGTAACCCGCCTGTCCGTAGCCGTGGAACTCAAACCGCTCCGTAATGTTGGCCATCCAGTCAGGCAATTCGATAGTTTTCTTCTTATCCTGCCCCACGGCCGAAAGCGGCATCAGGAGCAGAATAGCCAAAAAGAGTCCATTTCTTTTCATTAGCTTTCATTTTGATTAGAAAATTATCGGTGCGAAGGTACGAATTTTTCATATACTGTGCAAGCAAAACGCCCAAAAAACTTCATTTCGTTTACAAAAAACACAAAAACCGTATCAATATGCAACCAAAAAGAGTGCAAACCCCAAAAGTCTGCACTCCCCTCCAGTTCATCCATCTGACATCAGACATCAGACATCTTCCATCAGACATCATCCATCACTCCACCGTAATCCACACGGCCTCTCCCCTTTCCTTGGCCTCCACGATCTTATCCTTCAGCCGTTTCAGCCATCTCCGCGAGTTCAGCACCATGCCTTTCTTCAGGTTCTCCCCCACCAGGATGCAGCCCTTCGTATCCTCCGCCGTATTACCCGCATGGATGCGAATCCCCTGAAACATCGGCACGTTCACCAGCAGCGGCAGCCACTCCTTCAGCCGAGGCGACCACGTGATCACCACCGGGTATCGTCCCTCCGGGATGGCCGACCGCCCCTTTAGCTTCCGTCCCCCGTGCGCATAATCTCGCCAGGTAGGCTCCAGCGTGTCGCAGAAGGGCCCCTCCAAACCTCCCCGAGTGGAGGCATCCAGCTCTGAGCCCTCCGTCATCTCCGTGCACTCTGTGCGGATGAACATCCGCCCAATCGTATAATCCTTCTTCTTCGCAATTCTTTTCAGTATCAGTTCCATATTTAATTACGGTAGTTAAGTTTTGAATATCTATCTGGAAAACTGTTCGAACTGTTCGTTCGTTCATCATCCGTAAGTATTTCGATGTAGCCACGGTTTCGCCATGTGCGGATCATATCCTTCACACCCTCGCTGCCAATACCCTGCTCACGGCGCACCCGTATGGCATCCTCCAGGGTGAACTCGTTGGGCAACAGTTCCAGAAGGTTCCGTGGGCCTCGGTGGGCCGACTCCAGCGGAACGCTGTTGGCATGATTGATGGCATCTCCGAAAAAGCGCATTTTGCACCAAAGGTCATATTGCAACGACCAGCGAACGAAGTTCTCCATCGTCTTCTCCCACTTGTTGCCGTGGGCCACGTAGAGCACACAGGCCTTCAGGTAGGCGATGACCAAGGCACGAAATGAAAGATTCTCATAGACTCTCGATTGGCTCAGCCGCGAGAAATCGGCACACTCGTCCTTCAGTTTCACGGCGAGCCGGAAAGCCTGCGGACAGTCAATCGTGCCGCGAGCCGCACAGAGACGTTCAATGTAAGGTCGCAACTGCTCGTCGAAGGCCGCGTCATAGGTGCCGTAAATGGGCATGTCGGCTCCAATCTCCCGCTCGGGTATCGTGCAGAAGTTGATGCGCGAGATGGGACCTTTGGTGAGCACATGACGGAAATATTGCTGGCCACCCTGAATGGTGGTCGAAGCATTCCAGTTGAACCGTATGGTCACCTTCTCCGTGACCGACTGCGCACCGATGCGAGTCTGACCGTAGCGGTGGTTGTGGTCGAAGGCCAGACACATAATCTGGAACTGCTGACCGCCGCGTCCGTTGCCCTTGAGCGCGTCAAACTGGTCTATCTCGTTCAGCATGGCGTAGAGGAAATGATTGTCTGCATCGGCCATACGCTGAACGAATGCCGCGTTGGTCACGTCAGGGTCAATCTCCTGAATGACAAGCCCCTCGGGTCGCTGCGCCTTGTCTTTGTTGGCGCCCTTCGAGTTGACCAGCTGCTTCCAAGCCTTCTCTCGCTCCAGATTCTCGTCGTCACGGCGGCGAATGTCGGCCATGATGCGGTTGATAGGTTCGGTGATACAGTCCTTACCGGCACCCGTTCCCGCCATGAGCACATTCATCAGCGTAGCCTCATGCTCCACGTTGTCGATATAACGGAAGCGCACCTTCCACAGATGGGCGGCCAACGACGGAAACACCGCATGAGCCACCGCCGGCTTGTAGATATCAGGCGTTCGGGAAGTAAGCAACTTAATCAAAGGAGGCAAGCATCGGGGCATTTCAGGCGGTGTAGAGCCAAGTCCGGTTTCAGAATCAGCCGTTTCGTCATTAGGTTGAAGGCTGCGAATGACCTCCTTAAGCAGTTTCGGCATCGAATAGAACCGCCCCTGACAAGCCGAGTGGATCAGCCCTCGCATCTCATCCTCCGAAAGTCCGTATCGAGGCATAATCTGTAGCAGCGCCTGCTCGTTGTTATCGGTAATGTAGCGCAGATGGGCAGCCAGCCGGTGCAGCCGGTCATTACGTTCTCCCTGCTGAGGTTCGCCACCCGTCCGGCGAAACCACTCGCTGATGATGTCCTGATAGGGAATGCCCTTGAACTCGCTCGGATGAGCGAGCACAGAGGACGCAGAGGAGACAGAGGCCTTAGAGGATAATACCTCAGAAGGAGAGGGAGATTGAAACTCTGTGCTCTCTGTATTCTCTGTGCTCTCTGTGTCTGCATAGCAGCCATCCTCCGTCCTGCCATCAATCGTCAGTCCTCTGTCCGTATAGGCTTTGCGGCGCTGAGCTATCTCTTCCTCACTCAACTGTTCATACCACCCGTCAGCCCGATAGATCTCGAAACTTGCTGGCGAGATATAGATGAACCGCTCAGGCGTGAAACAAGAGGTATCACACTCCACTCCGAGAGCCTTGCAATACGCACGTTGCGCCTCCGGCACCGTCATGCCCATCGGCAATCGGATATCGATGTGCAACTTGCGACGGATAGAATAGTCCTTGTGGAGCATCAGCCCCTGCCACTTGCCACCTATTTCCACGTCCAGCTTCTCTGACATCGCGTTAGCCTTCTCCACCAACTCCGGATCATCAATATCCACACACGTCTGCCAAGTGAACGACTCCGCCACGATGTGTTCACGGTCACGATGGTTATCGCGAAACTGCGTGTAGTGAGGGCAGCGGAATGGCAACCACGACTTCATCCTGCGCTGCTGCTCTTCATCCTCCGTAGCATTGATGCGCTCAGCCTGCTGCTGAAGCCGAGGCTTGCGTGTCAGTTCATCATAGTCGTGGAGCGGGCATTCCTGGATGAATGCCCTTGTCTGCTCCTTGGTCAATCGTGTGTTGAGTGCTATCACGCGCTGTCCTATTACTGCTCCCATATCGTTTCCTCCTTGCGTGTTTTGAGGTAAGACATAATCTCGTCACTCTCTTCTGCATACAACGCCTTGGTGAGCGAAAGCCCCAGCTTCTTCGGGAATTTGAACGTGACATATACAAACTCCTTGGAAATGTCACGACTTCTGTCGCCACGATGCTGCGGGCGGGTCGTCTTCAAAGCCCCGTGAGCCGTCTCAAAGATAACGTCGTGCATCGGACCGTTCATGCCGATGTTGTAGCGCTTCACACGGGTATGCCCATCGTCATCCACCGACACCCCAGCCTTGTAGTTCACTCGCGCCCCATCGGTCACCAGCTTCGAATCCTCCCACGGACAAGGATAGATGTTGATGTCACCGTTGGCCTGAAAATTCACAGCTGCATCCATCTGGACGTCCTGCAGCAACTGCTGCTTCTTGAAAGTTGTTTTACGCATAATCTGTTACGTTTTGCGAGATGAAGCAAGTGCAGAAATTGGATCCTTTTCACTCGCGAGACTTCCCTCACCTTTGCGTTCGTCTCAGATTAATAATTGATTGATAATTGTTGATAACATATCTTTGTCGAATTGACTGGTGCAAAGTTACGGCGAAATAAAAAAAGAAATCCCCTATATAGGGCCTATAGATAGCTCCTATATAGGGGATGTTTCGACTGATTGTCAGTCAGTTAAATTATTCCTTAAAAATCCTGTCAATCTCGCTCGAACGCGATGGGGTCACGCCAGTTTCCTGCATGTCCCATTTCTCCTGTGCCAGATTGCTGATGCCCCACAATCGTTCAAACGTCTTCCACTTCGACTTGATGCCCAGCCGGTCAGCAAACACCTCGGCTATGTACATCGCCTGCTTGCGCGTAGTGCCGGGAAGCAACTTGCAATAAGAATCTACAAAACCCGCCTTCTGCAGCCGTTCCCAGTACGGCATCGCCTCATCCGATGCCAACACGCCGTCTGGCTTATGACCGCCCTCAGGCTCCTCTTCCACCTTGTCTGCCATGTTGACCTTAGCCTTGTCAACCGAGAGATACACGTTCTCATTGTCGTGCACGTCGATATATGATCCCTGCACATAAATCCTGTTACCAGCCATTATCCACCTTATTATTTATAAAAGAACCTTCTCATTGTCGTGCACATCGTTCCAGTCGCCTTTCACATTTACGTCGCCTTCAGCCTTTTCCACAGCCGTGGGATTGCTACCCGTCTGCACTACCACGGCCTGTCCCAGCTTCTGCCCCGCAGCCTCCTTCAGACGGTTACGCCTTTTGCATGCATTTACGAATACCGGCTTCACCCTCCTCACCACGGCGGGCCACCAGTCTTCCGCCTCAAACAGTTCGCAGATGACTTCCCACCGTGCCATGGCTTTATCCACCCCATACAGTTCGATGGCATCCTCAGCCCAGGCACAGTAGTCCACAGTAGATTCCCTTACCGGGAGAGCTTGAGCATAGAGCGCTCTGCTATCCGCAAACGGGCTCACCACCTCCTTGCCCCCCACGATGGTTTTCGCAGAGAGCTTATCGCGCATGTCTATGTAGTCTTCGGTGGCCAGTCCCATGAAATCAACAGTTTGATACGTTAAAAATAAGTATAAGAGCACCACAAGCAACCGCTTTATCCAGTCTTGGCGGCCACCAGTTTCCTCCATTCAGCAAGACGTTTGGTATTCGTTTTCCTGAACGCTTAGAACGCTCTTCTAAAGCTATGCAAAGGTACAAAAAATCCCGCATCTTAAAGCAGATGCGGGACGATATTTTGAGTTAAAGAATTCTAAAGTGTATAGTGCTTCTCCAAAATCTCCATCATCTCAGCCGGGGTCACCACAATCGGTGCCTGCGGGAAATGCTTCTTGTTGCCAGTCACCAGATAGGCATCATCCTTCGAAAGGGCCACTTCGTAGAACACCACATCCTTCGGATCGGGGAAATGCTCATTGCTGGGCACGCGCCCTCCGTGTATGCCATTCATAAGCACCCTATCTATAGCCCACTTGATTAAGCGCTCAGGTATGTTGAACTTCTCACGACGCAACACCTCCGAATACTCGTCTATTATTTCGTCGCTATAGACAGGAGTTATTTTCCCCTGAAGTACTGCCGCCCACACCCTTGATGTTGCAGCCGACAAGTTCTTCGTAATATATGCTGACACGATGACGTTCGTGTCGATAACTGCATAGATCATACCGAAGCCTTTTTCTTTGCCGCCCGTTCTTGTCGGGCCAAACGGATTTCCTCGTTGATTTCTTCCATCGTAAGTTCGGGACGGTCACTCGAAGCCACTTCCCTCCGAAACTCGTAGAAGTCCTTAAGCACATTATCCTCAAAAGGATTTGTTGCAATCTCAAACGGAATCTTCCGTTTCCTCACCACAGCGTTCACAAAAATGTTGAATGCCGTATTGACGCTCATGCCAAACTCAGCGCAGAGCTTGTCGAACTGTGCCTTCATCTCCGGGTCTAACCTCACCGTTACTGCCGATTGTGCCATAATCTTACCCTTTCTTTATGCTCGTACGATGGCAATATGCCACCATTTCGGCAGCAAAGTTACGATATTCTTCTGAGATTTGCAAGTATTTCGGATTAAATTTTATACTCCTCACAAATGAACGAAGAACCGTGCTCACGATCCCATGATCACGTTGGTAGATGATGAAGGGAGGCTTTCATTATTCATTCAGATTTAGCACACCCTCCAAACTACTTATAAATTCATTTTCATTGGAAAGATTATAGAAAGGTACACCCGTAATAAGATATTTGTCTGTATCTATTGAAAAGGTACGTCTTTCGCTTCTCATCTTTTCCAGATAATCTTCCTTCCACTTATCCTTTCCCTTCAGGTGATTGCCCTTGGGCTCAATAAAGATTTGGAACATCAAATGTTCCTCTTTCCTTTGTCTGGCAAATAGCAGGAAATCTGGTTCAAAAACACGTCCCTTCGCATCTACTATTTTAACCACTTTCTCATTCCTGATGACGTAGATATCGTCATATTTTTTCTGAAAACTACTGTACCTACGAGCGAACATCTCAATAAACGCCCGCTCCTCACTCGTACCGTAATTGGCATTATAGGCATACCAATGTTCTTCACGAAGCATATCTATTTGTCCTTCCTCACGAGCTTCATCTTTGGGGAATGTGACAGGTTTAGTTTTGAATACGTCACGAATGGGTTTGCAGAAGAAATCAGAGCCTTCGTATTCAACATTATTCGCCTTGATTTCCTTTTCAATCTGAGAAAGCAGCCCTTGAACACCCAGCAAGTAATCATGATGGGTTATTGACTCAATGCGTTCTTGTGTTCCTTTGAATGTGATCTCTAAACCTCCCAAATAGGCATTATCTTCCACAAACTCATTTGAAGATTTCAAGTTGGGACAGTAATGGTGAATATTATTAAACCGATAGAAGGGATTCGTGGTGAGTGCATAACGGATAATATGATACGGAATATCATTTAGAGAAACGTCTTTTTCAATAACCTTAGGTTCTTTTTCGTTTCCCTGTTCTCCAAAAACGCCAACCACAGAACTTGACATACTTGTCAACTGATGTCTGAAATTAGTTTTTCGAACAGACAAATCAGCCAACGACTTTACACTTTGGTAATCTTTAGGCTTCTTTGTATTAAAGACGACTTTCGCATTCTTATAAAAATCCGTTTCCTTAAACTCCAATTTCAGTTCGAGCGTTTTGGTAACTGATGTTGGGTCAATAGAGCCTTGTTCGGCCAAAGCCTTCTTGATTTCCGCAATATATCTGCTTTCGTCGATGGTATGGTAATAGAGGGTTTCCAAAATACGCAGATCATTACTTCGGTCGTTATCATACTTGCGTGTGAACAAATCTTGCCCCTCCTCTATTCGGAATGGGAAGTATCTGGCACCACGACCTATCAGCTGAGCCTCGGCTCTGGTGGTCTTACCAATACGCCCGTCCCGTTCCTCGTTACGCTCGTCATACATTCGAACGATATCAAACAGGTTCAGCACGTCCCATCCTCTGTCAAGTTTGTTTACGGCGAAAACCGCACGAATGGGGTTATTCTCATCTTCCAGAGAATTGAGCAACATTTGGTTTCTCTCTTTTTCTGCATCGTTGTTGGCACTAATACAATTCTCCTGTCTGAAGTTTGACTTCATGCGCAAAACTATCTCTGGAGAAGATATCTGCCTCTTGTCAAAATAGGCAAAGGCCCGCTTCACAACTTCATTTACCTCCGTAGCATCGCGAAGCTTGTCAATATCCTCAGCCGATAATTCTTCAATCCATTTGTGAAACGATGCCATGTTCCGTTCGCTCTCTGCTATAGTCCTCTTTGCCTTAAAGAGAATGACCGGTTTTAGATTGATACCATATTCCGCTGCCAGCACTTGCCGATAAAGATTCAAAATCAAAGCCTGATAAACACGAAAACGTTGTTCAGAACGAGACTTCATGATTTCTATCTCCTTTGAATACCCGTCAACGCGAAACTCCTTCAAGTCGTACTTGAAGATAGTCTTGTTTTCATATTTTTGGCGAATCTCCGGAGTATCCAAATCCATCGTCGCAGTAAATTCTAGCAACACGTTGCCACAATTCATTTCATGAATACGTCGGATGGTGTTCTCCCAGTTACCGTCAAGTGTGTTCTGGTTTCTGGTTGCCACGTTAAAGTTGTCCGCTTCATCAGCCAGCATAACGATTTTCCTATCTGTGAAGTCATCATAGCAGAGTGAATTTTCTTTTGGATTCTCCAAGTCAATATGCAACTGCTGAATGGTCGTGAACTTGATATTGATGTTATCAGGATCACTCTCATCGAACGTCTCCACCTCCTTCACCTTCACTTCACGGGAATCAAACGTAATCCTTTCATTAAAGACATATTTCGCTGAACACTCATTCAGGAAATTGTCTCTTGTCTTTTCAATAACCGCATTGCTGTTCACAAAGAAAAGGAAATCGCGATAACCCTGCTGATACATATATAGCACCAGGCCAGCCATGATGTTCGTCTTGCCGCTACCCGTTGCCATGTTGTAAAGCAAATGGTAGGGACGAGGCTGTTTCTCGCTTGTTTCATCGCGCTCCCAGAAATAGAGAAAGCGCGAAAATGCCTCAATCTGATAAGGCCGCAAGGCAAAACGTGGACGGAGATTGTCAATCAGATAGCGGGGCAGTTTTTTGTCGATTGCCCCAAATTCTGACAGAGTGTTGTATTTCTCGTATAGAAAAGCCATCGCTTAAGCCTCCTGATAAAAATTCTTGGTTATTCTCTTTTCCTCTTCGGTCACTTTCGCCGTCGCGTCTTCCATGTCCGAACGGTTCACATAGAGTTGGTTAAGGTCGAGCATTTTGCAAAGGCATTCTTTTTGTTGCTCTAATGTCAGGGCCTTAAACTCCTCAATCCCTTCATCAAACTTCTGCATATCAACATTAAAGCGGAAGAAAGCCTTTTGCTTCATCTTTTCCCATATCGCCAACAATTCATCGGTTTTTGTTGCAGATTCTATTTCGTCGATAAACACCTGATTATATTTCTTTAACTCCAGATATACGAAACTGCCACCACCGCGCCAATCTGTTTCTGAGGACACCCCTCGCGTGTCGTAGTCGAATGACTCCCCATTCCTTTTTCCTACAGTATTCTTCAAACGTTGTAAACTGTCATTTTCTCCATAATTCATTTGCTCTACACCGACAAAACGGCGTTTACACTTCATAGCTACAGCTGCTGTAGTACCACTTCCAAGATGATAATCCAAAACAATATCACCTTCATTGGTAGTGAGTTGCATGATACGGTATAGGAGTCTCTCCGGTTTTTTCCCCTTTTTAAATACTACGCCCCCTTCATTATGTAAATCGTTTGGCAGAACATCATCCCAAATATCAGATATGGGCTCACTAAATGATTTCTGCCCTTCAATTTCAATTAAACGATCCTTTACAAAAAGTATCAGTTTGCCATTCAGCACATGATAGGCCGATTTGCCTTGTCTTTCCATTTTAAGGACCTTAGTCGGATTTTCTCTTGATTTCTGCTTTAATTCACGTGCGGCTTGGCTTATATTCTTGTCATCTAAACTAGCAAATTGTATTACCCTCTCTGCATTTTCTATAACAAACTTTGTTAATTCTTCTTCATACCGATTACCAAGTACTCTCTTTAATTTTACAGATGTAGATTGTTTACTCTCTGCAAAAGCATCAGCTAACGGTTGAAATTTCCATTGTTCATATCCTTGATCGTAGTTAAGAATGAACTGGTTGTACCTGTCATCACGCTCTTTAGCACGCATCACTCGATTTGGCTTCCATGAAGCAGAATTTCGTGAGTAGATTAATAAATAGTCGGAAAGATTCACCACACCTGGATTAATTACTTTTGCTCCTGTCACAGAACCTCGTTTTACGGTAATGATGTTTTTTAAGTTCTCTTTACCGAAGATTTCATCCATAAGCACTATTGCATAACCGATTTCGTTGTGATCTATAGCCATGCAAAAAGTTCCATCGTTAGTAAGCATCTGGCGTGCTATTTCTAATCTGTTTCGCATGAACGTAAGCCATGAAGAATGATTGAAACGATCATTATATCCAAAACTGTCGCTTCCTGTATTATATGGGGGATCAATAAAAATAAGCTTAACTTTTCCATGTAGTTTCTTTCTCAAAGAGGCTAATGCCAACAAATTATTCCCTTTGATAAGAAGATTGTCATCTGGACCAAAGGATTCTATTGTTTGAACTCCTTCTTTACTATACCTAAAAACATTAGTCAAAACCTTAGGCTCCAATAGTTGGGTAATCTCATCTTGCGCCAACACCTCGTTGAAGAAAATCTCCTGACGCTTCTGGTCTTCCTTAGTCTGCCCTCCTTCAAGCACACAATCTTTATGAGGGAAAACAAGTTCCACTTCACTTCGCTGGTTAAGAAACTTTCCGCCTATTTTCAATCCAACTTTTTGGGAGAATTGTGTATAGCCGTCGTTCAGATAATTCTTTTGCTCTACGAACAACAAGAACTTATCAAGTTTGAAAACTTCCGTTCCATTTACATTCACGAAGAATGCATTTCTAAGCACTTCATCTTTGAGCAGCAACGAAATGACGTCAGCGGAGTAGGCCCTGGCGGCTTCCGCCACAACCCATTTCTTCAACTCGCCATCATCCGAAACAAAATTTGGCTCACACTTCAGCTGTTCTATCAGACGCAGATACAGTTCACCTGCGCCTTGTTCTTCTTTGTTCATAGATCGTTATGTTTTTAGAGCATCGCCACTACCTAAAAACATGTAGGTTTATCGACAAGTACCTAACCGGTAGAGACGCAGAAGCGCAGACATTCTTTGTCGCTCATCTACGTCCTTAGGTACTTGGCGGAAACCTGAAAATAGAAGACAAGCAGAACGTCCACGCTATCGCGAACGTTCGCTTATTTATTCCTCTATTCTCGTTACCTTTCTACCGCCAAGTTTCAAGGACGTTTTTAGAATAAATAGCAAACGCTATGTTTTTAACCCATAAAATGTCGAGGCAAAGCACGCCTGTCGCCTCTTCACCATGAATGCCGTAGCATCACAATGCAGGTGCAAAAATACAAAGAAAATCTGAGAATAGCCACCAAAAACAATAATTTAATTGAATATTTTAAGGATACAGGGTGGAATCTGCCATTTTGCCACATTAAAGCAAAATCAGGTTTTATTTGCTGAGAACAAGTTCCCCCCGTTATCGAACGAACGAACGAACAGTTCGAACAGTTTTGAAAATCCAAACTGCAGAAGTAGGAACCTTTATAATTTAATATTATATATTATTATAATAATATATAATATTAAAATCCTTATCACACAATTACGTGAATTTCTCTCTGAAATAACTGTTCGAACTGTTCGTTCGCTTTTCTGTTCGAAAACACCCACATCACACTTACGCATCGCAAACATATCACTTCCGCAAGGGAAAAATATTCGTTCGGCGGCGGAAGTGATATCTGGGGCGAATGCTTAGCGGACGAAGACGGGGACGGAGGGCTCGGATTCGTTGCAGGGGAGCCAGCTGGTGATGCTGTATCTGTCGTCGCCGACGAGGACGATGCGGCTCTCCAGGATGTTGTACTCGTAGTTCTCGGGATAGTAGAGGCCGATGATCTCGTGGATGTAGCAGTTGATGCGGGCGTGGGAATAGGTGGAGAAGTCGGGGGCTTTGGAATAGCAGATCTCGAAGGTGCGGCGGAAGGGGGTGGTCTTCTCGGTGAACAGCCTGGACTCGCCCCAGCGCACGTAGCCAAGTGTGATTCCTACGGCCTTCATGTTCCAGAGGAATTCTTCGGGGTATTCCACGATTTCCACGTAGCCGCCTGGGGTCTTGATCCAGCGGTAGTCGTTGAGGTTCTTGGTGGCGCGGGGCGGGATGGTCAGGATTCTCTCGCGGTGGAGCGAGTCGAGGGGCTTGTGGGGGTCGTAGTAGCAGTAGCGGGTGCCATCGCTGTCGATACGGAAGCTTTGGGAGCGGTCGATGTAGATGGGCTGGTCGGTCTTGTTCTTGATCTGGATGAAGAAGACGCGGTCTTCCTTGTCGTTGTAGATGGCGTTCTTGATGCGTTTCTTGATGATGGTGACCTCTACGTCGGGGGTTGACATGAGGGAGTTTTCATCTACCCAGAAGATGGCCGTGAAATCCTTGGACAACCGTTCGGAGGAATACAGGTTGGAGCTTTTTTGGCAATGGTTGTATCGGTTGATGACCTTCGCGTTACGTTTGTCGGGCTCGGCGTTGACGAGTTTCCGTGTGGATTGCTGCGCCATGACTGTCAGGGTGCAGAGCATGCAGCATAGAAGGATTGTCTTTTTCATATTCCGCAGGTTGTGATGGTGAAACAGTTTCGCTTGTGGCAAAGATACTTAAAAATGACGGTAACGCGCGGGGGAAATCCCTATGCAGCATGGACGTTTACGAATTTTAACGGACGAAGTAGATTTTGTTAACAGATTTTTACAGGTTACGATAGGGCGATTTTTGGCCGTTGGGGGATTTTGGAGTAACTTTGCATTAACAAAATGAGAAATGGAGAAAATGAGAAAATGAGAAATTTCGTGCAAATGAAGGCAGAGCCAAGCTTGCTTGAGCTATGCTGAATGCGGCCGAAATTCATGAACGGAGTTCATAAATGGAGAAAATGAGAAATGGAGAAAATGAGAAAATGAGAAAGTGAAGAGTGAAGAGTGAAGAATATCGGAGATATCGCGAGCGAAGCGAGAACGAAGTGGCAATTTGCTACCGCGCGGGCTTGTTCTGGAACCTGGTACCTGAAACCTGAAACTTGAAACTTGAAACTTGAATTTTTCGATTAAGCGAGAGCCATGATGCTCGCATCAATGGCCGAGCATGAGAAAAATCATCAACGAAGTTGATAAACTTGTAATTTGGAACATTAACCTTTAACCTTTTAACCTTAAAACTAAAAACAATTATGGCAAAAATCGGAACTTTGAAGTATCGCCTGGTGCAGAACAACAACGAACACCAGACTGGGGCTTTCAAAAAGTGGTACATCAGGGCGGTGCAGGACCGCACACTCACGTTCGACGAGTTCGTGCAGCACATGGCCGACCACAACTCGCCTTACTCGCGAGGCGTGATCCACGGAGTGCTCATCGACATGCTCGCGTGTCTGCAGGAGCTGATTCTCGACGGCAAATCAGTGCGCCTGGGTGAGCTGGGACTCGTATCGCTGGGCATTTCCTCGAAGGGTGTGGACTCGGTGAAGCAGGCATCGGTGAGCGAGCAGGTGAAGGGTGTGCATCTGCTGGTGCGCAACACGAAGACTTGGAGCAACGCTGAACTCCGCAAGCTCTGCAAGATTGAGGAGCTGGCCAAGAACGACGTGAAGGAGGAGGAGGAGGAGACGGAGCCCAACCCCTAACCCCTCCCGAAGGGAGGGGGGAGAGACCCACCTAATCCTCCCTGTATAGGGAGGACTTTCTACCCGGCAGATTTCAAAAAACTAATGATTATAACCCTTTTAACAAAACCCCTCAACGGCAAGTCCCCCTTCTAAGGGGGATTGAGAGGGTCTCCTATTAATACTATGAACAAGAAAGAACTCTGGAAAACGATTATTCAGGTGCTTATTGCGGCCTTGACGGCGCTGGGCACGGCGCTTGGTGCGGTGAGTTGTCTGTAGCCTCCGCCCTCAAAAATGAAAGAACTCCCTACCCTCTTCTTCGGGGCGGGGAGTTTTTTTATTTAGCTCAACACAAAGACACAAAGACACGAAGTTTTCTGAACAAAAATCTACACAAATTTCACAAAAATATTTTTGTCAGATTGTTGAAGATTTTTGTCTTTCAATTTCTCATTTTGTGAACTTTGTTCACGAATTTCGGCCGCACTCAGCATAGCTCAAGCAAGCTTGGCTCTGCCTTCGTTTGCACGAAATTTCTCATTTTCTCATTTTCTCAATTTCTCAATTTCTCTTCTGCATTCTCATGCCATAGGCGCATACCACGACGAAGCAAATGAAGGGCAGGATGAACGAGGCATTGGTGGCGGGGAAAGAACCCAGAACGGTGCCCTGGTCGATGATGGCGGCCTGGAACGGGGGCAATACGCTTCCGCCGAGGATGGCCATGATGAGACCGGCTGCCCCGAACTTGGCATCGTCGCCAAGGCCCTTCAGGGCTATGCCGTAGATGGTGGGGAACATGAGCGACATGCAACCGCTGACGGCCACGAGGCAATACATGCCGAGGCGGTTCTGGAAGAGAATGACGCCGAGCGTGCAGAGCATTCCGCCGATGGCAAAGGCTGCCAGGAGACGGGCGGGATTGACGTATTTCATGAGGTAGGTGGCCACGAAACGGGAGCAGATGAAGAGCAGCATGGCGGCGATGTTGAAGCGCTGGGAGAGCACTTCGGCGGCCTGCTCGCCCATGCCTTCGGCCATGAAAATGCGCGTGCCGTACTGGATGATGAAGGTCCAGCACATGATCTGCGCGCCCACGTAGAAGAACTGGGCGATGACGCCCTCGCGATAGTATCTGAGGGCGAAGATGCGGCGCAGGGTGGGCATGAAATGGATGTCGCGGTTCTGGTCGCCGTTCTTGGGCATCTTGACGAGCATGATGACGATAAACATGGCCACGATGACCAGTCCGATGGCCAGATAGGGCGAGATGAGGACGGAGAGGTCGGCCTCCTTCATGGCGTCAAACTGCTCGGGCGAGAGGTTGGCGCGCTCGGAGGATGACATGGGGTTGAGCCGTGCCTGGATGAAGTTCATGGCCACGTACATGCCGATGATGGAGCCGCAGGGGTTGAAGCACTGGGCCATGTTGAGTCGGCGCGTGGAGGTTTCCTCGGAGCCCATCGTGAGGATGTAGGGGTTGCAGGAGGTCTCGAGGAACGAGAGTCCGCAGGTCATGATGAAATAGGCGATGAGGAAGCATCCGTAGATGCCCACCATCTTGGCCGGGAAGAAGAGCAGGGCTCCGGTGGCATAGAGTCCGAGGCCCATGAGCACGCCCGACTTGTAAGAGAATTTCCTAATGAAGATGGCTGCCGGGAAGGCCATGCAGAAGTAGCCTCCGTAGAAGGCCACCTGCACGAGTGCGCCCTCGGTGACGCTCATCCGGAAGATCTTGGAGAAGGCTTTCACCATGGGGTTGGTGATGTCGTTGGCAAAGCCCCAGAGCGCGAAGCAGAGGGTGACCAGGATGAAGGGGATGAGGTAGTGAGAAGGGACGACAGACCCAGACCCCTCAAACCCACCCCCTGCCCCTCCCAAAGGGAGGGGGGTGGTATCTTTTGTTGCTTGATTGTTATTCACGGATTATTTTTCTGAATTATACATTAAATTATTTTCACCCTACTCCACCCGATAACGGAGTAATTGCTCCCCTCCCTTCGGGAGGGGTTGAGGGTGGGTATTACTTATACATCGGTCCGAAGTTCTGGCAGGCACGATAGTCGGCGCCTTCCTTGTCCATGCCGAAGGCATTCCAGCAGGCGGGACGGAAGATGTCTTCGTCCTTCACGTTGTGCATGCAGACGGGTATGCGGAGCATGGAGCAGAGGGTGATCACGTCGGCTCCGATGTGGCCGTAGGCGATGGCACCGTGGTTGGCTCCCCAGTTGTTCATCACGGAATAGACGTCGCGGAAGGCGTCCTTCGTGGGATCGAGGCGCGGGGCAAACCATGTGGTGGGCCATGTGGGATCGGTGCGCTTGTCGAGGATGTCGTTCACTTCGGGATCGAGTTCCACGGTCCATCCTTCGGCCAGCTGGAGCACGGGGCCGAGACCCTTCACGATGTTGACGCGTATCATCGTCATAGGCATTCCGCCGCGGGTGAGGAAATGGCTCGAGTAGCCGCCTCCACGGAAGTAGTCGCGATCAGCAGGCATCCACGAGGTGGCCTTGAGGCAGGCTTCGGCGTCCTCGGCGGTCATCTCCCAGGGTGATTTCATCACGGGACGGCCCTCGTTGTCAGACATGGCTCCGGTGGCGTCGAGCGTGGTGGCACCCGAATTAATAAGGTGGATGAATCCGCCGGCGGCTGCTCCCTCGGGCTTCTTGCCGGTGACGCGCTCCACGGCTTCGGGGCTCCAGTAGGTGCGGATGTCGGAGAACATGACGCCCTTGTTGGTGAGCAGATGGCCGAAGAGCATGGAGATGCCGTTGAGCGAGTCGTTCTCGGTGGCCAGCACGTCAGCTTCGCGGATGCCGTTCCAGTCGAACGAGGTGCACATCATGGACTCGGGGAAGTCGAAGTTGGGCTTATAGTCGGTCCATTGGCGCTGGCCCTGCACACCGCCGAGGATGGCGTTGTGGCCCTTGGCCTCCTCGAAGTAGCCCATCTCGGCGAGCTTCGGGTTGCCGTGCATCAGGTCGCGGATGATCATCATGCACTTCACGGTGAACTCCCAGTCCTCGTCTTTCTCCTGTCGGTTCTTGCCCTTGCCCTTGCCGTTGTAGGTGGTCATAGGCGTTCCGGGGAAGAGTGGACGGTCCTCGTTGTAGTCGTGGCCTTCCTGGGGCTTGCAATACTTATCTACCCACTCCATAGCGCGCTTCAGCTCGTCGTGGTCGTAGATGCCGAAGTCCACGCGGCGGAGGATTTCCACGAGGTCAACATACTCGGTGCGGATGCCGAAATACTCCTGGAAGAAATCGGCATTGACGATACTTCCGGCGATACCCATGCAGGTGTTGCCGAGCGAGAGATAGGATTGTCCTCGCATGGTGGCCACGGCCTGAGCGGCGCGGGCCCAACGGAGAATCTTCGTGGCGGCATCGGCGGGGATGGTATTATCGGACAGGTCTTGCACGTCGTGGCCATAGATGCCGAAGGCGGGCAATCCCTTCTGGGCATGGGCGGCGAGCACGGCGGCCAGATAGACGGCTCCCGGGCGCTCCGTGCCGTTGAATCCCCAGACGGCCTTCGGATAGTAGGGGTTCATGTCCATCGTCTCGGAGCCGTAGCACCAGCAGGAGGTGACGGTGATAGATGAGCCCACGCCCTCGCGCTCGAACTTCTCGGCGCAGGCGGCACTCTCGGCCACGCGGCCTATGGTGGTGTCGGCAATGACGCACTCCACGGGCGAGCCGTCACCGTTGCGCAAGTTGCTCTCAATCAGTTCTTTCACGGCCTTGGCCAGACTCATGGTCTTCTCTTCAAGGCTCTCACGGATACCGCCCTGGCGACCATCGATGGTGGGGCGAATGCCAATTTTTGGATAAGTCTTCATATCAGTTTGTTTTTTCATTAAAAGATTGTTTATCTAAAGATAAAAACGCAGAAACCGCGAAATGTAACTATGATTTGATAAAGATTATTTTAAATATACGCAAAGACACAAAGGTTTTCTTTTGAACGCTTCGTGCCTTTGCGTCTTTGTGTTCCAATGAATTAAAAATGATTGATGCAGATGCCTTGCTTGTACCACTCGTAGAGGCGGTGGACACCCTCGTCGATCTCTATCTTATGATGCCAGCCGAGACTATGAAGTTTCTTTACATCTGTGAGCTTCTTCAACGTGCCGTCGGGCTTCGTGGCATCCCAACGAATTTCGCCCTCGAAACCGATTTCCTTCCGTATCAGTTCGGCCAACTGACGGATGCTGATTTCCTTGCCGGTACCTACGTTGATATGGCAATTGCGAATCTCCGTGATGCCGTCGGCATTCTTCACGTTTGCATCATAAGTGTCCTTGAAATCCACGTTCAGCAAGACGTGAACGGAGGCATCGGCCATCTCTTCGCTCCACAAAAATTCGCGCATCGGACGGCCTGTGCCCCAAAGCGTTACGGCGTTTGGTTCGATTCCATAATGAAGGAGCACGCGGAGGATATCTTGCTCCTCGCTCTCCCCATCCACACGCACCACGCGGTCACCCTCGCGAAGCGATACGGGGCGGAGATTGACATCCTTGCGCACGGCCTCCCAATCGCCTTCGCCCAGGCATTTGGCCAGATGAATCTTGCGAATCATGGCGGGCAACACGTGGGAGTTCTCGAGGTGGAAATTATCGTTCGGCCCATAGAGGTTGGTGGGCATCACGGCGATGTAGTTGGTGCCGTACTGGATGTTGAAACTTTCACACATTTTCAGCCCCGCAATCTTGGCGATGGCATAGGGCTCGTTGGTGTATTCCAGAGGCGACGTGAGCAGGCAATCCTCGGGCATCGGCTGGGGTGCCTCGCGCGGATAGATGCACGTGGAGCCGAGGAAAAGGAGTTTCTTCACCCCGTGGCGCCAGCTCTCGCCTATCACGTTCTGCTGGATTTGCAGGTTCTGGTAGATGAAGTCGGCGCGGTATTGCAGGTTGGCCATGATGCCGCCCACATGGGCGGCTGCCAACACCACAGCATCGGGCTGCTCTTCATCGAAGAATTGCCTCACGGCCACGGGGTCCATCAGGTCCAGTTCCTGATGGGTGCGCCCCACGAGGTTGGTGTATCCCCTACTCTTCAGGTTATTCCAAATAGCGGAACCCACAAGGCCGTGGTGTCCCGCTACAAAAATCTTACTATTCTTGCCGAGTGTCATCTTAGTCATCGATTTTTGATTTGAGGTAGAGCTTGCGTACTTTTTTCATATCATGATCTACCATAATTTTAACAAGGTCCTCGAAAGATGTCTTTCTCGGATTCCAACCCAGCTTGGCCTTGGCCTTGGAGGGGTCACCTAACAACTGATCCACTTCTGCCGGACGGAAATACTTGGGATCAACCTCCACGAGGGCTTTGCCCTCTAAGTTGAGAGTTGAGAGTTGAGGGTTGAGAGTTTTTGCACAGATGCCCTTCTCATTCAGCCCTTCGCCTTCCCATCGGAGTTCGATACCCACTTCCTTAAAGGCCAGCGTGGCAAACTCGCGGACGGTGTGGTATTCGCCCGTAGCAATCACGAAGTCATCGGGCTCGAGCTGCTGAAGGATGAGCCACATGCACTCCACGTAGTCCTTGGCATAACCCCAGTCGCGAAGGGCGTTGAGGTTGCCCAGATAGAGCTTGTCTTGCTGCCCCTGGGCGATGCGGGCGGCGGCCAGGGTGATCTTGCGGGTGACGAAGGTCTCGCCTCGGCGCTCACTCTCGTGGTTGAAGAGGATTCCGTTGCAACAATACATGCCGTAGGATTCACGGTAGTTCTTCATAATCCAGAAGCCGTAGAGCTTGGCCACGGAATAAGGCGAACGCGGATAGAAGGGCGTGGTTTCCGATTGGGGCACTTCCTGCACCTTGCCGTAGAGTTCGGAGGTGCTGGCCTGATAGATGCGGCACTTGTGTTCGAGCCCGCAGATGCGCACGGCTTCGAGCAGACGGAGCACGCCCACGGCATCGGTATCGGCCGTATATTCGGGCACGTCGAACGAGACCTTCACGTGGCTCTGAGCGGCCAGGTTGTAGATTTCGGTGGGCTTGGTCTCGCCGATGATACGGATCAACGACGACGAGTCGGTCATGTCGGCCCAATGGAGGTTCACCAGACGCGATTTCTTCATGTCGCGCACCCACTCGTCGAGATAGAGATGCTCAATGCGCCCGGTATTAAACGATGAGGAACGGCGCAGGAGGCCATGCACCTCATATCCTTTCTGAATGAGAAACTCGGCCAGGTAACTGCCGTCCTGACCTGTGATTCCAGTAATTAATGCTACTTTCTTTTCCATAATGACCCCCCTTTTTATCCCCCGAGGGGGAAAATCTGTTCGGGGATTTTTCTATTAATTAAATAATAAGGAGTCGCCTACGGCGAGAAATCTAACAAATCTAAGCAAATAATAATCCTCAAATAAAATTGCTTGATTTGGATAAGATTTGAAAGATTTCTGCCCTGAAAGGGCACTCCAAAACTTTCCTTGAGGGTTACTCTTCTCCCGAGAACTGGCGTATGCGTTGCTCCTCGGAGAGCTTGCAGATCAGCAGGCGCCCGTCGGACTCGGCCACGATGTAACCATCGAGTCCCTGCACCACCACGCGCTTATGGTCGAGGGTGTGGATGATGCTATTGTGGGTGTCGTAGAGGTTCACGTTCTCGCCGATGATGCTATTGCCGTAGAGGTCTTTCTTGGTCTGAGCCAAGAGGGAGCCCCACGTGCCCAGGTCGCTCCATCCGAAGTCGGCGGGGCATACGAATATCTCCTCGGCCTTCTCCATGATGGCATAGTCAACCGAAATGCTCTCGCATTCGGGGAAGCGCTTGTTGATTTCCTCCTGCTCCCGAGGCGTGCCATAGACGGGCAACAGGCTCTCGAAGACGCGATTGATGGCGGGCTGATACACACGGAAGGCATTGACGATGGTGCCTACACCCCAGATGAAGATGCCGGCATTCCAGAAGTACGACTTGTTGCGGATGTATTCCATAGCCTTCTCCTGGCTGGGTTTCTCACGGAACGAATCCACCCGGAAGATTTCCTTGTTGCGCGGGCTGCTCGTGGAGAGATCGGCCTGAATATAGCCGTAGCCGGTTTCGGGACGTGTGGGCTTCATGCCAAGCGTTACGATGGCATCGGTCTCGCTCGTGAACTTCATGCACTGGTTGACCACACGGCGGAACTCTTCACCGTTGACCACGATATGATCGCTGGGCGTCACCACCACGTTGGCCTTGGGGTCCTTCTTCTTGATGCGCCAACTGACGTAGGCGATGCAGGGGGCCGTGTTGCGGCGGCAGGGCTCACAAAGCACGTTTCCGGCAGGCACCTCGGGTAGCTGCTGGCGCACGATGTCGGCATACTTCTCGTTGGTCACCACCCACACGTTCTGCGGGTCGCAAATGCCTTCGAAACGATCAAGCGTCAGCTGGAGAAGCGTGCGCCCTACGCCCAGCACATCAATAAACTGCTTGGGCTTCTCGGCGGTGCTCATCGGCCAGAAACGGCTTCCAACGCCGCCGGCCATAATAACTAAGTGATTATTCTTGTAAGCCATCAGATAAATGAATACTTAATAATAATTTGCAAAAATAATCAATATTTCCGACTTCCCCAAAGAATAAGCCGAAAATAAATGAAAAAGCGCAAAACGCAAGGAAAAATCCTCATACGTTTTGCGCTCAATAGCGTTAGTCAGCGAGACTTATTTGGCAAACCAAGCTACGATGGTCTCGTAGAGTTCCTGCTTACCGGAGGTCAGCTTAGGCTCGTCAACCTTCTTGCCGTACTCGTAAACATCCTCGAGTGAGAGCTTGCCCTCTTCGAACTCCTTACCCTTGCCGGCGTCGAACGAAGCGTAGCGCTCCTTGACCATGTTGCAGAGCGTGCCATCCTCGATGATGGCAGCTGCGTTCTCGAGCGCGCGTGCCATAGCATCCATACCGCTGATGTGAGCGATGAATACATCCTCAGGATCAGTAGAGTTGCGGCGCATCTTGGCGTCGAAGTTGGTACCGCCATTGCCGAGACCACCGTTGCGGATGATCTGAAGCATAGCCTGAGTGAGCTCATAGTTATCGATGGGGAACTGGTCTGTATCCCAACCGTTCTGGGCATCACCGCGGTTAGCATCGATAGAACCGAGCATACCGTTGTCAACGGCGCAGCAGAGCTCGTGCTCGAAGGTGTGGCCGGCGAGTGTGGCGTGGTTCACCTCGATGTTCACCTTGAAGTCCTTCTCCAGGCCGTGAGCCTTCAGGAAGCCGATAACGGTCTCGGTGTCAACATCATACTGGTGCTTGGTGGGCTCCATGGGCTTAGGCTCGATGAGGAACGTGCCGGTGAATCCCTTTGAGCGAGCATAGTCGCGGGCCATAGTCAGCATGCGGGCCATGTGCTCCTTCTCGCGCTTCTGGTCGGTGTTGAGCAGGCTCATGTAGCCCTCACGTCCACCCCAGAACACATAGTTCTGACCGCCGAGCTTGATGGTAGCATCGATGGCATTCTTGATCTGAACGATAGCACGAGCCACAACATCGAAGTCGGGGTTGGTGGAAGCACCGTTCATGTAGCGCTTGTTGCCGAACACGTTAGCCGTACCCCAGAGCAGCTTGATGCCAGGGTTCTCGGCCAGCTTCTGCTGGGCATAGTCGGTGATGGCCTTCATGTTAGCCTCATACTCCTCAACAGAGCTGCCCTCTTCAACGAGGTCAACATCGTGGAAGCAGAAGAACTCGATGCCGAGCTTATTCATGATTTCGAAACCAGCGTCCATCTTATCCTTGGCGCGCTGAACGGCGTTGTCTGCCTTATCCCACTCGTAGCTGCGGGTCTGGCCTCCGAAGGGGTCTGCAGATGCCTGTCCGAGTGTGTGCCACCAAGCCATAGCGAAGCGCAGCCACTCTTTCATGGTCTTGCCCAGCACTACCTTCTCTGCATCATAGTAGTGGAATGCCAGGGGGTTCTTACTGTCTTTTCCCTCGAAGGGAATCTTTCCAATTTGTGGAAAATACTCTTTTGCCATAATAGTTGATTTTAAAATTAGGTTTATAAATCCTTAAATTGATAATTCTTAATTGGATAATCGGCAAAGCCGAAAAATCTGAATGCTAAATTCTAAATCCTTAACTCTTGATAATCTGCTCCAGATTGGCCTTCCATTCGGCATAGGCGTTGATGTAGGCATCCTTGTTCTGGACATCGGGCTCTATCACCGCTAATTTCTTTAACGTGGCGAATGCCTCATTATTGTCCTTATAGATGCCACAACCCATACCGGCACCCTTGGCTGCACCTACCGAGCCATCAGTCTCGTAGAGCTCAATGGTGGCTCCGCTCACGCTGGCCAGCGTGTTGCGGAAGATGTCGGAGAGGAACATGTTGGCCTTGCCGGCGTGAATCTTCTTGATGTCCATACCCATCTGCTGCATCACTTCCATGCCGTAGCAGAACGAGAAGACGATGCCTTCCTGGGCGGCACGCATGATGTGAGCCTTGGAGTGCTTGTTGAAGTTGATGCCGTTGATGGAGCAACCCACCTCGCGGTTCTCCAACACGCGCTCGGCACCGTTTCCGAACGGAATGATGCTCACGCCCTCGGAACCGATGGGGATATTGGCCATCATGTCGTTCATCTCGCTATAGGAAATGCCCTCGGGAGCCACGTTGCGGCGCACCCAGGCATTCAGGATGCCCGTTCCGTTGATGCAGAGCAACACGCCCAGGCGATCCAGTTCCTTCGTGTAGTTCACGTGGGCGAAGGTGTTCACACGGCTCTTCGGGTCGTAGTTGGCCTCGCCGAGCACACCATATACTACGCCGCTCGTTCCGGCCGTGGATGCAATCTCGCCGGGGTTGAACACGTTGAGCGAAAGGGCATTGTTGGGCTGGTCACCGCCACGATATGAAATAGGTGTACCTTCCTTCAGGCCGAGTTCTTCGGCGGCCGCCTTGCAAACGGTGCTCTGAATGGAGAAGGTGGGCACGATATCGGCCACTACATCCTCGGGGAATCCGAAATAGTCGAGCAGGAACTTGGCGGGCTTCTTGTCCTTGAAGTCCCACATCATACCCTCGGAAAGTCCGCTGATGGTGGTGTTGGCCACACCACTCAATCGCATGGCGATATAGTCGCCGGGGAGCAGGATCTTGTCAATCTTATCAAACAGCTCGGGCTCGTTCTCCTTCACCCAAGCCAGCTTGGCGGCCGTGAAGTTTCCGGGAGAGTTCAGCAGATGACCGAGACACTGGTCAGCACCGAGGTCGTTGAAGGCCTTCTCGCCGTAAGGCACGGCACGCGAGTCGCACCAGATAATACTCGGACGGAGCACCTGCTGGTTCTTGTCCACGCACACCAGTCCGTGCATCTGATAGGAAATACCGATAGCCTTGATGTCGTCGGCAGAAGCACCGGCATCAGCCATAATCTTCTTCAACGAAAGCTTGGCATTGTCCCACCACATCTGGGGGTCTTGCTCTGCCCAACCGGCCTTGACGGCCATGATGGGAGCCTCTTTTTCAGGATAGAAAGCAGTAGCGGCGCAAACACCGGTGTCTGCGTCAACGAGTGATGCCTTGACAGATGAACTGCCCACATCGAATCCTAATAAATATCTATTTGCCATTTCTTATAATTATAATAATATGTCTTATTTTTATTTTAGAATACGTCCAGAATCCACTTTCCCCCTGTTAAATAATGAAAAAAATCATCAATCCCCCTCCTATTCCCGTATGTTGCCTCTTGGTGGCAACAAAAAGAGCACCAACCCATAGGCCGGTGCTCCTCTAAAATGAATATGATTGGCTTCAGGCTTAGACGGCCTGATAAATCCAGTCGTAGAAGAACGAACAGATACCGAAGAGCAGGATGCCGGCCGTGCAGATGCCGAGAGCCAGCTTGGTGCTCGTGGTTGTCTGGAAAGTGGGCAGCGGGTTGTCTTCTGCCTTAATATACATGGCTTTCACGATGAGCAGGTAGTAGTAGAGTGACACTACGGTATTGATCAACGCGATGAATACCACGAAATAGGATGCATAGGAACCCTCCTGGGCAGCTGCCATGAACACGAAGAACTTGGAGAACATACCGGCGAAGGGAGGAATGCCTGCCAGAGAGAACAAGGCCAAGGTCATCAGCAACGAGAGCTTCGGGTTGGTCTGATAGAATCCGTTGTAAGCATCCATATCGGTACGGCCGCCATTGGCTTCCTCAACGGCACTAATCACCGTGAAGACAGCCATATTGGCTACCACATAGATAAGCACATAGTATGACAGGGCTGCCACACCATAAGCGCTATTGCCCACCACGGCCAGCATGATATAGCCTGCCTGAGAGATAGAACTGAAAGCCATGAATCGCTTGAGTTCACTCTGACGGATGGCGAAGAGGTTGGCCACGGTGATGGAAAGCACGATGACAATATAGAGCCACATCTCCCACTGGTCAATCATAGCGGGGAAGGCCTTCATCAGGATGACGCAGAGCGTGAAGGCAGCTGCACCCTTCGAGATGACGCTGAGATAGCCCGTGACGGTGGTAGGTGCGCCCTGATAGGTATCGGCCGTCCAGAAATGGAAGGGCACCAGGGAGAGCTTGAAGCCCAAGCCGCTGGCAAAGAATACCAGGCCCACGATGGAGAGGGCTGAGGGATAGATGCGGATGTTCTGAATGAGCTTCTGGGAGAAGTCATCGAAATAGAGCGTTCCGGTGGCACCATAGAGCATAGAGATACCATAGAGCATCACACCGCTGGAGAATGTTGCCGTGAGGATGAACTTGGCGGCGGCTTCGGCACTATTGTGGCGATACTTGTCAAGACCTACGAGGCAGGCCATCGGCACGGAAGCCATCTCCAATCCGAGGAAGAACATCAGGAAATGTCCGGAAGACATCATCACGAACATACCGAGCAGGGTGCTCTCTACAAGCATGTAGAACTCGCCGGCCTTGAACGAGGTGTCAGGACGGGAAAGCCACTGGCGGGCCTGAATGCATACGATGAGCGTGCCGGCGGCCAGGATGGTTTTCATCACCGTAGCTGCCTGGGTGGCCACATACATTCCGCCGAAAGCCTCAATCTGAGGATTGCAACTGGCAATCGAAGTAAAGCAGATGACGGTCAGGATGAGCATCATCACCGAAGCGAGCATGTTCAGATGATCGGCATCATCGTTCTGCTGCTTTTTCTTCAAGTCGTATCCGAGGACGAAATCCATAACAAAGGTGATGATGAGCATCAGCACCAGGCAGGTCTCGGGAATCATATTAAAGAATTGTCCGTAGTTCATAATTACATACTTGCTGTTAAGATGTTAGACAAAATACTTCCTACGCCATTATCGATGATGTAGCTGAACATCAGCGGGAAGCAGCCGAGACCGGCCACACAGGCAATGAGGCAGATGACTGCAACACGCTCGTCCCAAGTAGCATCGGTCAGCGTAACGGTGTCACAATGAGGATAGTCCACCTTCTGGAAAAGTATCTTTCCCACCACGCGGAGGATATAGACGGCTGTCACTACGATGGAAGTACAAGCAATGATGGTGCAGGTACGATGGAACACATCGGCATTCTCAAAAGAGCCTACGAAGATGGTCATCTCAGCAATGAAACCGGAGAATCCGGGAAGACCGAGGTTGGCCAGACCGGCAATGACATAGCCGCAGGCAAGGAACGGCATGATCTTCATCAAACCGCCGAGATAGCGCACGTCACGGGTGTGGGCACGTCCGTAGATCATACCGATGAGGGCAAAGAAGAGGGCCGTCATCAGACCGTGGGAAAGCATCTGCAGGATAGCACCCGTACAACTGGTGCGGGTCATCATCAGCAGGGCGAAGAGCACCAGTCCGCAATGCGATACCGAAGAGTAGGCATTGATGTACTTCAGGTCGGTCTGTACACAGGCACTGAGCGCACCGTAAACCACGGAGATCGTAGTCAGGATAAGGAATATCCATCCCAGCTGCTGAGCTGCATCAGGAAGCAGATACATAGCCACACGGAAACAGCCGTAGCCTCCGAGTTTCATCAGCACACCGGCGTGGAGCATCGAGACGGCAGTAGGTGCCGAAGCATGACCATCGGGTGACCAAGTGTGGAAGGGGAACAAAGCACCCAGCACACCGAAACCGATGAAAATGAAGGGGAAGAATATCTTCTGGATGTTAACGGGAATGTTATGCTTGGCAGCAATCTCGGTGACAATCATCGTGTCGGCTCCGCTGAAGAAGTAGATGCCGAGAATGCCGAGAATGAGCAGGGCCGAACCTCCCATGAGCATCAGCGTCAGTTTCATGGCAGCATACTCCTTGTTGCCAGAACCCCATACACCGATGAGCAGATACATAGGAATGAGGGCCACCTCATAGAACATGAACATCGTGAACATATCCACGGAGATGAAGAAACCGAACACACCCGTAGAAAGCAGGGTGAACCAAAGGAAATATTCCTTCGTGAGCGGCTTCAGCTGCCAGGAGGCAAAGGTTCCCGTGAAGACGATGATGCTCGAAAGCAGCAACATCACAACAGAGATACCATCAACACCCACGGCATATTTGATATTCAGCGGCTTGAACCAATCTACGGCATACGTGAGCAGCATCTCGGCATTGTTGCCGGCTGCACGCTGCTGAACGAAATAGACCGTAAGCCAGATGGACAAGGCAAGCAAACAAGAGGAGCCTGCCACCATCACACCACGCACCTGACTGAGATTGCGCGCAAGCCAGAGGCCAAGCAGCATCAGGACGGGGATTACTACAAATAATGTTAATATACTCATTTTCGTTATATCGTTATTACGTCATTACGTCATTTCGTTATTACATCGCAAGCAGTACAAGGGCCAGAGCCACCGTTCCGGTGAGGAACCATACGGCATACTGACGCACATCACCACTCTGCCAGGGACGCAGGCTCTCACCAGCCTCGTTGGCTCCCCATGCCATGAAGTTGAACGTGCCGTCAACCACATGACGGTCGAACCATGCTATCGGGCGGGAGAAGCAACGGAAGACAATCTTGTGCGTGAAATACATCCACACCTCATCCATGTAGAAACGCTTGTAAGCAGCGCGATGGAGACGGGGGAATTGCTTGTAGAGGCGATCAGCGATCGGCTGGCTTTCACCTTTATATATATAGGTGGCCAGGCAGATGCTCAGGATGGCAATCACCGTAGAGGTGATGGCTATCTTGGTATCGAAATGAATCGTATAGGGAGCTCCGGTAGCACTCACGAAGTCGCCGAAGTTACCACCCCACCCTGCGAATCCGGCAATGGTGGAATAGATACCCACGCCCATCGTGATGCAGCAGAGGATGATCAGGGGCACGGTCATCGTGGCAGGAGCCTCGTGGGGCGTATGATGCTCATGGGCTTCCTTGTTCTCGGTTCCCCAGAAGATGCCGTAGTAGAGACGGAACATGTAGAAGGCGGTCATGGCGGCAATGCCAGTCATAATCCAACCTACCCAGGGACTGTACTCAAAGCAGGCGGTGATAATCTCATCCTTCGAGCAGAAACCCGAGAAGAACGGAATACCGGCAATGGCCAGACAACTGATGAGGAACGTGTAATGCGTCACGGGCATGTACTTGCGCAAGCCACCCATCACGCTCATCTCGTTGGAGTGAACGGCATGGATGATACATCCGGCACAGAGGAACAAGCAGGCCTTGAACATGGCGTGGGTGAACAGGTGGAACATACCAGCCATATAGCCCAGCTGGGCATGATTGTCGAGCGCAGCACCATGATGACCGGGCAGACTAACACCCAGGGCCACCATCATAAAGGCAATCTGAGAAATGGTGGAGAAGGCCAGCACACGCTTGATGTCGCTCTGGGCACAAGCCACGGCGGCGGCATAGAAAGCGGTGAAGACACCTACCCACACGATGATGCTCATCGAACCCGGAGCGTACTGAATCCACAAGGGGAACATACGGGCAATTTGGAACACGCCGGCTACAACCATCGTTGCGGCATGGATGAGTGCAGATACAGGCGTCGGGCCCTCCATAGCATCCGGAAGCCAGATATGCAACGGGAACATGGCACTCTTACCGGCACCACCGATAAACATCAGTACCAGTGCGGTAGGGATGATAAAGCCACCGGCAGCTATGGCCTTGGCCACATTTGCCTGGATGAAAGGCTCCGTTCCATTGCCCATCACGATATCGGTTCCCACGAATGAGAAGCTGAACGACTGGACATAGTAACCGAAGATGAGGATACCGATGAGGAAGAACATATCGGCAAAGCGCGTCACGATGAATGCCTTCTTAGAGGCAGCCACGGCGGCATGTGTGGGATAGTAGAAGCCGATGAGCAGATAAGAGCTCACACCCACCAACTCCCAGAAGAGATACATCTGGAAGATGTTGGTGGCCAATACCAAGCCAAGCATAGACATCGAGAAGAGGCTCAGGAAAGCATAGTAGCGCTGGAAACCCTTCTCGCCGTGCATATAGCCGAACGAATAGATATGTACCATGAGGGAAACCGTCGAGATAACCACCAGCATCATCACCGAAATAGGATCGAGCAAGATGCCGAGATCGAAATGCAGACGGCCCAGAGGCAGCCAAGTGAAATTGTAGGGCACAATCGTGGCAAACGTACCGTCGGCCAGACGATCAGCTGTAAAATAGGTGAAGGCTGTCAGATAGCTCACCAGTGTCACCACACCCAATGAACAGGTGCCGATGAGTCCTGCCGTCTTGTGCGACATTTTCATACCCGCAAGTCCCAGAATGAGGAACGAGATCAATGGCATGAGCAGGATCAGGATTGAATATGTATAGTCCATAAATCTTAATTCTTAACTTGATTCTTAATTCATTAGGATTACCACTTCATGTTTTCAATCGAGTTCACCTGGTCACTATGATAGTTGCGGTAAACATTGATGATGATAGCCACGGCAACGGCTGTCTCGGCGGCACTCACACCGATGGAGAACAGCGTAAAGAAGAAGCCTTCCAATGCCTCAGGATAGACAATGCGGTTGATAGCCGCAAAATTCAGGTCAACGGCATTGAGAATCAACTCCACGGAAATGAGCATCGCAATCAGGTTGCGACGGCTGATGAAGCCGAATACGCCGATGAAGAACAGCAGTGCACTAAGCACGAAGAAATATTCTACTGGTACCATAACGCAATTACTCCTTTCTTGAAATCATGATGCCGCCGATGATGCAAGCCAGCAGGAAGATGGAAATGAACTCGAAAGGCAGCACGTAGCCATACTTGTCGGCACCTACCAGTGCATGTCCGATTTCCTTCATGCCTACTTCTTTGTCACCTGTGAGCATAAAGTTATTGTAAAAATGATTCTTTAAGAACACTACCACCGTGGTGAAGAAGCCAACGAGGGCCACCAAGGCGCCAAAGGCGATGCGGCTACCCTTCATACGCTCCACCAGTCCCTGCAGGGTCTGCTTGCTTACCAGCTGGATGGCGAAGATGTAAATCATCGTCACGCCACCGGCATAGACGGCTATCTGAGCGGCACCCAGGTAGGTGTAGTCGAGCAGGAAATAGAGTCCTGCAATGCCAAAGAGAACGAACAGCAGGAAGGTGGCCGCTCTCATGATTCGCTTCGTAGTGACACAAAGCACGGCTGATGCCAGGATCACAACGGCGAGAATAAAAAACATAACTGTATTTGCCATATTCCTGATTATTTCGTTTTGGTGTTAAACTTGCCGACCTGCCATTCAGCACCGCCATCGAGAAGATTGGGCAGAGAACCTCCCTGATAGACCTCCTTGTCGAGATGGAGCACCAGTTGGTTGCGGTCAAAGACGGCATTCTCAAAATCGTTGGTAAACTCAATGGCATCGAAGTTGCAGGCATTGGTGCAGAGCTGGCAGAACATGCAGTCGCCAAGGTCGTAACGGTAATCGTCGAGCACCTTCTTCTTGCGTCCTGTTTCGGGATCTTCGGCCATGTGCGAGACAATCTTAATCGTGCCGTTAGGGCATGACTTCTCGCAAAGCGTGCAAGCCGTACACTTATAGCTGCCGTCCTCGTTGCGCTTGAACACGAGGCGTCCGCGATGACGGGCAGACACATGGAGTGTGGTCTTGCGGTTCTCGGGATATTGCTCTGTTGACTTGTTGGTCCAGTAGTCCTTACCATACTCCTTGATGGTGGTCTTCATACCTACAGCCAAAGTCTTCAGGGCGTGTCCGAGTTCGCTGAAATATGTCTTATTTTTATCTTCCATTTCTATTATACTTTTTCTAGTTATCTAGTATTCCTAGTTTACTAGCTATTACCAATGAAGGCCAAAGGCCACTACTACGGTCATCAGTACAAGGTTGAGCAGGGCCAGCGGCATGAGATACTTCCACTCTAACTTCAGGATCTGGTCAATACGCAGACGTGGGAATGTCCACTTAATCCACATCATCAGCCAAACGATGAAGAAAGCCTTGCCCATAAACCATACGATACCGGGAATGTATTGCATCACGGTGTCGAAGCCCTCAACGCCTATCTGCACGGGAGCCCATCCGCCAAGGAACACCATAGCGGCGATACCGGCAATGATGAACATGTTGAGGAACTCAGCCAGATAGAAGTAACCGAAGCCCATACCGCTATACTCCGTGTGGTGACCAGCGGTCAGCTCACTCTCGGCCTCAGCCATATCGAACGGGCCACGGTTGGCCTCGGCATTACCGGCGATGATAAACACCACGAAGGCAATGATGGCGGGAATATGGCCGCGAACGATGAGCCATCCCCAAGGACCGGCCTGACTCTCCACGATACCACTCACCTGCATCGTACCCGTCAGGATGACAGCGGTAATCAGACAGAGGCAGAGCGACATCTCATAGGAAATCATCTGCACGGCGGCACGCATGGCCGAAACCACAGAATACTTATTGTTGGAAGCCCAACCAGCGAGGAAGATTCCCACGACGCCTATCGATGAGATAGCTGTCAGCAGGAAGATACCCACGTTGAAATCGAGAATCTCAGCACCACGGTTCCAAGGCAGGAAGCAGAAAGCACCCACCGAACCGATAATCACAAGGAAAGGCGCAATGGCATAGAGCAGTTTGTCGGCCTTGTCAACAAAGAAAATCTCCTTGATGAGCATCTTCAGCACGTCGGCCACCACCTGAAGCAGTCCCCAGGGGCCTACACGAACCGGGCCGATACGGCACTGGAAGTAGGCGCAAACCTTACGCTCCATGAAAATAAGCACCATAGCTATGACCGCATAGGCTGTCAGTATCAGCAGGCCTACCAGCACACACTCAATCAGAATGGTCCAGAAGCTGTTGAGACCCAGGGTGACTCTCAGCAACTCGTCGAACCATTTCGTAACGATAGAAAAATCAAATATATGTTCCATACCTTTATCTGTCAATGTCGGGAATAACTATGTCGATGGCTGCACCCGTGGTGACGAGGTCGGCAATCTTCTGGCCGCGCAGCATGGGGTCAAGCGCACCAACGAGCGAGAGACCCATAGGGCGCATCTTCATGCGGTAAGGACTCTTGTCGCCCTTAGAATCGAGATAGACACCGAACTCACCGGCAGCACCCTCCACGGAGTAGTACCACTGGCCCTCGGGCACCTTGATGATAGGCTTCTGCTTCACGTAGAAGTCACCCTCAGGAATATTGTCGATGAGCTGTTCGATGATATTGAGGCTCTGGTACATCTCGTTGATGTGAACCATATAGCGGCCCATAGAGTCGCAAGAGTCGGCAGTAACCTGCTCCCACTCCACTTTGTCGTAGCAATCGTATGGATGATTCTTGCGCACATCGTTCTTCCATCCGGCAGCACGTCCGGCAGGACCGGTCACACCGTAGTTGATGCAGTCCTCAAGACTCATCGGGCCTACCTGCTCCAGACGGTTGTGCGTAATGATGTTATCGCCAAAGACGTCCATATACTCCTGAATCATCGGACGCAGATACTTCACGAGATCCTTACAGTTCTTCACGAAGTTAGGATCAATATCGTCCTGGAGTCCACCTATTCTATAATAGTTCTGGATGAGACGACCGCCAGTGGTTTCCTCCATCACGTTGAGCACGTGCTCACGGTCGCGCATTCCATAGAGGAAAGCGGTCAGCGCACCCAGGTCCTGAGCACAGCATGAAGTGAACAGCAAGTGGCTGTCCAGACGCTGCAACTCGTCCATAATGGTACGGATGACGTGAATACGGTCTGTAAGTTCCACGCCCATGGCTTCTTCAATCACACCTACCAGTGCGTGGCGTTGCTGCATGGCACAGAGGTAGTTAAGACGATCGGTTAAAGCCAAGGTCTGAGGATAGGTCATCGACTCCCACATCTTCTCAATACCACGGTGGATATAGCCCAGATGGGGATAAACACGCTTCACGATCTCACCGTTGAGCACCGTCTGAAGTCGGAGCACACCGTGGGTACTGGGGTGCTGAGGACCGATGTTGATCACATAGTCGTCAGGACCGAACAGACGGTTCTGCTTTGACTGAAGCACGCCGCGGTCGTCGATGAAATACTCCAGGCCATAGTCTGGTTCCACGTCGTCCTCAAGCGTATATTTGCCTGAAGCCTTGAAGTTCTTGCGCAGAGGCCATCCCTCAAAGTCATTGCGGAGGAACAGGCGGCGCATGTCCTTATGGCCCAGGAAGACGATGCCCAGGAAATCGTACACCTCACGCTCCAGCAGGTCGGCACCTTTCCAGAGATGGGTGACGGTGGGAATATAATACAAGGTCTGTCCGTCGGTGTCGCCGGTGCCGTTCATGGCATTGCCGTCGCCGCAAACCTGGCAGCGGGCAATCATCTTCACCGAGCAACGCTCATGGCTCTCCGTGTTCTCCAGAATATAGACACAGCCCATGCCTTCCTCGCCGAAGTCCTCACCCACGATGGTGACCAGATAGTCAAAATGCTTCTTCTCCTTGAGGTTTGCCATCTCGGCGGCAAACTTATCGAAATCGAATACTAAATGTTCAAGTTTCATTGTGCGGCCTCCTTTCCTTCTTGATTAAGAACACTAGGTTCACTAGGAATACTAGTCTGACTAGCCTTCATCTCGGCAACAACTTCCTCGGGCACGTCGGTCACAATGATAGGCTTCTTGCCGCCGCGGCCGTAGATGAGTTCCTCGTTGGAAACGCCCAGCTTGGCCTCTTCCTTGGTCTGCTTGTGGTTAGAGCCGCCGAAGAATTTCTCGATCTTCACCTTGCGCTGCAACTGCATCATGCCATAGAGAATGGCCTCTGGACGCGGAGGACAGCCAGGGATAAACACATCCACAGGAACAATCTCCTCGATGCCCTGCACCACGTGATAGCTCGACTTAAACGGTCCGCCGCTGATGGCGCAGCCACCCACGGCCACCACATACTTGGGCTCGGCCATCTCGTCGTAGAGACGCTTCAGGGCAGGAGCCATCTTGTGGGTAATCGTTCCGGCACACATGATAAGATCGGCCTGTCGGGGAGAGTTACGCGTCACCTCGAAGCCGAAGCGCGAGAAATCGTAGCGTGCACATCCGCAAGCCATGAACTCAATACCGCAACACGAAGTTGCGAAGGTGAGCGACCAGAGCGAATTGGAACGTCCCCAGTTGATCAGCTGGTCAAGAGAACCAGTCACCACATTGACGCCGCCCTCATGGAGCTCGTCAACAATCTTCTGCAACGAGTCGTTGTCCTTGAACTCCTCGTAAGGCAAAGCCTTGATTTTCGGTTTTCTTACTTCCATTCCAACGCTCCTTTCCGCCAAGCATAAGCCAGGCCAAATACAAGTACTAACAGGAAAAATCCAATGCTCACAAGAGCCATCGTTCCAAAATCCTTAACCACGACAGCCCAAGGATAGAGGAAAAGTGTCTCCACATCGAACATGAGGAAAAGGATAGCAAACAGGTAGTATCCTATCGAAACAGGCAGCCAGGAAGAGCCTCGGGTGGGAATACCACACTCGAACGGTTCACCTTTCAGCTTGTTGTAGGAACGGGGACCGATAAGCTTAGCTATCACGTAAGCCCCGACTACCAAGACAACAGCCGTCAAGATGACGGTAATAAACAAAGTGAAATACATATATATGTGTAATTGTTATGATTTGTCCGCTTGACACAAGCAGTTTTTGCTAAAAGCGGTGCAAAGATAGTAAATTTTTCGCAATAGTTTGCAAGTTTCTCGAATTTATTCTATGTCTTTTCATAAAATTGATTATATTTGCAAGCAGAAACAAAACACCAAAAAATAACAAAATGAAACTGAAGTCTTTTAAAACCGCATTTTTCGCATTGGCATTAGCCTCAACTACTAACATTTCGGCCACTTCCCTTCCGCCTGTGACTGACATTTTGAAAAAATCACCCACCACCAACGTGGACGGCATCAATTACAAGCTCGATGCCAAAAAGCAGGAGGCCAGAGTGATTGCCGGCAAAGGAATCTATAATGGAGAAATTATCATCCCCGAAAAGATAACCGTTGACAGCGTGACCTATTTCGTAGAAGAAATCGATGGCGGCGCCTTCAAAGGCTGTTCGGCCGTGACGGCCATCACCATCCCCAACGGCATCACAGAGATTGGCTCCAGCGCATTCGAAGACTGTACAAGCCTGGAGCAAATCACCATCCCCGCCTCCGTCAGGGAGATTGAAAGCAGCACCTTTGCCGGATGCAGCAACCTGAAGACCATCAATCTCCACGATGACATCACAAGCATCGGACAAGGGGCGTTCAAGAAATGTACCGCCCTGGAGGAAATCACCATCCCCGCAACCATCACATCGCTCCCCTACAATCTTTTCTTGGGATGCTCAAGTCTGAAAGACGTGACGCTCCCCGCTGGCTTGGAGAAGATCGGCTATTCCTGTTTCCAAGACTGTTCTTCACTCGAAGAGATCGAAATACCCAATAGCGTGAAAGCCATCGGATGGGTGGCATTCAAGAATTGCACCTCGCTCCGCCGCTTCTCTTTCACTACCAGCATGGACAATATTGCCAACAGCCTTTTCGAAGGATGCGCCAGCCTGAAGGAAGTGAATATCACCAACTCCATCAAAGGCATTGACCACGATGCTTTCAAGGGTTGTGCAAGCCTCGACAGCCTTTTCATTCCCAACAGCGTGCGATCGTTGGGAAGCAGCGTCTTCGAAGACTGTAACAACCTGAGAATAGTGAACATACCTAACGGCATTAAAGAAATTCCTTCTAAGGCTTTCAAGAACTGTTCGGCGCTTCCCGAGATTGAAATCCCCTACTCTGTCAAAGACATCAATTCCGATGCTTTCAACGGATGTAGCTCTCTGGGCATGATAGACATTCCAAGCAGCGTGGAGGAAATCGGTGGCGATGCCTTCAACAACTGCCATTCGCTCATGACGGTCATCATACGTGCCGGAAAGCCGGTGAAGATCAAGAAGAGTTCTTTCGGCAAGGCCACGCAACGGCAGGCCATCTTCTACGTACCCATGTCTTCTGTCTATCGTAGCGATCCCAAGAGTCCTTGGTTCAAGATCTACAACATCAAGAACATTAATGACCGCCAGCGCTAATCCAAGCATTGGCGGCCATAGATATTACTGCCACTCTGCCACCTTACCTTTATTTAAAGGGGGTGCAGGGTGGCAGTAAATGCCGGAGTGCACACGCGCTTCACAGATTCTGCACAAAATGTTATAAAAAACGCTGAAAATCTGAAGCGCAACTTCCGAAATTCAGCGAAAATCCGAAGTACCACTTCCGAAATTCTGCAATAATCTAATGTATATCATAGGAATAATCAAAACAAATTTTTCAGTAATAAAACACTTTTCTTTCCCTTTTGTTCTTGATTCAAAAATATTTTTATACCTTTGCCATCAGTTCGGAGAGACGTGTTGTTGAGCAGCGCAAAGAAATCCGGACAGACATATTAACGAAGCATTTGCTATTATTTCGCGTTAAGCCAAAATGCCCAGGAAACAGTTTGGAATAAGAAACGCTCTGAAGTAATAGAGATTGCGGGGTGTCAGGCTATGGCATCTCCAATCCAGTCCATATATAGCAATGTATTCGCGCCAATAGGCGTGATACATTCTTATTGGACTGGATGGGGTTCCTATTCCTGGGCATGCCCCAGCTTAACGCATAAGGATGGCATCATGCCTTTTTTGTGCGTCGGCGATTGATAGTCAAGTGCTGCTTTAAACTATCAATCAGACAAATGGCCAATACCAATCTTGCAAATGCAAAGACGGCAAAGAACGACGAGTTCTATACGCAATATCCCGATATTCAGAAGGAAATCAACGCCTATCTGGACTATAACCCGAATGTGTTTCGTGGCAAGACGGTGCTCCTGCCTTGTGATGACCCAGAGTGGAGCAACTTCACAAAGTTCTTTGCGCAGAACTTTGAACTGCTTGGCTTGAAGAAGTTGATTTCCACAAGCTATGCCCCTGAAAGTAAAAAATATAAGTTGCCTTATCAGCCGACACTCTTTGAGACACAGCAGCCATATTTCAATCCAGACAAGAGTAAAACAAATGGCAAAATATTTGTGCTTGAACGTGATGTGACGGGCGATAACCGCATCAACATCAATGACTTGGAGTGGCAATACTTAGAGGGTGACGGTGATTTTCGTAGCAAGGAGATTCGGAAACTTCGTGATGAAGCTGACATCATTGTGACTAATCCGCCGTTCTCGCTGTTTAGGGAGTTCGTAGTTTGGCTGATGGAGTCTGGGAAACAATTCATCATTATTGGCAATTTGAATGCAATATCTTATAAAGAGGTTTTTCCGCTGATAAAAAATAATAGGATGTGGCTTGGAGCTACAGGTTATATTACAGATATGGTATTTGGTGTTCCTGAAGGTACTGTAGTTAAAGAAAGCGATAAAGCAAAGGCTGAAAGATTAGGCTATGTTGGAAACTATACGCGTTTGGGTAATTCGTGTTGGTTTACAAATGTTGACCATGGGCGTCGTCATCAACCACTTCAACTAATGACTATGGCTGATAACTTCAAACATAGTAAACATAAGGACATTAGAGACCGTAAACATTATATTCATTATGAGAATTATGATGCAATAGAGATTCCTTATACGGATGCTATTCCATCAGACTATGAGGGAGCAATGGGAGTTCCTTTGACTTTCTTGGACAAGTATTGCCCAGAACAATTTGAGATTATTGGTCATCCTCATGGAGATTATGGACTTGAATTAGGACTAAAACCATTTCCCCGTGAATTAAAAGAACTGAACAAAGGACTTCGGGACGGTGATCTCTACTACATGAAAGATGGCAAGCCCGAACTACCATATCGTCGAATACTAATCCGCAAAAAGCAATCGTTATGAAAACAACATTGGAGCAATACACCGTTGAGCAAATATGTGACGGCTTCGAGTACAACGAACTGGAAGGAAAAGGTCTTTATGGATTGTCAGGCAAGCTGACTATCCAGCCCGAATATCAGCGTAACTACATCTATGCCGACGGGAAACGTGATGTGGCTGTGATTGAGTCTGTGCTGAAAGGTTATCCGCTTGGGCTGATATACTTCAACCGCAACAAAGACCTCAAGACCCCTCAAACCGAATTGGAAGTTCTCGATGGTCAGCAACGCATCACTTCGCTTGGTCGTTTCATTAAGAACAAGTTTGCCGTTAAGATTAATGACTTGGAGCAAATCTTTGACGGTCTGAATGAAGGGCTGCAACAGAAGATTCTGCAAACGAAGTTGCTTGTCTATATCTGCGAAGGCGAGGGCGAACATGCCGAGGAGGAAATCAAAGAATGGTTTAAGACAATTAACATCGCAGGCATTCCTCTTAATCATCAAGAGGAATTGAATGCCGTGTTCAGTGGTCCATTTGTTACACTATGCAAAGCGGAGTTCAGCAACTCACAAAATGCCAATATTCAGCGTTGGGAAAGCTATGTAAAAGGACCTGCCAACCGACAGCAGTTCTTAGCAACTGCCTTGGAATGGGTAAGTCGGAATATGGACGCAAAGGATAAAGTAAGTGCCTATATGTCTGCCCATCGTCGTGACGAGGACATCAGCGAAATAAAGACCTATTTCAACACCGTGATAGATTGGGTGGATAGCAAGTTTGATGATGTATAT
>OMWC01000015.1 GCA_900314655.1 uncultured Prevotellaceae bacterium | reverse complement strand
AGTTAGAATCAAACGGTTCGTATCTACCCAAGTGCCTCCTCACGTACATTATATAATATACATAGAAAGCACCTGCTTCTTGTACTACTTCTCTGTCTTTATGTAAATCTTATTCAAAGATCGCTATCTTGGTTGCCGTACGCCCCGTTTCGAGGCGAAAGCGGATGCAAAGGTATGCAAAAAATAATTTCCCTCCAAATATTTTGAAGGGAAATTTGCTAAAACACGAAACTTTTTCGTTTTTTCGTACAAAAGGCATGATTATTGGTGTTGTTTCGGCCTATTTTTCTCTTGCATTTCAAGAAAATCGCTCACCTGCTCAACGGTACTACGGGTAATGGCAATTCTACCAGACCGCGTATATTGAAGAACGCAGTCAAACTTTTCCAAAGCGAAATAAAGATTGGTAATATCCTCGGTCACACTGCTCAATATTACCATACAATAAGTAGGATTCACTTCCATGATTTGAGCATCTGCCTTCCGGATAAGCCTTGAAATCTCAGGATTCTCCAAAACGA
Organism: uncultured Prevotellaceae bacterium; assembly: GCA_900314655.1. GTDB lineage: Bacteria > Bacteroidota > Bacteroidia > Bacteroidales > Bacteroidaceae > Prevotella. The sequence continues at coordinate 80,853 of OMWC01000015.1, read as the reverse complement.
CAGGAGTGGAGAGCTTATACAAGCCAACCTCACGGATAAAGAGTTGTTCGTCTGTATAATAATTTGCCTTGACTACATCAATCTTCTTTTCTATCTGCTTTGTTATCTTAATAATCTCCTGTTCATTATCATGCCAAGCCGTAATGGTGTACTTATGAACACCTGGAATGCTGGAAGCAGACACATTCAGACTTTCGATATTTACCTGACGGCGTGTGAAAACAGCCGTAATCTGATTCAAGATACCCGCAATATTCTCTGAATAAACCAGCAGCGTATATAATTTCTTATCGTCCATGGCCATTCTGTTTTTCTCTTACACCTTATTTATTAATTACAATTAATCTCAAGCATCATGTCATCGACACTCAAACCCGGAGGAGTCATGGGCAGCACATCATCGTCTTCCTTGATGGCGCACTCCAAAATAAACGGACCTTCCGTGGAAAGCATATGGCCAATAGCGGCATGGAGAGTGGTTCGATCTACGACGACCTCATAAGGAATGCCATATCCTTTGGCTATCTGTTCATAGCTGGGATTCATCATTTTGGTAAAAGACTTACGTCTCTGCCAGAACATATCCTGCCACTGACGTACATTACCCAGATAATTGTTATTCAGCAAAATCATTTTCACGGGGCTCTGCTGTTCCATGATGGTTCCAAGTTCCTGTATATTCATCTGGAAACCGCCATCACCCATAAAGCAGACGACCGTACGGTCAACGGCAAACGTAGCACCGATAGCAGCAGGCATACCATAGCCCATCGTACCGAGGCCTCCACTGGTACAGATACTACGCTTCTGGTTATACTTAAAATAGCGTGTGGCGAAAAGCTGGTTTTGTCCCACATCAGTCACCAGGACGGCATCTCCCTTGGTCGCCTCAGCCACGGCGTTCACTACTTCGCCCATCAGCAAAGGACCTTCAGTCGGATGGATAGCAGGTTCTATGACCCGTTCAAATTCCTGCTGTGCCAATTCCTTAAAACTGTCTTTCCATTCCTGATGGTTAGCCTTATTCACCAATGCAGTCAAAGCAGGCAGCGACTCTTTACAGTCGGCAACCACGGCCACATCCGTCTTCACGCATTTGTCAATCTCACTCTTGTCAATATCCAAATGGATAATCTTTGCCTGCTTGGCATAAGTCTTCAAGCTACCTGTCACTCGGTCACTAAAACGCATACCGATAGCAATCAGCACATCACATTGCTGTTCTTTCAGGTTAGGCGCATAGTTACCATGCATGCCAAGCATACCCATATTCAAGGGATGATTGCTCGGCAGCGCGGAAAGCCCCAACATGGTGCGACCTGCCGGAATATCGGCTTTCTCCAAGAAGGCCTTCAGTTCTTCCTGGGCATTTCCCAATTCTACGCCCTGCCCTACGAGAGCCAATGGCTTTTGGGCATTATTAATCAATTCTGCTGCTTTTTTCAATACCTCTTGATCCAATATCGGACGAGAGACATACGAGCGCACGAAGTCAACCTTTTGCGGCTCAAACTCGACCATTTCGGTCTGTGCATTTTTAGGAAAGTCAAGAACCACAGGCCCCGGGCGCCCACTTCTGGCAATAAAGAAAGCCCTGCTCACGGCCCATGCAATATCCTCGGCATGGCGAATCTGGTAGCTCCACTTGGATATGGGCTGTGCCACACCGACCAAGTCAACCTCCTGAAAGGCATCGGTTCCCAAAGCACTAATAGGCACCTGTCCGGCTATCACCACTATCGGCGTAGAGTCGAGCATGGCATCGGCCACACCCGTGAGTGTATTAGTAGCACCAGGGCCGCTGGTGACCAAAGCCACACCTACTTCACCACTAACGCGTGCATAACCTTCAGCTGCATGGGTTGCCCCTTGCTCATGACGGACCAAGATGTGGTCAAATGCTTTTTTCTCACCGCGAGTATAGTCGTAGAGCGCATCGTAAACAGGCATTATGCTACCTCCTGGATAACCGAAAATAGTCTTTACGCCTTCAGCCTTCAAGGCACGCATCAAAGCCTCTGAGCCTGTAATCTTTTCTTTCATAATCAATCAATAATTCTAACACCACCTTTATCAGCACTTGAAACGCTCTGAGCATAGGAACGCAATGCCTTGCTTACCACACGGTTGCGCTTAAGCGGCTGTTGCGGGCGGGCAGCCAGTTCCTCGTCAGAAAGTTTTACGTTGATAGAGCGGCTGGGAATATCTATCACAATGATGTCACCATCCTTGATTTTTCCTATGTTTCCTCCCGAAGCAGCCTCCGGAGAGATATGGCCGATGCTCAGGCCTGACGTACCGCCGGAGAAGCGTCCATCAGTAATCAGGGCGCACTCTTTTCCCAAATGCATACTCTTGATATACGAGGTGGGATAAAGCATCTCCTGCATACCAGGACCACCCTTTGGTCCTTCGTGGGTAATCACCACGCAGTCGCCGCTTTTCACCTTGCCGCCAAGAATACCATCGCAGGCATCTTCCTGAGAATCAAAGACAACCGCTGGACCCTCGAAATGCCAAATACTCTCGTCAACGCCGGCAGTCTTCACGACACAGCCATCCTGCGCGATATTGCCAAAGAGGACAGCAAGACCTCCATCCTTTGTATAGGCATGCTCAAGATCACGGATGCAACCATTGGAGCGATCTTTGTCCAGTTCGCCCCATTGTTCATTTTGGCTACCCATCTTCGTTGAGAAACGGCGACCGGGAGCACTCTGATAAATCCGATTAGCCTCAGGGTCGATGGAGTCTTTCATGATGTTATATTTCTCCAACTGTTCACCAAGAGTCTTTCCATCCACCCGCATACAATCCGTATGGATCAGACCGCCCTTGGCCAATTCGTTGATGATGCCAAGAATACCACCTGCACGGCCACACTCCTGAACGGAATATTTCTGCGTGTTAGGGGCCAGTTTGCAGAGGCAAGGTGTCTTACGGCTCAACTGGTCAATATCATTCATTGTGAAGTTGGTTCCCGCTTCCTGGGCCACAGCCAGCAGATGGAGCACCGTATTAGTACTACCACCCATAGCAATATCCAGCGTCATTGCATTCAGGAATGCATCACGCGTAGCAATATTCCTTGGTAAAACACTTTCGTCGCCGTCACGGTAATACTTCCAAGCATTCTCCACCACCTGACGGGCAGCATCCTTAAACAACTGCACACGGTTCTGATGAGTAGCCAATATTGTGCCGTTGCCGGGCAATGAGAGACCAATCGCCTCCGTCAGGGAGTTCATGGAATTGGCCGTAAACATACCCGAACATGAACCGCATCCGGGGCAGGAACATTCCTCTATCTCCTTCATTTCCTCGTCAGTAACCGAAGGATCTGCACCTTTTACCATGGCCGTAATCAAGTCGGCATTCTCACCGCGCCAACGTCCTGCCTCCATCGGTCCGCCAGAACAGAACACCGTGGGAATGTTCAGACGCATGGCAGCCATCAGCATGCCCGGCGTCACCTTATCACAGTTGGATATGCAAATCATGGCGTCAGCCTTATGGGCATTCACCATATATTCCACGGAATCGGCAATGATATCGCGGCTGGGCAGCGAATAAAGCATGCCGTCGTGTCCCATGGCGATACCGTCATCGATTGCAATGGTATTGAATTCGGCCGCATAGCAGCCCATCTTTTCTATCTCTTCACGTACGATCTGGCCGATTTCATGCAGATGTGTATGGCCAGGCACAAACTGGGTAAACGAGTTTACCACAGCAATGATGGGTTTCCCAAACTGCTCATGCTTCATGCCTGTAGCCACCCAAAGAGCACGAGCGCCTGCCATTCTTCGGCCTTCTGTGCATACTGCACTACGTAACTGATGCTTCATATTGTTTAAATTTATTCGCGAAAAACTTGCTTGCAAAGGTAGTAAGTTTTTATTTAACTACCAACTATTTACGGATAAAAATCCCCTGCCTGTCAGATTCTGGGCTTCGGATAATTGTATGCATTGGTTCCGATGGGTGGAACTGACAGTTCCTATGGGCGGAACTAAGAGTTCCAATGAGTGGAACTAATGGTTCCAATGATTGGAAACAAAAAGAGCGCGCCATTCTTGATGGCACGCCCCTTATCTCTAAAAGTTCTATTCTGAATGATTACTTCACGTAAACAACAGCCAGACGGTTAGAAGTTGTGCCCTGCACACCCTTACCGGTAGCCTCGTCAACAACGATGCCACGAGCGCGGAGGTAGTCAGCAACAACGTCTGCACGAGCCTGAGACAGCTTGTCGTTCAGCTCCTTGCTTCCCTCAGGAGAAGCAGTACCAACGATCTGCACGTGCTTGCCTTCCTTGATCTCATCGAGAGCCTTCTTGGCATCAGCAGTCAGAGCGCTCTTACCCTGAGCGAATGTAACGAATACGAGGTTCTCAACCTTCACCTCACGTACGCCACCTTCCTTCTCAACGACCTTCTCAACAATCTTCTCCTTCTCGATCACCTGAGGCTTGCGGTTGCGGAGCTCGTTGATCTGAGCGTTCAGAGCGTCGATCTCAGCCTGGTCACGCAGCTTCTCGATAGCGAAGTTGTGAGTACCGTTGCTGCAACCGAACTTGTAGTTCAGACCAGCCTTGAGTTCGAAGATAGAACGGCCGAGATCATACTTCATACCGCCCAGACCGAGGGTACTTGCAGGAAGCGGATCACTCACATCGCCATTCCATGAAGACAGCAGATAATTTAAAGCAGGCTCCACATAGAACTGCCACTGCTTATCTGAACCAAAGTTGAAGGCAAAGTCAAGAGCCACCTTTGAATTCAGAACGTTTGCCTTCTTGACATGATTGAAACTGTGACCCCAACCAAAACCATAAAGAGCAATCAGTTCAAAAGCACGTGGTTCACCTTTGTATCCACCGAAAAGGTTAGACAGATTAAAAGTACCGAGCAGGTCAACGTTTGTCATATTGACGAAAGTCTTGCTACCAGGAATCATTTTATCGTTAGCCTTGAAATACATATTGGCATCGAGGGCGAGACCGAATACTGTGGTCAGGTTCTTACCAATGCGAACACCAAATTCAGGAGCCAGCGACTTGAAGAAACCGTCATCCTTAATTTGCTCTTGTGTGTAAGTGGCAACACCGGCATTGATACCAGCATACCAGTTGTCACCAAACTTGCTGCTTGTCACAGCTGTTCCCTGTGCAGAAGCAGATGCAGTCAGCATAGCGGCTGCGAAGAGTACAAATAACTTTTTCATTTCTCTCTTGTTTAAAACAAATAATTATTAAAATGTCTAAATCTTTTTACTTTTACGGCTGCAAAGTAATAAAAAATTATCGTAACCTCCAAATCTTTTTGGAAAAAACACATGTTATAGAACACATTTCTTGATTTAAATCGCTTATTTTGGGTATAAAAGACACTATTTAAGTAAATAATGACTACCTTTGCCACAAGATGAAAAAGATTATTCTCATTACGGGCGGACAACGGTCAGGCAAGAGCCAGCACGCGGAAATGCTGGCTATGAGTCTGTCGGAGCATCCTGTCTATTTGGCTACGGCTCATATCTGGGACGAGGAGTTCCGTCAGCGGGTGCTTCGTCATCAAGAACGCCGCGGACCGCAATGGACCAACATAGAAGAAGAGAAACAGCTCTCACGCCATTGTGACTATATATATAATAAGGTGGTGGTCATCGACTGTATCACGCTTTGGTGTACCAATTTCTTCTTCGACCGTACGGCTAATGAATGGGAACAGCCTTCGGTTGAAGATGCGCTCCAGGCTCTGAAAGATGAATTTGACCGCTTTACCTCTGTAGATGCCACCTTTATCTTCGTGACCAACGAGATTGGAAGCGGCGGCGTAAGTACCGATGCGGTTCAGCGGCGCTTCACGGATCTCCAGGGATGGTTCAATCAGTATGTAGCCTCCAAGGCTGACGAGGTAATCCTGATGGTGAGCGGAATACCTGTTGAAATTAAGAAATCTCGTGCAAATGAAGGCAGAGCCAAGCATGTTTGAGCTATGCTGAATGCAGCAGAAATTCATGAACGTAGTTCATAAAATGAAAGAATGAGAAAATGAGATGCTTTAAGATAGAAAAACCAGACGAATCATTAAGGGATGCAATAAAGGACAAGATTGACAACCTGAATAAGCCCAAAGGGTCATTAGGCCTGCTGGAAACGTTGGCAGAACAGATTTGCCTGATTCAGCAGACACTCACCCCTACCTTTCAGCATCCCTGTCATCTGCTCTTCGGTGGCGACCACGGCATTGAGCGGGAAGGAGTCAGCGTGAGTCCACGTGATGTCACCTGGCAACAAATGATCAATTTCACGCGCGGCGGAGGCGGTGTGAATATGTTTTGTCGCCAACACGGCTTCACCTTATATATAATAGACATGGGAGTGGATCATGACCTGACTGCCTATACCGACATCCTTAACCGCAAGATAGCCCATGGCACAAAGAACTTTCTTTATGAGCCGGCTATGACTGAGGCTCAATTCAATCAGGCCATAGAGACAGGATGCGAACTGGTGGACCGTTGTCATCAAGACGGATGCAACATCATCTGCATGGGCGAGATGGGCATCGCCAACACCTCGCCTTCCAGCATTTGGATGCATCTCTTCGGAAACATCCCCCTTGATGAATGCATTGGAGCAGGTGCCGGACTTAACAATCCCGGACTCCAGCATAAGCGCGAAGTGCTTCATAAAGCCGTAGCTCATTACATTGCACACAGCGACAAGGAGAACAAGCTGGAGCCACTCCTTTACTTCGCGGGATTCGAGATGGCGGGTGCCATTGGCGCGATGCTCCGTGCTGCTGAATTGAAAATGACAGTGATGGTGGATGGTTTCATCATGTCGGCCTGTATGCTGGCCGCCTCCCAACTATATCCCGAAGTGCTCCGCTATGCAGTCTTCGGCCATTGCGGCGACGAAAGCGGACACAAGCGGATGCTTGGCCTGATGCACGCCACTCCCCTGCTCCAGCTCGGAATGCGGCTGGGCGAAGGAACGGGTGCCCTCTGCGCCTACCCTATCATTGAGAGTGCCGTGCGGATGGTGAACGAGATGAACAACTTCAAGAACGCCCATATCACGAAATATTTCTAAAGAATCAGTACTTAAGATGGAAATCAATATCGACCAGACCCGATGGTGGCAACGCATCTATGCGGCCTTCATGTTTTTCACCCGTCTCCCGTTGTGGCGATGGTACCAGCCTCCCAAGGAATGTTTCCGCACGGTGGTGGAACACTGGCCGCTTGTGGGATGGCTTACAGGAGCCTGCATGTCGGCGGTGCTTTATTTCGGCAGTATGGTGATGCCATGGAGCATGGCTGTGATTGCTGCGATTCTGACACGGTTGCTTCTCACGGGAGCTTTACACGAAGACGGACTTGCCGACTTCTGCGATGGCTTCGGCGGTGGAGGCAATGACCGCGAACGCATTCTCAGCATCATGAAGGATTCCCACATTGGCACTTACGGCGTGCTGGGGCTGATCTTCTATTTTGCCCTGCTTTTCACCTGTCTTTATCATTTGACACCTTTCAAGGCAGCCTTGGTCGTAATGGCCGGCGATGCCTATTGCAAGATGCTGGCAGCGCAGATTATCATGTTTCTGCCATACGCCCGCTCGGAAGATACGGCCAAGAACAAGATTGTCTATCGCAAGATGAGCGTCAAGGCAGGACTCATTCTCTTCATGGAAGGCATCCTCCCGATGATACCGCTGTTCTATTATTACGGTTTCGACAGCCTGCTCATCTTTGTGCCATGCATCGTGATGTATTTCCTCTACTACATGATGAACCGCAAGATTCACGGCTATACGGGTGACTGCTGCGGAGCCTTGTTCTTAATCATCGAACTCTCATTCTACTGTCTCACCCTCATAATATAAGTATATGGAAGTATATATGATCCGCCATACAAGCGTAGATGTACCACCTGGCACATGCTACGGATGGACCGATGTGCCAACGGCAGAGACTTTCGAACAGGAAGCCTCCGTGACAAAGAAGAATCTGGAAGAGATGCTCCAAGGCAAGTCATTTGACAAGGTGTACTCTTCCACCCTGTCACGTGCCAGCAAGTTGGCTGCCTTCTGCGGTTATCCACATCCCAAACTCGACAGTCGTCTCAAAGAGATGTTTATGGGCGACTGGGAAATGCAGCATTTTGATGAGATTGCCAAGACCGACCCGCACATCCAGGAATGGTACAACGACTTCATGCACCTGAATGCCACCAATGGCGAAAGTTTTCTCCAATTATATGCTCGTGTGGCCGACTTCTTTGATGAACTAAAAAAGCAACCCTACGAGAGGGTTGCTATCTTTGCCCACGGAGGGGTATTGATCTGCGGCGGAATCTATGCCGGCCTCTTCCCGATGGAAGACTGCTTCAGCCACCACGTGGAATACGGCGGCATACAGGTCTGCCACATCTGATTACATCTTCTCAATGATGTCCTTACCGGCCTTCACGGCTTCCATATTCAGCGGAATCAAGTCGTGATGGCGCTCGGGTAATGTCTTGAAAAGAGCTTTTTCTACACCCTTGTCGCTCACGACGGGGCAAACCTCCAACAGACCTCCCAGCACAATCATATTGAAGACCTTCGAGTTCTTCATCTCGGCAGCCTTGTCCATTGCTTCAATGCGATAGACGGTAATGTCCTTTCGCGTAGGAGGATTAATCACGCCGAATCCGTCATAGATAAGGATACCACCGGGCTTGATCTTCGGTTCAAACTTATCGAGCGAAGGCTGGTTCAAGACCACGGCAACATCATACTTACTGAGGATAGGCGACGAAATGCGCTCGTCGCTGACAATCACCGTCACGTTGGCTGTACCGCCGCGCTGTTCTGGTCCATAAGCGGGCATCCACGTCACCTCCTTGCCTTCCATCAGTCCCGAGTAGGCCAGAATCTTTCCCATGGAAAGCACGCCCTGGCCACCGAAACCACTGATAATTATTTCTTTCTTCATATTGTTCTTTCTTATTTTACGCCTGTCGTGTCTTTTAAGTCACCTTTGGGATAGAAGGGGAACATATTCTCCTTCATCCATTCGTTTGCCTTGGCGGGAGAGAGTTTCCAACCGCTGTTACAGGTAGAGACGAACTCCACGAGGCTTGAACCCTTACCGGCCATCGAAGCCTCGAAAGCCTTGCGAAGTGCCTTCTTGGCTTTCAAAATAGCACCTACGGTCTCAACGCTCTGACGAGTCACATAGCAAGTACCCTCAAGACCGGCGGCAATATCTGCCATCTTCAGGGGATAACCGTGAATCTGAGGATCACGTCCGTAAGGACAGGTAGAGGTCTTCTGGCCAATCAGCGTGGTTGGAGCCATCTGTCCGCCCGTCATACCATAGATGGCATTGTTGACGAAGATAATCACGATATTCTCACCGCGATTCAAGGCATGGATGGTCTCACAGGTACCGATACAAGCCAAGTCGCCATCACCCTGATAGGTGAACACCAGGCGGTCAGGCCAGCAGCGCTTGATACCCGTAGCCAGTGCGGGAGCACGACCATGGGCAGCCTCCTGCCAGTCGATATCTATATAATTGTACGCAAAAACGGCGCAGCCTACGGGCGAAACGCCTACGGCCTTGTCTTCCATACCCATCTCTTCGATGACTTCGGCAATGAGTTTATGCACCACGCCATGACTACAGCCTGGGCAGTAGTGCATATTGTTGTCGTTCATCAGCGTCGGCTTCTTGCAGACGATATTCTCTGGTTGAACAATTTGATTTCTATCCATAATCTTTCTACTATTTCTAGTTATTCTAGATTAACTTCTTTAAAGCCTCAACGATTTCCTCAGGATCAGGCACGATACCACCCAAACGACCGAACTGCTCCACGGGCACGCTACCGTTCACCGACAGGCGAACATCCTGAACCATCTGACCGGCATTGATCTCAGCCACGAGAATACCCTTAACTTTCTTCGAAAGCTCGGCAATCTGCTTCGTGGGGAAGGGGAACAAGGTGATAGGACGGAACAGACCGACCTTGATGCCCTGCTCGCGGGCTATCTCGACAGACTTCTCTGCGATACGGGCAGCCGAACCGAAGGCCACGATGGCATACTCTGCATCGTCCATCTGCTGCTGCTCGAAGCGTACCTCGTTTTCTTCTATCTTGCGGTATTTCTCCTGAAGGGCCAGGTTGCGCTGCTCCATAATCTCAGGCTTCAGTTCGAGCGAAGTGATGACCACGCGCTCACGGTTCTTAGGCTTACCAGTGGAAGCCCACGGGCACTGCTTGATAACCTCTTCGTCGGTACGACGGGGCTTGAATGGCGGCAACACAATCTTCTCCATCATCTGGCCAATCACGCCGTCGGAGAGAATCATGGCCGGGTTGCGATACTTGAAAGCCAGTTCGAAGGCCAAATCCACGAAGTCGGCCATCTCCTGAACAGACGACGGTGCCAGTACGATCACCTTATAGTCGCCGTTACCACCGCCACGGGTAGCCTGGAAATAGTCACCCTGTGAGGGCTGGATAGTGCCCAGACCGGGGCCTCCGCGCTGCACATTCACAAACACGCCCGGCACCTCAGCACCAGCCATGTAGGTAATGCCTTCCTGCATCAGGGCAACACCGGGAGACGACGATGAGGTCATGGCACGCTTACCGGCACCGGCAGCACCATAGACCATGTAGATAGATGCCAGCTCACTCTCGGCCTGAACCACCTGCATACCGGTGGTTTCCCAGGGCTTCAGCTCAGCCAGCGTCTCAATCACTTCACTCTGCGGAGTAATAGGATAGCCGAAATAGCCGTCGCATCCGCAACGAATGGCAGCGTGGGCAATAGCCTCGTTGCCTTTCATCAATACAACTTCTTTCTCTTCTGCCATAACTTATTCCTCCACTTTTTTACGATACACGGTGATACAGCCGTCGGGACAGACAATGCCACACGAAGCACAGCCCACGCAGGCCTCCTCGTTGGCAGCCTCTACGTAGGGGTAGCCGTGCAGATTCACTTTTCCAGCCATGGCGATGACGTTCTGAGGGCATGCGATGATGCACAACTGGCATCCCTTACACCGCTCGGTATCCACCACGATGGCTCCTTTCAACTTTGCCATATTAATTTATTTAAATACACTTGAAACCAGAATTAATGATTAAGGATTATACATATCCTTACAGTAGAAAGCCATGATGTCGTCGAGCATCTGCTTGGCCTCAACAGCCGGGCTGTCAGGATCGAGCTTGATGGCTTCTATATAGCAGTTGATGGCTTCATGCCACAGACTCTGCTTGCGATATTCGTTGCCTTTCCGATAGTATTCCTCTGCTGTCATTTATAATACTCTTTCTTGCCTGCAGCCAGCGTATTCTTCATCAGCGAACAGATGGTCATCGGACCGACACCACCGGGAACCGGAGTGATGAACGAGCACTTCGGAGCCACTTCGTCGAACTTCACGTCGCCATTCAGGCGGAATCCGCTCTTGCGGCTGGCATCGGGCACACGCGTGGTACCTACGTCGATAATCGTGGCACCCTCTTTCACCATGTCGGCCGTCACGAAGTCGGGACTGCCGATGGCGGCAATGATAATGTCGGCCTCGCGGCACTCTTCCTTCAAAGTCTTAGAATGGGAATGGCACACGGTCACCGTGGCATCGCCATACTGCTTCTGCATCATCAGCTGAGCCATAGGCTTGCCCACGATGTTGGAACGGCCCAGAATAACGCACTTCTTGCCGCTGGTCTCCACGCCGTAGCGCTTCAGCAGCGTGATGATGCCGAGCGGCGTAGCCGAGATGAAGCAAGGCAGGCCGATAGCCATGCGGCCCACGTTGATAGGATGGAATCCGTCCACATCCTTGCGGTAGTCGATGGCCATGATCACCTTCTGCTCATTGATATGCTTGGGCAGAGGCAGCTGCACGATAAAGCCGTCCACGTCCTTGTCTTCGTTGAGCTGCTGCACCTTCGAGAGCAATTCCTCTTCCTTCACGTCATCCTCGAAGCGGATGAGCGTAGAAGTGAAACCGCAGGCCTCGCAAGCCAGCACCTTGTTCTTCACGTAAGTCTCCGAACCACCATCATGGCCCACCAGAATGGCAGCCAGATGAGGCCGCTTGCCGCCGGCGGCTACAATCTGCTTCACCTCCTCGGCAATCTCTTCCTTAATCTTGGCCGCAGTGGCCTTTCCGTCAATCAGGGTCATATTATTCTTTGTTTGATTATTTACATCTTGGGCATTCCGGGCATACCGCCTTTCATTCCCTTCATGGCTCCCATCATATTCTTCATACCGGCACCGGTCACCATCTTCATCATCTTGCGCGTCTGGTCGAACTGTTTGATCAGGCGGTTCACCTCCTGAATGTTCGTACCCGAACCCTTGGCAATGCGCTGGCGGCGGCTGGTATTCAGAATCTCGGGATTGGTGCGCTCCTTCGGCGTCATGCTCTGGATGATGGCCTCAATCGACTTGAAAGCATTATCGTCGATATCCACGTCCTTGATGGCCTTGCCCACACCGGGAATCATTCCGGCCAGGTCTTTCAGGTTACCCATCTTCTTGATCTGCTGGATTTGGTTGTAGAAGTCGTTGAAGTCGAACTTGTTCTTCATGATCTTCTTCTGCAACTTCTTCGCCTCTTCCTCGTCGAACTGCTCCTGTGCGCGCTCCACGAGCGAAACCACGTCGCCCATGCCCAGAATACGGTCGGCCATACGCGAAGGATGGAAGGCATCGATGGCCTCCATCTTCTCACCCGTACCGATAAACTTAATGGGCTTCGTCACCACCGTGCGGATACTCAAGGCAGCACCGCCGCGAGTATCACCATCGAGCTTGGTCAGCACCACGCCGTCGAAATCCAGACGGTCGTTGAATTCCTTAGCCGTGTTCACGGCATCCTGACCCGTCATCGAATCCACCACGAAGAGCGTCTCGTTGGGATTCACGGCGTCCTTCAGCGCGGCAATCTCGTTCATCATCTGCTCATCCACGGCCAGACGACCGGCGGTATCGATGATGACCACGTCGTTGTTCTTGGCCTTAGCCTCGCGGATGGCATTCTGCGCAATGGCAATCACGTCCTTATTCTCAGGCTCCGAATAAACGGGCACCCCGACAGACTCTCCCACCACGTGCAACTGCTGGATGGCAGCCGGACGATACACGTCGCAAGCCACCAGCAGCGGGCGCTTGTTCTGTTTCGTCTTCAGCATGTTGGCCAGTTTGCCAGAGAACGTCGTCTTACCCGAACCCTGCAAGCCCGACATCAGGATGATGCTCGGCTTGCCGTCCAGTTTCAGGCCCACGGTCTCACCGCCCATCAGTTCCGCCAGCTCATCGTGAACAATCTTCACCATGAGTTGTCCGGGCTTGATGGCCGTGAGTACGTTCATACCCATTGCCTTCTGCTTCACGGTTTCGGTGAAAGACTTGGCCACCTTGTAGTTCACGTCCGCATCGAGCAGCGCCCGGCGCACGTCCTTCAAGGTTTCCGCCACGTTAATCTCTGTGATTTTACCTTCACCTTTAAGTATCTTGAACGACCGTTCAAGTCTGTCGCTTAAATTCTCAAACATATACCTTATTTATTGCAATAAATCTTTTCGGGGTGCAAAGTTACTACAAATGAGCGGAATAACAAAACAAAAAATTCTTTTTTTATTTTGGAATTCCCGAATGCAGCCTTTACTTATGTAAAGTTAGTGCAAATGAGCGGAAAAACCAAAATTATTTTTGATTTTTCCCGAATGCAGCCTAACTTCATGGGCAAAGAGACATAAAGTTACTACAAATGAGCGGAATAACAAAACAAAAAACACTCTTTATTTTGGAACTCCCAAATGCACAGACACCCATATTACACTTCCCAAACCAACAAGTACATCAAATTAAAACCTTCATCCTTCACCAATCCACCGAACAACCTTTGTATAAAGGGAATTTGAAGGTGAAGGATGCTTCCGAACCTTCACCACCAAAGTCAATCTGCGCATTATCGGGGTGAAGATTATTGATGTTGGTGGACCATCTGACGAATAAACGTTTGCTATTAGTTTGAAGCCTCGTACTAACAGTTTTTCTTGGCCGTACTGTTAGGACGAGCCGCTTGTACTGTTAGTTTGCCCCATCATACAAATCCCAAACTGCTAAAGCAAAAGTGAAGGTTAGTGAAGGTTTACGACGAACCTTCACCTATCTAACTCACTGACAACAAGCAACATGCCGTAGAATGGTGAAGGTTGAAGGTTTAAGAGCGCTCAATAATTCTCCAACGCCTCACGGGTTTTCTGGCCTAACTTCTTGCGCTTGCGGTCCTTGGGGCGGAGCACGGAGAGGAAATCCCTACCCGATGGACTTACGCCATGGGTGGCTACTTCCTGACGGATGCTGTTGCTTATCTGGGGATTGATCTGGGGAGCCTCGGCCGTGACGATGACCTCGCTGAGCGTCTGACAGAGGGGAATCAGGAATACGGTATCGACGGTGAATTCTTGACTGTCCATCACACGGCGGAGATAGTCGGGATGGGAGAAGGTGGCACGCTTGAACTTATGATGATAAAGCATGAACTTGCCTTGCCAGCCGAGTTTCACATGATCGCCGTTATCGAGATAGACGAGCACATCACGGATAGGCCGCCGCGTCTCCATATCAGCCACGACCACTACCCTGCCCTCCGTCTGCGCCAGCGTCTGCATGACGACCAGCAGACAGAACAACGTCAAGATCACCTGTCTGTACATCAGCCGACAAAGTTACGCGGTTTTCATTGCCGATGTATCTTCTGGCCATATTTTTTATAATAAGTTCGGGTATTTTTGATAAGTTTTATGCAACAAACGTCAACGGATTTTAAATCACGTCCTTGACTTGAGGGCAGAAAGCGTCTGCAAGGCAACACTGACGAGAATGAGCGCAATGCCGAGATAGAAACTGAAGTTGAGTTCGCGCCCCTCACCGAAGATGATAAATGCGATGACAATGCTATAGACGGGCTCCAGATTGTAGGAGAGATTGACCGTGAAG
This sequence comes from uncultured Prevotellaceae bacterium, assembly GCA_900314655.1. Lineage (GTDB taxonomy): Bacteria > Bacteroidota > Bacteroidia > Bacteroidales > Bacteroidaceae > Prevotella. The sequence continues at coordinate 65,818 of OMWC01000015.1, read as the reverse complement.
GCCGACAGTTTCTTCAGGCACATCAGTTGCAGCATATACATCAGACAAGTGCAGAAAAGCGCATGGCAGAAGATGAACCACACGTCGTTGCCTTCGGGCAACACCAATACGGAACTCTTAGCCGGAAACAGAAGCAGATAGAGAGGTGCGAAGAGCAGCGTGCCGCCCAGTCCGCCCACCATCTCATAAACCATCATGTCGCGGCTCTTGACGTCGGTGCTCACCTTCTTGGCCAACACCATAAAGAGGGCTGCCACGAAAGAAGAAACCGTACCCATCAGGATGCCGCCCCGATAACGGGGATCAAAAGAGAATATCAAGAGTATGCCCAGCAGGGTGATGAGCGAGAAACCCACTTCGCTGAACCTCACCTTTCGATGGTAGATCCATGGTTCAAGCAAAGCCGTATAGAAACCCACCAAGGCATAGCAGACCACACCGATGGAGACGTTAGACATCTTGATGGAACTGTAGAAGAGAATCCAATGGATGGCCAACAGGGCTCCGCATCCGGCTATCTGGAAGAACTTTCTCCACCCCACCCTCGGAATGCCCACAAAGACAATCAGGATAAGCAGGGCAACGAGAATGCGATAGAACACGATGTCCACCTCATTCATCGAAATGAGGCGTCCGAGCACTCCCGTGAATCCCGCCAGCAGGATGGAAGCATGAAGCTGGAGAAAGGCTTTCTTCATAAAAAAGAACAATCCCGAAAGACGAAAGCCTTCCGGGATTGCTTAGATTTTGGGATTAGAGTTCGCTCTCGCTTACGTTGAAGGTGGATACGCTCATGTCGCCAGTCTCAAGTCCGCGCTTCAGCCAGCGCATACGCTGGGCAGAGGTTCCGTGGGTGAACGACTCGGGTGAAGAATAGCCCTGAGCCTTCTCCTGCAGGTAGTTGTCGCCAATCTTCTGAGCGGTCTCAATGGCTTCCTGAAGATCGTTCTCATCAATGCTCTGGAAAGTCTCGTTCTCATAGTGGCCCCATACTCCGGCATAATAGTCGGCCAGAAGCTCCAGGCGCACGCTGATCTTATTGGCTTCCACCTTGTTGGTGCGGCTCATGGCCTGATGAGCCTTGTTGAGCGTGCCTAAGAGATACTCCACATGGTGGCCCACCTCATGGGCAATCACGTAGGCAAAGGCGAAATCGAGGTCGCCCTTGTTCTGGATTCCCAGCGAGCGGCGCATGGAAGTAAAGAATGAGAGGTCGATGTAAAGGCACTGGTCGCCAGAGCAATAGAAAGGACCTACGGATGCAGTACCCTGTCCGCAAGCCGTCTGCACGGCATTCGTGTAGAGCACCATCTTCGGAGCCTTATAGGTGCGGCCCATACTCTCGAACACCTTTCCCCAGATGTCTTCCGTGGAGGCAAGCACCTGACTGGAGAACTTGGCCATAGCCTGTTCTTCCTCGGTGAATTCACGTTGTTGCTGGTCGGAGGTTGTAACGTTCTGGCTTGCCATCTGCGTTCCCACGTTGGTAATCACGTCGCCGAGGTTACCACCGCTGAGGAATGTCATCACGGCAATCAGCACGATACCGCCGAGTCCTAAACCTGCTTTCGCACCACCACTCATGCCGCGGCGGTCGTCCACATTACTGCTTTCTCTTCTTCCGTCTAATCTCATGATATTAAAAATTTTAGTGAATAATTACTTTCTTTCCGTTTTTGATATAGATGCCTTTGCCAGCCCTCTTCACGCGCTGCCCTCTCAGATTATAAGTCTGACGGCCCTTGCGGGACTTCGTAAACAGGTTCTTGATACCTGAAGGCACGGATACCGTCACCTTGATATTCTTGATTTGCATATTGCCGCTGCCACTATTCACATGGAACGTCACGCTGCTGGCATTGCCCGTCCAAGTCAGGCCATCGATGGTACCCGTAGAGGCATACAATGTCTTGCTCGAAGAGGTAACCAATTCAAACTCTATCTTTGTGATGGTGCCCTGACCAACACTCACGGTAAACGTATTGTTCTGATAGAGTCGGATTTGTGAATCATTACAATAACGGTTTGAGCCACTGGCAAGTGAGTATTTTACCGTGATACCATTCTGCGTGCCTACAAGATCCTGACTATCGCCTGAATTGATGGCACCATTATAAGAACAGCCGAAGAAGGCGTTATTGAGTGCAATCGTAGCATTGGCTGGAGTTTCACCGCCCTGCTCTTGGCCGCCACCTTGTTCTTCACCGCCTCCGGGCTCTACGCTTGAACCGGAATGTTCAGGCTGCTGATAGTTGTCGTAGCTGAAAGCCACGTCCTTACAACTGCCCCAGATATATTCTTCCAGTCCGGGATAATCCACAAAGGGATTGCGGTTCTTCTGAACCTTTTCGCTATAGACGGCATTGTTGCGTGCTCTTTCCACCTCGTCGATTGGATCGTTCTTCGACCATTCGAAGAGCAGCTTCAGATACCAATCGTTGAAGGCCGGATATTTATTGCCCGCAAAGACAATGCTTGCCGTGGCTCCATCCCAATTCTCCACCAGATTCTCGTAGCGTGTGGCCATATAGAAATAGATGCGAGCAATGTCGCCCTTAATATCCTTAAGCGGTTCAAACACCGTGCCCGTATAGCCCGGCGTGGCGCAACTGCCCAGCTTGCAACCGTCCTTTGAGGTATAGGTTGCCGATTTCACATCTGCCAAAGGATAGTTACTGCGGCGGTTGTTCACATAGCCGTCGGTGGGTACCACTTGAATAATGTCGCTCTTTGGATCTCCGCTGCCAAACCAGCTCTGAGGAACAAGATGTTCACGATTATAGCCGTCACCCTCTTTACTATAGCTTCTATTTTCAGCCGGCCCTCCAATCACGAACTTATTACTGGGCGCATACCAGTCGCGCAGATAGCCGTCGGCACGTTTGTCGGTTTCTTCATAATCGACCAGCAGCCCATCGTAGCTGTAGCCCACGCCAGAAGTCTTCTTGCTGATAATGCCATATAGCGCCGTCTTCAGCGCACTACCTTTCTTACCATCGGCATTCTTGTAATAAGAGCCGCTACCATTGGGGCCCTGAGCAAAAACACCCAAGGCGAAAACTGCTGAGATTGCTATGAGTAGAATCTTTTTCATCTTATCAAGTTTTCATATTTATGGGTACAAAGTTAAGAAAAGTCGGACAAAGCACCAAATTTTCAACCTACTTTTCTTTATATTCCTGCTCCGTCGGTAAAGTCCATGCTGATAGCCTTGCCCTGAATCAGCGTACTATAAGGGGGCAGACTGTTGGTTACCCAGATATTACCGCCAACCACCGTATGATGGCCTATCGTGACGCGACCCAGCACCGTGCTGTTCGAATAAATCGTCACATAGTCTTCCAAGATGGGATGGCGGGGCACGCTCTGCGGCTTGCCTTCGTGGTTAATCTTGAAATTCTTCGCACCCAGCGTAACGCCCTGATACAGTGTGACATGATTGCCGATGATGCAGGTTTCGCCAATCACCACGCCAGTGCCGTGGTCTATAGAGAAATACTCGCCTATCTCAGCACCAGGATGAATGTCGATACCCGTAGCCGAATGAGCCTGCTCCGTGATGATTCTCGGAATGACGGGCACACCCATCACCAGCAGTTGGTGGGCAATGCGATAACTCACCATGGCCTGAATGACGGGATAACTGAAGATAACCTCCCCGTAGTTGTCAACGGCGGGATCATTCTCATAGACGGCAGCCACATCCGTGAAGAGGACACGCTTGATTTCGGGTATATGGTCAATAAAACGGACGGCAATCTCAGAAGCCTCTTGAAACACCTCCTGCTTGTCTCGCTCCACTTCTTTATAATGTAAAGCCCTGGCTATCTGCTTCTTCAGCGAAGAAAACACCTTCTCCAAATTGACGCCGATAACATAGGAGCGCACTTCGGCATTCTGTTTCCGCTCATCGAAGAAGCCATGGAATACAACCTGCTTGATCATGTCCACGATATGCTGCAGTTCATCTACTGAAGGCAGGGGCGCATCCGTAGAAGGAACCATCTTCACTTCATCTTCCGTGGTAAGGCTCAGCAACCGAACATTGCGCTGCAGTATCTCTTTGGTATCTAAGGATTTAGGCATTCTCTCACAACTTTATGATTAATAAAAAAGGAAAGTGATTATTCACTTTCCCGTTAGCATGTTTGTGGGGACGAACAGGCTCGAACTGTTGACCTCTGCAATGTGACTGCAGCGCTCTAAACCAACTGGGCTACGCCCCCATTCGCTGATTTGCGGGTGCAAAGGTACGAATAAAAGTGAATAGTGAAGCGTGAAGCGTGAAGAATTTTTAGGCCGTTAACGTTTTTTAAACCATCAAAGGTACTGCATCAGCACATCCCACACGGCAATGATATGGCATACACTTCCCGCCAACACGAAGAAATGAAACACCGTGTGCATGTATTTCTGCTTGTTCAGACTATAGAACACGGCTCCGGTGATATAGCATACGCCCTCGGCTATGATCCATATCACGGCCGCCGTGGAGACGCTGGCTATCAGAGGCTTGAAAGCCACCAGCACCGAAAGTCCCATGCCGATGAAACAAAAGGTTTCCAGATGGCTGTGCTCCTTCAGCCGCACGAAACTCATCACCGTCCCTGCTATCGCACATAGCCAGACAAAGCAAAACAGCGTCCACCCCCAGTAGCCCTGTTCACGAAGGGCAATGAGCGTCAGCGGACTATAACTGCCGGCAATGTGCCAGTAGATGGCCGCATGGTCCAGTTTGCGCCACGTTTCCTTGGCAATGGCCCGTTTGCCCGTCATAAACCGATGCGGCAGCGCATGATATACCGTTGAGGTGATGTAAGAGAAAAGCATGCCCACCAGATAGAGGATGACCGCAGTAGAAGCCCAGCCATCACCTTCGCGGAAGCACCATATCAGGAAGATAATGCCCACCACGACGCCCAGCAGAATGCCGGCGCCATGGGAACTGGAGTTCCAAATCTCTTCTCCTTTTGTATATTTAATAGCCATTCTGTTTACAAAAGTACACAAAAAAGTAAAAAGGTAAAAAAGTAAAAAGGTAAAAAAAGTAAAATACTTGCACTTTACCATTCTTTTTACTATTTTTGCAGCATCAAATTTCGTACAAACGAAGGCAGCGTCAAACTTAAAAACTCACAAACTTAAAAACTTAATAATATGATCAAAGTAGTAGCCGTACATACCGCCATGGCGCTTGTACAACCCCTGACAGAGATTTTCAAGGAATACCTTCCCGAAGTGAAACTGAACCATATTGCCGACGACTCGCTCATCCAGGAAGTCATCGCCAACAATGAGGTGACGCCTGCCGTGCGCCGCCGTCTGCTCTCCCACTACGTGGCTGCCGCCGATGCCGGTGCCGACGTGGTGTTCAACACCTGTTCTTCGGTAGGCGATGTGGCCGACTATGGCAACATCTATGCCCCCATTCCCGTATTCCGCATTGATCAGCCCATGGCTCAAAAGGCCGTAACAACAGCCGACCGCATCGGCGTCATCTCTACCCTTTCCACCACCCTCGACCCCACCCGCCGTCTTCTCGAGAACGAAGCCCGCAAGGCAGGACGGCAAGTGACACTTGTGGACGGACTGGCCGACGGAGCCTTTGCCGCCGGACAAAGCGGTGACGGCGAAACCCACGACCGGCTGATAGCCGAGGCTGCCGCAAGGATTGCCGACCAAGTGGATATGTTTGTTTTGGCACAAGGTTCGATGGCCCGCATGGAGCAGCGTCTTTCCGAACTCACCGGCAAGCCCGTTCTCTCCAGCCCCATCCTCGGTGTGAAAGGCCTGCGCCAGTTCCTTAATCTTTAAAGTGAAGAGTAAAGCAATCGTTTTCTACAGAAAACGCTTTCAAAATTAATGAATGAAAGAATGAAGAGTGAAGAATCCCCCTCCCTAAACAGGGAGGGCAGGGGTGGGTCTTCCAGGAAGAATTTCATCCTGGCGATGTTGGTCATTCTCGGCATCGTCACCTTTCTCGACCGCATCAACATTAGCGTAGCAGGTTCGTCCATCATGAAAGACCTGAACCTCTCGGCCGCCGAATGGGGATGGGTGCAGAGTGCGTTCATTCTGAGCTATGGCCTGATGCAAATCCCCATGGGAGCTTACGGCGACCGCCACGGTCACCGCAAGGTTTTGACCGAGATTGTGCTTTGGTGGTCTCTGTTTACTGCATTCACGGGCGTAGCCGGCGGACTGGTTTCGCTGCTTATCATCCGCTTCATGTTTGGCGTTGGCGAAGCCGGCAGTTCCCCCTGTTCCACGGGCGTCATCAGTCGTTGGTTCGAAAAGCACGAAGTGGGCAAGGCGCAAGGTTACGTATGGGCAGCCAGCCGCATGGGCGGAGCCCTCACCCCCTTTGTGGTGATTCCCGTCATGGCATGGTTAGGATGGCGCGCCGCCTTCTGGCTTTTGGGCGGATTGGGAGTCATCTGGGCCGTGGTTTGGTATATCATGTATCGGGATAAAAAGCCAACCCCTCTCCAACTCCCCCGAGGGGGAGAGCAGCAAGAAGCCTCCCCTCGGGGAGGTATGGAGGGGGTCAAGTGGGGGCCTATTCTCCACAACCGCCAGTTCTGGACCATCTGCGCCATGTATTTCTTCTATGCCTTCGGGTCATGGTTCTTCTTCAGTTGGTTCCCCACGTTCATGGAGTTAGGGCGCGGTTTTGCCAAGAGCGAACTCACCTACGCCGTGGCCGTACCCTTCATCATGAGTATGATTGGTAATATCACCGGCGGCTATCTCACCGACAAGCTCTCGGCAAAATACGGTCTGAAGGTAGGCCGCAAAGCCCTCGGCACCTCCTCGCTGACCATCTCCGCCCTGTGCATGTTCCTCGCCGCCTTCATTCCCGGCAAGATGGCCGTCTTTGTGTTCCTCTCCCTCTGTTTCGGCATCTTCGATCTCATGCTTCCTTCGGCCTGGGCCCTTTGCATCGACCTTGGCAAGCAGCATGCCGGAGCCATCTCTGGAGCCATGAACACTTTCGGCAACATCGGCGGTTTCTTCTGCGGCATCCTTTTCGGTTACCTCGTGCAAGCCTCCGGCAACTACAACCTCCCCCTCTACATGATTGCCGGCATGCTCCTCATCTCCGCCCTTCTCTTCAGCTTCATCAATCCCACGAAGCCGATTGTGGAGTAGATTCTTATCTCTAAAAGAAAGACGGTACGCCCTGTTTATCAGGGTTCTCCAGGCAAACGATTACAGGATTACACCCCTTTTTACTGGCCCTCTCTTCCGAAGAACTCACTTTATTCTTTATTAATAAAAATATACAATGTTAGAAACTCAGGGTTCAGAAAATAGGGTGTAATCCTGTAATCGTCCCTTGATAACGCTATGGAAATGATACTTACGCCCATAGAAACATGCTTCCACCCACCAGAAGTCCTGCTTCCAGACTATGGAAACAATGCTTCCACCTATTGGAAGCAAAGCACCTGACAGCTCCTTGGGGAATGGCTACAAGCCTCCAGCAACTACAACCTCCCCCTCTACATGATTGTCGTCATGCTCCTCATCTCCGCCCTCCTCTTCAGTTTCATCAATTCCACCAAGAGATTGTGGAGTAGATTTTTATCCCATTTCTGTTTTTTTTCTGAAAGGAATTCGTAATTTCGGATTTTATTTGTATTTTTGCATTCGAATTCGGTATGCCGCAATTCGAGAGATCTTTTCTTATAAAATATGCGTTTGCTATCGTTCTATCCACATTAGAACCTGAGAAATTCTGACAAACAATAGACGAGAAGTAGTAGACAAGAAGCCGGCGCACTCGCAATGAGTGGGCTTACTTGTCTATTTCTCGGGTTTTCTCAGGACCTTAATGTGGGGCAGGTATGTCCCACTTTTATGTTCCTACGAGTTGACCAAGCTATTCAAGGATGAGGAATGTAGCGACGCCTGAATAGCAAACAATAATGACAAATAGTTATTGGACTGAAGACAGATTCGTAAATGCTGTCATTGAGGGCGATTGTATCAATGTGATGCGTCAGCTCCCCAATGGCTGTATCGATATGGTACTGTGCGATTTGCCGTATGGTACGACGCAAAACAAGTGGGACAGCATTGTTCCTCTTGATGAATTGTGGGCTGAATACAAGCGTATTGTCAAACCCAATGGCGCAATCGTGCTGACCTCTCAGGGGCTGTTTACTGCAGCGCTGATTATGAGCCAACCGAAGATGTTCAAATATAAATGGGTTTGGGAAAAATCAAAGCCAACCAACTTCCTGAATGCCAAGAAGCAGCCTCTGAGAAAGCATGAGGATGTCTGTGTGTTCTATAGCAAGCAGCCTGTTTACAATCCTCAGATGACAGAAGGCGAGCCATACGACAAGGGTGTGCGTAAGAACCAGTTGAGCGGCAGCTATGGTGACTTTCAACCTGTGCATGTACATAGCGACGGCAAGCGTTACCCTATTGACGTAGTATATTTCAAAACGGCAGAGAGCGAAGGCGAGGTGTTTCATGCTACACAGAAGCCTGTGGAGTTGGGGCGATATTTCGTACGGACATATTCCAACCCAGGTGACATCGTACTGGACAACACGAGTGGCAGCGGATCTTTTCTTGTTGCAGCCTTGATGGAGGGAAGGAACTTTGTGGGTATCGAGAAAAATGCTGACACTGAACTGTTCAAGGGTGAAAAGATCAACTACATCGAGAGATCAAGAGAACGACTTCGTACTGTTTGGAATAACCTCGATAAAGAAAAACAAAATCGCCTAAAAGCATTCAATCTAATCAACGAATTCTAGCAAATTATTACCTATGGCTACTGTTATCCGAAAGAATGAACGCAGCTGGGGAATTGAACTCATATCACAGATCAACCAGTTTGCTGATGCCAATGATCTGATCATCAAACATGCTGGTGGCGAGTCTACCGTGAGTGAACGTCGCGGTCAGAATATGTTCCCTGACGTAGTGCTATATGGAGACCACGACCTTTCGAGCATCCTACAAGGTTGGGAATTGAAGATGCCAGACGTGTCTATTAATGATGCTGACTTCGTACATGATGCCCAACGAAAGGCAACGGCTCTGAACCTGAATAGTTGTGTGATTTGGAATTTCACTCACGTTCGTCTGTATGTATATGATGAACAAAACCATGAGTTCTCCGAGAAGAAAGCATGGAAGAATGAGGAAATCAAGACACGCGATGATGTTCAGCGATACAAGTCGAAATGGGAAAGAACACTTCAAAGTGTACTAACTACTGTTAATGACTACCTGATATCTGGCCAGGTAAAGAAAGCCCTTATCGGCGACGTGCTGTCTACAACGTCAATCTCACGTTTAGTCAGTGAGAATAAATTCAGCGTGGCTGCGCATCTTAGGGAATGTGTAAATCGTGATGCTATCATGGGTGCACGGCTTGAAACATGGTGGAAGAACATCAAGTCGGAATACGAAGGCGACGAAGAAGATAAATTTCCCGCTTATGCCAAAAGCATTATCATCAACTGGGCTAATCGTATTATCTTTGCCCACCTGATTAAAACTCGTCAAATGAGTGCCTATGCTATTGACAAACTTGACTATGACTATACGCCAAAAGAAGCTAACGACATCTTCTTAGCGATAACAGAGAAGAGCGATTTCTATAATATTTTCTCATCCATGCCTTATGATGACCACCTGCCAGAGAAGACATGGGACTCGCTTGTTGAACTTTCGTTATTCTTGAAAAACGCCCCAATCAAAAGCATCAGCCAAAGAATCCTCCAGCAGGTGCTCGAAGGATCCATCAATATTTCAAAACGACTTGTTAATGGCCAATACCCAACTCCCCCCGCGCTTGCCTCCATTCTTTCACGCATGACTATCCACGATGCAACTGGCCAATGTTTTGATGGATGTTGTGGAACAGGCACCATTCCAAATTTCATCATCAACTACAAGAAAAGCAAACATATTAGCGCGGAGCAGGCAATGGCAACCACATGGGCAAGTGACAAGTTCAAATTGCCCTTGCAGATTGCTAATTTGGCAATGACTAACTATGACAGTATCAATATACCTTGCCGTTTGTTCCAGCGAGATATTCTGCTTCTACTCCCTGGTGATGAAGTGGAAATCGTAAATCCGAAGACAGGTGAGAAGAAATCATATACGCTACCTTTTTTTGATGCCATTATTTCTAATCTGCCATTCGTCAAATCAAGAGAAATTGCCGAGGATGAGATTCCATACATAAATGCTATCAAGCAGACTCATCGATTATCCGGTAGGTCTGACTTCAGTTATTACATTGCCCTCCATCTGCATAATCTTGTCAGAGTTGGCGGTTATATAGGCATCATTTTGTCAAACTCATTCCTCGGAACGGAAGCTGGTAGTATTTTCCTTAATGCAGTACGAACTTATTTTGATGACATCAAGATTCACATCAGTGGTAACGGCAGGTGGTTTCAGAATGCAGACATAGTTACAGCCTTGTTAGTAATGCGACGAAAAGAAGATAACGCAGAGGGAAAAGACAGTATTTCTTTTTTCACATGGAAGCGAAATCTTGAAAACATTTCTGCTTCACGTGAATTTCAAGAATCCATTATCAACTCTTCGTTGCTCGACCAAGAACTTAATCCAGAAGTTATTATTAGGGTGAATTATAGCACCGATGAACTTGAATCGCTCAAACAGCTCAAAGTTTCGTATAACTCACTATTTAGCAATCTGAAATGGTTGTTGGAGATAGAAAGCAAAATGGTTCCCGTCAGTCGCTTTTTTAAAGTGTTCAGAGGTAGTCGAAGGGGATGGGACCCGATGTTCTTCCCGTCATCCGATACAAACATTGAACAAAAGTTCCTAAAAGACGTGCTTATGAATGCCAGAGCTACAGATAGCTATGTTGCTCAACCTACTGCAGGAAGAAAAGCATTTTGTTGTGACATGGAACTTGACGAACTAGAAGAGCAAGGCTATCTTGGCGCTTTGAAATGGATTCAAAGTTTTGCTCGTGAAACCAATGAGACAGGCAGACCACTACCAGAAGTGTTGGCACGTGCCAACATGAAATGGTATGAGCTGACCACTGATGAAGAAGCCGAAATCTTTACGATGATGAATCCAGATGACCGTATGTTTTATGCAAAATTCCGTCAGCCTACTTTCATTAACCAACGACTTATCGGTTTGAAGCGTAAAAAAGCAACGTACAATCTCGACCTGTTACATGCGTTATTAAACTCCATTCTATCTCTTTTCTATATTGAGGCTGTTGGCTTTGGGCGAGGCCTTGGAGTGCTTGACATCAATAAAGACTCTATCTCAAAATGCTTTATATTGAACCCTACTCTACTAACACATGAACAAACAACGGTCATCCTGGAAAAATTCTCCACATTGGCAGAAAGAGGTATTGTTGGCATCAATCAAGATCTGAACGACCCCATTCGACAAGAATTTGATAGGGCAGTACTAAACGCTTTCGGAATTGGATATTATCATGACAGAATTGTGGATAGTCTGAAAACAATGAGACGCATTAGAAAAGCTGTAAAGCAACAAACCATACAGCAGCCCCCACACCAGATTCTTTATGATAAAAATCCACAATTTGAACAGATAATGGAACGTGCTGCTGAAACCAGAAGAGAAATGTGAACAACATGTGCCTAAGGGCGGGAATCGGTCACAAGCAACTGAATAGAATCTTTAGGAAAAATTTGGATACACTTTATAAGTGTAAATCACTGAAACACTCTAAGTAAATATGTTAGGGAAATGTATTTCCCAAACAAAATGCCTCATTTAAAACTCTTTGACTTCCGCTTTTTCCATAAAAGCAACGTGTTTCTGACCAATGGAGGAAGCGTGAAAACGGGACTCTCTGTCCACGTCTCCATTACGCAGCATATCTCGGTTTCACTCCTTCACTTGCTTGTAACCCCTTAAGGTTCTGTTTGATACGAGTGAAACTGCACTTTCACTTCAGCTTCACTACAATCTCTTATGAATTCCTCCCTTCGGGAGGGGGGAAGGTGGGTTCATAAATAGGCTTTTGCTGAGTGATTTGGGCCTAATCACTCTTCTATCAGGCATCTTTTGCATACTGAGGAATAGGGAGATGACATCCGTGGGAAGAGTGAAACTGAAGTGAAACTGCGGTTTCACCTTTATAACCCTGAATACCAATGGTTTCCATGCAAGTGACGGAGTGAAACTGATTCTCATATTGTTTTAGGGGAAATCAGTATCACGCACAGCCACTAAGTTTTCTGCATGTTACTAAACGGTGTTTTAGCTTTGCGTACCTTATGAGAAGTCTCTCCCCGCTCGACTTAGCAAAAAATAAAGCGAGCATTTTTTGCATTTATGCCCGTTTATGCTTATATTTGCAAACAAAAAACTCAACGACATGAAACACCTATTATTGACTATTGTTTGCGCGCTGGCTTTCTGTAGTGTGCAAGCACAGAACACGAACAAAAAAGTGCAGGAGATCAATGAGTACAGAAACATGGTTCATGAACGGATGGGCATGGACGGGAAAGAGGATCACCAGCGCAAAAACGTGTCCATCGTACTGCGCGACGAAAAAGGGTATGCCGGACAAGATATCCGGGACGAAGTGACCATCTATTACTACGAAGACCATACTTCGGCAGAGGATGGAGCCTTGCAGGTGAACAACAAACCGTATCTGATTTTGCGCAATTTCAAGGCGGGCGATTTCACGATGCAACAAGAGTTTGTATTCGAAATGAACAAGAGCGACGACATGAGGGAGGACCCCGTGGTATATGCCCGCAGCCAGGAGAGGCGCAACGGCGAAGAGACGACGTTCCAATTCTATTGGTCAAACAACAAATTGCTGAAAGAGATAAAATCAGACCCCAACGACTGGCGTAGCGAAGAAGAGATCAAAGACCTGGCAGAGTATTATTACAAGGCTTTCGACTACATCTTCGCTGACATCAGCGGCAGGTATTATTGAAACTAACGAATAAGACAAGCGACGGATTAATATGAAAACATTATTGAGTGAAAACTGCATGAAACTGGGATTCGGCATGATGCGACTGCCCAGGATTGAAGGGACTAACACGATCGACCTGGAACTCTCCACACGGATGGTGGACGCATTCATCGAGGCGGGTGGCAAATACTTCGATACGGCCTATATCTACGAAGGATCGGAAGCGGCCACGAAGGCCACGCTCTGCGACCGCTATCCACGCGAGAGCTACTATCTGGCCGACAAACTCAACGCTTCGGATTTTGCCTGCAAGAATGAGGCGGAAGCCAAGCACGAGATTCAGGTAAGCCTCGAACGCACCGGAGCGGGCTATTTCGATTTCTACCTGCTGCATGGCATCGACGAGAGCAATAAGGACAAATTCGACCAATACGGCATCTGGGACTACATGAAGCAACTGAAGCAGGAAGGATTGATACGCCACTACGGTTTCTCATTCCATTCCACGCCGGAACACCTGGAACAAATCCTCACCGACCATCCCGATGCTGAGTTTGTGCAGCTGCAGATAAACTATTCCGACTGGGAAGACCCGCTGATCTGCTCCCGCCAATGCTATGAGATAGCAACACGTCACGGCGTACCCGTCGTCGTGATGGAACCGGTAAAGGGTGGCAAACTGGCCAATCCGCCACAGGCCGTGAAGGACATCCTAAAGAAAGCCAACCCCGAAGCTTCGCCTGCCTCATGGGCTATCAGATATGCGGCTTCGCTGCCCAACGTGATGATGGTGCTCAGCGGTATGTCTGACTATGAACAGATGGAGGATAACTTGTCGTTTATGCGTCAGTTCCAGCCACTCAGCGATGAAGAACAGCGCGTGCTGGAAGAAGTCAACCAGGCTCTAAAGCAATATGCCGGCATAGCCTGCACGGCCTGCCACTACTGCACTCCTGGCTGTCCGATGGACATTCATATTCCTGAGATTTTTGCCGTGATGAACGTCTATAAGATGTATGGCCAGCTCAGCGAGGCCCGAAACGACTATGGCTGGCGTCCCGGCGGCGAGAAGGCTTCGGCCTGCGTGCAATGCGGACAATGCGAAAGTGCCTGTCCGCAACATCTGCCCATCATCAGCCTGCTGGAAGAGGTTGTGGAGACTTTGGAGAAATAGGAAAGAAGAAGACCCACCCCGGCCCTCCCTGTTTAGGGAGGGAGAAGTGGTGGATTAATTTCTCATTTTCTCATTTTCTCATTTTCTCAATTTCTCATACACTTCGCGGAGGGAATCATCGCCGCCCACATTGCCGGGGAAGATGATGTAGGGGAAATGAGTGGTCATCACGCAGGGGACATTGGGAACAATCTGCCCCAACACCACGGCTGACTTCAGGGCCAGTCCCTTGGTGAGAATGTCATTGGAAGTGATGCCGCCCTTGGCCACCAGATATGAAGGGACGAAAGGCAGACGGGCCACCAGCGAAACAAGGAAATCGGAGATGCGCTGCCCTAAATGCTGACGCTCATCGGCATCATTGAGGCGAACTTCACGGCGCGAGGTATAAACCACGGGGGTAAGCCCCTCTCCTGCCCTATCCTTCATCGCCGAAAGCATTTCCTGCATCAACGCTTCACCATCGCGGAGCACACGCTCCACATCCACTTCAATTCCGGCTACTCCCTCTGCCGAAAGAAGGGCATTCAACTGGCGGGTGGTCTTCTGGACATGGGAACCCACGATGAAACAACCTACGCCATCGTGTTTCAGCATACTCCGATCGAGCAACGGTTTGTCGCCGATACCGCTCATAGCTTTGGGCAGCGATGAACTGCTGCGGATAACCACGGCTCCCGAGAAATCCTTGATGTCATGATAAAGGCTGTCGGCAAAGGCATACAGTTCTTCGTAGGTGGCGGCATTCACTATCTGATACTCTGCGGGATCGGCCCCTTTCTCACGGATATAATCGCTGAGCACGGAAGTGTGATAGGCAAACACATTATCGCGCGCAAACTCCGTTTCGGAAACGGGAATCAACCGTTCGCCATCCTTCATGTAATGAACACCATCGACGGTGACACGACCGGCCTCGATAAGCGCCGGACAGAAAGGCACACGGGGCCAGACCTCCACGCCATACTCCCGAAGCACCTGACGCATCACATCGGTTTCCAACGGGAAATGGCCGCGCAGACAGGAGTCGCTACGGCTGATGAAGATGAGCCGATAACCCAGTTCGCGGTTTACTTCCAGCACCGTTTCCATGGCCGAACGCACCACGCGAGCAGCCTCTTCGCGCGTCATGGCCCGGGTATTGGTGAGCATATAGAAGAAAGGTTGCTCGTGCTGCAGGGCCATCCTGACGGTAGCCGCATCCCATTGGGTAATCAGCAGACAGCCGTGGACGGTCTGAATGCCAGTGGGGTCATCGTCGAGGATGACCAGGCGGTGTTTTTTATTGAGTTCCATTGTTCGGTATTACGATATAACGTTATTACGTTATGACGAGTCTGACGCGTCAATGATTATTTTAACGACGGAATGCCCTGCATCTGACGGGCTTCTTCGGGAGTGGCCGGTTCGCAGCCCAGCATGCGGATCAGTTCCACCAGACGCTCCACAAGTTCGGCGTTGGTCTTGGCCAATTTGCCGGGAGCATAATAGAAACTGTCCTCAAAACCTACGCGCACCACGGAGGCCCCCATGCCAATGGCACAAGCCAGGAACGAAAAATCTTTCATCGAGTCGTGGGTGATGCCCCATGAGCTGCCGGGCTCCATGGCCTGGGTGAGGAAAGCCAGGTTGCGACCCGTGGCCGCAAGATTGCTCGAACCACCGGGACCCAGACAGAAATTGTAGTGCAACGGACGATGCAGCACGCCCTCATCGGCCAGACGCGTGGCCGTTTCCACATGGCTCAGGTCGAAGAATTCCATCTCGGGAATCGTGTTGGTCTCATCCAACCGACGGGCCCAATAGCGCAGTTCTGGCATGGTGTTCACATAGACTGTCTCGCCGAAATTCACCGAACCCAGATTCAGGGAGGCCACTTCCACCTCGGGCACATTCAAGCAGACGCAACGCTGTTCAAGCGAGAGGGAGGAAAGTCCACCCGTGGAACTCTGGATAATCATGTCCGACTGTTCGCGGATGCGGCGGATGGTATCGCTGAAGACATCCAGTTCGAACGTCGGATTGCCCTTCAGGTCGCGTGTATGCAGATGTACCTCGCAGGCACCGGCCTTGTAGCAGTTGATGACATCCTCGGTGATTTCCTCCGGCGTGAGCGGATTCTTGCATCCTGCCGGTATTTCCTTTCCCACGTGGCAGACGGGTGCCACGGTAATGATAATCTTTCTGGCCATAGTTTCCTAATATTTCTATTTGATTTGTCTTATCTTGGTAAGTGGGTGCTAAATTAATCATTTTTCCTGAAAAGACAAAAGCGATGACCCCAGAATCTGCCTAATGTGGCAACTTTTATAAAACATTATGAGAGAAATGCGAACTTTTCATTATTTTTTTATACCTTTGCATGGCAGACAACAACCTTCTATGAAAAGGTGGAAACGCATCATATTATCCATCGTTGGCGGCATAGGCATTAGCATTGTCGTCCTCTTGATAGTTGCCACCATCGCACTACACAGCGAGGCGTTCAGACGACAGATAGTGAGACAATCCACCATTCTGCTTACTGACAAGTTGAAGACCAAAGTAAGCATGAAGGATGCTGACATTGACCTGATAAGGGAACAGATTGACCTGCGCGGTATTGAGATTGAAGACCGGCAAAAGCGCAAGATGCTTCAGATAAACCAGCTAACCGTACGGACAAGACTGTGGCCCCTGCTTTTCAACGAGATTCGTATAAACGATGCGCGCATCAGGGGACTTCGTGCCCAATTATATAAACCATCCACACATGAGCCTGCCAACTATCAGTTCGTGATAGATGCCTTCAAGAAGAATCATCCTGTCAAGGGAAAGAAACTGGTGCTCAACATCAGAAAACTATACGTTGAAAACAATAGCATCACTTACAACGACAACCACTTCTCGCTGAAACGGTTGTACTATCACAAAGGCCACAAAGGATGGTTGGAGGAGCTGAATACGACCATTGTGAGAAACACCCGTAAGGGACTCCGCACCCATCAGCTGAAAATCGACAGCATTGGCTATTCTGACAGGATCTTCACCAAACGGCAACTGCACATCGACGGCATCCACTACACGACAGACCGCATCAAGGCGGAGGCAAGCATGGAAATGGATTTCAACCATCTCGACATCGACTCCCTGAACGCCACGATTACGAAAATGCAGATTGCGGAACTCAATAACAGCTACAAACTAAGCGACATGAAGCTCACGGTGAAAGGCAACAAAAACTCGGCTGACATCGACAGCCTTTCGTTCCGCATAGAAGGAAACAAAGGCTTTAAGCAAGGTGTGATTAGCCTGAAGAACGCCCATCTTGAAAAAGGGAAAAGTTTTGACGGACACAACCTGAAAGCCGAGTGGACAACCCAAACGAAAAAGCATGATGCCAACCATGAGGCCTTCATCGAAAGCATCCTCGTAAACCCGCTTGCTGACGGGAGACTCATGACGATGAAAGGCGTCAGCTATGGGCGCAAGACCCACACGCCCCGCAAGAACAAGACTGGTATCCCCGATTTTGGAAACATGCGGGTTGAGGGTGACCTGCAGGTAGCCCTGAGGCGACCTGTACCCGGAACCTCCGAAGCCACCATGAAGCAATGCAAGTTGACAGAACGCTTCTCCGGCATGTGCATCAACGACATGGAAATAACAGTCAGGCACAACTCTGATTCCACCCTGCTTGACGGATTGAAGATGACGGTGGAGAATCCCCGCACAAAGGTTAGCGGCACCCTGCAACTAAACAGGGGCCAATACCTGAAAGACGGACGGGGAACCCTGGAGGACCTGCAAGCGGAATGGCATATGACCAACGCCAAGGGATACAAGGCACACTATCAGGCGGAAATAGAAAGAGTGAACATCCTCGACCAAAGCAGCAACTACAAACTGGACCTTGACGGCCTTCACTATGCAACGGTAAAGCAACAGTCCGGCAAAGAAAAAAAGCTACTGAAGGGATACCCCAGTCTAAGGCGTCTTGACATGACCGCACACCTTCATGCCTTGCTCAACAAGAACACTCAAGAGGATATCGTTTTAACCGTAACCGAAGGCCAGGCCTATGACCGGATTTCAGGATTGAACGTGCAAAACCTCCGGCTGAAGGCATTTTCCAATCAAGAGCGCACACAAATCAACCAGCTATATACCAACTGGAGCACACAGGATGCCAAAGGAAAGACCGACAACCATTTCAGTATAGCCGACCTCAACATCAAGAATCTCAGCAGCCAAAAACAGGTAACCATAAAAGGTTTCCAGTTTGCAAACAACAACCACAAGCCGCGGAAAACCGCCAAAGGCAAAATGCCCGCCATCGATGCAGGACATCTCAATATCACGGGCAACCTGCAAGTGTTGCTCAACCTTTTCAGTAAAGATACGCTTGACGTCGTAGTCAACCATCTGGATGCCCATGAGAAAGAGTCGGGGCTGAACATCGACATCTCTCAGCTATTCACCAAAAGCGACAAGAAGAAAGCCACCCTCAACGGACTTCAAGGACGTCTCACATGGGGAGACACGGATGCTGATTTCTCCATGAACCTTAAGGCTGACAAAAGCGGAAACGTCATCGAGGTGAACAAACTGAAAGCCAAACTGCACAACCGGGCAACCGGCATTCACACAGCCTGTTCGCTTCGTCAGCTCATTTTGAACAAAGACCTTACAGGAAAAGCCGACAATCTGTTGGTGGAATGGAATGCTTTTACCAAGAAAGGACAAGTGGACAAGTTGCTCAGCATCAACAGTCTCAACATGAAGCACTTGAAAACAGACAAGCAACTGACCATCAACGGCTTACGCTATGCCACAAACAATCATCTGCCTCGAAAAAATGACGGAAGGCCCAAGCGTGGCTACTTTGACATCAACCATCTTGACCTGCACTCCGATATGACCTTCTACATCAAGGAGATGAGCAAAGAGGGAGTGAAAGCCATCATGACGAGATGCAACATCAAGGACGAGGCTTCGGGCATCAATGTTGTCTATTTGCTACTGACTGCCGACATACGGAAAGACAAGGCCGACCTCAGGAATATCCGAATACGCCTGCCAAACTCAGAACTGAAAATTCCTGAGGCACATTTCCAGTTTGCCGACAAGCAAAGGGGCATCCCGTTCCACTATGAAGCAAGCAAGGTGGAGGGCGTGGTATTGCTTCAAGACATCTCATACACCTTTGCCCCCATCCTGAAAGACTTCACCATCCCTCTTGAAATCAGGACGCGGGTGAGAGGAGCTGACGACGACATGGCTTTTGAAAACATCAGGGTAAACACCCTTGACGAACAACTTAAGATATGGGCCTCAGGCAAAATCATGAACATGAAGAACAAATATAGCCTGATAGTAAGATTCGATGTAGATAGCATGCATGCCCTCGGAAACTCCAAGACGAGAATCATCAACCTTTTCCCCGTGAAAAAACTGATGATGGAACAGGTGGATGCGCTTGGTAACATCAGTTACAAGGGCAATTTCCGCATACGCTGGAAAAAAGAAGAATTCCACGGAAGGCTCAGTTCAGATGTCGGTCCGATTGACTTTGATTTCACTCTTGACGAAAAGAACAAATACCTGACGGGTAACTTCATTACGGACTCCCTGAAATTCGGAAAAGCCTTCGATGTGAAATCCGTGAACTACATGGCCTGCAAGGGCGACTTCAAGGTTGACTATGCCAAGGCGCGTACGGCAGCCATGCGAACCATGCGAAACGGCAAACTGCCTATCGGACAGGCCAAGGTGGATGTCATCGATGCCCATTACCGATTCTTCCACATCAAGAACCTGCACGCCCGTCTCAATTCTGATGGAGCCGTAGCCAATGGCCGTTTTGAATTAAATGCCAGGTATATCGACTGGATCGGAAAGTTTGCCTTTATGCGGACAGGCACCGAGAAGAAACGCCGTTTCCGCCCTGGCATTCGTATCCACAAAAGGCATGAGAGCTATAAGGTTCAGCGCCGACAACTGGATAGGCAGATACAGGAAATCAACGCCCCCATCAGCTACGTGTATCAGAACAGATATGAGATTCCAAGTCTGTTCCAATAAAAAGAATTAAGGTGCAGGTGGAGGTGGAGCACCGTGAGTGCTGGGCTCCAAGCGGTTGGGCCTCATCATGTAGAATTGTCCAGGATAGGCAGGCGTTTCCATCCATTCCACATTCACCTCAACACTCATCGTAGGATTCACGTTATATCTGACGGCAGCGCCAATGCGGTCGCCCACATACCCCATACCGTAAAGCGGCATGGGGAAGGGTTTCTTCACCAACGATTTCTGACCGTAGAGATAAGCCTCCCAATGCTCATTGAAACGATAGCCCAGCACGGCGCTGATACCGGCATCGCGGAAAGAGTCGTGAGCGAAAAAGGTATTATTGAAATAACCGCCAATGGCCAACGACATCTTCTTGCTCAAAGGCACGGCATACATCAGCGATACATCCTGCGAAAAACCAGTTCCGAGATAACTGCCGCCACCCCACGAGCCGAACACCGAGGCTCCCAGATTCATATTGAGTCCCTGATGGAGGTTCCAGCTATGGTAACCGCCCCACATATTATAAGGAAACATATTGATGGGCACCTGACCATAGTGGTTCAACGTAGGCAGGTATAGCGTGTCAAGCGGCAAAGCCTCCACTTTCGACTTCAGGCTGGGACTGAACTCCATCGTAGGAGCAACAGACTTCGGGGCAGGGAGTTCCTCTACCCTACTCTCAGTCTGCGCACCGGCCGTCAAAGCCAGCAGAGCAGTCAACGATATGGAAATGATGCGTTTCATCATGGGGCAAAAGTAATATATTCCCCTGCTCCTGCCAAATTTCTTAAACTTCTTTATTCTTTTTATGAAAGTCTTTAAGGTCGCGCTATTCGGGGAAAGTGCGTTCGATAGCCGTAAAGAAAGTGTAGGCAAACTCTGGATTCAAAGCCTCGAACCGTGAAATCATCTCCTTCATATCCGCCCGATGGGAAGCCTCTTCGTAGGGGCATTTCACCACCTGCTGACGATACCCCCGAAGATCGGCAAAAGCCTGCATGTCTTTCTCGCGCAACAGACATAGTGGACGGATAATCTCCACCGGAAACTTCTCCATCCGCAGACGAGGCGGCATCGTGTGGAACTTGCCTTCAAACGTCAAGTTCATCAGAGCCGTCTCCATCAGGTCATCGCGATGATGCCCCAAAGCTATCTTGTTACACCCCAATCGCTGAGCCGCATCGAACAACACCTTGCGGCGATGCCACGAACACAGGAAACAATGCGTACGACGCTCATCGGTAGTCTCGTCAAACTCTGTTTCGAAGATATGCAGCCTCACACCTAACGATTCGGCAAAACCGCGCAGATAATCCTCATCGTTTTTATAAGGAATATTGCGCATCCCAACAAAAGCCGCCTCCACTTCGAAACGAGGTTTGAACACGCGTGAACGCAAGGCCAGCAGTTCGAGCAGCGACATGGAGTCTTTGCCGCCGGAAAGCCCCACCAGCACGCGGTCGCCATCCTCAATCAAAGCATAGCGCTTCAGGGCCTGTTCGAAGAGTTTCTTCACCCGTTGTTCTGCTTTCATAGGCGCAACGTAACGAAAAAGGTGATTATTTGTTTTTGGTTATTTCAACGGTCAGTGGGGTCTTGATGCACTGAAGTTTTTCTTCCGACAGCAGGCGCCACTGCGACATGATACGAACATCATAGTCGCTCCAGGCTGAACCAAAATAATAGGTGTAGGGCTCGCCCCTGTACTGGCGGATGATACCGATAGCATGACTTGGTTTTCCCTCCACCACACGAGTCTCATCGACCTCCTGAGGAAAGAGCGTCTCCACATATATCTGCGACTGGTTAACCTTTGGATTGTCTGTCGGATCGGCATAAAGGATATACTTCCTGTCGAGCGTCATGTTGTCGTCACTATGCAATACGACTCCAGTGGTCAGTGCGGTCGGTTCCTTGATTCCGTCGTACCATACGGTCATCCGATTAAAGTTTGACCCTTTGTCCAAGCATACGAGCCGATGTTCCCTCGTACCAGCGGCAGTTGTGCCGTAGGTCAGCTCCGCCGTAAAGCGCAATGGACCGTTGTCGAGTATCTTACAATCTTGGAAACAGTAAGGAAACACCAATTGCCCGTCTTTCAGCAGAGCGGGAGCACCACACCCGAGGCTCGGTCCGACGCTGTAAACATCCATGCCCTGCCCGTGGTCATGATGGAACGAGGTGTTAATGTAAATGTCGTTAGCTTCTTCGGCCTTGCCTGCACGCTTCAGGGAGTCTCTCAGATGCACGCCCCACATGTGTTGGCGGTAACGCTCCTCTACAACAAGTTCTGGCGTATTCTTCACCCAGACATCGGTGCCGAACGATCGCTCGCCCGTCCGTTGGAGTGCCGGACCGTAGAAGCGGTAGATGCCACGGTCGTTCTCCCAAGTCAGATCGTCAAGACGGTTGGGGTAGATACGGCCGAATACATATGACGTAAAAGCTTTCGGCTCGCCCTTTGTGATGGTGTACACCACCTGGCTCTCGGGTTGTAATGCGACCGACAGCAAGAGTTTACCATCGTAACTCTTCTGATAGGTTATCTCCTGTCCAAAAGCATTCTTCACTTTCAGCGGGGTTAAGCTGTCCGCTCCCAGCAGTTCACAGATTGCTTGCAGACTGGCTTCGACCACTTCCTGCCGCTGGTTTTGACTGGGATTTGTGATGGTGAGTTTCACTTTCTGCGCCGTTGCCCTCTGAAGCAGTGGCAGCAAGCTCATCATCAGCAATAGACATAATACCTTTTTCTTCATCTGAATATTATTATTAATAGGTCTGGTGCGTTTTCTCGGATGCAAAAATACGAATAATATCTGATATTTCAACGATTCCTCAACAGTTTCTTCGCCTGTACTTTGCACAATTATCTGCCAAGTCGCAGTTGCTTATTTAAAAGTAAAGAAAAATTTGGAAAAGATTCGTAAAATTCATATCTTTGCCCCCGAAATACGTAAGATTATGAAAAAGTTATTCTCATCATTGATGGTTTTATTGGGACTGGGTGCCAACACAGCATGCAGCCAGCAGTTGTTTCAAGACGCAAACGTAGAGGATTTCGCACAGCTTACTGACAGTTCCGGTGTTCAGATTCTCGATGTGCGCACGGCAGAGGAATTTGCCGAGGGCCATCTGCGCAATGCCGTCAACATCGACGTGAAGCAGTCATCGTTTAAGGACGAAGCCTTAAAACGACTCGACCGAAACCGGCGTGTAGCCGTCTATTGCCGTAGCGGACGACGTTCGGTAACAGCTGCCAACATCCTTGTCCAGAACGGTTTCCAGGTAACTAATCTTCTTGGGGGTATTCTTGCCTGGCAGAAAGCCGGAAAGGAAGTGACAACCGACACGACGGAGACCGACACCTTCCTCACCAAGAGTGGCAAAAGCGTCAAGTTCCATGCCTTGATGCATGCCAGCATCCGCATTTCATTCGAGGGAAAAGAGATTCAGATTGATCCCGTTGGCAAACTGGGCAACCGCACCATCGACTACGCCTCCATGCCCAAGGCCGACTATATCTTCGTGACTCATGAGCATGGCGATCATTTCGACAAAGAGGCCATTGCCACCCTCACTAACGACAAAACCCAGTTCATCACCAATACCCGTTGTGCAGGAATGATTGGTTATGGCAAGGTTATGAAAAATGGCGACCAGTTGCAAGTGGGTGATATCCATGTAGAAGCTGTTCCCGCTTACAACATCACCGAAGGCCATCAACAGTTCCATCCCAAAGGACGTGATAACGGCTATATACTCACCATCGACGGATTGCGCATCTATATAGCCGGTGATACTGAGGACATACCCGAGATGGCTTCGTTGAAAGACATCGATATTGCTTTCCTGCCCTGCAACCAGCCTTACACCATGACCACGGATCAGTTACAGCGTGCCGCCCGTGTATTTAAGCCTCGCGTTCTCTTCCCCTACCATTACAGCCAGACCGATCTCAGTGCGGCTGCGGAGCAATTGCGGAAAGAAGGCATTGACGTGCGCGTGCGCCATTATGAATAAGTATTAATCAAAACCGAAACTATGAATTTTCTGAAAGCATTGTTCGGAGGCAAGGAAGAAAACTCTGAAGAAAAACGTCAGGCCGACGAACAGAAGAACTTCGATATCCTGAAATATGACGGTGTGAAGGCACTGAAAACCGGTCAGTGGCAACAGGCCATACGCTGTCTGAACCACGCCTTGAACATACGTGAGGATCTGGAATGCCGCGACTATTTGTCACAGGCACTTCTTCAAAACAACGAACTCACCGCTTCCTATGAGCAGTTACAGAAATTGCAGGAGGCAGAACCCGAAAACCAGGGCATTTTGCTGAGAATGGCTCAAGTGGCTTTCTTAATGGAAGATTATGGGGCGATGGCTTCCTCTTGTGAGAAAGCGCTGCTCATCTCTCAGGATAATCCGGAGATTTACTATCTGTATGGCCGTGCTTGTCTTGGTCAGGAAGACCTCACCAATGCTTTAGTTATGTACACCAAGGCTATCTCTATCAACGAGAATTATGCTGATGCCTATCTTATGCGGGCAAATGTATTGTTGGAAAAAGGTGAAGTGGAAGATGCCGACAAAGATAGCGAATGGCTGATGGAACGTGCACCGGAAGTAGAGGACGTTCTTCTTCTGAAGGCAAAAGTGGAGATAGCCAAGGGAGAGTTGGCTAATGCCCTTTCATTTTATAATAAAGTAATTGAACAAAACCCCTTCTCCATTGATGGCTATCGCGGAAGAGCCGAACTGAAGCAGAAGACGGGCGACCAGCAAGGATCCGAAGAAGATCTGGCCCGACTGCAGGAAATAGAAAAGCCTGCAGAGTAACCGAGCGGTTCGCCCGCATGCATGCAAAATATAAAAATGTAAGGCAAAACGCAAAAAAACTTGCAAAAAGTTTGTCGGAATAAAATAAAAGTTATAAATTTGCACCCGAATTAAAAAATCAGAAGAGATATGAACAAGTCATACGCATCTTTCTATTACTTTTATTTTTACTTTGCAGGGCACTGTGAAGCGGGAAGTTGCGTGTAGATTTCAACTTATAGACAAAACGAAAACAAGAATACGTTAAGGTCCCGCTTCACAACAATGAGGTGGGACTTTTTCTTAAGAATATAGAAATAAAACAAAAATGAAGAGAATAGCCATACAAGGAGAACTCGGGTCGTTCCACGACATCGCCGCCCATCAGTATTTCGAGGGCGAGCAGATTCAACTCATCTGCTGCTCCACCTTCGAACAGGTGTTCGAGAATATCAAGCGCGACCCCACCTGCATCGGCATGACCGCCATTGAAAACACTATTGCCGGTAGTCTGCTCCACAACTACGAACTGCTGCGCGACTCGGGCACCGCCGTCGTAGGCGAACACAAGCTGCACATCTCGCATTGCATCTGCTGTCTGCCCGATGACGACTGGGACACCATCACCGAGGTCCACTCCCACCCCGTCGCCCTGATGCAGTGCCGCCAATACCTGAGCAACCATCCCGCGCTGAAAGCCGTGGAAGCCGAGGATACCGCCGGAGCCGCCCAGTACATACACGAACATCAGCTGCGGGGCGTTGCAGCCATCTGCCATGCCGAGGCAGCCAATATGAACGGCATGAAGATTCTGGAAAACAACATCGAGGACAACAAGCACAACTTCACGCGTTTCCTTGTGGAATGCGACCCAAGGAAGGCCGATTTCCTCCGTCCTATCGACAAGACCAACAAGGCTTCGCTCGTGTTCTCTCTGCCCCATGAGGAAGGTTCACTCTCGCAGGTGCTCAGCATTCTGAGTTTCTACAAGATCAACCTCACCAAGATACAGTCGCTGCCCATCATCGGTCATGAATGGGAATACCTGTTCTATATTGACGTGATGTACGACAACATCACCCGCTATCGCCAATCGATAGACGCTATCATGCCCTTAACCAAAGAATTGAAAGTATTAGGAGAATATCAAGATGGAAAACAATCAGCCTAACATTCAGCCAGCCGACAGGCTCTCACTCGTACAGGAATACTACTTCAGCCGCAAACTGAAGGAAGTTGCACAACTCAATGCCGAAGGCCGCGACATCGTGAGCCTCGCCATCGGCAGTCCTGACATGCCCCCCTCGCAGCGTACCATCGACAAGCTTTGTGAGGTGGCCCGCGATCCCAACGCCCACGGCTACCAGCCCACGATGGGAACACCCGAACTGCGTCAGGCCATGGCTGCATTCTATAAGAAATGGTACGGCGTGGAGCTGGATCCCAAGACCGAAATCCAGCCCCTCATCGGCTCCAAGGAAGGCATCCTCCACACCACGCTGGCTTTCGTCAATCCCGGCGACGAAGTGCTGGTGCCCAATCCCGGCTATCCTACCTACACCTCACTCTCCAAGATTCTCGGTGCAAAGGTGGTCAACTACAACCTGTTGGAAAACGACGGATGGCAGCCCGACTTCGAAGGTCTGGAACAGATGGACCTCTCGCGCGTCAAGCTGATGTGGACCAATTATCCCAACATGCCTACGGGTGGTGCTGCCCAGATGAAGACCTACGAGCGTCTGGTGGCTTTTGCCCGGAAGCACAATATCGTCGTCGTGAACGACAACCCCTACTCTTTCATCCTCAACGAGAAACCGCTCTCGCTGCTTCAGGTGCCGGGAGCCAAAGACTGCTGCATAGAGTTCAACTCCATGTCGAAAAGCCACAACATGCCCGGATGGCGTGTCGGCATGTGCTGCACCAACAAGACCTTTATCTCGTGGATTCTGAAAATCAAGAGCAACATCGACAGCGGAACTTTCCGCGGCATCCAGTTGGCAGCCGCCGAGGCCTTGCAGCATAATGATGCAGAATGGCATCACGAGGCCAACATCACCACCTACCGCCGTCGGCGTGAGATTGCTGAAGAGATCATGACCACCCTCGGCTGTAGCTTCGACAAAAATCAGGTGGGTATGTTCCTCTGGGGTAAGATTCCCGAGAAATACCAGCATGTGAAAGAACTCACCGAGCGCGTGCTCCACGAAGCCCGCGTATTCATCACCCCAGGCTTCATCTTCGGCAGCAACGGTGAGCGCTATATCCGCATCTCCCTCTGCGCCAAGGACGACAAAATCCGCGAAGCCCTCCTGAGAATTAAAGCATTGGAATGGTAATCCCCTAGAAATCCTAGCCCCCTAGAAAATCTAGAATATCTAGAACCCCTAGGCCTCCTAGAACAACTAGAAAATAAACAAAAAAACACAAACAATATGGAACTCGAATTAGAAAAGCTCAATCTCCCAAGTGACAATGTACGCCCGTTCGTGATTGCAGGCCCCTGCTCAGCCGAAACCGAAGAGCAAGTAATGAACACGGCCAAGCAACTGGCCGCTCTCGGATGCCACAACTTCCGTGCTGGCGTCTGGAAACCTCGCACCAAGCCAGGCGGTTTCGAAGGACATGGTGAGAAAGCGCTGCCCTGGATGCAGCAAGTCAAGAAAGAGACAGGCATGCTCGTCTCTACCGAAGTAGCCACACCCGAACATGTGGAACTGGCCCTGAAATACGGCATCGATATCCTCTGGGTGGGAGCACGCACCACGGCCAATCCCTTCGCCATGCAGGCATTGGCTGATGCCCTGAAGGGCGTGGACGTTCCGGTATTCGTGAAAAACCCCGTGAACCCCGATCTCGAACTCTGGATTGGCGCACTTCTTCGCCTCAACGGTGCCGGTGTGAAGAAACTCGGAGCCATCCATCGCGGTTTCTCCAGCTACGACAAGACCATCTATCGCAACACCCCCATGTGGCAGATTCCCATCGAGCTCCGTCGTCGTATTCCCGAACTGCCCATCATCTGCGACCCCTCACATATCGGCGGACGCCGCGACCTGATCGCCCCACTCTGCCAGCAGGCTATGGACCTCGGTGCCGACGGTCTGATTATTGAAAGCCATTGCGACCCCGACAGTGCCTGGAGCGATGCCAACCAGCAGGTCACTCCCGATGTGCTCGACTACATTCTTTCGCTGCTGGTTATCCGCGACGAGACCATCACCACCGAAGGCATCAGCCAGCTGCGTAAGCAGATCGACCAGATTGACAATTCCATCATGGACATCCTCTCCAAGCGGATGCGCGTCTGCCGTGAAATCGGACAGTACAAGAAGGAACACAACATGACCGTCCTGCAGGCCAAGCGCTACAATGAGATTCTCGACAAGCGCGGAGCTCAGGGTGTGCTCTGCGGCATGGATGCCGATTTCGTGAAAACCATCTACGAGGCCATCCACCAGGAGAGCGTACGCCAGCAGATAGAGATAATAAATAAATAAGGACCCTCCCCCTACCCCTCCCTATGAGGGCGGGGAGTGATTACTGAAATAGGATAAGTATAATATGAAAATACTGATTTTAGGTGCAGGAAAGATGGGCAGCTTCTTCATCGACCTGCTTAGTTTCGAACACGAAGTGGCCGTCTATGAGCGCGATCCCAAGCGGCTCCGCTTCACCTACAACACGCTGCGCTTCACCAAGCTCGAAGAAATCGACGAGTTCAAGCCCGAACTCTGCATCAATGCCGTTACGGTGAAATACACCATTCCCGCCTTCCAGGAGGTCATTCCCCATCTTCCCAAGGAGTGTATCCTCAGCGATATCTCCTCCGTGAAGACCGGACTGAAGGACTTCTACGAGAGCACGGGCATGCACTACGTCAGCACACACCCCATGTTCGGCCCCACATTCGCCAATCTTAACCAGCTTTCCGAGGAGAATGCCATCATCATCAACGAGGGCGACTTCATCGGCCGCATCTTCTTCAAGGACCTCTACACCCGTCTGGGACTCAACATCTACGAATACTCCTTCGAAGAACACGACCGCACGGTGGCTTACTCGCTGTCCATCCCCTTCGTCTCCACGTTCGTCTTTGCGGCCGTGATGAAGCATCAGGATGCACCCGGAACCACCTTCAAGCGCCACATGCGCATCGCCAAGGGCGTGCTCAACGAAGACGACTACCTGTTGCAGGAAGTGCTCTTCAACCCCTACACCTCTGAGAACGTGGCCCAGATACGCACCGAGCTGAAAGAGCTGCTGGAAATCATCGACAACAAAGATGCCGACGGCATGAAACGCTATCTCACGAAGATCCGCAACAACGTCAGGCGCGACATCGAGATCAAGAAATAATGATAAGGGCTGTGTCATCACAATGATACAGCCCTTATCATTAGCAAAAATCTTAACTAATCCTAAAAGACAGGAAAACGATTAAACAAAGCAGCCTTTTTCACGTCAAAAAACTGAAAGTTTTTTATCACACATGAAATACATCGCACAAACATTCATTTGGCTATTCGCAGGGTTGCTTCTTCTCTCGTGTTCTGAGAAAGGCAAACGCCCGGAATCAAAGCCCAGCTACAAGACCATGAAAGTGGAACGCTCCACACAAACTTTGAAAAGCCGTTATACTGCACGCCTCACAGGTAGGCAGATAGTAGAGGTACGTCCACAAATCAGCGGAAACATCACCCGCATCTGCATCAACGAAGGCGACAAAGTACATAAAGGCCAACCGCTCTTCATCATCGACCAAGTGCCCTATCGTGCTGCCCTGCAGGTAGCAACGGCCAATGTGGAAAGTGCGAAGGCCCGTCTGGCCACAGCCCAACTGAACATGGAGAGTGCCCGAGCGCTGGAGAACAACAAGGTGGTTTCCAACTTTGAGGTGAAGACCCAGCAGAATGCCTTGCAGGAGGCACGGGCAGCCCTTTCGCTGGCAAAGGCTCAGGAACTCAATGCCCGCAACAACCTCTCCTACACCGTGGTGCGAAGTGCAATGAACGGTGTGGCAGGCATGATTCCCTATCATGTAGGAGCCCTGGTGAGCAGTTCCATTTCCGAACCGTTGGTCACCATTTCCGACGACAGCCAGATATATGCCTATTTCAGCATCACGGAGAATCAGAGCATCGACCTCTTGCAGCAATATGGCACGATGAGCAACTTCATCAAGCAGACACCTTCCGTGGAACTGCTGATGAGCAACGGCAAGCCCTACGGACACTTAGGGAGAATCGATGCCGTGAGCGGTATCGTGGATGAACATACGGGAGCCGTTCGCATACGGGCCACCTTTCCTAACAGCGAGCGCCTGCTCCACAACGGCGGCAATGCGCAGGTGGTCATCTCTTCCGTACAGAATAACTGCATCGTGATTCCGCAGTCAGCCACCTACGAACTCCAGAACCGCATCTTCGTATATCGTATTGTTGACGGCAAGACAAAATCCACACCCGTGGAGGTGTTCCGCCTGAACAACGGTTCCGACTATGTGGTGACAAGCGGACTGAAACCAGGCGACATCATCGTTGCAGAAGGTGCCGGACTCGTGAAGGACGGCGTGGAAATCAATACCCAGAAGAAACCATAAGGAGGCAGAGCCATGCAAGTCAGGACATTTATTGACCGCCCCATACTCGCAGGAGTCATCTCCGTTCTGCTGGTGCTCATCGGCCTCATCGGCCTCTCACGACTGGCCCTTGAGCAGTTTCCGGAGATAGCACCGCCTACCGTTCGTGTGAATGCCAATTACACGGGAGCCAATGCCGCCACCGTACAAAAAAGCGTGGTGGTAGTGCTCGAAGAGGCCATCAACGGCGTGGAGGGCATGATGTACATGCAGTCCACGGCCTCCAACACGGGTTCCGCCAACGTAAGCATCTTCTTCCGACAGGGTACTGATCCCGACATGGCCATGGTCAACGTGCAAAACCGTGTGGCTACAGTATTGGGCCGGTTGCCAAGCGATGTCACGAAGTCGGGCGTCAACGTTCGTAAACGTCAGTCCACCAACATCAAGCAGTTGGCCCTCTACTCTCCCGACGACTCCTTCGACCGCAATTTCCTTTCCAACTATACCAAGATCAATATCGAGCCCGTACTCTCACGTATCCAGGGCGTTGGCGACGTGAACGTAATCGGTGCCGACTATTCCATGCGTATCTGGCTCGACCCCACGAAGATGGCGCAGTACGGACTCTCTCCGTCGGATATCAATACCGTGCTGGGCGAACAGAATATAGAAGCCGCCACCGGAACGCTTGGTGCCGACTCGAAGACCACCTTCCAGTATGTGCTCAAATATCGCGGACAGTACGAGGAAGAGCAAGACTACGAGAACATGGTCATCAAGGCATTGCCCAACGGCGACGTGCTGCGCATCAAGGATGTGGCAAGGGTAGAGCTGGGATCCGTCAACTACAACTTCATCGGTGAAACCAACGGACATCCGGGCGTGAACATCATGATCAATCAGGTGAGCGGTTCGAATGCCAACGAGATTATCAAGGCCGTGGACCGCGAGGTGGAGGAAATCCGTAAGAGTCTGCCGCCAGGCATCGTCATCGAAGACCTGGAGAGCAAGAAAGACTTCCTCGACGCTTCCATCAAGAACGTGGTGGAGACGCTGCTCGAAGCCCTGCTGCTGGTTATCCTTGTGGTCTATGTGTTCCTTCAGAGCATGCGTTCCACCTTCATCCCAGCCGTGGCCATCATCGTATCCCTCATAGGCACCTTCGCTTTCATCTATGCCATCGGATTCTCGCTCAACATGCTCACGCTCTTCGCCCTCGTTCTCGTCATCGGAACGGTGGTCGATGATGCGATAGTCGTGGTAGAGGCCGTCCAGGCAAAGTTCGACGATGGCGAGCAAGACCCCTATCATGCCACGGTAGAGGCTATGCACGGCATCACCTCGGCCCTCATCACCACCACCCTGGTGTTTATGGCCGTATTCATCCCCGTGAGTTTCCTGGGTGGTGTGACGGGCAAGTTCTACACGCAGTTCGGACTTACGATGGCCATCGCCGTAGCCATTTCGTGCATCAACGCATTGACGCTGAGCCCAGCCCTCTGCGCACTCATCATGACACCCCATGCCCAGGACGGCGACAAACTATCCTTCTCCAGCCGCTTCCACATGGCTTTCGATGCAGCTTTCCAGCGTCTGATAGCCAAATACAAAGGAGCCGTGGAGGTACTCTTCCGCCACCGTTGGTTGTCGGTAGCCATGGTGCTCATAGCCATTGCCGGACTCTCGCTGCTGATGAAAACCACCAAGACCGGACTGGTGCCCAGCGAGGACATGGGAACCGTTTTCATCAACATCCAGGCTTCGCCAGGCACCAATCTGCAAGAGACCTACAAAATCGTGAAAGAAGTGGAAAAGCGCATCAAGGATATGCCCCAACTGCGCATCTACTCGCTCGTGGCTGGCAACAGCACCAGTTTCGAACAGTCGTCTTCCAACGGTAACTTCACGCTGAAACTGAAGAACTGGGATGAACGCAAGGGCAAGGGCGACGACGTGAATGCCGTGATGGAAGAAATCTACCGCCGCACGGCCGACATCAGTAACGCCAAGATACAGGTCAACACCCAGGCCATGCTGCCCGGCTTCGGCCGCATCAACGGCTTTGAAGTACACGTACAGGACAAGAAAGGCGGCACCATTGAAGACCTGGTGCACTACACCAACCAACTCATCGACGCCCTGAACAAACGCGAGGAGATTAGCCGTTGCTACACCAACTTCTCCACGAAATATCCCCAATACCGCCTTGATGTGGATGCCGCCCGATGCAAGCAGAACGGCGTATCGCCAGCCGATGTGCTCCACACACTCTCAGGATATATCGGCGGCTCCTATGCATCCAACTTCAACCGTTTCACCAAACTCTACCGTGTGATGGTGCAGGCATCGCCCGAATTCCGCATGGACGAGCAGTCGCTCAACAATATCTACGTGAAGAGCAGCAACGGCGAGATGTCGCCCGTAGGACAGTATGTCACACTCACACGCATCTACGGCTCAGAGACTCTTTCACGCTTCAATCTCTTCCCCTCCATCATGCTCGGAGGTGCAGCCGCCGACGGCTACAGCACGGGTCAGGTGATTGAAGCCATCGAAGAGACAGCCGCCGAAGTGCTGCCCGAGGGCTACGGTTTCGAATATGGCGGAATGACGCGCGAGGAAGCCTCGGCAAAGGGCAATACGTGGATGGTCTTCCTGCTCTGCATCGTGTTCGTCTATCTCATTCTCTGTGCCCTTTACGAAAGTATGTTCATCCCTTTGGCCGTCATTCTTAGCGTACCCTTCGGACTGGCAGGCTCGTTCATCTTCGCAAAGATATGGGGACTGGAGAACAACATCTACATGCAGACCGGACTCATCATGCTCATCGGACTCTTGGCCAAGACCGCCATCCTGCTCACAGAGTTTGCATCTACCCGCCGACGTGAAGGAATGAGCATCACCGAGGCAGCCCTCTCAGCAGCAAAGGCCCGTCTGCGTCCTATCCTGATGACTTCGCTCACGATGGTCTTCGGCCTCCTTCCACTGGCTTTCTCCGTAGGCGTCGGTGCCAACGGTAACCGCTCCCTGGGCGTGGGTACCATCGGCGGCATGCTCATCGGCACCATTGCCCTGCTCTTCATCGTTCCCCCACTCTTCATCATCTTCCAAAAGATAGAAGAGCGCGTGATGGTCAGAAGAAGAAGGATAGCCAAAAAGGTTTCAACAATCACAGAGAAATAAGCATTACGACTATGAAAAAGTATTTGATGTGTATGATAGCAGGAATGATGAGCCTCATAGGCTGCGGAGTCCATGAACCCCAAGGCGAGCTTCTGAGTGTAGAATATACCCATAGCGGCACGATGGCAGGCTATATCTATGAAGGCCGGGTGAAGCAGAATCCCGACGGTCGCTATGTGCTGACAGCGATGAAAGAGAACTACGGGCCCTTGTATCGGAAGCAGATCAGCAAGGAAGCCGTGGATTCCTTCAGGCAGATTATCATCGACGAAAAGATGTACAAGTACAAGGAACACTACCGTCCCGCGATGGAAGTCCTTGACGGCGAGGGATGGCATTTCGCCGCCAAGTTCTCCGATGGCACGCGCCTCTATTCCAGTGGTTCCAACGCATGGCCCCGTGGCAATGGCCTTGGCCGCATTCAAGGATATCTGCAAAGGCTGATTGCCGATGCTGACAGCATCGTGGAAGAAACAGAAGAAGAATAAAAAGCTGTTTCAAGACTTTTAAAACTGTTCACTGTTTCGTGCAACCACTTATTTCCCAGCACTTTACGGTGAAGGATTCCGAAACGCTCCCTCCCACCCCCCGTGGGAGGGAGCATATTCTAAAAGTTTGGTTTGCATTCATTTTTTTGCATTCAGGCTTCCACATCCAGTAATCAAAAACATCATCAAAAGGAGTGCAAAACATCATCCATTGCTCTTCAAAACATCATAGAACGGAAGTCAAAACATCATAGAATGGAAGTCAAAACATCATAGATTGAAAGTCAAAACATCATAGATTGGAAGAACAAAAAGTCTAAATGTATCATTTGCGAGACGTAACTCTATCATTTACGATGCGTAAGTATATCATTTACGATGCGTAAGTATATCATTTACGAATGCCCCATTCTCTAGAGCCCCTCCCTCGGGAGGGGTTGGGGAGGGGTTCCTTTTAACCCTTCACCACAACGCGCTGGCACCAAGAAAGTTACACCATTTCGTGAAGTGTTTTGTATTTCCGAATCACTTTGAATTATGTCCCGCCATATTCTCTGTTACTCCTTAATTCTGATCATTTGCACAATGAGTCTGTGAACGGAGAGCCGTGAATTGAACAAAGGTTCAAACTTTAGCGAGAATCGGGTTCATTGGGGTAGTTTTTCAGTTTAGAACGGACAAGACAGGCAGAATTTCCGTACCTTTGCACCAAATAATATACCAAAAATGAAAAAAATTGGTGATACCATGCAGTCTTTTACATGATTATCGGACATAACAGATAGAGACATTATGTTTTCGATGGAAGTTACACGACTGATAGAACGGTGCAGGCAGGGGGATGCAGATGCCCTCGGAGAACTGTACAAGGCATACGCCCAGAAGATGAGAGGCGTATGCCGTCGGTATATGAGCGATGAACAAGCCATCAGCGACGTATTGCATGACGCGTTCGTGATTATCTTCACTTCTTTTGACAAGCTTCGCGACAACGGGAAAGCAGAGGCATGGATGATGTCGATAACGAGAAATGTTGCTTCGAAATATAAAGATCATCTGGCAAAGATGACTTTTGTGCAACTAGATGAAGCAGAGCATCTGCAGATGCCTGAAAGTGAAAGTGAATTAAAAGGGGTACCATTGGAGGATGTACAGCAGTTCGTTGACCGTCTGCCGGAAGGCTATGGACAGGTGTTCCGACTGTCTGTCTTTGAAGGAATGTCACATAAGGAGATTGCCGATATGCTGGGCATCGAACCACATTCGTCATCATCGCAACTGGCGCGGGCGAAGAAGATGCTGCGCAAGATGATGCAGCAGTATTGGGTAGCCGCGCTTCTGTTATTGCTCATGCCTCTCACATTCTTCTTGCTTAGAAAAGGTGATACTGCTATCACTAATGATAAGCCAACGGTGGCAAAGCAGGAAGAAAGCGAGGATGAGCATCATTCTTTGTCTAAAGAGTCACCGAAGAGACAGAGTCAAGAGCCTGTCACAGTTCATCTGCCCATGCATCGTACAGCCACTATTGCAACAGATACCCTTCCATCGAAAATCGCTCAGGCAGTCGATTCCATTACGGTTGACACTTTGTCTAATATGTTAGCTCAGGAGCAGGTGACTTCTGACACAATATCAAGCGATACAACGAAGACTATACACGAAGTAGAGTTGCCGAAATATGATATAGCCGACTTATTCCCCGTAAAGTCAACGACTAGCACTAATAACATTAAGAAATGGTCGTTGCAGCTGGCATACTCAGGGCAGTTCGATGAGCAGAAGCGTTATAATCAGCCGTTCAGCTTTAAGCCCGCACCGTCAGATGGACAGTCTGTGCCTGGCCCATCTCCAAGTCCGATCATATCGAGCAGCATTGACAACTGGTCTGATTATGCTATCTATCTGGCAAATAATCCTGACGTTGTGAGTGCTAAAACCCGTAGTGTCATCATGCGCATCGCCTTGAACAATGCCAATCGTCCTGGCCAGGATAAGATTCTGCGAACGAGCCATCACCATGTGCCTGTAACATGGTCGTTAGCTTTGAAGTATAGATTGAATCATCGCTTCGGACTGGAGTCAGGTCTCAGTTACAGTCGTTTGAACTCTGACTTTGAGATGGGTGCAGATGGTAATACTATCCGCGAGCAGCAGTCCATCCATTATCTTGGTATCCCCATGAAGGGTATATATAACGTGTTTGGCGGACGGCGATGGGGTCTCTACGGCAGCCTTGGAGTGATAACCGAAATCCCTGTACATTCTACCCTCTTCTCAGACTTCTACGTGAACGGTAAGTATGAGACCAGTGACAAGACTACCATTCGTGCACCGTGGCAGTTCTCTACCACTTTAGGCCTCGGTCTGCAATACAATTTCACTCCCAACATCGGACTGTTCGCAGAACCAAGCCTGCAGTATTTTATCCCGATAAAGACTGACATTGAGACCTACCGCACGGAGCATCCGTTTACGTTCTCCCTGCCTTTGGGCATCAGATTTACCTGGTAAACGGTGCAGTCTTTTCGACGATTTGGGGACTATATAAATAGAGACAACCCTATTAAACGCTAAAGAACATGAAGCATTACAAACCCTTTGCTTGGTTGATGACGATTGCCATTGCCACGCTTTCCCTTCCACTGACGGCCTGCAGCAATGATGACGAAACGGTTAACGTCAGCATCGACTATCAAACTGAACCGATGGCGGAACTATGTGCATACGGTGTCATGCCCACAGAAACCAGAGGTGCCCACGGTGCCGTATTTACTGATGATGACATCGAATGGTTCGACCTAAACACCCGTGAACTGCGCTTCCGCGACACGATGGAGCCACTGCGTGAGGAAATCCCGTTGCTTGCTGGGATTGATTTCTATCTCGGAGGCGAGCACCTCTTTTCAAGTGGGGCCACCTTCGTCAGCCTCATCTGTAGCCAAATGTTTGATGACCTCGTACTCTGCTGTGGAAAAATCGATGGCGAGGTCATTGACGATGGTCGCTACTATCTCTATGACTGCTATCCTGCCCAATTCATTGATGACGAACGTGTAAAAGCCAACCGCCTTCGTCGCGCATCGCAATGGGAGGCGTTCTTGAAATACATGGAAAGCAAAGGTAAACTGAGGAAATAGCCTCTTGCCCCGTGCAGTCATTCGTTGCAATTTTGGACTTTATAAGTAGAGAACAAAATTGCAACGAATTGTATGTATAGCATTTATGATTACGCCTATAATGGGCTACTCTATCTGAACAACATGATTAGGCCAAAACACAAACGGCTTTCGCAACTAATGATTTACTCAACTACGCTCTGTCAGTCAAAATGTAAGCACTGCAACATCTGGCAAAAACGTCCTGTGGAGCATCTTTCGCTCAAGGATATTCAGCGAATGATGAGTAGCCGATGTGTGACCAAACGAACTACCGTAGGACTTGAGGGCGGTGAGTTCATCCTTCATCCACATGCTGAGGAAATTATGGCGTGGTTCCATGAGCATCATCCTAACTACACTTTATTATCCAACTGTCTTGCGCCCCGTCGTGTTATAGATGCCGTCCGTCGTTATAAGCCACGACATCTGTACGTCTCTCTCGACGGCGGGCGCGAGACTTATCAACGGATGCGTGGCCGCGACGGCTACGACCGAGTGATTGAGGTCGTGGAAGCCCTCAAGGATAAAGTACCCTTGTCGCTGATGTTCTGTCTGTCGCCATGGAACTCATTCGATGATATGGCCTATGTCATAGACGTTGCCGAGCAATACGGTATTGATGTTCGTATCGGCATCTATGGAACAATGGCTTTCTTCGACACTACGAGCGAACTGCTGACTGCATCAGATTTCGTGAAGCAGATACCACAGAGCATCCATGACACACAGGAGAACTACGATTTCGTAGCACTCTATGATGAATGGCGAAACGGGCATCTTCAATTGCGCTGTCAGAGCATCATGAGTTGCCTAGTAGTGCATAGCAATGGTGACGTGCCGCTCTGCCAGAATCTTGATGTAGTGTTGGGAAATATCCATGAGCAATCTCTTGACGAGATATTCAATGGAGCATCAGGCTGTCAGACCCAATGTCACTACTCCCGTCACTGCAACGACTGTTGGATTAATTTCCATCGCAAGTATGACATTATCCTCGTGCGCAACTTTGAGCGACTGCTGCCCAAACGACTCATTGAAAAGTTCTACGGTCGGTATCAATGGACGGCAGACACAAAACAAACATATCGCAAACACCTAAAAGCAATACAATGATACAAGAACTTATCAACCGATATAAACGAATACGTACAGAGCATTTTCTGCGTCAAACGTACCAATACTCTTATGCCTTCGTGGGTATGGGACAACACTCGCTCACCAATCTCTATCCTGTTCTTCACTATCTCGGTGTACCTCTGAAATACATCTGCGTCACGTCAGAGCGAAAGGCTCAGTTGATAGAACAGAAATTTCCGAGTGTAAAGGCCACAACCTCACTTGACGAGATTCTGCAGGATGAAGCCATCAAAGGTGTATTCGTCTCAGCCTCCCCATCGGCCCATTTCTCCATTGGCTCACAGATACTGACAAGTGGCAAGTCATTATTCATCGAGAAACCACCGTGCCAGACATTGGAAGAACTCGAAACGCTCATTGATTTACAACGGCTCCACGGCTCACCTGTAGCTATGGTTGGTTTGCAGAAACGTTATGCCCCTGCCATACAATTCCTCAAGGAACGTCTCCGCAAAGCGCATCTCATCAGCTACGACCTACATTACATGACAGGATCCTATCCTGAAGGAGATGCATTGCTCGACCTTTACATCCATCCCCTCGACCTCGTTTGTCATCTATTCGGCCAGCCAGAAATACTCACTTGCCGCAAAGTCACCAAAGATTCTTTTATCCTCATGTTACAGCATCCCCAAATCGTAGGCACACTGGAACTTTCTACTGCCTACACATGGACTGCTGCGAAGGAATCAATAAAAGTCTGCACTCATTCTGGCGCCTATCATCTCTCGCAAATAGAGGAACTTACCTTTACGCCTTCTTCCTCCACCATCTTCGGCATCCCCATGGAGAAACTGCATACCCATCATGAAACAAAAGAAATCCTCTGTCAGCGAAACAATTTCACCCCTATATTGGCGAATAATCAAATATACTCGCAAGGCTATTTCAATGAAATAGAGGCCTTTGTCCATGCGGTAGAAAGTCGTAATCATACCACCACAAAGGATATAAAAACGATTAGGGGAACATACCAACTGATAAACGAGATACAAACGTAGGAAACTTGTTACCATGGCTCACAGGGGAACAGACCCTTTGTGAGTCTCCTATGAAAAATCTGCAAAAAAAGAGGTCGGTAACCGCTCAGCTTCTGCCTCTTTAACTATTCGCTTTGTGCTAATTCCTTATTCATGCGCTCACAGATTTCTTCTGCCATCGCATTCAGGGCAACACAATCAGCACGACTGATATGGCGTTTCTGCCCATCATAAGGCCAGGGACTCAGAATCAGCAACCTTCCCGCAGCGCAAGCATCGAAGAGGCTGTCAGCAGGCTTATAATAGTCGCGAAAGCCGTTGTCCGCCAAAAGGATGAAGGGATGTTGCTCATTAAGCAGCACCTGCAGCACCTGCTTCTCATCGGGTGAGATAAATGGCGAAACCATCACAACCGCCTGTCGCGCTTTCAACACACAGCCGTTCTTGTAGTCACGCAGTTCCTGATTATCACCATACCGTGCCTTCTCCACCAGCGTATGCCTGACATGCACCGGGGCGTACGCACCTGCCATCAAAAGTGCCACATTTCCCACACCGTCATACCTACGACCACCAATCTCTATATCTTTCTGCACTCGGAAGAATCCTGGCTTCATGCGTTTCGTGGCCAGGCGCTGAGGGTTCATGTCCAGATAGCGGATGGTGTTGGGCAACTGGGAATATCGGCTCATCGCCCGGATAAAAGGCATCTCGTCAAAAACAGGCCTTAAGCTGTAGTAGGACTCTTCGCCCAGTTGCTTCCGCAAGGCTGTCGAGAGATTCTGCAGCCTTGCGCTCCCTTCTTTGAGTTCTGCCCGAATGGGATTCGGGGAAATGAAAGAAGGGGAGCCGGAATATGTGCAGGCACGGCCCAGCTTCTTGGCTGCCTGCCAAAAGCCCCGGGCTAAAGTCCCTACGCCTTTCTCCATCCTTCGCTGCACATACAGCACGGCATGCAAGTGATCGGGCATGAGACAGAAATGCAGCACCCTCACTTCAGGATGATACACAGGAATGCTCATCAGGCAATCTACCAAAGCATCACCAAAAGCCGAACGGCTCACCCTGGCCTTTGCCGGATTGCTGTCAGGAATATCAAGTATCCCAAGCAACGGCTGGCGGTCTGTCACCGTCAGCGTGATATGATACAGTCCGGCTCCTTTCCAAGCCGTTCCCAGTTCCTGCCATTGCCAATGTTCACGTTCCATTATAAAAGTGTATGATTTGGCTCCAAGAAGATCTCCCCGAACCGAGGGCAAAGATACAAAAAAGATGGGGGATTATTTACTTTTAATATGGAAAATCTGCAAAAAAGAAATCGATAACCGATGCATCTTAGCAAAGAAAACTGATTCACAAAAAGCAAAAAAATGGCGAAAAATACGGGGTGTATGAATAAAAAGCGTTATTTTTGCACGCAAGAATAACTACTGACAGATGAATCTTTGCGCACTCTTATTGACAACGCTGTTCACATTCGTGGAACTGAACTGCGAGAACCTCTTCGACTATACGCACGATGAGGGGAAGGACGATATGGAATGGACTCCCACAAGCATACGACACTGGAACAAAGGACGCTACTGGCGAAAACTCAACAACATCGGACAGGAAATCATCTCGTGCGGTGAACAAGATGCTAAATCTCAAACTCCCTCCCTAAACAGGGAGGGCCGGGGTGGGTCTCCCACTTGGCAACTACCAGACATGGTAGCCCTATGCGAAGTGGAGAATGATTCGGTGATCAGGGACTTGACGAAGCGTTCGATGCTCCGTAATGCGGGCTACGAATACCTGATTACACAGAGTCCTGACCTCCGCGGCATCGACGTGGCGCTGCTCTATGCACCTACTTCCTTCCGACTCATTCGGAGCTATGCCCTCAGGGTAAAGCCTCTGCCGGGGATGAGACCTACGCGCGATATTCTATATGCCAGCGGCGAAATCATCAGCGGCGATACACTCCACGTCTTCGTGGTGCATGCTCCAAGCCGTTTTGGCGGTGAGCGGCAGACGCGCCCTAACCGGCGCGTGGTGGGTGAACGGCTGATGGCCTCCATTGATTCCATCCGCAGTCTTCATCCGAATCCGCGAATCATCGTGGCGGGTGACTTCAACGATGGGGATAACGATGCGCTGCTGACTTATCTGCATAGTCAGCGGTTGCATAACATCTCGGAGGGTGCCATAGGGCATCACGGGGCGAAGGCTACCTATAAATATCAAGGCCGATGGGAGAACATCGACCATATCCTGGTGAGTAGTGCGATGGTCAGGAGTTTTCAGGAGGTATATGTGCACGACCCTGAGTTCCTGACGGAAGAGGATTCAAAATATGGGGGAAGACAGCCTCACCGTAATTATAACGGAATGCGCTACCAACGGGGCTTCAGCGATCATCTGCCCTTGGTAGCGCGGTTTGAGTTTTAAAGTGAAGAGTGAAGAGTGAAGAATTAACCCGAAGCGTCAATGATGACCTTTACTCTCTGAGCGGTAGCAAATTCTTCACTCTTCACTCTTCATTCTTCACTTAATATCTGGAGGATGCGCTCGGCGGTGCGTCCGTCCCATCGGTCGGGAAGTGCGCCGTGTTTCCAGGTGCCACTCACCATCTCGGCTACTTGCTTGCCAAGCAGTTCGGGATCTTCGCCTACCAAAACATTGGTTCCCACTTTCACCGTCTCGATGTGCTCGGTGTAGCTGTTGAGCGTGATGCAGGGCACATGGTTGAAGGTGGCTTCCTCGGCCACGTTTCCGCTATCCGTTATCACGCCCAGGGCATGAGCCGTGAGATAGCCGAACTGCAAGTAAGGAAGTGAAGGGTGATAGGTGATGGGTGATGGGTGATGGTGGATACCTGAGCCCATCCTTATGAAGGCTACGACTGGCACATTGGCGGCATTCTCGGCAATGGCGGTGAGCATGCGCTGGAGGTTTTCCTGATTGTTGAGGAGGGCCTTGCGATTGATGGTCAACACGATGTATTTTCCTTCCTCCAGATGACACTCATCCATCAGGGAGGGACGCTGCCAGCGGTCGTGACAATAGCGAAGATTATCAATCAAGATATTGCCCACCATATATACTTTGCTCTGAGAGACGCCCTCGGTGTTGGTATGGCTTGAAGATGAGATACCAGCCGTGAAGAGCAAGTCGCTGAGTCCGTCGATAACCAGACGGTTCACTTCCTTCGGCATGGTGATATCGAAAGAGCGTGTGCCGGCCACCAGATGGGCAAGGCGTATGCCTCGCTTCTTGGTGACGATGGCAGCAGCCATCGTAGAAGCCAGGTCGTCCACAACGATGACCACATCGGCGGGATGAGTTTCGAGATAACGGTCAAACTCACCCATCACGCGGCCCGTGATTTCGTTCAGACTCTGGCTATCAACACCGAGATACACATCAGGACGCGGAATCTGCAAATCCTCGAAGAGCGTTGACTCCAGCGTAGGGTCATTCTCGCTGCCCGTATAGACAAGCGAGAACTCACGCTGCCGGTCTTTCAATGCCCTCAACAATGGAGCCACCTTGATGAAGTTGGGGCGTGCTCCGCAAACAATACAAACTTTCTCCAAGATTCAAGTTTCAAGTTTCAAGATTCAAAAAAAACTACCATTCATTTATTCTGCCTTGAAGAGATCCTTGATGCCGCCGATGGAGCCCATCAGATTGGTGGCCTCGTAAGGCAGATAGACGGTCTTGGTCTGATCGCCCTTGGCCAGCTCTTCCATCATCTGGATATATTTCTGCGCCAGCAGGTAATTGGCAGGATTGGAACTCTTGCCCACGGCCTCCGTAATCTTCTCGATGGCGATGGCTTCAGCCTCAGCCTTGCGGATGCGTGCCTGAGCCTCACCTTCGGCGGTCAGGATGGCTTGCTGCTTGGTGGCTTCGGCACGGTTGATCATAGCCGTCTTCTCACCTTCTGAAGAAAGAATCTCAGCGGCCTTCTCACCCTCAGAGGTCAAAATCTGCGCACGCTTGTTGCGCTCGGCCTGCATCTGCTTCTCCATGGCCTGAAGCACGCTGGACGGAGG
This sequence comes from uncultured Prevotellaceae bacterium, assembly GCA_900314655.1. Taxonomy (GTDB): domain Bacteria; phylum Bacteroidota; class Bacteroidia; order Bacteroidales; family Bacteroidaceae; genus Prevotella. Next base: position 22,262 of record OMWC01000015.1, on the reverse strand, counting down.
CGTGATGTCCTGGAGTTCCACGCGGTTCACCTTCACGCCCCATTTGTCGGTGGCATCGTCGAGCACGGAGCGCAGCTTGGTGTTGATGGTATCGCGCGAGGTGAGGGTCTCGTCGAGTTCCATCTCACCGATGATGTTACGCAGAGTGGTCTGCGTCAGTTTCTCGATAGCGTTCGGAAGGTTGGAGATTTCATAAGCCGCCTTGAAGGGATCCATGATCTGGAAATAGAGCAAGGCGTTGATTTCCATCTGGATGTTATCCTTGGTAATCACGTTCTGCTTGTCGAAGTCATAGACCTGTTCGCGGAGATCGATGGTATTGGAATACACATAACGTCCGCGATTGAGCGTGATGAGTTCCTTGGCACGGTCAATGAAGGGGATGATGATGTTGATGCCCGGCTGAAGCGTGGCATAGTATTTTCCCAGACGCTCCACGATTTTCGTCTCGCTCTGGGGGATGATGATAAGACTCTTCTTGACCAGGATGAGGGCCAAGAGGACGATAATAATCAGTACGGTTAATCCAATGTTCATAGTTCCTATAATTTTTTTAAGTTAATGATTTCACGGTAATGATGGTGCTCTCGCGCGAAACGACGGTCACCTTCTGACCAATCCGGATATCGGCATCTTCCTCGGTAACGGCTTTCCATACGTCGCCATCTATGGCTACACGTCCGAAGCCTCCCACCTCGATGGTTTCCACCACGCGCCCTTCGCGCCCAATGATGGCATCGGCATTGCTCACCCGCTCGCTCTCGTTCTTGTGGAGATAACGCAAGGCGGCAGGTCTCACGAAGAAGAGACTCAGCACGGAACAGAGCGCGAAGATGCCCAGCTGCCAATAGATGCCGGCACCCATAGCAGCGGCAATGGCCGAGCATGCGCCGCCGATAGCAAAACACATGATGAAGAAATCGCCGTTCATCAGTTCAAGAATCAGGCAAGCAACGGCTATCACCGTCCAGGCTTGCCACATGTGGCTTGCAAAGTATTCTATCATAATTTCTTTAAAAATTAAATAAGGTATATGTCTCCTCAGCGGGCTATGTTGTACTTCTTCACGTAGCGCATACGCGCGGCCAGCGACATGCGGCGAAACTCGCGCCACTCGTTGGCTCCCTCGCTGCAACGCTCCAGATAGTCTTTTTCCCACATCCGGCGATAGGCTTCCATCTCGAAGGGATTCAGGTAGTACATCGCTCCCTTCATCCGCCTGACGTAGCCGATGCACATCAGCGAGCACCAGAGATACTGCACGTAGAAGAGCAGCCAACTATCATGCGTGGACTGCGCCTGGCGCACGTGGATCATCTCGTGGTTCTTCAGCGCATCGAAGGTGGTATTGAACCTGTCGGCATCTTCCTGCGTACGCGTGAAGACATGGCCGAAGAAGGTAATGCCCGTAAAACCCTTCCTGCACCAGAAGCGGCTCACCGTGGCCTGCATGTCGCCCACGCTGGAAGGCCTCGGTGCACGGAGGATCATCATCAGAGAGTTCAACCGCCAATCTTAAATCCCTTGCCACTCTTCTTGGTTGTCGTGGCGGCTTTCTTGGTAGTGGTGGTAGTGGCGGCCTTCTTCGTGGTGGTAGTGCCCTTCGTATTGGCGGCCTTGTAGGCATTATAGTACTGCAGGGCTTCGGGCATTTCCTTCTTGATGGCAGCTATACGGTTCTCGTTGCTGGGGTGAGAGCTCTGCCACTCGGGCACGTTGCTCGTTCCCATACGTCCCCAGAAGTCGATGGCCACTTCAGGATTGTATCCGGCCATGGCGGCAAAGATAAGTCCCAGATGGTCGGCCTCGGTCTCATGGTCGCGCGAATAGCTCAGGTTGCGGAAGCTCAGATATTGAGATGCGGCCTGCACACCCACGGAAGTCATCGTGGAACCTATGCCCAGCACTTGTGCCAGCACGGCTCCTGCCTGGAGTCCCGACTGCTGGTTGAGTTTCTTCTGATACTGCTCTGCCGAGTGCATAGCCACGGCATGTGCAATCTCATGACCCAGCACGATGGCCAATGCATCTTCCGTCTGTGTGACGGGCAACAGTCCTTCATAGACCACGATTTTTCCACCGGGCATACACCAGGCATTCACCTCTTTATTCTGTACCAGGTTGAATTCCCATTGGTAACCCTGCAACTCACTCTCGTAACCATTGTTACGCAGATAGTTCTCCACGGCGGCAGCCAACCTTTTGCCCACGCGCTCCACCATGGCGGTGTTCTGCGCGTTGGTAGATTTCTTGGCCGTCTTCATGTAGTTCTGATACTCGGTGAGCGAAAGACTCAACATCTGTGCATTGTCAGCCACTTTCTGTGTCCTGCCGGTAAGGGGCACCGTACGTGTCGTACCGCAGGCAGCCATCAGCACTACCAGTGCGGTGACCATCATCAATCTCAATTTTTTCATATCCCTATTTGGTTATTAATTCTTTTTGTCCACTACAAAAACATGACCGAGGATGCCAAAGGAGACATCCTTTCCCATAATCCTACCCGTGCTGCAGAGCCCGTAGCTCTTGTAATCGAGCGTACCCTTCAGTACGATTTTAGTAAGCGACTTGCCGTCAAGGAAGTCCAGACTCTTGCTGTCCAGATTGCCCATATAGGCCTCCTGGATGGCATCGATATGCTTCTCCTTGGATGGATTCGTCAGCGCGCATGCTCCTGCCAACAGGGCAAGAACCAGCACAATTGTCAATAAAACCTTTTTCATAATAGAATTACATTGTCCGGATAACTTTTTCTTTTTGCAAAGATAATACTTTTTTTCTGTTCCGTATCAATTTTATTTAAAAAATCGTATCTTTGCACTCACAAAACAAGCAACAACATTAAAATCTATGAAGAAGAACCTCAAGACAGCCACGCTATGCGTGCAGGCAGGATGGGAACCCAAGAATGGTGACCCACGCGTGCTCCCCATCATTCAGAGCACCACTTTCAAATACGACAATTCAGAAGAGATGGCCATGCTCTTCGACCTGAAGAAAGACGGATACTTCTACACCCGCCTGCAGAATCCCACCAACGATGCCGTGGCCGCCAAGATAGCCGCCCTCGAAGGGGGCGTGGGGGCTGTGCTTACCAGCAGCGGACAAGCTGCCAACTTCTATGCCGTGTTCAACATCTGTGAAGCCGGCGACCATATCGTCACCTCCAACGAAATCTATGGAGGAACCTACAACCTTTTCGGTGTGACCATCAAGAAGCTCGGCATAGAATGCACATTCGTGAATCCCGAAGCCTCCGAGGAGGAAATCCAGGCTGCTTTCCGACCCAATACCAAACTGCTCTTCGGAGAAACCATCTCCAACCCCGGTTGTAACGTACTCGACATTGAGAAGTTTGCCCGCATCGCCCATCGCAACGGCGTGCCCCTCCTGATCGACAATACCTTCGCCACACCCATCAACTGCCGTCCCTTCGAATGGGGAGCCGACATCGTCACCCATTCAACCACCAAATACATGGACGGACATGCCACACAGGTGGGTGGATGCGTCGTTGACAGCGGAAACTTCGACTGGGAGACATGCACCCACAAGGGTGATTCTTCACTCCATTCCCGAGCAGAGCTCGCCTACCCGTTGCCTTTCACTCTTCACTCTTCACTTCCTAAGTATCCAGGACTCTGCACGCCCGACGAGTCGTATCATGGCCTTACCTACACCAAAGCCTTCGGCAAGAAAGCCTACCTGACGAAACTCGTCAGCCAACTGATGCGCGACCTCGGCAGCATACCCGCACCCCAGAATTCATTCCTCCTCAACCTCGGTCTTGAGACTCTTCACCTACGTGTGCCGCAGCATTGCCGCAACGCCCAGCGCGTGGCTGAATTCCTCGAAGCCGATCCTCGCGTAGCATGGGTTCATTACAGTGGACTTCCCTCCGACGCCAACTACGAGCGCGCACAGAAATACCTGCCTAACGGTTCTTGCGGCGTAATGGCCTTCGGACTCAAGGGTACCCGCGAAACCGCCATTCGCTTCATGGACTCCCTGCAGATGATTGCCATCGTCACCCATGTGGCTGATGCGCGTACCTGTGTGCTTCATCCCGCCAGCCATACCCACCGCCAGATGAGCGACGAGCAGTTGCGCGAAGCAGGCGTGGCACCCGACCTCATCCGCCTCTCCGTAGGCATTGAGGACGCAGAAGACATCCTCGACGATATCCGCCAGGCACTCGACAAAATCTGATACATTTTTTATATATACGAATGCCACTCTGCAAAGACCTGCAAAGTGGCATTCTTTGTATCCAATTTGATTACCATTCAGAAAAAAACTAATAAAAAATGACTTTTCCGTGAACGATTACCCATTTGGGGTGTATGCAGTTACGAAAACCAAAGCAACAAAGCAACAATGAAATCAACGTTCATTACACTTGCACTCCTGACAATGATGCTCTTCAAGGCGAATGCCCAGGGACTCAGTACCACAGCCGCCGACTACGAGCGCCAGATAGTCTCCTTGTATGTCCAAAAGGATATGAAGACGCTCGACCGACTACTTTCCAGTTACTATAATAGCGGCCTATACCCCGAGGACGTACTGATGTACAACTACAACGAACTACAGGGCATGCAAGACTGGGGCGTCATCATCATGTCGTCGGCGGAAAGTCTCATCGGAAAGCTTATCCTACAGCGTGTGCTCAGTGAGCATTGCGACAAGGTTCTCGTATGCACCGAAACAGGAGGGCTCGACTCTCTTACCTGCAAACGGCTCGACATCCCCATGCCGCCATCGTCATGGAAACCAGAAGAAGTCTATGAGCGAACCATGAAGTGGGTGTTTAAACACGTCACCGACCGTAATATTTATTTCCCCTTCACCGACTCACCCCTCTTCAAACAGTTTCCCGTGGAACTCAAGGAGTGCATCTACAACGAAGGGCTTACCATGCGCTATTCGGCCACACCCTACGACAACATTACCGTCAAGATTCGTAATCTCGAAGAGCGCTATCTGACCGATTACCTCAGACTTTCACTCCACCCCTATAGCGAGAAGCATGACCAAAGGCTCTACCGGAAGTTCACACCCGGTATGCTCGCTCTCAACTATTCGGCCATCTATCTCGACATGCTACCCTACTACCGCAAGCACCGACCCGACAGAACAGCATGGCTACAGGAACTCTACGGAGCCTGCCAAACCCGCTATAACCGCATTAACATGAACAGTCTTTTCAACATCGAACAATAATGGCGCTGTTCCACCTACAGACACGTTACAGGACTGACGAAGAACTCATGTCGCAAGTGAAAGGCGGCAGCAACAGGGCTTTCGACGAACTCTACCAGCGCTACGCCCGACGCCTCAACGGATTCTTCTACTGCCAACTCGGAGGAAATCCTGAACGGGCAGCAGACGCCGTACAGGACGTGATGCTACGACTCTACGAGGCACGCTCTCGTTACATCACCGGGCAAAGTGTTGCCACCTGGGTATTCACCATGGCCTACAACCTCTGCAAGAACCAGTACCGCCATCTAGAACACGAACAGAACTATCTGGCCCGACTTGATGCCGAACCCATAACCGACAGCCATGTAGAATTGCAGATGGATCGCAGCCGCCTCCAGGAAGCCCTCCAGCAAGTACTCGCTGCCCTGCCGCCACCGCTGCACATGCTCTTCACCCTCAGATACGAAGAAGACCTCACGGTTCCGCAAATCGCTGAAATCCAGCAAATCCCTGAAGGAACCGTCAAGAGCCGGCTACATAAGACAATGAACATCATCCGAAATAGACTCAAAGATTATGAAGATTAACAATGAAGATATCATCTCAGCTGCAAAGACACTGAGAAACCAGCAAGAGAATGCACTGACCATACCTCGCAATCCTCTCAAGGCCAAACGTGGCAGAACCCCGTGGATAGCAGCCGCTGCATGTGCAGCAGGATTCCTCTTCGGCTTCAGCGTACACCCTTCTGCCTCAACGTCCACCGACAGCGATACTCAGCGTGCACAAATAGACACACTCCGCCGCGAAGTGATGGTGGCCAAGAGTGCCGAGCCGAAAGTCATCCGCGAAGTTGTTCACGACACCATCTTCACCACGAAGGTCGTTACCCGCGAAATCATCCGCGAAGTACCCGTTATGGCCAAAATTGAAGAGGCAACTGAAAATGAGACAAACAATAGTATTAATAACCCGAGGCACACAGCAACCGTAGGATGCTCCATGATGTGCGACAACATCAGCTACGACCTGATAGCCTCCAAAAACTGAGTAAAAATGAAGAAAACCCTATTGACAGCCATCATGCTGCTCACAGCAGTTATGGCACAGGCACAGAACAGCGTGAAAATCAATCCGGTCCTCAAGGTAGGCATGCAGAAAACCTACACCACCAGAGGTGAAGCTACAACCCCAGGCTCCATAAACGGCAACTTCACGGGAGAAATGACCTACAAAGTGGTTGACCAAACACCCGAAGGCTACCAAATAGACTGGAAATCAAACATCACCATGACAGATGCCAACCTGATGATGCAGAACATGGCACCCACCGACCTGATGCAACTGCTCAACTCCCTAAACGTGGAAATGCTAACCGACAAGCAAGGTCAAATCAGCGGTATCAAGAATGCTGAGGAACTGACCGTGAAATGCAAAATCATGATAGACTCACTCTTCAACGCTATCATTAGCAAAAGCCCCCAGATAAAAAACAATGCAAAACTTCAGGATTCCATGCAGAAATCCATCTCTTCCGTGAAAGAAATGATCACCGAAGACTATCTGCTCGAAGCCTACATCCAATCGCCATCCATCACTATGCTCAACGGCAAGACCATTACCAACGGTATGCAGGAAGAAGGCAAATATTCTTTATTCAAGACCAAGACCACTTACACTCTCCTCAATGGCGGCAAGACCATCCAACAAGACACCAAAGGCGACATTGACGTGTCTGCTATGAAAGAGTATATGCTGAAGATGATGGGCAATCTCATCCCAGAATCTGTGACAAAAGAGACCAACCCTGAGGAACTCTCCGCTATGATTGAAGAGATGATTTCCAACGGGAACTTGCAGATGGATATGAACTTCAAAGCCACCTATGACATCGCTGATGACGGATGGGTAAAGAAACTCGTCATACAAATGGACATGAATGCTCCAGGCCAGACCTCCAAGGCCCGTCAGGTCATCACGCTGAAACCCTAATATTCCTGCATACAGAAAGGGACTATGTACATTTTCATGCAGATTCAAAAACGCATATCAATCATTTTCATATTTAATAATAAAACAAAGTAAAATGAAAAAAGGTTTATGTATGTTATGTGTGTGCGTATTGTCGTTTTCGGCTATGGCACAAGAGCAGAGCAAAGGCGTTTGGGGGAATAAATGTTTTGCCGAGATGTCAATAGGGACAGGTATCCCCAGCCACCACATAACGCCAATTTCTGGTGGAATCAATGTGGGTGTTAACCTATCGGAGCGGTTCTATCTTTATGCAGGAGGTGAAGGGATAAGGGGGCTATATGAAAAAGACGAAGTGAAGACACACTACAAGTCGAACGGTCTCGGTGGTGGTGTAGGCTTTTCATTTGCTCGCGATGATAATAGGCAGACGGCTTGGGATATACGGACTGGCATAAAAACCAGTATTGGAAACCCCAGTTGGAAGCAAACCACCTATGATGTATCTGTCATTTGGAAGGATGCAGGCAAGAAGCGCCGTCCCAAAGCCTTCATGGGTCTCGGATTCCGATATATGGATTCTCATACGGACGGGATTCCCAACCTCAGCATATTTTATGCCACTGTCGGCTGCTACTTGTAACCAAGTGAACGGGGCAGTTCCCCGTTCACTTGCCCCATTGCTTTTCCAAATATAAAGTTTTTTCATTTCAGAAGTAACTCTGCACCCCTTTCTTGAACAAAATCCTACTAACAATAAATGAGGATGTGCCAATTATGGAACTCCCTCTTCTGATTATACAAAATCATTATGATTTATGCTCTTACCTTGATTATAGGGCATTTCCGTGAAATCGGTTTTTAAATAAAAAATAGGACTTTCGCAAGCCCTATTTCCGTATTATACAAAAACATTATGAATTTTATTTAGCGAACAAGATTTATTCGGTCATTCTACTGGGCGCAACGGCAGTGTTCGCAGTCATGACTGCAACGCTCCTTGCGCTCACAGTAGCGCTCACACTGAGCGCAGAGGTCATAGCCAAGCATGGCGCCAAGGATGAAGTCTTCTTCGGGCGTGAGTTGGTTGAGAGGCCTGTTGACAATCATCCGAATGGCATCGAGGCACTGCTTCTTGCCGAAGAAGAGGTTGAGACGGTCGTTACCTACGGGCTGGATGATATAGGCGATGCCTGAATGTTCCAGACGGGTGCGGGCGAATGTCTCGTAACGCTTATTGAAGGTGAAGAGAACCATGTGACGTACTCCTTTCTTGAGTTCGTAGATGTGGTTCATGAGCACTTTCATGTCGGCGGGCAGTATCTCGGCTTGCTGCATGGCTGTAGATTTTTATTCTTTTTCCTTATTATTTATTAGAGTCCCAGCTGGGCAATCCAGGCATCAATACGTGAATCGGTTTTGTCGTCTTCGTTGATGTCGTCGAGGGCGAGCCCTACAAACTGTCCGTCAACGACGGCATCGCTGTCATCAAAAGTGTATCCTTCCGTGGAAACAGCACCAATAACATTGGCTCCTGCAGCTTTAGCGGCATCATAGAGTTCTTTCATAGCTCCGCAGAAAGTGTCGCCATAACTGGCAGAGTCTCCGCATCCGAAGATGGCAACGGTCTTTCCGGAAAGGTCGGCATTCTTGACGACATCGAGTCCGTCGTACCAGTCATCCTGAAGTTCGCCTGCTCCCCATGTGGATGTGCCCAGAAGGATGTTGTCGGCACTGAGGTTGTCGGCGCTGAGGTCTTGCACGTTAATTACTTCGGCGTTGATCTTGGCGCCGATTTTCTCTGCGATGGCTTCGCAGGTGCCGGTTGATGAACCGTAAACAACTACTGTCTTACTCATTTTCTGTTGATGTATCTTTGTTGATGTATATGTGAATCTTTTGGAATCCGGTTGCAAAGATACAGTGAAAATGAATAACTGACAATACCTAAAAATGATGGTTTTGGCGGAATACCTACTATTGGGTATATTTACGTCCGCCACGGATAACGATGCCGCGATAAGCACGACTGACGGGTTGCCCCATGAGGTTGTAGGCAGGGGCTTTATGGGAAGCGTCGGTTGCAGGGACTTCGCGAATGGAAGTAGCCACAATGTAGCGCAGGCCTGCGACAGCATCTATCTGTCCGTAGCCATACTCGTTATTGGGATAGGTGAGCGTGGCATCGTAGTGGGTGGAGGTTGTGGCTATGATGTGGAGCACGTCGTCGGGTGTGAGCGTGGGACAGGCTTGTAGCCATAAAGCTACGACGCCGGCCACTACGGGACAAGCCATGGAAGTACCGCTGTTGCTGTTCCATGGATAGGTACGCCCATTGTGCTGGAAGTGTTCTACGTCCCATGAGATGTCGCCCGCTTCGGGATGGTTCTCGAGATAGAAACTGCTGTAGGAGGAGATGATGTTCTGACCGGGTGCCACGACATCGGGTTTGATGATTCCATCGAGTGTAGGGCCAATGCTTGAAATCTTGGCACGCACACCATCGATGCCGCCATTACTTACCTTCCAATGTCCCAGGTAATTATAATGACCCGTGACATAAGCATTAGAACCTACAGTTATAGCTACGGGTGCACTGGCAGGTGCGAGGATATGGTGGCCCTTGACCGCATCCCTGAGCGAGGGGTTGATATCATTGGTGGTGAGTGAACCATACATTCGCAATAGTTCCACCCTGCTCTCGCGGCCTTTGAGTTGAATGGCAAAGGGCACTTGGGAGGCGAAATTGCGAGGGCCGGTGATGCGCAGTTCATAGCCGGTGTCGAAGGTATTGAGCGGGTTCTCGAAGGCAATAATATCGATGACATATTGATTCTCGCCCACCTGGATGGTATCTACCAGATTAGAGTCGGGCTGCTGCATGATTTGTTCCGTGGTGGCCATATATATATAAGGTGAAGAGGGATCAGCATAGATACTGAGTTCAAGGGTGAAAGGGCCACTGGCGGTGAGTTGGTGGCGTATCTCTTTGCCGTTATCAAGAAGGAAGCAACCTGCCGACTCCACGCCCCGTGGCTTGGGCATATAGGAGAGGAGGTGGCCGGTGTTGCCTGCGGCCGTGACGAAGATACGTCCCGGACCTGTCATCCGCTCAAGTACTTCGTAGAATAGGAGGTTGCTGGAACGGAGCATATCGGTGCTGCCTTCACTGAAGGAGATCACACAGGGCTTACCCACTTGGTCGGCATAATCGAAGATATACTTGAAGCCGAGGGCATCGGTGGCGGTGGTGAAGCGGTAGAAATCTTCCTTGCTGATGAAGACGGTGTCTTCGGTGACGGCGTTGCTGACCAGACAGAGTTCGCTCTCGGGAGCAATACCCTGATAGCGTGACGTGTAGCCGCTGCCTGCGGCTATGCCTGCGGTATGGGTGCCGTGAGTCTGATCGAGACCGTCGCGCGAATGGGCTTGCTGGAGAATAGTCTCGCGGGAAGTGAACTCTGCGCCCAGATAGACTGAACCAGAGCCGTCGGAGGGTGCGAGCATATCCCAGAAGTGGCTGATGCGATAAGTGGAAAGGTCGCGGCTATAGAAGTTGGGATGGGTAAGGTCGAAACCGATGTCTTCCACTCCGATGACAACGCCTTTGCCCGTATAGCCTTGTGGGAGACCGATACCCTCATTGGCTGCGCGGCCTCCCACGATGATGCGAGTAGTATCCATCAGTGCTTCCGACATGGGTTCGGCCTCGATGCGCTGCACCTGATGCTGAGCGGAGAGGGCACTGACTTGGGAGAGTGGCACGTCAACGATATAGATGTCACCGTATTGTGCCAAGGGACGGCATTGGTGAGCATCCATCACCTGAGGAGCATCTTCGGTGATACGAAGAAAAACACAGGTATGATAGTCGGGAGTATCCTCCGAAGAGGGAGCGGAGGCAGGTTTGCGGAGGGGGTGACGAAGTTGTTGCTGACGCACGAGTTGCCTGACCATAGGCGACATTTTGCTATAGACAGGTTGCTGAGCGCGCATGGGGAGGATGACAATGAGCATCAAGGTCAGGAGCAGGTAGCGGGTCTTCATAAGATTTCATATTTTTGACAGAGGGCGGTTTTTCCCCTGCATGTTCCGGATGCAAAGATACGAAAAAAAGTGAAGAGTGAGGAGGGAAGAGGGAAGAATTTTAATAGGGAATCTCAGAAAAGTAAAAGACCGTTCCCCTACTCTCTCACTCGGAGGGGGAACGGTCTTTAGCGTTACAAAATTCTCTTGCTAATGATTCTTATTTCAAGCCACGGTTCACGAGGGTGGCATTGAGCAGCATCACGTAAGTGCGATACTGATTGCGGTTGAGCACGCTACGCATGCTGCCGAGGTCCTTGCGGAGAGCACGATCGAAACGCTCTTGACGCTTCTCGGAAGATGCATAGGAAGCACGGCGCATCTCATTGCAGAAATTGCTGTGAACATACTCTACGACGTCATACTGATCGCTGGTGAGGTTGAGAGCCTTGGCCAGACGGCTGTAATTGACGGTCATGTTGTAGGCCTTGCGAACTGCTTTCACGTCTTCGTTACCTGCGAATGCTGTGCTCATGCTGAGCATGGCAACAGCCACTAAAATCATCTTTTTCATAATCAATCTTTTTACCCTTAAATTAATAATAAATGTTATCCTAACGCCCCCTCACGAAGCGGGGGACTTATGTTGTTTACGGCTGCAAAGGTAAATAGGTTTCTGATGACGGGAAACATTTTGAGGCATTGTTTGAAGGTTTTTGGCGTTTTTTTGACGTAAATCAAAAAAATATCGTTCTCCAAGGAAAAAGGAAGAATACTATGTTAAGCAATTATAAAACATCATACTATCTCACATCTTTTTCTTATCTTTGCGCCATCTATAGGAACATATTTCATAATCCATAGTTAAATCATTTAAACCGTTACTATTATGAAGAAGGGATTACTGACATTGCTGGCTTTCGTGGCCCTGACAGCCAGCGCACAAGGTATCAAGAGCGGTTCCCGATGGAACATCGGCAATCTGGAATACGAGGCGAAGGTGAATGTTGACAAGACCATCACCTTCACGGCCATGGCTGAGGGCGAGGAACTGGCCTTCCGGCTCACGCCCAACAACTCGAAGAAGAATGAGTACATACTCACGGAGGAACAGAATGCTGACGGCTTCAATCCCTTCAGCAAGACCCCTCGCGCCAAATACATCGAGCAGAACGGCTTGAAACTGATCTGTCTCTACGACCTCAACGGCAACCTGCATGATGTGCTCGACGGTGCCTTCTTTGGCAATAGCGAGACAGTGGCCAAAGGCAAGTGGGTGCAGCAGATCATGGGCCAGTACGTGATGGACGACGGCACGCAGGTGAACATCGAATACGACAAAATCAACGTTGATGGCGAGCTCTGTCCTTTCGAGCAAGTCACGTTCAACGGCTGTGTCACACGCGTCATCAACGTGAAGGGCGGCAGTCGTTTGAAAGGTATGCTAGAGGTGGTGCAGACCCTCGAAGGCGTCATCCTCTATGAGGTGAAACAGGACGAGTACGGCATGACCGAGCGCACAGGCCACCAGAATGTGCTGAAGTGGGTGAACAATGAGCCACGCTTCGGCTATGCCAACTACCTGCTGCTCAACGACAAGCAATTCCGCTTCATGGACAAAGCCACGCTCCGCATTATGCGCAATGCCATCCTCGCCAAGCACGGCTATATGTTCTCATCGCCCGATTTGGTGGAATACTTCGGCTCCAAGCCCTGGTTCACCGCCCGACCTTCTAACGATGACATCGACGAATCCCTTTCCCTCGTAGAGAAGCTCAACATCGAACTTATCAAGGCCGAGGAGACTCAAAAGACACTTGACGAAGAAGACTGATCCCGGCACTGCGAACCGTCATTAGAATAAGAATTTTCATGACACCCGGTTTTCGCAAACCAGCACGCAGACCACATTCAAAAGGCAAATTATCATCCCTTGAAAGGCAAAACATCATCCGCCGAAGGACAAAACATCATCCGTTGAAGTCCTTCCGATGATGTTTTGCATCGCTTCCGATGAGTGGAAACCCAGGTTCCAAAGCCTGGATGCGGGGTTTCCACCCATCAGAAGGCGCGCAAAACGCCTAAAATCATAGGATAACGACTCCTTCCCAAACTCGTCAAAAGCACAAGTTACTGACAGTCAGCGACATACGGAGACACCTCCAGAAATCCCGTATTTGCCGTCCGTTCTCCAGTTGCTGGATTTCGCGCCAGCCATGGGCCACAGATTCAGAAATTATTTGAAAAAAGCCTCAGCGCCATAAAGACGGCGGGAGATATAGTCCATGAGACATTGTTTGAAGGTTTTTGCCGTTTTTTCAGCACAAATCAAAGAATGTCAGATTTTTTATTTACCTTTGCATCCAGATAATAGAATAAGGAAATAACATGGATAATCAACAGAACAAATTCCTGGCCGTCACCTATAAGTTATACACGGGTAACGGCGGCGAAGAGATGCTGATCGAAGAAGCTACGCAAGAGCGCCCCTTCGTGTTTTTGAGCGGATTCGGCGTGGCACTGGATGCCTTTGAGCAGCAGATACTAGCCACTCCCGAGAATGAATCATTCGACTTTGTCATCAAAAAGGCAGATGCCTACGGAGAAACTGATCCCGAACGCATCGTGAAACTGCCAAAGGATACTTTCATCGTGAACGGCAAGTTTGACAGCGAGCATGTGAAAAAGGGTGAGCAGATTCCCCTGCAGAACGAAGAGGGCCAGCGTTTCTGGGGTCGTGTGGATGAAATCACGGACGAGGAGGTGACCATCAACCTGAACCACCCGTTGGCAGGCATGGACCTCCATTTCGTGGGAACGGTCATCGAGAATCGTGATGCCCGTGAGAATGAAATCCGCCAAATGATAGACATGCTCAGTGGAGCCGACGGCTGCGGCGGTTGCGGTGGCTGTGGCGAAGGCGGTTGTGGTGAAGGTGGCTGCGGCGGCAAATGCGGTGGCTGCTAAATAAATGAAACATAGGTAGGCATGAGCAACACTTTCGGAAAGATTTTCACGCTGACATCCTTCGGCGAGAGCCACGGAGCAGCCATCGGCGGCGTTATCGACGGTATGCCGGCAGGCATTGAGGTGGATATGGACTTCATCCAGCATGAGTTGGATAGGCGCAAACCCGGACAGAGCCGTATCACCACCGACCGTAAGGAAGGTGACCGCGTGGAACTGCTAAGCGGCGTCTTCGATGGCAAAACCACCGGATGCCCCATCGGATTCATCGTGCGCAACGAGAACCAGCACTCGCAAGACTATGAGAACATGCGTTGCCTCTTCCGTCCATCACATGCCGACTATACCTATTATCAAAAGTATGGCATACGCGATCACCGTGGAGGCGGACGTTCTTCGGCACGCATCACGATAGCTCGATGCGTAGGTGGAGCTTTTGCCAAACTGGCCTTGAAGCAGCTGGGCATCACCGTACAGGCATACACCTCGCAGGTGGGGTCCATTGCCCTCGACAAGGACTATCATAAGTATGACCTCTCGAAAACGGAAGATAATATCGTGAGATGTCCAGATGCCGAAAAGGCCAAGGAGATGGAAGAGCTCATCGCCTCGGTGAAGGCTAAGGGCGATACCGTCGGGGGAATCATCACCTGTGTCATCAAGGGATGTCCGGCAGGTCTTGGAGAACCAGAATTTGAGAAGCTTCATGCACAACTGGGTGCTGCCATGCTGAGCATCAACGCCGTGAAGGGTTTCGAATACGGGGAAGGCTTTGACTGCGTGAACACTTTCGGCTCTGAACAGAATGATGTGTTTGTTAACGATGACCGTCATATTAAGGTACGCACCAATCATAGTGGAGGCATCCAAGGGGGAATATCCAACGGTGAGGACATCTACATGAGGATAGCTTTCAAGCCCGTGGCTACGTTGCTGATGGAACAAGAGACCATCGACCTGGATGGCAACCCCACGACACTCAAGGCTCGTGGACGTCACGACCCCTGTGTGTTGCCGAGAGCTGTACCCATTGTGGAAGCCATGGCTGCAATGGTGGTTTTTGACTCCTATTTGAAAAATAAAAGCGCAATTATTAACAGCCGCTGAAAAATTGTGTTAAAAATAGAAGCCAAAGTTTTTCAATTACAAAGTTAATAACTATATTTGCACCCGACAAGGACAAGAGTTGTGAAACTCGGTCATTGTTTAGTTAAGTCTAGTTTAGTTTTTGTGTTGGTTGAGAGCGGCTGTTTGGCCGCTCTCTTTTGCAAAGAAGTATGGTTTTTATAAAAACATTCAGATATGAAGAGAATAATTCTATCAATGGCTTTGGTGCTTGGCACCATCGGTGCATCGGCACAGCTGATGTACAAAATCTCTGGTAACGAACTCGAAAAGCCCTCCTATGTGGTGGGTACCCACCGTCTGGCACCTGCTGCCATGGCGCAACTTATCAACGGCATCAGCGATGCCCTCAATGGCACCGACCAGATGTATGGCGAACTGAATGTGGACGTGGCTACGGCCGATGCCTCGCAGACCGTTAAGGAAGCTACCACCATCGCTGACGGCAAGACAATCCAGCAGCTGCTCAGCGCCGACGAGTTGAAGCGATTCAACGCCTTCTTAATGAAAACGCAAGAGCAGGATCTGCGCAATCGCATGTTGGCAGCCAAGATTGAAAAGAAGACGCCTGCCGCCCTCACCCGTGAGATGAAGATATGGCTCTATCTGGCAAACCACCGCGGCACTTTCGACCCGATGTCGCAGATTGATGCCTACTTCGTGCAACTGGCCCAAAAGAACAACATGCCAATGTTTGGCATGGAGACCGTGGAGGAGTATGCCAATGCCGTTTATAAGGCGGTTCCTGAGAATCGCCAGAAGGAGCAGATGATGTGCCTGGTGGACAATCAGCAGTTCTACCAGAAGCAGATGGACAATGTGCTCAACGGCTATATGATGCAGAACATGAACACCATCGAGCAGGCCCTGAACGAGAAGATCGGCGGCAAGTGCGATGCCACATCTGAGGAGATGACGGCCTGCCAAGAGCGCTTAGCCCGATGGGCACAGAAGATGCCCGAAATCATGAAAGGTGCCCCCACCCTCTTCGTCATCGGCATCGAGAAACTTCCCGGAGAGAATGGTATTCTGCAATTGCTCCGTAATGCCGGTTACACCGTTGAAGGAGTGAAATGATCCAATGAACATAAAAAAGCGCCCCATCGAAAAATGATGAGGCGCTTTTTTTATATCTTCAGGAAAAGCGTTCAAGCATCCAATGCTCCGATGATCTCCTGTACAGAAGAGCACCCGTGACGGTCAAGCCAGTCGCTGATACCATCGCGTACCTTCAGAGTCACCGCAGGATCAATGAAATTGGCCGTGCCTATCTCGATAGCCGTAGCTCCAGCCATGAGGAATTCAATGGCATCCTCTGCATTCATAATTCCACCAAGTCCTACGACGGGAATCTTGACAGCCTTGGCTACCTGCCACACCATGCGGAGGGCAACGGGCTTCACGGCAGGACCACTAAGGCCTCCGGTTCCTATGCTGAGCCGCGGACGTCGCTTCTCAATATCAATCGACATACCCATAAGTGTATTGATCAGCGAAACGCTGTCGGCTCCCTCGGCCTCCACCGCACGTGCGATATCGGTGATACTTGTCACGTTGGGAGAGAGTTTCACAATGAGCGTCTTACTGTAACGCTGACGCACGGCACGCACCACCGAGGCAGCCCCCTCACAGGTGACGCCAAAAGCCATGCCTCCTTGCTTCACGTTCGGACAAGAGATGTTCAGTTCAATGGCATGAATGTCCTCAAGGGCATCGATTCGGGCAGCACACTCGGCATAGTCTTCGGGAGACGAGCCGCTCACATTGACCAGCACCTGGGTGTCAATCTTCCTTACCTCAGGATAGATATGTTCGCAGAAATAGTCCACGCCTTTGTTCTGAAGTCCAACGCAATTGAGCATTCCCTGAGCCGTCTCCACCATACGCGGATAGTCGTTACCCTCTCGGGATTTCAGCGTGGTACCCTTCACGATGATGCCTCCTATCTGGCTGAGATCCACAAAGTCGGCAAACTCCACTCCATAGCCGAAAGTGCCCGAAGCCGTCATCACTGGATTCTTCAGTTCCAGGTTTCCTATCTTAACATTCAACCGTGCCATACCTTACCAATTTAAACGTTTAACATCAAATACGGGACCTTCCTTGCAAACGCAGAGATTACCCTCCGTGGTCTTCTCTACACAACACAGACAGGCTCCCAGTCCGCAAGCCATCAGATTTTCCAGCGAAGCTTCACAATACACCCCGTACTTCTGGGCATAACGTGCCACAGCTACCATCATAGGTTTTGGGCCACAGGTGCTGATTTGGTCAAAAGTCTCTTTCTGAAGCAAAGAATGCTGGGTGACGAACCCCTTCTCACCTGCCGTTCCATCCTCTGTGGTGACCAACAGATCACCATACTTTCTGAACTCGTCGAGCATCAGCAAGTCTTTGGCGGATCGGGCTCCCAGAAGGAACGTAGGCTTGATGCCGCGTTCGTTCAGCTGCTTGCCGAAATAGAGTAAAGGAGCCACGCCTACACCGCCGCCTACGAGGAGCACCTTACGCTGCCCATCGGGCATCGTAAAGCCATTTCCCAGAGGAAGCACGCAATTCAGCGTGTCACCTTTCTGCAAACGACCCAAACGACGGGTTCCTTCACCGATGGTAGCCACAAGTAGCCAAAGTTCGTTCTTGTCATAGTCAACGAAATTCACACTGATTGGACGCCGCAAGAACGTAGCTGGAGAATCATCTACACGCACTTCCACAAACTGCCCTGGAATAATCACCGGCAGCGGTTTGTCGTCGGTGAGTTTCAGCAGCACATACTTCTCATTAATACGCTCGCTGGCGCTCACCGATAAGTCTAATATATATTTCTTCATCATGATTAAAATCCACTTACCAAGCGGTCTTGTTAATGATTTTATTTGCAAAAATACAAATAAATCCCAAAACGCTCCACACATTTTCAAAATAATTTCAAATACCGACTCCTTTTCCTTGGTTTTATGAAAAAAAGATTTACCTTTGCACCCGGACAAACTCATCAAAAAACAAATCGCATATGAAGCAATATTCCAACCGGAAGTATTTGATACTCATGCTGTGGGCATTGATTTTCCCCACGCTTGCCATTCACGCACAGAAAACCGGAAAGTACGACTCTGGGAAACCTTTCGGATGGGCGGTGTCGGGCAGCCTTGAAGGAGGATGCTACAACCTCAACGGCGGTGAGGGCGGAAAAAGCATCACGCTGAAAAGCGACGGTGGCGACATGGCCAGGACCATCCAGAAGGCTCTGCAGGAATATGACATCGTGGTGCTCGACGGTAGCAATGGACCTTTTGTCATAGGTAAGACCATTAGGGCTGAGCAGTTGGAGAACAAGACAATCTGCGGTTGCAACGGGGCGTTGCTGACGACCAGTTTCAAAATGACATCCGATATCAAGGCCCTGCTCGATTCCGCCAACGTGAAAGCCCTGAAGACTTCCGGCGACGGCTACACACTCAGCAACGGCAATCGCGTCAGAGAGGAAGCCGAATACCACGTGCGACAACTACTGATCGACTTCCTGAACGACCCCAAGGAAGAATTCCGCCACTCGGGTATCCTCAATCTGAGGGAATGCCAGAATATCATCGTCCGAAACATTCAGTTTGAAGGACCGGGATCCGTAGATGTAAGCGGCGACGACCTGCTCACGGCCAGCGGCACCACACACCTCTGGGTAGATCATTGTGCATTTAAGGATGGTATGGACGCCAACTTCGACATCAACACACGCTCCGACTTCATCACCGTATCATGGTGTACCTTCAGCTATAGCGAGCGCGCCTACATGCACATGAACACCAATCTTGTGGGAGCCAGCGACAATCCCAATCAGGGTGTTGACAATCTCAACGTCACCTTTGCCTACTGCATCTGGGGCGCAGGTTGCGATCAGCGCATGCCTATGGCACGATGGGGCACTATCCATGTACTCAACTGTCTCTACGACTGTGCAGGCAACAGTGCAGCAGCCAATGCCCGCAAGGGTTGTGAGATGCTCCTGGAAGGATGTTATTTCAACAAGGGCGTGAAGCATCCCTTCCGCCAGAAAGACGCCAAAGCCTGGAATCTGAAAGACAACATCTTCTGTGATGCCTTCAGCATGGAGGATGAGGGTAAGGTAGTGATACCTTATACATATAAGCCCATGAAGGCCGGGCGGGTGCCTGAGGTCCTGACGGGGAAAGGCGGTGCCGGTCTGCTGCCCTCTTTGTAGCATTAAGTATCATTTTAGGTATTGATTTGTAATCGCGGGAGTTTTTCCCGCGATATTTTTTTGCATTTTTCCGTCGATTACCTATCTTTGCAAAAACAATTTCTTAAACTTACTACCCACCACGACAAGTATGAAAAAAGTTTTATTTACCGCATTCCTTGCCGTCATGTATTTGACGGGTTGTACACAGAAAGAGATGACCGATTTTCCACGAGGCACAGCCACGCCGGAGATGACGGCAGCACAGTTGGCCGCCATCTCCAGGGCCATGAAAGGATTCAATGATTCTCTCTCAGTACATAGCCTCAACATAGCCAAGGAAATCTTTGAAACACAGACTGCCGGAAATGATGCCAACCCACGCTTGCTCAGCAACCGTCTGCATGCTGCCGTGGAACTCTTCCTCACTACGGGTGAAAAGAAATACACCGATTATGTTCTGGCCAATCAGCAAGCCGCTCTTCAGAACATCAACCAGACGGCATGGTTCATCTCCCGTGGCGTAGAGAGATGGCGGCAAATGAAGGACAAGAAAGTGCAACGCTTCCTTCAGGCACTCGAAAAAGCAATTATTGCTTATCAGGAGAATATCAACAAGTCATCAGCAGAAACACCTTATGGGGTTCCCTACCGACCTGCCATTTGGGGAGCAGGATGGGATATCCAGTCGTTTGCCTTCCGCCATTATTTCGTGAACAAGGCTTTCCCTGCGCTGACTAACAAAGAGGTCATCTGGAATGCCCTCAACTTCGTCTTGGGATGTCATCCCGGCAGTAATCAGGCTTCCTTTGCCTCTGGTGTGGGTTCCCAATCGGCAACCACCGCTTACGGCCTGAACCGCGCTGACTGGTCATATATCCCAGGAGGAGTGGTGTCAGGTACGGCGCTCATACGTCCCGATTTCCCAGAACTGCTGGAATTCCCATTCCTTTGGCAACAGACAGAATACTGCCTGGGCGGAGCCTCCTCTCACTATATGTTCATAGCGTTGGCAGCCCAACAGCAATGGAAATAAGATGAATTAAGCAGGGATAGAATTGATGGTCTATGGCCTGGGGGTCCAGTTCACGTCGAAGTCATCGCCTTCGTCTGTCACCGTCACGTCATAGACCATCTCTTTACCATCAAGTTTGCCCTTCAGCACCCCTTGATAGTTCTTACCGGTCTTTTCGCCAAGTGAAAACTCCGTCACTTCGAGTGTCCTGCCCTTCGACTGCTCATCTTCCACGATGGCAGACTGGATCTTTTCCGTGAGTTTCTGCTCAGAAACAATGCAGCCACTGAGCATCATCAATGCCGAGAAGGCAAAAATAAAAGAAATCAAATACTTCTTCATAAGGTTCAGGTTTCAAGTTTCAAATTATCGTTTTCGTCATCGTTATCGTTAAGGTTAAGGTTAACGTTGACGTTGAAGTCAAGGCCATAGGTTCATACGCCCCGTATAATAGATACGGTCACGCTGGCGCGACTGCACCTCGACGGAACTTTCTCCATTGCTGAAAACCTCCAGCACATACAGGTAGCTGTCTTCTTCATTCTCGGAGGTCAGCATAATACGAGTCGTACCTTTGCGGTCGGTCTCACTTTGGTAGCCAGTAATCGGAGCTATGAAATTAAGCCCCTTGCCACCGCCATAGGGCACCTGATAGGCCCTGCCAAAATAAGGCAGATAAGACACGAGTGTGTCGCCCTTCACCTCTACCGAATAGTTGCTCGTCACGTTGACTGCCCTACCTCTCAGTGGGTGCATCATGTGGATGTCAATCGTATAACGACGGTTCTGCAAAGCTTCTTTCACCATGGCAGCCTCTCGAGCCTGGCGTTCCAGTCTTTCAGCGCTGGTGGCACATCCCGTCAGCATTGCCACGAGAATCACAGCCGAAATCAAATACTTCTTCATAAGTTTCAGGTTTCAAGTTTCAGGTTTCAAGTTATCGTTTTCGTCATCGTTATCGTTTTCGTCATTCCCCCGGCGTCAGCGGGATAGCATACTCCTCAGCGGGCGTCATGGGCAGATAAACGCATTCAGCTAGTCCCTTTGTGGCCCACACCTTCGACAATTCATAGCCGAAAAGATTATTTGTCTCCTTGCAGGCTTCCTCGGCAGCACGGCGCGTGGCATGACAACTCATACAGATCTTATAGACCTTCTTTCCGTTCTCATAGTCAAGATAGACAGGCGAACCATCCAAGACATCAGGACAATTGTAGAAAAAAACATTTACCTCTTTCATGCTCTGACACGTGGCCAATAGCTCATAGTAGAACTCCGGCAGATTCTTCACCGCGACGGGCTTGCTGCTGAGCTGCACGTACTTACTGTTCACATAGCCCGTCACATTATCCACGCGCACCTTCCACCACGTGCCTTTCGAACTCAGCAGGGCAGCTCCTTTCCGGCCTGTAGCCAATACGCCTATCACTTTCGATTTGGCGGTAGGAGCCTGACGCACGTTCACATAACCGTCGGTGGCCACCGAATAAACGAGCTTTCCGGCTGTCTTCTGAGCACTAACACGCATCACATTGAGGCAGCCCATAGCCACCAGTATCAGTAATATCAAAAATTTGTTTTTCATCTTCTTTGTAGTTTTAATTGGTTTCACGTTGCGAAGATACAAAAAAAATCCTGAGTTATCCAAGTTTTGGGATCCTAAATTCCGCAGCACTTTAGTTTAACTTTCTTTATAAGTACCTGAGCAACAAAAAGTTGCTCAGGATTTTGCCATGTCAGATTTTTCACTTACCT
>OMWC01000016.1 GCA_900314655.1 uncultured Prevotellaceae bacterium | reverse complement strand
GGAGGAAATGGATGACCAGAAGAAGGAACAGATAAAAAAGCTTATAGATAAAGCCAAGAAGGACGGCAAGGCGATAGACTGGGCAAAGATAGTCTTGTGTTAAGTTCGAGAAAGGACAATAATCAGCAATGGTCTTGTCTTTTTGTTGGTAATTGACTCTAAGTGAGCATGGGAATAATTGGGCCGCTATCCCTCAGTCAATCAGGATAGCGCCCCTCTTTATGCCCTGAAAAGGTATTTCCAAAGATCAAGGGTCTCGTCATGTTCCCTTATTCTCTGGAGGATTCCCTTCAGATAAATCTGCATAGCTTTTACTGTGGAATGGTTAGAATCGGCAAGCTCTTCGACAGTTCTCTGCTGACAGCCGATGCCGAAATATTCCCTGAGTATGAGGTTTTCATCCGTTGTCAGGATGCCGTTGAGCAAGGCATTGATCTTCTCTGTGACTTCAAAACGGGGTGCACCGTGGAAGGAAAGGTTGTCATATCCCTCATCCGCGATGCCGTTCTGCGTTCCGAAGTTCTCCCACTTATCCAGAATCTGTATATAGGAGTTTTCCTCGTCAAAGAGTTCCCTGTCGATGTTCATTTACTGTTGCTTCGGCGTTACTGTAATTCAGATCTTCTTATTGTATTAAATAACTGCATGTTACTTCTCCATGCTGAGAAGCCATTTCCAACATGGAACTATTTCTATGATGCCATGCTTATCCGTTATGGTGTCTTCCTCATCGTATGTAACGATTACACGACGCTTACACGGGTGAACGTTGGGCAGCTTGCTCAGGGCATCCACCTCCCGTTTCCGGGTTGTCTCGTCTGTCAGAGAGTAGGATGCCTGTACGGCAAGTTCCTCTTCGGGGACATAGAAGTCAACTTCTACATTCGCGTTGTAGAAATAGACGCGCTCATTATCTGCATCGTGCCCGTATTTCCGGAAAAGCGAAAGGGCTAAGGCATTTTCCAAAAGTAGGGTGTCCGCGTTCATCAATTGGATTGAAAGTAGGCCGTTGTCTATATAATAGTACTTGCAGACACTTTCCCTTTCCGCAAAAGCAGAGGCTATGTTTCTCAACCGCAGCAGCAGCCACGCATCTTCTGAGTAGCTGACATAGCTGGAAACTGTCGGCACACTGACCTTACCAGCCACACTGGAGAGTATTTTGGCCAGTCGGTTGTATGAAATGGGCTGCATGACACTCTCTGCGATTTTCTTTGTCAGGAGCTGCAGCAACTTGGCATTTGACACTCCGTTTCGCTGAGCAATGTCACCTAAGTATATTTTCTGAAAGACACTGGAAAGATAGGATCTTCTGACAGGAAGACTGACGGATTCGGGCAAGCCTCCCCATGCCAGATAGTCGCCATACGCCTTCATGAACCGGGCCTTTGACTCGGTTGCTTCAAGTGACAGCTCATCATGCGGGATTCCAAGATAGTCGAGATACTCGGTGAAACTAAACGGATAGACCTCCACGGGAATGTACCGGCCTCCCAGTGCTGACATGATTTCCTTTGAAAGCATCTTGGCATTGCTTCCCGTAATGAAGACGCTGTACTTCTTGTCTGCAAGATTTCGTGCAAACTTCTGCCACCCGTCAATGTTCTGTATCTCATCAAGAAACAGCATCGGGCGTTTGCCGTACATCTCCTGATGACATTCCAGGATGAGGTTGAAATCATCCGCTGTGAAACCTTCTAGCCGACGGTCTTCAAAATCGATATAGAGCATGTCTTCCCAGCCATGCCCGTCGGCAAGCATCTGGTGCATCTTCTGGAAAAGCAGGAATGACTTTCCCGAACGCCTGACTCCAACAAATACCTGCAATGGGAAGGAATCGAGATCATAACCCCGGTGAAAAACCTTATATTGCTCGATATCCTTCTGGTTATCAAGCATCACTTGGCGTAATATGTTTCTTGTTATAGGCATAGGTGTAATATCTAATTTATTAAACGAAGTTTTATAAAACGGTGCAAAGTTATAAAATATAATTTAATAAAACAAGAAATACGCACATTTTTTTTACATATTTGAAGTATACTGTTTTTGCCCTTCAATAGTGTTTACCAATCACATTGCCATTCTGTTAAGAGCTGTTAATTTTTGCTCAATGGTTTTGAGGGAAGATCATGTTAAAAAACGTTTTGACAATATTTGTCCTCGTTTTGGCATTTCTTTGTCCATTAACTCAAAACGGCTATTTTTATACCCTCTGATGGATGTGGAGAACTCCTAGTCTCGCCAAGAAAGAGCATTTTGACAACTCTTCATGATTTATTGATGTCCGATAATTTATAGCGGTATTTTCCTCCTATCTCTATGGGCACCAGATAACCTTCTTTTCTCCAGTTCCACAAAGTGGTTCTGCTTACATTCAACTTGTCCTGAACCTGCTGGCCTGTCAGATATGTTTCGCTTTTGCTCATGGCTACTTCATTTTCCATCTGACGCCTTGTTTCACTGACAGTCTCACAGATAGCCTTCTTCAGATCTTCTGCCTTGATAACCATCAGTGTCGTTCCTCCACTTTTGAGGATGTCATTTACTAATGTTTCATTCATGCCTTTAATTTGTTTAAAAACTAATCTTCGGCAAATCTAATGAAAAGATCGTATACTTCAAAATAGGCTTTGGCATAAGAAGTTAACTGATTTAAACATTTGAGAACACTTTTGAGCCAGTCTACTCAAGCATTTTGACCATATTCTGTTTCATGTCGTCATCTATCGTTCTGTATCTGGCGAAGGCCTTTGAACCTTCAACATGGCCTGACAGCTTGCCAATCATGTTAGGGTCTTGCACTTTCTTATACAAGTTTCCGATGAATGTCCTTCTTGCCAGATGGCTACTCGCTATCTCATTCAAGGGATGCTGTTCCTCTTTCCCTGTGGTAGAGTTCCAAATGGTAACATTCCGCGTAATTCCACACAAAAGGAATATTTCCTTAATGCTATCATTGTATTTTTGAGGTGAAATAAAAGGAAGAAGTGGCCCGGTCTTCCGTTGGCCGTCCCAATATTTCTCCAATATAGCCTTGGCTATTGAGTTAAGTGGCACTTCTATAGCATCAACACGTTCTCTGCTCGTTTTTTTTGCAATATAGCTAATGTGATCATTGATGACATTCTCTGGTGTAAGAGTAACCAGGTCACTTACACGGCAGCCAATCATGCAGTGGAAGACAAAAATGTCACGCTGGATAGCCAGCTGGGGGAGGGAAGACTTCGCTATGCTCTTTTGTTGCTCTTTGTCTAGTTTCTCCCATGCTTTCAGAATATCTGTATCTGCAATCTGGCTACGTTCTTCAATAGTTATATAGTATGGAGTACCATAGACAGGATTTTTCTGCTCATAGCCAACAAATGGGTCGCTTTCAAGTAACCCTTCCTTCAAACACCATTTTATGAAAGTTCTAAACCTTTTCATTATCTTGGCAATCGTGTTGGCACCACGAACGCCAGGCATTCGCTTCTCAGGAATCTCTTCAAAGATAAATTTATAAGGCTTTTGGGCTACATATTTATATTCTTCCCTCACATATCTTTCAAGGTCCCGAATAGTGTCAACGTTCATCGTTTTAAACCCCAATGCATAATCACTCCCGAACCTGACCTTTTGAAACATTTCAAAACGTCTGAGCATACGTATCATTGTCTCATAGTTTTTTTCATCAGTAGAAGAATAATTCTTCACATCGAGGAATTTCCTAAAAGAGAAATAGAAATCGTTTTGTTCTTTCTCTTCTTCCTTGTATTTTTCGGGATTAAGTCTCATATCTATCAATTTTTCGAATTCGGCACTATTCAAAGATTCTTTCTCCTTGTAATCTTCATATATATCTATCAACAGTCCCTTTCTTATTCTAACAGCTAGTTCTAATCTAGCTCTTTCGATTGCATTATACAGGATCTTGGCTTTGATACATTCTTTCTTGGCATCCCATACGTCTGGACTGACAAGAAACTCAGATTTGTGAAACAACTGTATTTTTCGCCCGTCCGTTAGCCGGAATCGTATGAATACCTTGGAGTCCCGACGCTTTGAAGCTGTCCTTATGAATGCACGTACTGTTGTCATATCTGTTCAAGTTTGTTTTGTTTGTTCATCTAATAAACTCTATTCGGTTGTGCAAATATACAAAACTTGCACAACATTTGCACAACATTTATGAACAAAAATGAACCTCGTTAAACATTTTTAAGAGTTTTAGGGGCGTTCAAAAATGTGCTGAAATGCCTTCATATACGCTAATAAAGGACTTTTCGTCAAATTGTTTAAAGAGGTTTTAACGACCTTCTAAAATGTTCACCAATTCGAGTCCAGTAATCCCGACTTTTAAAAGGCTAACCGCTTAATCAAGCAGTTAGCCTTTTTTCTTTTATTCATTCACAATAGATTATTTCAAATACTCGTCATCACGCACCAGCACCTTCTCTATCTTACCGACGTAGATGGTGTGGTAGTCGCCTTGTGGATAGCTTTGGTCAATCGTCTCCTGATAGATGATGCCACTCTGTTGGATTTCTGCGGCATACACTTTCTTGCAGATGAGTACCAGCTTGGCTTCCTCGAAATAGACTGAATTATCAGCATAGACAGGAGTGAGGCCTGCCTTTGCAATCTTGTTCTCGTCACGTCCTGACGTGCTACCCAGATAGGCCATCTGCTTCTTGAACGACTTGTCCATGACGCATAGGGTGAAATACGGCTCTTTGTCTACAAACTCCTTGGTATAACGTGACTCGCGAATGTATATAACTGCCGACGGATCGTTTTTTCCCCACAGGCATCCCAAATGTCCCCATGAGGCCGTCATCGTGTTGCAGCTATGTTCGTTACCCGCTGTTATCAGCATCCATTCACCGCCAATGAGATTGAACGGATTAAACTTCAAATCTTTGTAATTAATCTCTTTCATTGTCAATTCTCCTAAATATTGTTGCAAAGATACGCTTTTTTGACTAATTTTGAATAATAATTTCTATATTTGTTCCAGAAATTGAATATTATTTGCAAATTAGATTTATGAAGGTATTGTTGATAAACGGAAGTCCGAAAGGGAATGGGAATACGTTCCAGGCCCTCAGCGAGGTGGCAAGAACACTCAACGCCGAAGACATTGAGACCGAGATTGTCAGCATCGGCAAACAGGCAGTACAAGGCTGCGTTGCTTGTGGATGGTGTGGCAGGATGGGTAAATGCACATATAATGACGACCTGTATTACAAAGTATGGCGTGCTGTGAAAGACGGCATTGACGGACTTGTTGTTGGTTCACCCGTATATTACGGAGGGCCTAACGGTTCACTCTGCGCGTTGCTCGATAGGGTATTCTATTCTCTGGGGCAACAATTGCAGTATAAGCCGGCAGCCAGTGTAGTGGTATGTCGTCGTGGCGGCGCTTCAGCAGCATTTGACCGTCTGAACAAATATTTCACGATGATGAATATGCCCGTAGTCAGTTCACAATATTGGAATATGGCCTACGGACAGACACCAGGTCAGGTAAAGCAAGACGAAGAAGGTATGCAGACGATGCGTACGCTCGGACGCAACATGGCTTGGATGATCAAGAAACTGAATGTTGCAGAAGATGGTCATCCCCAGAAAGAGCAGTCGGTTTGGACCAATTTCATCAGATAAGGTTGAAAGTGATAGTGAATCTTGATGAGGCTGATATAAACTATGAAAACGCTCGAATGATGTCTAATGGCGGTGAATGCCGTTCTGGTAGAGTTTATAAGGTGATGATGCGGTCGCAGTAACGTAAAGTATCTGGTCGCTGAGAGATGGCAATACGCGTACATTGTAGTTGCTTCAGTCGTTCGGCCACACATTGCTGTGTGACATTGTCGAGGGCAGAAGTGGCTTCATCAAGCATTAGTATATCAGGGCGCTGTGCGAGAGCGCGTGCCAGCATGATGCGCTGACGCTGTCCTCCGGATAGTCCGTAACCATCTTCTGTGATAGGTGTCTGCATACCCAAGGGCATGTGCTTGATATCCTCGTCAAGGGAAACCATACAGGCAGCCTCCCATGCTTCTTCCTCTGTTGCGTCAGGAGCAGAAAAAAGGTTATTGTCGAGCAGGGTTCCTTCAATGAGCCGTCCGTTCTGCATGACCACACTTACGCAATTGCGGCGTAGTGATGGCTTGTTGACGTCGCGTAGGTTGAAACGGTCGTAGTATATATAACCCTCAGTGGGGTCTTCAAAGCCTAACAGCAGACGTAAAAGTGTGCTTTTCCCACAACTGGAAGGTCCTGTGATGCCAATGAATTCTCCAGGCTCAATGTGCAGGTCGAAACCATCGAACAGCCAAGGATCCGATTTGCTGTAGCGGAAACGAAGTCCAATGATATTGATGCTTCCTTCCAGGTGGGTTATCATCAGCTGATTGTCCTTTATCTCTGGTACCGCCTCCAAGATGGGTTGACAGAGCCGGGCTTGAGGCATCACGCGTCCTAACTGTTTCATAATAGTTTCCATTTGCCCCACCGTATCCAAAGCGATACCCAAAACGGCACAGTAAGCGATATAGTCGCTCAGTGCAAGTTTATAACTCCATGCGGCCCACATGGTGATGATCATCGGCAGCATCTTTGTGACAAAAGCCAGTGAACCGGAATAGGTGTACATGAGCGGTTGATAGGCACTGTTAGGCTCTGTATAGGCAAAATGCTCTGCCCAGAGTTGGAAGGCACGTTCCTCGGCTCCATTGGTGCGTGTTTTCTGAATACCTCCAAGCAGTTCGTAAAGGAATCCGAACATGCGTGACCGATGAGGTGTTACGCTGTTCTGGACCTTTTTTACATAATGATAATTGAGGAGAATGAAGAATAGTTCCAGCAACAATGCACCGATACCAATGAACAGTAGCGGACCTCCATAGATAAAGAATTGAATAAAGAGGATACCCGTAAATAGAACTGAGAGAATGGTGGTGAGTATATTTTCTGTCAGCAAGGCACTGAAATGTGACAATGACAGCACGCGACTTGATAGGTCGCCTGCAGACCACTGTCGGAAGAAGGTGGCTGGCAGATGTAGCAATCTTGTCATAAGAGAGGTCTGAAGCGAGTATTCCAGTTTGTCTTTGACGCGGAAGACCACCAGACTACGCGTTACCTGCAGCATGACCATTCCCAAAGTAGCGCTGAACAGCAGGATGGCAACAGGCAGTAGTTGGGATGCACTGCCCGAGGGGATGACTTCGCTGAAGATCAGTTTCGTAACATAGGGCGTAAACATTGTTAGTAGCACGACGCTGACACAAGCTAATGCGATATAACAGAGGTCGGTGGTGCTGAGGCTCCGCCTGGCAAATCGTCCCAACTCTCGCAAGGTAAGTTGTTTGTCTGGCAGTGACTGTGTCAGGCTGAAAGCCTCTGTTTTTAGGATGGAGGCAGCTGAGGCATGACCAAAGAGCTTGTTGTTGATGACGATGCGTCGTTCTGTATGTGGATGGATGAATGAATAGCTGGCAAACCCTGGGGTCAGCACGACAGGTGTGTCATCTTCACGCAGGAAGGCTAACAGTTTTCCCGTTGTATGTCGCCACCAATCACCTTCCAGTTGTATCTGTCGGAAGAAGACCCCCTGTCTGGCAAGTTCCTGTTCCAATTGGTCCGTCTCCAGTACCTCCTGGGTGTTGATTCTCAGCTGACGTAGTAAGTTCCTGTCAACCATTGACATGAAGATATCTGCCGCACGGCTTGTAGCCTTGCGGTTACCTTCTATACGTCGTTTCAGTTGTTCAAGCATCTGTTCCATATGTATTCAGCTGATAGTAAACTCCTTCTTTGTCCTTCATGAGTGTGTCGTGAGTACCTTGCTGTACCACATTTCCAAAGTCGATGACGTAAATCGTGTCGCATTGACGGATGGTTTCCAGGCGGTGTGCAATCATAAGAGAGGTGATGTTCAGCGAGCGTACGGCCTGTATGACTTCAGCCTCGGTTTGCTTGTCAAGGATGGCGGTGGCTTCATCCATCACCAGGATGGTGGGATCTTTAGCCAATGCAGCTGCTATCTCTATGCGTTGGCGCTGGCCTGCTGAGATGTTCTGTCCATCTGTTTCCACTCGGCTTTGGTAGCTATTGGGCAATGCTGTTATCTCGTGGTGTATTTGCGCATGTGTGGCAGCACGTATCATATCTTCATCGCTGATGCTTTCGTCCCACATCTTGATGTTGTCGGCAATGGTACCTGCAAATAATGTGCAGTCCTGTCCCACCACCCCGATGCTGCTGGTCAGAGAAATGCGACTGATGTCGCTGATGGGATGACCATCGAGCAATACCTCTCCCTCCCAGGGTTCGTAGAGTCCGGCCACCAGTTTGGCAATCGTACTCTTCCCGCAGCCCGACTTTCCAACGAAAGCTACCTGTTCGCCTTTCTTGATGCGTAGTGACAGATGGCTGATTATCGGCGGCAGTGAGTGGTCGTAGCCAAATGTCACGTCACGTAGTTCAATCTCGCCCGTGAGTTTTTCAAGGAATGGTTCTTGTTCTGAGTCCCTGTCGGCAGATTCATAATGATTGTCCTTCAGGATGCTGGTGTCCCCCTCCAAGACTTCCTCTATCCGTTCCAAGATGGAGTGCGCTTTGAAGACATCCTGCATCACATTAGACATTTTGGTGACGGGATATAACATAGACGACATAAAACCTTGTGAAGCCAACAACATACCAGGAGTCAGTTCACCCTGCAAGATAAACCAAGTACCCAAGCAGAGCAATAGGGCCGCGGTCAGTTGTTGCACCAATAGGGGCAGAGCTCCCATGAGAATCATCTGTCGTGTTGAGGTGACGCGAGCATTCAGTGCCTGTGTATACAGTGCATCCCAGCGTTGGTAGAAACGATACTCAGCTCCTGCAGCCTTGATGGTCTCCATATTGTTCATACTTGCCATGGTGGCGCTCTGCAAGTGTCGTTCTGTAGCTTCCAAGCTCCGGGCCTTTCGCTTTTGGTAGCTAGTGCTCAAACTGATGGAAAGTATAATGGTTCCTAAGGCAAAAATCTCCATCAGTCCCAGTTTCCAGTGATAGACGAAGAGCAAGTATGAGAAGATGATGATGTTCAGCACCATGACAACCGCCGGAGCGAGGTCGAACAAATCGACTCCTGTTGTCCCGATACCCATATATCGGGCGATGAGGTCACCTGATGTGTAGCGGGTATGGGTTGAGATGGGTAGTCGCAACACGTGCCAGATGTAGCGGGCTTGACTGATGAGGCTGAACCGCATTTTCAGCAAACGTCGGTGCCCATTGAGAACCAGCCAGGCTATAAGCTCCAGTACAAATAAGGCCCCGTAGAGTATAATGAGTGGCCAGAACCATTCTGGATTCTTGCCCGTGATAATATTATCGGTGAAGACCTGCTGGAAAAGAGGAGGAAACAGCGTGATTCCGATGGAGATGACATAGAGCAGTAGGCTGAAGACAATCAGCATACCGCCACCTTTCATAAAGCGGCGTATCAGTCCCCATGTCGATTTTTCACCTTTCATCGCTGTATATTAAAAAGATACTCATACATGGAGCGTCGGCGCGTCTCCGTCAGCACATTACAATAAGTTCCGATGCCCATTTCCACATTTTTGGGCTGACCAAACGACCAGTCGTATCGAGTTGAGTCTTTGGGATTATGTTTTAATTCTATAATCACCTGCCAGGCTGACTCTTCCATCGAAAACAGTGCTTCGGCCATCGCTGTGCTCTTCAGTTGGTTAATAATCTCTTCGCGAGGAGTCGGATAACGGTCTATGCTGGTGATGACACCACGCGCATAGCCTATCTCGTCACGATCATCCCCACGTGGCCAAATCTGAGCCGTCATTCCTTCGCGAAGGTAGTGCTGGGTGTCCATATCTACATAAGCCACCAGCATGGTAGGTACGGCACCTCCTCGATGATGGTCGCAAACCATACTTACTAGAGGTTCCATGGGATCGAACGTTTCACGGTCCTGCTTGGTAAACAACACCGTTCCATGCAGTTTACTACATACAAGACTGTCCTTGCCGTCTATCAGCACATGGGCAATATTTTGGCCTTCCATCACTGTGTCGCCTGTGTGTACGAGCATCTTTGTAATGGTACCTTTTGACTCCACTACCACGTCATCGGTGCCGTGATGAGGAAAGATAAGTCCGCTAAATTCCACGCGGTCAGTTACGGTGCCGAACATCCCCCATACAACAAAGGCACATAACATTAATAAGATGGTGCTGCCAATGAGCAGGGGTGATACAGACGTCACGCGTACGTAATCTTGCAAGCCGTCAGGTGACTCCATTTTTCTCAGTTTCCCATATGTCCAAATTTTTTTGAAAATAGTAAAGGTGCTAAATAATTTGGACATATGGAGAAAACATGTTATCTTTGCATCATTGATTAACTAAAAATCCAGACAATGAGAAAATTTATTATGATGGTTGCCCTCTGCCTCACGGGCATGGCGGCACAGGCTCAGCAGAACCTGAGCTGGGGACAAGGCCCCCAGGTAGCTTCTCCCGATGTACATGCCGACAATAGCGTCACCTTCAACCTGATTGCCCCCGAGGCACAGAAGGTGCAGATTACTGGCGACTTCCTGCCCACTCAAAAGGTGGAATATCAAGGCAATACTTACGATGCACCTGGGGTGGCCGACCTGGTGAAGGACGGCAATGGTGTGTGGAGCTTCACCTCTGCCCCCCTGAAGCCCGAGCTCTATACCTATAACATGATTGTCGATGGAGTGAAAATCATTGACCCCCTGAATGTCTACAACATCCGCGACATCAACAACCTGTTCAGTGTGCTGCTCATCGGTGGTGATGCACGGGCCGACCTCTATAAAGTAAACAAGGTGGCCCATGGCACCGTGAGCAAGACATGGTACGAGAGTCCCACTGCAGGGCTCACCCGCCGACTCACTGTTTACACCCCGGCAGGCTATGAGACCAGCGGCAAGGAGTATCCTGTGCTCTATCTGCTGCATGGCATCGGTGGTGACGAGAATGCCTGGAGTGAACTGGGACGTGCTGCGCAGATACTCGACAACCTAATTGCACAGGGCAAGGCCGAGCCCATGCTGGTGGTGATGACTAATGGCAACATCTCGCAGGAGGCTTGTCCTGGTGAGACTTCCGAGGGATTCCGTGTCCCCACCATGATGCTGCCCAAGACCATGGAGGGCAGTTTCGAGACAGCCTTTCCCGATGTGGTGAAGTTCATCGAGAAGACCTACCGTGTGAAGAAAGACAAGGCCCACCGTGCCATTGCTGGTCTTTCCATGGGTGGTTTCCACAGTCTTTTTATCAGCATCAATAATCCCGATCTCTTCGGCTACGTAGGACTATTCTCGGCAGCCGTTGACCAGCAGCAGAAAGACCCCAACGGATTCCCCAACATCTATGCCGACCGCAACAAGAAGATTGATGCCCTCTTTGCCAAGAATCCCAAGCTCTTTTGGATTGGCATTGGCAAGACCGACTTCCTCTTCAAAAACAACAACGACCTGCGTGCCTATCTCGACTCCAAGGGCCACAAGTACACCTACCTTGAGACCGATGGTGGTCACATCTGGCGCAACTGGCGAATCTATCTCTCAGAATTCACTCCCCTGCTGTTTAAGTAAAACAACACAGAGGTACAGAGATTAAAGACAAAAATCTTCAAAAATCT
Organism: uncultured Prevotellaceae bacterium; assembly: GCA_900314655.1. Lineage (GTDB taxonomy): Bacteria > Bacteroidota > Bacteroidia > Bacteroidales > Bacteroidaceae > Prevotella. The sequence continues at coordinate 69,990 of OMWC01000016.1, read as the reverse complement.
GACATAAATATTTTTGTGAGATTTGTGTGGATTTTTGTTTATATAAAAAAAACTTTGTGCCTTCGTGTCTTTGTGTTAGATTATAACAAAACCAAATAACTATGAAAAAAAACGTTTTAATTGCTATGGCAACAGTCTTTATTACGGTGGGCTGTGGAACATCCGACAAGGCCCCCGTGAATGTGATCAACCAGGAAGAAGTGATGGCACAGATGTCGCTCGAAGACAAGGCCCACTTTGTAATCGGCACTGGCATGCAGGGCTTCTCAGGCAATGATGCCGTGATTGGAGCCACACGTAGCCTGGTGCCTGGTGCCGCTGGAACCACCTACCCTCTCGACTCACTTGGAATACCTGCCATTGTGCTGGCCGACGGTCCTGCTGGACTGCGTATTGATGCCAAACGCGAGGGTGACTCTGCCACCTACTACTGCACCCACTTCCCCATCGGCACACTGCTGGCCTCCACCTGGAACACCCAGCTCATCGAGGAGGTTGGCGAGGCCATCGGACAGGAGGTGAAGGAATATGGGGCCGACGTGCTGCTGGCTCCTGCCCTCAACATCATGCGTAACCCCCTCTGTGGACGCAACTTTGAATACTATTCCGAAGACCCTGTGGTGGCTGGCAAGACTGCCTCGGCCTATATCACGGGTGTGCAGAAGAACGATGTGGGAACCAGCATCAAGCACTTTGCTGCCAACAACCAGGAGACCAACCGCATGAACAACGATGCACGCATCTCACAGCGGGCCCTACGTGAAATTTACCTGAAGGGCTTCGAGATTGCCATCAAGGAGAGCAAGCCCTGGACCGTGATGACCTCCTACAACTACATCAACGGCATCTACACCTCCGAGAGTAAGGACCTTGTCGAGACTATCCTCCGCGATGAATGGGGCTACGAGGGAACTGTCATGACCGACTGGTTTGGTGGCAAGGATGGTGCCCGCCAGATGTGGGCTGGCAACGACATGCTGCAGCCAGGCAAGGATGAACAGTTCGACTCTATTGTGGCTGGTGTGAAGAGTGGAAAGCTGGCACAGGCCGACCTTGACCGTAGTGTCAGGCGCACGCTGAACCTCGTCGAGAAGAGTCCACGCTATCAGGGCTACAAATTCTCAAACAAGCCCGACCTGAAGGCCCATGCAGCAGTTACCCGTCAGTCAGCTGCCGAGGGTATGGTGCTGATGAAGAACGAGAAGGCTCTGCCCTTTGCCGAGACCATCAAGAACGTGGCCCTCTATGGCAACACTTCCTACGATTTCATTGCAGGAGGCACTGGCTCGGGCAATGTGAACCATGCCTATGTGGTGTCACTGCTCGACGGCATGAAGAATGGTGGCTACACCGTTTCAGAAGACCTGAAGACAGCCTACGAATCCTACCTGGCTGATGCCAAGAAGAAGGCAGCAGAAGAGCTGGAGGCCAAGGCCAAGAAAGACCCCAAGACTGCCGGTCTGGCCATGTTCCTTCCCCAGCCACTGCCAGCCGAGAAGACCTTCACAACAGAAGAACTGGCCCGTCAGGCCGAGGCATCAGATATTGCAGTCATCACCCTGGGCCGGCTCTCAGGTGAATTCCTCGACCGCAATGTGTCAAACTTCAACCTCAGCAGTTCTGAGCGCCAGCTCATCCAGCAGGTCTGTGAAGTCTATCACAAGGCTGGCAAGCAGGTGGTGGTGCTGCTCAACATTGGTGGAGTAATCGAGACAGCTTCATGGAACAGCCTGCCCGATGCCATACTCTGTGCCTGGCAGGCAGGTCAGGAAGGCGGCAACAGTGTGGTTGATGTGCTCAGTGGCAAGCAGTCGCCTTCAGGCAAGTTCACCATGACATGGCCCATCCAGTTCACCGACGCCTACTCATCCCGCAACTTCCCCATCGACCAAGACCCGCGCATCGATATGTTAAACCAGGGCCAGAAGGGCACCGTCAGGAATGTGGACTACACCGACTACGAGGAGGACATCTATGTGGGCTACCGCTACTTTGACTCCTTCGAGGTGCCAGTCAGCTATCCCTTCGGCTATGGCCTCAGCTACACCACCTTCGAATATAGCGACGCCAAGATTGCTGAGAAGGGAGATGCCTACGAGGTGAGTGTGACCGTCAAGAACACAGGCACCCGCGAGGGCAAGGAGGTGGTACAGCTCTACATCTCAGCCCCCGACAACAAGGCTGCCAACAAGCCCGCCAAGGAACTGAAGGCATACGCCAAGACCAAGGCTCTGAAGGCTGGAGAGAGTGAGACCGTGAAACTCACCATCAAGGCCGCCGACCTGGCCTCCTTCGACGAGGCATCCTCAGCCTGGGTAGTTGCCGAGGGAGAATACCAGTTCCTCATCGGAGCCTCCTCGCAGGACATCAAGGCCACCCTCAAGGCCAATGCCAAGGCCCAGCAGACCAAGGTGAACAACGTGATGAAGCCCGAGAAGCCCATCACCCTCCTGAAGCGATAACGTTAAATAACCATATCATACAGTTTTCTTAGCCTGCCTTAGAGTGTTTCTGTATGATGGTCAACAATTGCCGTAGGTTGGCCTCACTGTTGGCGGCAATGATTCCTGATGGTTCGGTAAGTGGGGGAGTGTTGCCTTCAAGACCGGCAATTACTCCTCCTGCTTCCGTCACAATCAGAGAGGCAGCGGCATAGTCCCAGGGCGAAAGCAGGTACTCGAAGTATAGCTCCGTGCGTCCCATTGCCAGATAGCAGAGTTCCGGTGCAGCAGCTCCGAAACGTCTGATATCGTTACACTGCAAGAAGGTTTCTTTAATAATCTCCGAACAGATATCAGCATATTCTTTGTGATAGACAGGTAGGGCAGTACTCATGATTGCATCACCAAGCTGTCGGGAAGAAACGCTGATGGGTTTGTCGTTCAGAAAGGCTCCCTGGCCTTTTACTGCCGAAAAGAGTTCCTCAGTGTGTGGCAGATAGACTACGGCCAGTTCCATCTCTTCATGGTGCTTCAGACCTACGCAAACGGCACATTGGTCGATACCGCGACTATAGTTCGCTGTACCGTCGATGGGATCAATAATCCAGGTATATTCCTTACCCAACTGATGACGGTCCTCTTCCTCACAGAGAAAGCCGCTGCCAGGAAGCAGTGTGGCAAGACCTTTCTTCAGAAAATTCTGAACAGCGAGGTCAGAAGATGTCACGATATTAGCAAATCCTTCCTTATGGGCTATCTCAAAGGTGTCAGTGAGCATCTCCTCCGATGCTTCTTTCACCAGTTTTTTTACGCTTTCTATCATTCTTCTTTTTTTATATATCAACCAAGCAGTGCTGTAATCTGTTCCAGCCAATAGCGGTCTGTGGCGTCGAAGGAAGAAAGCTCGGTGCTGTCGATGTCTAAGACCGCGGTGACCTCGCCAGAGGCATTTTTGACAGGAACGACAATCTCAGAACGACTGAGGCTGCTGCAGGCAATATGACCTGGGAACTGTTCCACATCGTCTACGATGATGGTCTCTGCGCGCTGCCAGGCTGTACCGCAGACGCCTTTTCCGTAAGGGATGCGGTAGCAAGCAACGCTTCCCTGAAAAGGACCAAGATGTAATTCGCTGCCATGGACCACGTAAAAGCCTATCCAGAAGAAGGACATCGCTTCACGAAGGGCTGCAGAAATATTGGCCATCACACTGACGGCATCGTCCTCACCCTCTATGAGGGCTTTGATTTGGGGCAATAGATTTTGGTATATGTGTTCTTTTGTCATATGGGAATTGTTTGATTTTGGTTCAAAGGTAGGAAGAATATGCAATTTCCTTGGTCATTATTACGTTAATTATGTTTTATTTGTGCAAAAATAGAAAAAATAGACAATATCAGAGCGCAACAGGACATGAGAAATTGGATTATGTTGAGTAATTTTGCAGTCTTGTTTATAAAGATTGATGAAAAGATTTTTATTTTTGTTGCTGTGTTGCCTTTGCTCACTGATGGCTGGGGCGCAGATTGTGGGATATGTCATCGATGCAGAATCGGGTGACACGATTCCCTTTGCCACGGTTTCATACAAGAACCTGAAGGTACACAGCGTAGCCGATGTGGCAGGCCACTTCAAGATAGCGCGCCATAACGGACAACAGATCACGGTGACAGCCGTTGGCTATACCACAAAGACCATCAGCATAAGCAGCAGTACCCCCGACCGATTGGATGTGAAGATGAAAGCCGACACAAAGATGCTGCAAAACGTGACCATCAAGACTAAGCGGCAGCGCTATCGTCGTAAGGACAACCCTGCCGTGGAACTGATGCGGCGCGTGATAGCGGCAAAGAAGAAACCAGGTATCTACCGCCATGACAACTGCCACTGGACTCAATATCAGAAGATCACCTTCTCGATGAACGACATCACGCAGAAGACGCTGGAGGGAAAGGTCTTCCAGAAGCATTCGTGGCTGGCCGACCAAGTGGAGTTCTCACCCTATAATCAAAAGTACATCCTGCCGCTGAACATCAATGAGACAGTGACCAGCCATCTCTACAGGAAGAATCCGAAGAGTGAACGACATATCGTGATGGGACAGACCAGCCAGGGTGTGAACCAGTTTTTTGAGACGGGCGATATCCTGGATATCGCTATTAAGGATGTGTTCACTGACGTGGATATCTACGACGACCACGTGAGGTTGCTGCAGTTCCCTTTTACTTCACCTATCGGTAATGATGCCATATCGTTTTATCGTTATTATATTGCCGACACGGTGGCTGTGGATCGCGACTCTTGCTATCACCTGCAGTTTATGCCCAACAACCAGCAGGATTTTGGCTTCAGCGGTGACCTCTATATCTTGAAAGATAGTTCACTCCACGTGAGGAAGGTGACGCTGCGCATTCCGAAGAAGAGTGACGTGAACTTTGTGGACAATCTTTGCGTAGAACAAGAATATACGCAACTGCCTACGGGAGACTGGGTGCTCTCCCAAGATGATATGTACGTGGAGATGAGTCTGGTGAAAAAAGTAGGGCGTTTCCTGGTGGTGCGTAATACGCGCAATCAGGATTATGGCTTCGACGAAATGCCGGCACGGCTCTTCAAGGGTAAGCGCAAAGAGGTGGTGGAATCTTCCGCCCGTATGCGGGATGACAGTTTCTGGGAGAAATACCGGACTGTAGAGCTGACCAAGGGTGAGAGTGGCATGGACGATTTCCAACGGCGTATTATGAATCTGAAAGGTTTCAAGCCAGTCATCTTCGTGTTGAAAGCACTTATCGAGAACTTTGTTGAAACGGGTAAGCCGTCGAAAATCGACATCGGACCGGTGAACACGATCTTCACTCACAACAGCATTGACGGATTCCGTACGAGAATGACTGCGCAGAGCACTTCGAATCTAAACAAACACTGGTTCTTCCGCGGCTACTATGCTCATGGTTGGGGCAGCAAGAAGAACTACTATCTGGGAGAAGTGACTTACTCGTTCAATGAGAAGGATTATCTGCCACGAGAGTTTCCGAAACGAACCATCACGCTCAGTAGCAGCTACGACGTGTGTACGCCTACCGACCGCTTCTTACCTACCGACAAGGATAACTTCCTGGTTGCCCTGCGCTGGACGAATATAGAGCGAATGATGTTCTATAATCGTCAGCAGGCGACTTTCGAATGGGAGACGGAGAACGGCTTTAAGTTCACTGCAGGACTTAAGACCGAGGAAAACGAGATCCTGGGCGATTGGGCTGCAGAGCATGTCAGGCTGAATGATCCCAATCCGCTGAAGTTCCGCAACACGGAACTTACGGCACGTGTATTCTTTGCCCCCGGTGAGACCTATGTGAATACGAAGCAGCGCCGTCTGACCATCAATTTCGACAAGCCTACCTTCGAAATCGTCCATACCATAGGCTTCAAGAATCTCCTAGGCTCCGACTTTAAGCATAATTACACAGAAGCAACAATTTATAAACGTTTCTGGATTCCTCATAACTGGGGAAAGGTGGACTGTTTCCTCAAGGGTGGTATAGAGTGGAACAAAGTGCCTTACTATATGCTGCTGGTGCCTGCTTCCAACCTGTCGTATATTTCCGAGCGCGAGACGTTCAACCTTATTAATAATATGGAATTCCTGAACGACCGCTTTGCCTCGCTAATGGTGGGATGGGATTTGAACGGAAAAATCCTGAACCGCATTCCGCTGCTGAGAAAGTTGAAATGGCGTGAGTTCATAGGCGTGAGCTGTCTCTGGGGTGACCTCACGGAGAAGAACCGTACGGAACTTCCTGATTGTATGTACATGATGGACAGCAAGAGACCTTACGTGGAACTACGACTGGGCATTCACAATATTTTCAAGCTCGTCCATGTGGAGTATGTTAGGCGACTGACTTATCTGGATCTCCCCACAGCCCATCGCGACGGTATCCGCTTCTATGTGAGGATGACGTTCTGATTCAAATCCGCTTGCTTTCGCCGCGCAGGAGGTTCATGAATTCCTCGCGCGTCTTGGCCTGATTGAAGGCACCGCTGAAATCGGAAGTGGTGGTGATGGAGTTCTGTTTTTCCACGCCACGCATCTGCATGCACATGTGCTTGGCCTCGATGACAACCATGGTGCCCATCGGATGAAGGGTTTGCTGGATGCAGTCTTTAATCTGCTGCGTCATGCGCTCCTGCACCTGCAGACGATGGCTGTATATATCCACTACGCGGGCAATCTTGCTGAGCCCAGTGATGTAGCCGTTGGGGATATAAGCCACATGAACCTTACCGTAGAATGGAAGCATGTGGTGTTCGCACATCGAGAAGAAATCAATGTCTTTGACGATAACCATCTGACTATACTTCTCTTCGAAGAGGGCATCGGTGAGCACCTTGTGTGCATCTTGAGAGTAGCCGCGCGTCAGAATCTGCATAGCCTTGGCCACGCGCATCGGCGTCTTCTGAAGTCCTTCGCGTTGCGGGTCCTCGCCAAGGAGTCCCAGGATGTCTTTATAGTGAACCGCGAGTTCGTCTAATCCGTCGCGGAATTCTGTTTCTGGATTCATGTCTTAATATTGAACGCTGATTTTACCTTTCACGATACACGCTTGCGGATAGCCGAGCGACTTTACTTTCTTGAGCAGTTTGGCAGCTTCGTTATAGGTCTTGTAGTTGCCCATGCGACAAATCCATCGGGGTGAATAGAAATGTACATAGACGGGCTGTTCGGGGAAAGCGTTCTTAAGCTTTCCGCCGGCCTGTTCGGCCTTCACGCGGTCGGCGCGGGTGTTGCCTCCTGCGAAAGCTTGGATACGATAGCCAGTCACCTTGCGCGCATTTCGCATCACTTTCTTGCGGGTATCCACAATGGTGGTGCCGTCTTCGGTAGTGATGTTATTGTTCTCGAAGCCGATCACCCTGCGCTTTTTGGGTTCCTCACTCTCTTCGGGAATGGTGTCCTTGGGTGCGGCAGAACTATCGCCCACGACACCGGTTGCAGGCTTCACGGGCACTTGTGCCGTTTTATTGTCTTGTGGTTTGGCTGGAGCAACCGTCACCTCATTCTGCGGTTTCCCGTTGACAAGATCAGTGATTTCTGGCGACTGCGTAACGGTTACCTTGCCCTGTCCTGCTTTCTGCTGCTGCAGGTGGTCCAGATAATTTTGGGCCTGCGCAGGTAATGACAAAAAGGTAAAAAGGTAAAAAGGTAAAACCCAAATGACCTTTTTAATCAAATAACTCAAATATGTGTTCATAAGCCTATGTCTTTACATTTTTACTTTTTTACCTTTTTACTTTAATTTTACTTCTTCCAAGCGTCAATGATACCCTTGAAGTCAGCGCACTTCAGTGAAGCACCGCCGATAAGGCCACCGTCGATGTCGGGCTTGGCGAAGAGTTCAGGAGCGTTGCTGGCCTTGCAGGAACCACCGTAGAGGATGGTTGTGTCATCAGCAACAGCCTGTCCGTACTTCTCAGCGATGATGCTACGGATATAGGCGTGGATCTCCTCAGCCTGTTCTGCGGTAGCAGTTTTGCCTGTGCCGATAGCCCAGATGGGTTCGTAGGCAATGACAATCTTGCGGAAATCTTCCTCAGAGAGGTTGAACACACTGCCTTCAAGTTCGGCCTTTACCACTTCGTTCTGCTTGCCAGCCTCGCGCTCAGCCAGACTCTCACCGATACAGAAGATTACCTTCAGGTCGTTCTTCTGGGCGAGCAGCACTTTCTCCTTCAGGATTTCGGGAGTCTCGTTGTAATATTCGCGGCGCTCAGAGTGACCCAGGATAACATACTGTGCTCCGGTGCTCTTTACCATCTCGGCAGAAACTTCACCCGTGAAGGCACCCTTCTCCTTGTCAGCGCAGTTCTCGGCACCCAGACCGATGATGTCCTGATCAAGGAACTGTGCGATACTGGCCAGGTGGATAAACGGTGTGCAGATGACTACACCACAATTGGGCTTGTCAGCCTTAAGTGTCTCGTTCAACTCCTTGGCAAGAGCGATACCGTCCTGCAGGTTCATGTTCATTTTCCAGTTACCTGCTACAATTTTCTTTCTCATTTTTCTTTTTGGTTTTAAATGTTTATATAAACTGCTGTTTTGTTGTTTCCTTCTGATCCACTTCGTCCATGCAAAGAGGCGGTCAGCCAATGTAAGGACGAACAGGGGCAATGCAAACCATAGGAAGATGGCGAGCAATTTGGAGGGAACCGAATCTCGGGGCATCTGTCCCAGCGTGCTCTTTTCCAGAGGAATGCTTTCCTGTACTCCGTTTCCTTTATTGGGCGTTGCCTGCCGGATTGTTGCCTTGTAGAAATCGGGCAGCTGATTATGGCTCCATTTGCGGATAATGGTACCATCCTTGAGCAACAAGAGTCCTGGATTACTTCGGATGACGGTCTTCAGCGTAGTCTCATCGGTCAGGTAGAAGGGATATTCTGCTCCTGTGATGTTGCGCCAATGCTGGATACCCGTCTCGTTGCTTGCCGTCAGACAGATAAATGGGTAGTTATGCTCCAAGGCATACTCATAGATTTGGTCTATCTCACCGAAGTTACTGTCGTCGGCATTCTCCAAGTGGGGAGAGATGAGCAGGAAAGTATAGCCTTTTCTACTAAGTATCTCTTCCGTAAGGTCTTCTCCCTCAATGGTCTGGATGGAGAAATCGTGGATGGGCGGCACGTAGCCTTCCTTGATGAGCACATTCTTCTGGTCGATGAATGTCCACGTGGAGTCGGGGTATTCTTCGAGCGTGAACTCTTGCCGTTTCCCGTCTTTCTCCATGATGAAAGTTGTTTCAAACTCGGGCTGTTCAGCCCCCTCGGGAATCTCCATCCCCTTTTGAATGTTGGCTCCCACATGATATGGGCGGAAGTCGAATAGTGGTAGTGTCCAAAGGCTCCAGATACTGGATGCCAGAATAAACAGTACCGTGTAGTTCACCACAATCCACTGGTTGGACTGGCTGATGAATCGCATCATCATCAATGGTCGCCAAGCGATGACTGCCGTGCAGGCCAGCAATACGATGTTTTTGAGCAGCGTCTGGCCGTTAGTGAGGTGTATGGCATCGCCGAAGCATCCGCAGTCGCTTACCGGGTTGGCTATCCATAGCCAGAGTGTGACCAATGTCATCACCACCATGAACACCAGCGATATCTTGGAAGCCGATCGCCTGTGGATGGCGAAGAGCAGGAAGATGCCGAGGCAGAACTCAATAGCTGAGAGCAGCACGGAGGTGCCTAAGGTGAAAATGGATGGCACATATTGTGCCAGAGAGAGCGCTTCTAGATAGTCTTCTATCTTATATTGGGTGCCCAGGGGGTCAATGGCTTTCACATAACCGCTGAAGATAAACGTCAGCGCTACCACAATTCTACATATGTTGACCAGCCACTTCACGGAGATTATGTTTTTACCACTCCGTTAATTTGATGACTCCGAACACCGCATAGTTGATGATGTCCATGTAGTTGGCATCGATGCCTTCGCTGACAAGCGTCTCTCCTTGTAGGTCTTCAATCTCTTTCACCCGTTGGATTTTGGTGAGAATGAAGTCGGTGTATGAACTCACGCGCATGGAGCGCCAGGCCTCGTCGTAGTCGTGGTTTTTCTTCAACATTAGTTCCAAAGCCTCCTTGGCATGTTTGTCATAGAGAGCCATCGCCTCTCCGGGTGTAATATCTACCACGTCCTGATAGCCTTTTTCCAGTTGGATGAGCCCCACGATGCCATAGTTAATCAGGGCAACAAACTCTGGCCGTATTCCTTCACCCACCAAAGATTCCTTTTTAATCTCCAGCGAGCGGATGCGTTTGGCTTTGATGAAGAGTTGGTCGGTGAGCGATGACGGACGGAGGATGCGCCATGAAGCGCCGTAGTCGTGCAGCTTCTTCTCGAAGAGGGCACGGCACTCGGCCATCACGTTCATGAACTGTTTTTCAGTGTTTTGATTTTCTGTTGCCATGATTCGATTTGTATAAATCGTTGCAAAATTAATCATTTTTAATGAGACAGCAAAAAAAAACGCGCTATTTTGCGGTTTTGGGGCTTTCTGAGGCCTTTTTCCTCTCTGTCGTCTTGGCTTTGACCTCGTCAAGTTTGCGGTGGAGGAATCTAATGCGTGCACACTGTGTGTCGAATTTTACCTGCAGCGAATCGCGGTGTAGCCGCAGGGCTGCCTGCTCATTGAGCTCTTTCTCTGTGAGTTTCAAGGCTTGCCTATGGGTTTCCACGATGGCTGACAATGAATCGTAGCGACGGCATGTCTGCTGCAACTCTGCATCAAGGGTCGGTATCTCACGTTCTGCCGCTTTAATCATGGAGTCGATACGCTGTGCTTTCTGTTCTCCGTAAGTGAGCCCTTTGGGCTTTGGGTTGCATGCACCGAGAAGGCATAAGCATAATGCGATGAGCAATATATACGGTTTCATGGGTGCAAAAGTACGGAAAAACCTTTGAAAAGCAAAATTTTATTTGGCTTTTTGCTCACTTCTTCGTACCTTTGCAGCCGAAAAGAAAAGGTATGATACTTTATAGTGACGCACAATTAGCAGAAATCCTCAATAAAGATATTTTCCATCTGATTTCCGACGCAGCCGACGAACTGGGTCTGGAATGTTATGTGGTAGGCGGCTATGTACGTGACCTTTTCCTCGAACGTCCCTCCAAGGATATTGACGTCGTCGTGGTGGGAAGTGGTATTGAAGTGGCAAAACGTCTGAAAGCTAAACTTGGCCGCAAGGCGCATCTCTCCGTCTTTAAGAATTTTGGCACGGCGCAGGTGAAGTACGGCTCTTTGGAAGTGGAATTTGTGGGAGCCCGAAAGGAAAGCTACAGCCATGATTCCCGTAAGCCCGTGGTGGAGAATGGTACGCTGGAGGACGATCAGAACCGGCGTGATTTCACCATCAATGCCTTGGCTATCTGTCTGAACAAGAATCGTTTCGGCGAACTCGTGGATCCCTTTGAAGGCCTCTATGATATGGAGGATGGCATTATCCGCACGCCACTCGATCCTGATATCACTTTTAGCGACGATCCCTTGCGAATGCTCCGGGCCGTCAGGTTCTCCGCCCAGTTGAAGTTCAATATCGAGCGTGAGACTCGCGATGCCTTGGCTCGCAATGCTCATCGTTTGCAGATTATCAGCGGGGAGCGTATTCAGGAGGAATTCAATAAGATTTTGATGACCGATAAACCCAGTCGTGGCATCTATGAACTCTACGATACGGGATTGTTGCAGCAGTTCCTTCCCGAACTTTGCAACCTTGATATCGTGGAAACCCGCAACGGGCGAGCCCATAAGAACAATTTCTATCACTCACTGGAGGTGTTGGACAATGTGGCCGATAAAGACGCATCCCTTTGGCTCCGATGGGCTGCCTTGCTTCACGATATAGGTAAACCGAAGTCCAAACGGTGGGATAATCAGGTGGGTTGGACTTTCCATAATCATAACTTTTTGGGTGCTAAGATGATTCCTGAAATCTTCAGAAGGATGAAACTTCCTCTCGATATGAAGATGAAGTATGTGCAGAAACTGGTTGATTTGCACATGCGCCCTATTGTCATTGCCGATGAAGAAGTGACCGATAGTGCCGTTCGCCGATTGGTGAATGATGCGGGCGATGACATCGATGATCTGATGACACTCTGCGAAGCCGACATTACCTCGAAAAATGAAGTGCGAAAGGCCCATTTCCGAGAAAATTTCAGGATGGTTCGCGAGAAGATTGCCGACCTGAAGGAGAAAGATTACAAACGCTTGTTGCAACCCGTAGTTGACGGCAATGAGATTATGGAGATGTTCCATCTGAAACCTTCCCGTGAGGTGGGAACCCTGAAACAGTGCCTGAAGGATGCTGTGCTCGACAATAAGGTACCCAACGAGCGTGAGCCGCTCATGAAACTGCTGATGGCGAAAGCCCGCCAGATGGGTCTTACGGTAAATCAGGAATAAGTACCAGTCGTCAATGAGGCGATAACTGGGGATTGACCGTGTTTTAATTCTTAATTCTTAATTCTTATCACTAAAAATGGTTAATTCTTCATTCTTCATTCCCTTCTCTTCATATAAATAAAGTATCTTTGCATCTTGAAAACCGAAACGAGGCTTTTGGTTTTCGCATTGCGAGGTTAAGGATAACCCTTTCTGTTTGGATAGACATAATAAGTATTAATTATAAAATAGGTATGAAAAAGAACAAATTTTTAATGATGGCTGCACTTGCTGCTCTGCTGGTTTCATGCGGTGGTAAGCAAGGCGGCATGAGTTTCGGAGACAATGAGTATCCTGTGGAGACGGCAGGTGTCAGCAGCGCTGAGTTGCAGACCACCTATCCTGCTACGATCAAAGGTATTCAGGACGTGGAAATCCGTCCGAAGGTGGCTGGCTTCATCACCCGCGTATGCGTAAAGGAAGGTCAGTCCGTCGGGGCAGGGCAGTTGCTCTTCGTAATTGATAACGAGACTTATCAGGCCAGTGTGCGTCAGGCTCAGGCAGCTGTCAACACAGCCACTGCCCAGTGCAACACTTCTAAACTGACTTACGAGAACTCCAAGAAACTTTATGAGAATAAGGTGATTGGCGATTTCGAGCTGTCGAGTGCCAAGAATGCCTATGATGTGGCAATGGCTCAGCTTGCTCAGGCCAAGGCCGGACTGGCCAATGCCCGTGAGATGTTGCAGTTCTGCTATGTGAAGAGTCCTACGTCGGGTGTCATCGGTACCCTTCCTTATAAAGTAGGTGCCATGGTCAGTTCAGGCAGCACGCCGGCATTGACCACCGTTTCCAACAACAGCACGATGGAGGTCTATTTCTCTATCACAGAGAAAGATATGCTCTCTATGTCGAAGAATGCCGGTGGCATGAATGCGGCCATAGCCGGTTTCCCCTCAGTGAAACTCTTGTTGGCTGATGGTACGGAATACGGTCATGAAGGCCGCGTGGTGAAAGCCAGCGGTGTGGTGGATCCCACTACGGGTACGATTCAGATGATTGCCCACTTCAGCAATCCTGAGCGTCTGCTCAAGACCGGTGGTTCGGGCTCCATCGTTATCAATCGTTCCGACAGCAAGTCTATCGTTATTCCGCAGAGCGTTGTCAGCCAGGTGCAGGACAAGAAGTTTGTCTATGTGCTGGGCAAGGATAACAAGGTGAAATACACCGAAATCACGGTCAATCCGCAGAACGATGGCAACAGCTACATCGTTACCAGTGGCCTGAACGTGGGCGACAAGTATGTCACCAACGGTATCACCAAACTCTCCGATGGTATGGAAATCAAGCCCATCACTCCCGAGCAGTATCAGAAGAAGATTAAGGAACAGGCTGGTTCCATGACCGCCGGTGAAATAGTCAAGGAACTGCAGAAGTAATAGGATAACTTTTTTCATTAAACGATTATGACATTTACCGCATTTATAAAACGTCCGGTGCTCTCGACGGTGATTTCTATCCTCATCGTCATCCTGGGTGTCATCGGACTGGTATCACTGCCTATTGAGCAGTATCCCAATATCGCACCCGCCACGGTGAGCGTCTGGACATCCTATCCAGGTGCAGATGCTGAGACGGTGAAGAACTCCGTCATCACGCCGCTCGAAGAGAGCATCAACGGTGTGGAGGGTATGGACTATATCACTTCTACCGCCGGTTCTGGATCGGCACAGATTACCATAACCTTCCGTCAGGGTTACAACCCCGACATGTGTGCCGTCAATGTGCAAAACCGTGTGCAGCAGGCACAGTCGCTGCTGCCTTCCGAGGTGACGCAGATTGGTGTGCAGGTGCAGAAGCGTCAGAACTCTCAGGTGATTATGTACGCGCTGGTGTCGCCCGACGGTCGCTACGACGACGAGTTCATCACCAACTATGCCAATATCAATGTCATACCGGCATTGAAACGTGTTGAAGGTGTAGGCGACGTGCAGTCTCCTGGTATGAAGACCTACTCCATGCGTGTGTGGCTCAAGCCCGACGTGATGAAGCAGCACGGTCTGATGCCTACCGACATTACCGGCGTGCTGGCCGAGCAGAACATCGAGGCCGCTCCTGGTAAGTTCGGCGAGCAGAGTGATGTCGCCTTCGAATACGATATGCGCTATACCGGCCGACTGAAGACGGCTGAAGAGTTTGGCAACATCATCATCTCAAGTGATGCCAGCGGCCAGACGCTGAAACTGAAGGACGTGGCCGACATCAAACTTGGTGCACTGACCTACAGCGTGGCCATGCGCGACAACGGTATGCCTTCGGTCATGGGTATGGTGCAGCAGGTGGCTGGCTCTAACGCCACGCAGATTGCCCGCGACTGTAAGAAAGTGCTTGAGGAACAGGCAAAGTCGTTCCCACCGGGACTGGAATACCGCATCAACATGGACGTCACGGAGTTCCTCTTCGCCTCTATCGAGGAGGTGGTATTCACCCTTATCCTCACGCTCATTTTGGTGTTCCTCGTGGTTTACGTCTTCCTGCAGGACTGGCGCTCTACGCTGATTCCGCTGATTGCCGTTCCCGTATCGCTCATCGGTACGTTCTTCTTCCTCAACTTGATGGGCTTCTCCATCAACCTGCTCGTACTCTCGGCCTTGCTGCTGGCCATCGCCATCGTGGTTGACGATGCCATCGTGGTGGTCGAGGCAGTACATGCGAAACTCGACCTCGGCTACAAGAGTGCCCTGACAGCAAGTATCGACGCCATGAACGAGATTTCGGGAGCTATTATCTCCATCACGCTGGTGATGGCCTCGGTGTTCATCCCCGTGTCGTTCATGGGTGGCGTGACCGGAACCTTCTATAAACAGTTCGGTCTTACGATGGCTATCTCCATCGTCATCTCTGCTGCTAACGCTCTGACGCTTTCTCCTGCCCTCTGTGCCATCTTCCTGAAACCGCATGATAAGGATGGCCACGAGAAGAAGATGTCAATGCTCGACCGTATGCATACGTCGTTCAATGCGTCTTTCAACGCGATGAACGCAAAATATAAGAATGCCGTGCAGAAGCTGGTGCGTAAGCCTATCGCAGTGATTACCACCGTCATTCTGGGTATTATCGTACTCGGTGTTACCATGTTTACCACAAAGACCGGCCTCGTGCCCGATGAGGACCAGGGCGTGATGTTCTGTACGATCACCATGCCGCCGGCAACCTCCGTAGCCCGCACGCAGCAGGTCATCAATGAGGTGGATTCCATCATTGGCGCCTTCCCCGCCGTGCAGAGCCGCGAGCAGCTGCAGGGCTACAACTTCATCGCCGGTTCGGGTAGCGACCAGGCTACGTTTATCATCAAGCTGAAACCCTTCGAGGAGCGCCAGCACGGACTGTGGTGGAAGATCAGCGGACTCTGGCAGGGCGACGGTATCTACCGTTTCTTCCTCGACCCAGATGCCGTGACGGGCATTCAGGCCCAGCTGTTCATGAAGACAGCCCATATCAAGGATGCCAACATTCTGGCCTTCGCTCCGCCTATGGTGCAGGGTTACTCGGCATCTAACGGTATTTCCGTGGTCATGCAGGACCGCACCGGCGGCGACCTCAACAAGTTCTACGGTGTAGTCCAGGATTTCCTGAAAGCCTACAACGAACGCCCGGAGGTGAGCCGTGCTCAGACCAGTTACAACCCCAACTATCCGCAGTACATGATTCATGTGGATGTGGCCAAGTGTAAGCAGGCCGGCATTTCGCCCCGTGTGGTACTCTCCACGCTGCAGGGTTACTATGGCGGACTCTATGCCTCTAACTTCAACAGCTACGGTAAGCTCTACCGCGTCATGGTGCAGGGTGCACCCGAAACGCGCATGACCGAGCAGTCGCTCAATAATATATATGTACGCACGGGAGCAGGCATGGCACCCGTCAATGAGTTCTGCCATCTGGAGCGCGTCTATGGTCCGTCCAATATCAACCGCTTCAACCTCTTCACCTCTATCAACGTTCAGGCAACCGTGGCCGACGGTGTATCAACCGGTGAAGCCATCAAAGCCCTCGAAGAGGTGGCTGCCCAGACGTTGCCTGCAGGTTATTCCTACGAGTTCAGCGGTCTGACGCGTGAGGAGGCCAAGGCCTCTAACTCTACGTGGATGATCTTCCTGCTCTGCTTCATGTTCATCTACCTCATCCTGTCGGCTCAGTACGAGTCCTACATCCTGCCGCTGGCCGTGGTGCTCTCCGTGCCCTTCGGTCTTGCCGGCTGTTTCCTCTTCACGATGCTCTTCGGCCATGCCAACGACATCTACATGCAGATTTCACTCATCATGCTGATTGGTCTGTTGGCTAAGAACGCCATCCTGATTGTGCAGTTCGCCCTTGAACGCCGACAGACGGGTATGACCATCACGTGGTCGGCCATTCTTGGTGCTGCAGCCCGTTTGCGTCCTATCTTGATGACCTCTCTGGCCATGGTAATCGGACTGTTGCCTATGATGTTCGCATCAGGTGTGGGCAAGAACGGTAACCAGACGCTGGGTGCTGCTGCCGTGGGCGGTATGCTCATCGGTACGCTCTTCCAGATTATCGTCGTCCCTGGTCTGTTCGTCATCTTCCAGTCGCTGCAGGAGAAGTTCAAGCCCATGAAGTTCGACGACGACGATGCCGACGTGGATACCGAACTGCTTCAATATACCAGTCCGTTGGAGATAACTGATAAGGACTATGTGAAGTAAGGCCCCATCCCAGCCCCTCCCTAAATGGAGGGGAGGGAAGTGGCTCAAGTCAGATAATAAATATAATAAGGTAATTATAATAAAACATGAAAACATCAAAATATCTCAAGGGTGTATCTACTCCCCTCCATTTAGGGAGGGGCTGGGGGTGGGTCTTTTTGTTTCCCCTCCTCCTCAGCAGTTGCGGCATCTATACCAAATATGAGCGTCCTGAGGTCAACACCAAAGGCATCATCCGCGATGCAGTAAGTGATGTGGATACCCTGAAGGCTACGGCCGACACCACCACCTTCGGAAATCTTCCCTGGCGTCAGGTGTTCACCGACCCGCAGTTGCAAGTCCTCATCCAGCAGGGACTCGATCATAATCCCGACCTCCTCAACGCTGCCCTCAATGTGCAGATGGCGGAGTCGCAGTTGAAGATGTCCAAGCTGGCCTTCATCCCCCAGGTGACGTTCTCCCCGCAGGGCGTGCTCTCTTCGTGGGATTTCGGCAAGGCCTCGCAGACCTATTCCATGCCGCTGAATGCTTCATGGACGGTTGACCTCTTCGGCAATCTGCTCAATCAGAAGCGCAGTTCCCAGATGGCTCTTCTGGCCGTCAAGGACTATCAGGTCGTGGTGAAGACCAAGATCGTAAGCGGCATTGCCAATATGTACTACACGCTGCTCATGCTCGACCGTCAGGTTGAGATCATGGACGATATGTCTAAGCTGACCAAGGATACCTGGGACATGATGAAGCTCCAGATGCAGCTGGGCCGTTATCGCTCTACCAGCGTGCAGAGTGCTGAGGCCAGCCACTATAACGTGCTGACACAGGCCGAAGACCTGAAGCGCCAGATTCGTGAAGTGGAGAATTCGCTCTCATTGCTCATCGGACAACCAGCCCAGACCATCAAGCGCGGAAAACTTGCTGATCAGGTGTTGCCTTCTCAGTTTGCTACGGGCGTAGGCATCCAGCTGCTCAAGAACCGTGCCGACGTGCATGCTGCCGAGATGAACCTGGCAAGCAGTTTCTATGATGTCAACACGGCCCGCAGCCGTTTCTATCCCAGCTTGACCATCACCGGAACAGGTTCCTATACCAACAGCGGTGGCGGTATGATTGTGAATCCCGGAAAGATTCTGGCTTCTGCCGTGGCTTCCCTGGTACAGCCCATCTTTATGAATGGTCGTCTCACCGAAGGACTGAAGGTGGCCAAGGCTCAGTATGAGCAGGACTACAACACCTGGCAGAACGCTGTCCTCTCAGCCGGAAGCGAGGTGTCGAATGCCCTCGTGCAGTATAATTCCTACCAGAAGAAGAGCGAACTCGAAGCCCATCGCGTGGAAGTACTGAAGAAGAACGTCGAGGACACTCGAGCCCTCGTGAGCTCATCTACCAGCACCTATCTTGAGGTTATTCAGGCCCAGAGCTCCCTGCTCAATGCCGAAATCTCGAAAGTCACCGACGACTTCAATAAGATGCAGGCCGTGGTAAGTCTCTATCAGGCACTGGGTGGTGGCAGTAAGTAAAAGCCCCCTCCCGACCTCCCCCTTGGGGGAGGAGTAAGACGTTATATTTACATATAATATTATAATAGCCCAAGCCCCTGTAGCGGCTTCCCCCCAAGGGGGGATTGAGGGGGGCTTTCTTGTTATGATCAGCGACAAAGCAATAATCAGTCCGAAAGCGAAGATCGGTAACAATGTGACCATCTATCCTTTCGCATATATTGAAGACGACGTGGAGATTGGTGACGACTGCATCATCTATCCATACGTCAGCGTGATGAACGGCACACGCATGGGACGTGGCAACAAGGTTCATCAGAACACCGTCCTTGGAGCAATCCCCCAGGACTTCAGCTATCGCGGCGATGCTACTGTTCTCATCATCGGCGACGACAATATCATCCGCGAGAACGTGGTCATCAACCGTGCCACCTTCAAGGATGGCGAAACCCGCATCGGCAACCGCAACTTCATCATGGAGGGCGTTCATCTCTCCCATGATACCCATGTGGGCAACGGCTGTGTGTTTGGCTACGGTTCCAAGGTAGCCGGCGACACCGAGTTCGGCAACGGCGTGATTCTTTCGTCCAACGTGATTGTCAATCCGCAGGTGCGCATCGGCAACGGCGTGATGGTCAGTAGCGGTAGCCGCGTCTCAAAGGACGTGCCTCCCTACATCGTGGCCAACGACAACCCCGTGCGCTATGGCGGCCTGAATGCACAGGTGCTCTCTGCTCATGGTGTTGACGATAAGATTCAGAAGCATATTGCCAATGCCTACCGCCTGATTTTCCACGGCCAGACCTCTGTCTTTGATGCCGTGATCCAGGTGAAGGAGCAGGTTCCCGATAGTCAGGAAATTCAGAATATCGTGGACTTCATCAGCACTACGAAGTTAGGAATTATCGGAAAGATATAATTCATACCTATAATTTCCGTTTTTTGAAGAGAACGAGTCGCGAGACTCGTTCTCTTTTTAAGACCCACCCCCGGCACCTCCATAAACTAATATTTCCTCCGAAAATGTGATTTTTCCGCCCCGAATATATCCGAAAATGTGATTTTTTGATTATATTTGCAGCCGAAAATGTGATTTCTGCGTATGGAACTGCTTAAAAGAAAGATAGATACATATCTTCAGAACTGGAAGAATAGTCCTGAGAGAAAACCGCTGATTGTGAAAGGAGCGCGGCAGATAGGTAAGACGGAGTCCATCAGGGCATTCGGCCGGGCAAACTATGAGTCGGTTATCGAAATCAATTTCGTGCTTCAGAAAAAGTTCAGGGCCATCTTCGATGATGGCTACGAGGTGGAGACAATCATCAAAAACATCTCGTTGCTGGAACCGTCGTGGCGTTTCATTCCTCACAAGACGCTGCTTTTTTTCGACGAGTTGCAGAAATGTCCCGACTGTGCCACCGCGCTCAAGTCCTTTTGTCAGGACGGTCGATACGACGTTATCTGTTCTGGCTCGCTGATGGGCATCTATTATGAGGAAATAGAATCCAACGCTGTAGGCTATAAGGAAGATTTCGACATGTATTCGATGGACTTCGAGGAGTTCCTTTGGGCAAAGGGATATTCACCAGAACAGATAGAAGATCTGTACCAGCACATGGCTTCCTTGCAGCCGTTTTCTCAACTCGAGCTGGATACAATGACCAGAATTTTCCGTGACTATATGAGCCTGGGAGGGATGCCCGAGGTGGTGAAGATGTATATTGATAATGGCCATTACGGTGGAACTTTGAAACTGCAACGTCAACTGCTGAAAGATTATGAGGAGGACATTACCAAGTACGCCAAGGCAACCGACAAGGCGAAGATTCTTGCTGTTTACAACCACATTTCCACTTTCCTGGCCAAGGAAAACAAGAAATACCAAATTACGAAGATTGCAAAAGGAGCCAGAAACCGGGAATACATCGGGGCTGTAGAATGGCTCAAAGAGGCTGGTGTCATCAATGTGTGCTATTGCCTGAATAATGTAGAGTTGCCTTTGAAGGGCAATTATGATACCGAATTCTACAAGATCTATTATCATGACACCGGTCTGCTTATAGCCTCGCTCGACGAGGAAGCCCAGGAAGACTTGCGTGCCAACAAGAACTTTGGAACTTACAAGGGAGCTATCTACGAGAATATCGTAGGCGAAATGCTGCGCAAGTCAGGTTACGAACAACTCTATTTCTACAAGCACGACAATCCCTCCCTGGAGATGGACTTCTTCGTTCGCGATGCCGGTTCGCTGGTACCTGTAGAAGTAAAATCCAAGGATGGAGCCACAGCCTCGCTGAATAATCTGATCAAGTGGGACTCCTATCCCGATGTGAAATACGGCATTAAGTTGGGATACAAAAACATTGGGTGGAATGGCCAGTTCTACACCTTCCCCTATTTCCTCGCTTTCCTTTTGAAACGCTTTCTGAAAGAACAACGCTCATAACTTCCGCAAGTAGTCTCAGCTTCTCTACAGGAGGGTGCACGGGTGCCACATCGCCCATAAACACAGGGCTTGCACCCTCTTCAGGAGGGTGTCACGGGTGCCACAAGGGTGCCACGCATTCGAAGTTGGTATTTGGAATTACGAAGTACGATGTGCGAGCGCTAAGTGACAAAAATCTACGAGAATCTCACTCTAAAATAGCCCACGGGGAGATTTGTGTCAGATTCTTGATGATTTTTGTTTAAATGGTCTTTGGAGGATGATAACCTTTGTCGCTTTGCGTCTTTCTTGAGACCCTTCGGGAACAAGCGAACAAGTTCAAGCGGTGTTTGCTTGAAATGAATTCTCTAGAGAATTTGTTGCTTCCGATGATAGTTTGCACGACGTCCGATGATGTTTTGCAGAAAATTCTCTAGAGAATTTATCAAAGGCGTGGCACCCTTGTGGCACCCGTAACACCCTTCTGGAGAGGGTGCACGGCCTTTATACAAAGGCGATGTGGCACCCGTGCACCCTAAAACCGAAAATTACGCGCGCACGCGTGAGAATTTATCATAAAAGTCCCCTCCTGCATTGGGCTGCTGGAGGGGACTGAGTTCGGATATGTTTTCGGAGTCTATTCTTCGTCTTCCCAAATGCTGTGATACTTGGAGGGAATGCCGGTTTCTATCTTTTCGGGTTCTTCTTCGTAGCCGGTGGCTTGCTTGGCGCGACCACTTGAGGCATCGCCAATTCGGGCAGTATTACCGCTTCGTCGCGATGTTCATTTTGAAGAAACATACAATAATAGATGGGAAAGTAGGTTACACCTTTCTTCTTAAATATTTCCCGCTCATTAGAGAAAACGACAGCTCGATTTATTCCGTAGTCAGGAGTTTCAAGGAAATTGGTGAGCGCACTATGCTCAGTATAGTCTTTTCCTGATTTTATCTCCAACGGAAGAGCAGTCAGATGATGATGGTCATCTATGAGGAAATCCACTTCTCCTTTTTTCTTGTTGTCATAATAATACAGCTTGAAACCATGAGCGGTAAGTTCCTGCGCAACGACGGACTCATAAACCGTGCCAAGATTGATACTCTTGATGTCTTGCAATACAGCATTAACGTTTAGTTCATATAAAAGATAGGTCAGCAGGCCTACATCATTAAGATATAGCTTAACCAGTTTCTTCTGCTCTGACTCGGCAAGAGGAAAACGGGGATTGCTGATGGCAGACACTTCTAAGGCTACGCCAGAATTGGTCAGGTATTCAAACTCATCGGCATAATCGGAGAAGGTCTTGCCATTCTTGTTTTCTATATTCTTATATACGATTCGCTTCTTTTTGTTTTCCAGATTGCTCGGAATAAGGTCGTATATCTTACGAATCTTCAGCTTGTGCTCTTCGTCATATTGCGAAGCGTCGATGCGATAGAGATTGTGTATATCCCTATGTGTCTGCCTGACACGAACCATATTCCTGTCTGCCAGATAATTGTTAATTGCTTCGGGCAATCCCCCGACAAGTAGATAATACTGGAAACGCTTCAGTAAGATGTTGTGTGTGCTCTCGTCCAGTGGCAGTTCGCGAGTGAAGTGATTGCGTATGTCGTTTATCCACTCCTTGCCAATGCCTGTGGCCCATAGAAATTCCTCAAAGTCGAGGGGGTACATCTGTTCGATGGTTACGCTCCCCAATGGCACCGAAGGAGTTTCAGATAAGGCAATACCCAATTGTGACCCGCTTGCTATGAACCTATAACGACGCTCCTGATTGAGAAATTTCAGCATTGTCATCAGGTGGGGATAGCTTTGGATTTCGTCCAGGAATACCAATGTGTCGGATTCGTCACCCAATGGCTTTGAGTAATAATTGCTTAAACGCATGTAGAGATCGTCGGTCGTATGCACATCGGCAAAGACCTGATCGCCTTCCTTGTCTTCCTGCAGGTTGATTTCAACGAAATGTTGGAATAGTTTCTGCCCCACATAGCGTATTAGATATGATTTGCCTATCTGGCGCGCACCGTTAACGAGCAGAATCTTATTGGGCTCTTCCAAGAGGAAGTTCTCTATAAACGAAGTGAATTTACGTTCAAGCATAATTCTTTTTGTTTAGATCCGCTGCAAATTTATAAAAAAACTCCCTTTCCACAAAGAGAAAATCCACTTATTCCATATTTTTAATTGCATTTTTGCCCACTTATTCCTTTTTTTTAAGTCGTTAATATGCCTACTTGTTCCGATTTTGGGATTTAATTTGGTGCAATATCTACGGTAAGCATTACAATCGCTACAAAAAACCAACAGCAGCTATATACTTCAAATGAAGGTATAGCTGCTGTTGCTGTTAAATAGAGGTATTACTACATGTAGTTTATCGAATGCTTACTATTGTGAATTCTTAATCAAAAGAATCCCAATTGGTGACCTTTGTTTCTTCTTCGTCTTCCCACATGTCGGCGAATTGTATCTGTAACTTGGCTTCAGGGTCGTGGGTACCGTTGTCTACGCCGCCGTAATCGATGTCGCTGGCTGTACCTCCTCCAGTAACACCACCAGTACCGGCTAATATTTCTATAGAGTCTAATGCTTCTATCTTAATATCTGGTTCTATATATTCCTGTTTCATGATTCTATTCTTTTTTGAATGGTGATAAACTACGATTTACTTTACAATCTTCTTCTTTCCGTTAATGATATATACTCCCTTAGGAAGCGTATTCATATCAATATTCTTGCCTACATACTGGCCATTGATATTGTAAACGGCATCTGAATCAACCTTCGTTTTGGATTTAATGTCAGAGATTCCTGTAGTCTCATCCACGAAGAAACTAATCTTGGCATTTGACACACCAGCACTCTTGTCTGTTAACTCATCCTGGAATTCAAAGTAGGCCCGGAATGCCTTCATCTTTGCTGTTCCCGTTGAGTAATAGAACTTATTATTGCTTAGGAATAACTGATTTGTAACAATTGGCGTTTCCGGTTTGTACGTGCCAATCATACTATTATAAAAATAGTATGTCTTACCTTTTACTGTTACTTTTGTCTCATCCATATCAATACGAGCACTTGCTTCATTAGCATTGATGGTTACTCCGTCAACCTTAAATTCTTTGATAGCTTTACTTACTTTTATCAGGCATGGTTTATTGGCCGTAATTGTGGTTGCGTCGGTGAAATTAACTTTAATGGCTGTGCAATTATCCCCATCATAAGTTGGTACGCATCCTGTAAAGTCTGCGAGTTGTACTGTTGCATCGCCAAATGCACTTGCAATTTGTTCTGCAGTCATATTAAATGGCAGACAAATCGTATTCCAATTGTTTGCGCTAATTGTACGCTTTACAAGAACATTCTTCAAGCCTGTTGGAGTTTCACTTGTTATACCAACATTTTCATCGAGTGTAATGCGGGGCTTGCCAACCGTGATTGTGAAGGTCTGGTCTGGGAGTTCAATAGATGCACCTGTCGAAGAGCAGTTTGCTTCTACGATGTGAGCAATATAAGTTGTTCCAATTGCAACTTCGTTTGCGGCAGATATCGTGATATAGGCAACGGCACCTTCGTTCCCTTTCATAAATACACTCTTACCGTTGTATCCAAGAAAACGGAATGCATCAAATCCATCCTTTACAGGGTAACTGCTTTCAAGACTAAAATCAACTTCTTCCTCTATGTTCGTTTTAGGATCAGTATACGGTATAGCAGTAATTCTATCAGCCTTTTGTAAATTTGTAATTGTAATGACACCATTACTTAGGTTAATTCCATCCAGAGTTATATCTGCCTGGAAAGACTTGAGACCGGTGTCACCATTTGTAATGTTGATAGGGACTTCGACAGAACCGCCCTGAGGAACTTCAACATCATTGATGCTCAATACAATGTCGTCAGCCCACGCTGAACTCATAGTCAGCAACGCGGCAACGAAAAGTAATAATTTCTTTTTCATAATCTTTATTTTTTTAATTGTTTTTTATCTAATTACTATTAAGAATGATATCTACTAAACTGGTTATATCGCTCACATTGATATCACCATCTTCGTTTACATCACAGGCTTCCACATCGCAGGGTGTCGGGTTTTCCTTTTCAAGTATATAGTCCACCAGCCTGACTATATCAGCGGAATTTACCAGTCCGTCCATATTGATGTCGCCCTTCAGGGTGGTGTTCTCTATTGGCAGTACCAATTCAGAAGTACCGGTGTATTCTATCCATGCTTTATTAGCGGGCATTGCAGTACCTGTAGCCTTTACAAATCCGAGTTTCCCCGATTTCGTGATGCCGATGGTGTATTTAGTTGGATTTGTAGGGGCGGTATAGTGATTGGCGTTGAAAGTGCTAGTACTGCTTGATGTGTTAAATGTTATTGTGCCGTCTTGATTGCAATAATAGTTTCCCTTCAGCAGATTTGTGTCTGAATAATTCGTTGCTGTGGAGGCTCTAGGAGCATAGGCATTTGTTACATTTTCTGGGGTTGTAAACAAAGGAGTTCCCGAAGGAATCAACTGGCAATCGGATGCTACGTTTGAACTACATTCTAAGATTACAGGTGTACCAGCAGGAACAGTTGCATCGTTGGCAAATTCTACTGTTTCCAATGTTCCATCTGCATTAATAGCGCTTACCACATAGGCTTTTTCTACACCATTGCTTAACTGAAAGGCAAAAGGTACATAAAGTGTAGTGTAGTATTTGCCTCCATATTCAACTTCTGGCTCAACGTTAAAATGGGTAACAGGTTCAATATACCACTTTGCATTTGTATCTGAATTGCTTTTAGCAATGTCGAAAACGTTTCCATTTTCAGTGACAATATCAGTGAAGTACCTGTTTCCTAAACTCTGAGTTGAAGTCGTAATGTAATCCAATGACCCACTCAGAGGAATATAAGCCGTGTAAAGTGATTGTGCACCGCTACCACTGCTTTTTTGTATGTTTACATAGATGTTGGAAAAAGTAATTGATGGTGAAAACATTGAGTTTGGATGTGACACAGTACCTGTTGTCAACGTCAGAATACTCGTTCCCTGTCCAATGAGATTATAATCATAGTTCGAGGGATTCGTGTTTCTTTTTTTAGCATAAATAATTGTAGAAGGATCAATGCAGTCCGCATCTTCAACCAAATGAATGTCCGTTTGCATATATAGGCTGGCACAAGCCAATGCTCTTTGTTTTCCGGCATCACCAGACAAATTTTTAAATCCGCCAGCAGCTTGGTCAATAACCACTTGGAAATTTAACAAGTCATTTGACAGCGAGATATAGTCATTTTTTTGCTGTGCATTGCGGAAACGATAGAAGCCAGTGCCGTTTAGTTGAGCCATACAGTTCAACGCACCGGTAAGGGCCAAGGCCAAAAGCAGAAAAATTCTTCTTGTATTCATCTGACTTTTGTTACTGATTAAGAATAATGTCAACCAGCGATGTTACGTCAGCCACTACGATTTTTCCATCTTCGTTTACATCGCAGGCATCTACATCGCAGGGTACCGTGCTTTCCCTTTCAAGTATATAGTCCACCAGCCTGACTATATCAGCGGAGTCAACCTTTCCGTCCATATTGATGTCGCCCTTCAGGAAGAGCTTAATCACGTCATGCTCTTCGCTAACGAGGAATGCCTTATTGGCTGCCACTGTCCAGCGGTCACTAAAAGCAAGCTTGTTGTTTTCATCTACATCCAAACTGCGGACAACACAATCGTTCTCATTTCCAGAACTATTGCAATGATACAAATCATATTCAGTCAGTCCGAAGAAGTACTTGTTGTTTACCGTGCCGGCATTTCTTGCCGTCAGGTGTTCGTATTTTGCTATATTATTATTGTAGAAGGATTCACCGAACATTTCTTTGGCGAAATTGAACAGCGATTCCACTTGAGCAGTTTTAATGCCGTAAGTGTTAATCAGGTAGTCTGGTCCTTTCAGCAAATTACCAGTTACGGCAGAACCTGCCGAAGTAGTTGGAGCGAGCGTTTGGTCGCCTGCTACGGTTGAAACGAGAAGAATGGGAGTTTGAGCAGGAATAGTGCCCGTGATTTCTTCCGTTTTAGCTACGCCTGCTTCTGAAACAGCAGTCACCTTCATGGCGGTCACTCCTTCAGGAAGCGTATAGGCGAAGTCGGTGTAAAGTGTGGTGTAGTACTTATCGCCCTTTTTGTTTGTTTCGGGGAAGTTTACGTTGAACTTCGTGCATTCCTGTAATGTCCAGGCGGTGGAAGGGTCGTTGATCTTGGTGTTGCCTTGGCTGATGATGTCTAAGGTTGAAGTGCCCGGCACGATATAGTATTTGAAGTCGGGGCGGATGTTCTCCACCTTATCTATATATTTTGCATATTCGCCAAGCTTGGGCTTTATGTCAGTTTCGTATCTCGGGTGTTTTTTCAGATTCCCCCAGTATATCATGGCAGTCTGATAGGCGAAGTTCCAAACGTTGTCTTTGTTGGTGAGAACCTCTTCATAAAACTTGGCGATGGCCTCGTCATTTCCCTTTTCTGGTTTTGTAAGAGCACCGCCCATATTTTGCCAAACCGTCTCAAGGCTGAAAGGAACAAGAATGCTTGCACCACGACCGCCGGTCTTATCGAGCACTTTCTGAATGGCATCGTTGATGAACTGCTCCAGCTTTGGCAGTTTGGCATCTACTTTAGCCTTGTTGTCTTTGTAGAAATCTACTACGGGCTGCATGCTGGGTGTCTTACCATAGATGCGGTAGGAATTGCTTCCAGCACTCTCTAAATAGAGATGGTAGTCGAATGACTCGTCAAACTTCTTCATGATGGCATCTAAGCCGTCAGTTCCGAGAATTGCGCCGCTACCTTCGGCATGGAGCTTGTCAACGACGAGTTGCACAATCTTTGGCACATAGTTGATGGCGCGATCTGCATAGCCAGGAACGTCCACACCCTGCGAGCGGAGTATCTCTACCTGACCTTTATCGTTGGTCTTGACGCGGATTATGGTGCCGGCCTTTGTCTTAGCCGCAGATTCGTTGACGAAGTTGACCGTTTTGCGACCAGCTACGTTAACATACTTGCCGTCGTTCGTGAGAATGTTGTAGTATCCATCTGTCACATTGGCAACAGTGGATGCTTGGGCCCTAGCCTGCAAGGCTATAAAGGGCAGCAGCAGACATACACTAAGTCTTCTTAGATTAGATAGTAATTTCTTTTCCATTTGAGTTGTTTTTTGTTTGTGGTGCAGAGGGAAACCCTGTGCACCTGTTTTTTCCTTTTTCGCTTGCAAAATTACTACAAAATGCTGATATATGGATAATTTTATTTGTATTTTTTCTACAAAAATATTACTATTCCAATAATCTGCCTGAATTTTGTACCTCTATTTGCTCAGAATGATATCTACCAGACTGGTGACGTCGCTCACGTTGATTTCTTTGTCGCCGTTTATGTCGCAGGCACTTTCGTTGCAGTTCATCGGATTCTTACCCAGTATATAGTCCACCAGCGTTGTTACGTCTGCAACATTCACTTCTCCGTCGCCGTTGATATCTCCCTTGAGGGTAGAGGAGGCAGAGAGTTCCTTGAACTTGGTGTCGAGATAGACGAAGCGCTGGGTGAGATAGTCCTTGATGGTCTGTACGGCTGCGGAATATTCGCCTTCGAGCGTCCATCCGGCACCGCCGCTTTCCGTTGTTGCGTAGTTGTCGGCCTGGGTTTGGGCAATCTCGGCGGCCAGCACGTCAATCTTTGCGGTCAACGCGGCCTGCAGGTCGGTGGTCTTGGCTTCGCCGTAGATGGTGTTCCACTTGGCTATGACGGCATCCTTGAACCATTGCTCCTGCCAGAGGGCTTCAATCTTTTTGCGCATCACTTTATAGTCGGCATGGTTGAAGAGCATGCCGTTGTAGGAACCGGCGGTGGTGAGGTCGCTCATGTCGACGGGATGCTTGGCATTGTTGCCGTATGCCTTGTCGTTGCTCCACAGCGGTCCGAAGTGAAGTTTGCCGTCGGCATTGTCTTTATAGACATAGATGTCAGACAGTTGCTTGTAGCCGCCAAGGATTTCGCTGGCCACATACCAGTTGATGAACGAGGTCTGGTCAACTTTGTTTTCAATGTCGGTCCAGAAAGTCGAGAAGTAGTTGCCCACAGCGGTTTGCAGTGCAGCCTGTTCTTCGGCGGTGATGTCGTCCTTGTCGGGATTCTTGATGACGATGTTGGGGTTGGTGTCGTCGCCTGCCACATAGAGGTCGTTAGCACCAACTTCGCCATTCGACGCAATCTCTAAGAGCCAGTCGGTGGCTTTGTTGCTTACGAATACTCGTCCGTTTTCAGCCTTGACGCGGTCGGTAATCTGGTAGGTGCCCACGTATTTGCCGTTCACCACGAGGTCGGCATACTGGCATCCCGGCGTGAAGCTGAATCCTATTTTGTCGCCGAGTTCTTCGGTGAGTCCGTTGCGCAGCATCGACGGGTCGTCGTCGTTGGATTCCAGTACCCACTGTTTGTAGGAGCCCGACTTGCTTCCCAAGAAAGCACGTTTTTTCTCGAACTTCAGTCGGTAGGATGTCTTGTCGTCGCTTCCGTCGCCAACGAATTTCACGCTCAGTCCTGTATTATCCAAAGAGAAGTTGCCGCCAATCATGTTGTTCTGGTCGAACACTTCGATGGCTGCTGTTCCCCAGATGTCGGGATCAATAGCAGCATCAGTATCGATGTAGATGGTGGGCACGTCGTTCATCTGGGTGCGCGGTTCCTGAACCTCTGGCGTGAAGCTGATGGTGGGGTTCGGGGCTCCATTGGCTTTACGGATGTATGCGTTAAGGCCGTAAACGAGACCGTTTGTATTCCAATCATCAGTCTTTTGAGGTGTGGTGAATGATGCGGCATCGCCAGCGATGAGAAGGTCGGTGCCATCCACGTTGAGCTTGTTAGTATAGAGGTTGGCGCTGAAGGTGTAGTTGCCGAATGTGACGCTTTCGCCGTATGCTTTATGATTGTTGGTCCAATCCGGGCAATATGCCAACATGACACCGTTGAAAACTGGATTTGTGGCAACAGCCTTTGAAGGCTTAATCAGATAAGGCACGCCCGGGGTGATGGCCTTTTCGGCAGGCGTAGCGAAATAGAGCGTGGTGCCGTCGGAGTAGATACCCACCAGTTCCTTCAGTTCGTATTGGTCGCCGAATACGCTCTTCAAAGTTTCATCATTGACAGAGAATGGCAATGAAATGGCAGTCCATTTGTCTTTTTCAAAGGTCTTATTTGACAGAGTTACATTATATAATTTGTCTAAAAGTCCTACCTTTATACCATTGTCTTCTTGGCTTTTTGCGGCATCAAGTGCGAGACTACCCGTCACCGTATGAGCCTCAGCCACAAGTTCATCGAATCGCTGCTGCACATAGTCGATGCGGTCACTCAGCCAGTTTTTCAACTGGTCAACGTATGCCTGATAGTTGGCAAGTCCGCCAACATATCCGAAAGCACCTTGTGGTGTGTTACCCCATTTTTCCAAGTTTAGTTTTTGGGTTTCCCTTACTACGTCGGCCATCCCGTCGATTTTTGCGAGCAGATTGGCCTTGATACCTCCGCTGACGAGATTATCCATGACCACCTTTGCGCGATCCATGAAATCCGGGTCTTTCGTAAGGTTCTCGAAATAGCTTTGTACGCACGAAGCCTGTTTCAGATTGGCTACCAACATTCCATCAGGATCAGCCATTGCCTGCCAGTTTCCGAACGCCAAATCCTTGTCCCACAGAGGACCCCAGCAGAGTTTGCCGTCGGCTTCACGGTAGGCCTTTACGCTCATTAATCCGTCATAGTCTCCCGTGAGTTCGGTAGCAATCCAGAATTTTATCAATGTTTCCTCATCGTTATAGGCACGCCATCCCGTCTCGGGATTGGTAAAACCGGAGCCGAATGCTTTCTTCCAACCGTTGAGGAACCAGTCTTTTATTGGGTTTATTACAGCTGCACGTTGTTCGGCGTCAGTGTCATCGGCAGGCTCAGGATTGTTGATGTTCATCATCATGCCGCCTTCAGCAAAGCACATCGGATAGTCGCACATGTCGTTTCTGCCTTGGAACTCAACGTACCATCCGGTATCTTCGTTAATGTTAATGCGATTGGCATCCACTTCACAATGGTCGGAAACCTGATAGGTGCCACGGTATTCGTTGTTGATGACGAGATCTACGAATTTGTAGCCAGGACAGAAGGGCATGCCCACTGCCTTACCTATATGATAGGTCAGCGCATTGCGGAGCAGGGATTTGTCGTTCACGTTGGCCAGCAGCACCCAGTTGCGTTTGGAATAGCCGTATCCAAGGAGGTCGTGCTTATGTGCCTTGCCGTCGGTAGAGTTGCTCTTTTTGGCAAATTTCAGGCGGTAGGGTCGTTTCTCTGCATCAGCAGTGGAGTTACCTCTGACCTTGATTTCCAGATTGGTGTTTCCGTTAGCGTCGATGGCGTCTTCGGTGAACGACTCAAGATAGTGGGGGCTTGACGTGTCGGATGTAGCCACTACCTGAATCTTGGCAGGGCGGTAAGGCGCTTCTTCGGCTTTAGAGTCATTGCCTCGAATCTTGTATAGATAATCGTTCAATGCCTGGTTGCCAATACCTGGCAGGTCGATGTAGATGGTAGGTGCGTCGGTTATCTGGGCGCGAGCTGCTATTTTTTCGGCTAACGTAGAGGGGTCTACCGTTGATCCGCCACCTCCACCGCCTTCACCACTTGAAGGGTTGATAGTTATGCCATCCTTCGCTTGAAGAGTAGCCAACTCATCTTCAGTATATGTTCCGCTAAGATAAACTGGTCTGTACTTTAGATAGTCTCCGAGTTTTGAGATAGCAGCACTCATCCCGCCCTCTTTCACGTAGAGATAGATAGGGATGCTCTCGTTGTTGCCGTCGTTATAGTTAATTTTGGTGTAATTTGAATAAAAGGCAAAGAGAATCGTGGATGGTAAGGTAGTTAAGTCGCTTCCGAAAGGCAGACGTAGTCCAGTAAATATAGGATTTAGTGTTAATGTGACGTCACCACTATATGAAACTCCCTTAAGGTCAAGGAAAGTCGGATATCCAGCAGGATAGGTTAATCCTGCCAAAGCGTTAACGTCGTCTTGATTAATTTCTCCAGTAATCCTGGTTCCATTTCGGTCAACCCAACTTTTGAATGTAAATGTATTATTGTCAATAGATGACTTTATTGTTCCAGGACCTTGTGATGCTATCACAAAGCACCATTCACTGTCATAAGGATCTGTAACAGTGACGGGGTCTGCCCATGCTCCGCTACATACCAACAAAGAGAGGGCCATGAAGGCCATGCGTAATAGTTTTTCCATTTATTTTGTCAATTAGGTTGTTACTCGATAGGCTATACGTGCCGATTGATTATAATCGGCAGCAAAGTTATGTAATTATTTTAAATTTCGCAAACGATTTCGTAAAATTTTAGTATAAGAAGTGACTTCTTGCACACAAAAAAGGCAATAATGCGAATTTTTACGATTTATTAACTTAATAGCTGGCGGTGCAGGGAATCCCAAGGGCAAGGACTCGGTCGCGGATGCGGTCGAGTTCTTCGTGGGTGGCTTTCTGCAGACCTTGCATGGGCGTCTCGCGGTCGATGGTGTAGATCATAACCTGCTGGGGAGCAATGGCTTTCACGGCTTCGAGCCATGGTGCGACGTATTCTTCGCCGGTGTTGTCGTAATTAACGGGTGTCGGATGTTGGGTGTTGGGTGTTGGTGGGGTGGGTGTTCCTTTGAGGAACATGGTCTGGATGATGACGTGACCTTGGAAGCGCTTGAGTCCTTCGATGACTTGATCTACCTGATACCATTCGCCTTCGGGGCGATCTACCTTATTAATATATAGGGGGTCAATGGTGTCGAGCTTCTGGATGTTGTTGTCAACCTTCATCAGGGCGTCATGAATTTTGGGACGGTGGATGAGGGTGGCGTTGGAGAGCACGCTGATCTTGGCATCAGGGAAATACTCGTTGCGCAGCCGGATAGTATCTTCTATGATTTCGGGGAAATGGGGATTGGCCGTGGGTTCACCGTTGCCGGCAAAGGTGAGTACGTCGGGGTGGGGGCCATTTGCTTTCATGTCCTTCAGCTTGGCTTCGAGGGCAGCGGCCACTTCTTCCCGTGTAGGCATCTTCTGCTTGGGACGGTGGTCGGCATTGAAACCGCATTCGCAATAGATGCAGTCGAAGGTGCAGACCTTTCCGTCGGCAGGAAGGAGATTGATGCCGAGACTGACGCCGAGACGGCGGCTATGGACGGGCCCGAAGATGGGCGAAGGATAGATAATCGTGCTCATATTGCTTGCAAAAGTAGTGAAAAGATTCAATTTTCAAGTTTCAGGTTTCAAGTTTTTTCCTCTATCGTGTTAATTTTGATTAAAAAGCTTGCAAAAGGGGGTTGTGATGTTGTATCTTTGCATTGTTATTAGGTATAATAGGGCCAAATTGAATGGTTAAGAAAAAGGAAAAGACCCGCCGCCGTGGAGGTTTGCAGGTCGTGACATTATGTATAAGTACTGCCATGGTTCTCATTCTGTTGGGCATGGTGGTGTTCTCTGTGCTTACGGCACACAATCTTTCTAATTACGTGAAGGAGAACCTGACGGTGACCTTGATGCTCGCTGAGGATATGACGAATCCGGAGGCGCAGAAGCTGTGTGCCGACTTGAAGAAGCGGCATTATGTTTACGGACTGACGTATATCAGCAAGGAAGAAGTGCTGAAGGAACAGGCGAAGGAACTGGGTGCCGACCCCAGTGAGTTTGTGGGGACGAATCCTTTCGTAGGCAGTGTGGAACTGCAGTTGAAAGCGGATTATGCCAACAACGACTCGCTGAAGTGGATTGCCAAGGAATTGAAGAAGAATGCACAGGTGACTGAGATTACCTATCCGCAGATGCTTATCGACTCGGTGAACAAGAATCTGCGGAAGATCAATATCGTGCTGCTGATTCTGGCCGTGTTGCTGGCCATCGTTTCATTCTCGCTGATAAACAACAGCATCAGGCTGAGTGTTTATGCGCGACGGTTTACAATCCGTACGATGAAACTGGTGGGTGCCTCATGGGGTTTTATCCGGCGGCCTTTCCTCAAGCGGAGCATTGTCATCGGACTGGTTGCCTCGTTGATAGCCTGTGCTGTGCTGGGCGGTGGAATCTATATGCTGTGGTATTATGAGCATGAGGTGCTGACGGTCATCACGTGGCAGGTGATGCTGATCACGGCGGCTTCGGTATTCATCTTCGGCTTGCTCATCACGCTGCTTTGTTCGTATGTCTCGGTGAACAAGTTCCTGCGGATGACTGCCGGAGAACTGTATAAGATTTAAAAAAGTGAAGAGTGAAAAGTGAAGAATTTTTCTTTTACTTGAAACTTGAAACATGAAACTTGAAACTAAAAAGAATTATGGAAGATAAGAAAAATTTGGCTTTTGGAAAGATGAATTTCATCTTGTTGGCTATCGGAATGGCTGTCGTCATTCTGGGCTTTGTGTTGATGAGTAGCACTGGCTCTACGGAGACCTCGTATAATCCTGAAATTTTCTCAGCCCTGCACATCAAGGTGGCTCCTGTGGTTACCTTCTTGGGCTTCGTGAGTATCATCGTGGCTGTGATCTATAAGCCGAAAGACGGACTAAAAGGTGGGGATGCTGAGTAATGACACTCCTTGAGACTATCATTATCGCCATTGTGGAAGGACTCACGGAGTTTCTTCCCGTTTCTTCCACCGGACACATGATCATCACCCAGAACCTGTTGGGTGTTACCGAACGGATGCAAGACGACCCCACCATGGCCGCCTTTGTGCATGCGTTCACGTTTATCATCCAGTTTGGTGCTATCCTCTCTGTGGTATGCCTCTATTGGAAGCGTTTTTTCCGCATTGACCATTCTCAGGCTCCCGAAGGGGCTTCGCTATTCGGACAACTGAAGCATAAGTTCTATTTCTATTGGCTGCTGATAGTGGGTGTTATCCCCGCCATCGTGATTGGTCTGGCAGCAAAGAAATCGGGGTTGCTCGACTGGTTGCTCGACAGTGTGCTTGTGGTGGCCATCATGCTTGTATTGGGGGGTATCTTTATGCTCTATTGCGACAAGATATTCAACAAGCCCGACGAAAAGCGGGAGGTGACGGAGCGTAGTGCTTTCAACATCGGCCTCTTCCAGTGTATCTCCGTCATTCCGGGCGTGTCGCGCTCCATGGCAACCATCGTAGGCGGCATGGCTCAAGGGCTTACGCGCCGCCGTGCTGCGGAGTTCTCATTCTTCCTGGCCGTCCCGACAATGGCCGGTGCCACCGTGCTCGACCTTTTTGACCTGATGAAAGAGGGGGGGGCATGGGCTTCCACGAGTAACATCACCATGCTTATCGTGGGCTGTGTGGTGGCTTTTATTGTGGCTTTGCTGGCTATGAAATGGTTCGTGAACTTTGTGTCAAAATACGGATTCAAGGCCTTCGGTATCTATCGTATCATCGTCGGTCTCATCATCCTCGTCCTCATCCTCTCGGGGCATTCACTCTCAATGGTTGACTGATGAATTTCAAAGAAGGAGTGATACTGGGCATCAACAAGCCCTACAGGATGTCGAGTTTCGGTGCATTGGCTCATATCCGCTATGTGCTTTCCAAGCATCTTGGCTACAAGGTGAAGATTGGTCATGCCGGAACACTCGACCCTCTGGCTACAGGTGTGCTCATACTTTGTACGGGAAGGGCTACCAAGCAGATAGAAGAACTGCAAAAGCATACGAAGGAATACACGGCCACGCTCCAGCTGGGGGCCACGACTCCCAGTTATGATATGGAGCATCCCGTGGACCAGGAGTATCCTACAGCTCATATTACGAAGGAACAGGTAGAAGAGGTTTTGAAGCGATTCGTGGGCGATATCGATCAGGTGCCGCCGTCCTACAGTGCCTGTATGGTGAAGGGCGACCGCGCCTACGACTTGATGCGCAAAGGGCAGGAAGTGGTGTTGCAACCCAAGCGGGTTCATATTGACGAGATTGAACTGACGGACTTTGATTCCGAAAAGATGCAGATGAGCATCCGGGTGGTCTGCGGCAAGGGCACCTATATCCGTTCATTGGCCCGAGACATCGGCGATGCCTTGGGCAGCGGTGCCTATCTGACGGCACTTTGCCGGACAAAGGCTGGTAATGTGCGCATCGAAGACTGCCATACCTTTGATAATTTCAAGGAGTGGCTGGAGAAACAGGAAGTGGAATGAAAGTGAAGAATGAAGAGTGAAGAGTGAAGAATATCGGAGATATCGCGAGTGAAGCGAGAACGAAGTGGCAATTTGCTACCGCATTACCTGAAACCTGGAACTTGGAACTTGAAACATAATATTATAAATATATGAAACTGTCACAATTTAAATTCAAACTGCCCGAGGAGCAGATTGCATTGAATCCTCCTTTCCATCGGGACGAATGCAAACTGATGATTCTGCACCGTAAGTCGCAGAAGATAGACATGTTTAAGACCGATGAAAACGGAGAACCTCTGAAAGACGAAGAGGGGAACCCCGTGTATCTTGACTTCCGCAACGTGCTGGATCATTTCGACGAGGGCGATACGTTCGTGTTCAATGATACGAAGGTGTTTCCGGCTCGTCTCTATGGTACGAAGGAGAAGACCGATGCCAAGATAGAGGTGTTCCTGTTGCGTGAACTCAATGAGGAGATGCGCCTGTGGGATGTGCTTGTGGAGCCGGCCCGTAAGATTCGTATCGGTAATAAACTGTTCTTCGACGACAGCGGAACGATGGTGGCAGAAGTCATTGACAATACGACGAGCCGCGGCCGTACGCTCCGTTTCCTCTATGACTGTCCCCACGACGAGTTCAAACGTGAACTCTTTGCCTTGGGTGAGGCCCCGCTGCCTCATTACATTGTAGATCGTCGCCCGGCCACTCCGGAGGATATGGACGATTTCCAGTGTCTCTTTGCCAAGAATGAGGGTGCAGTGACGACACCCGCATCTGGACTCCATTTCAGCCGTGAGATGCTGAAGCGTATGGAAATCAAGGGCATCAACTTTGCTTTCCTGACGCTCCATTGCGCACTGGGCAACTTCCATGACATTGAGGTGGAAGACCTGACGAAGCACAAAATGGACTCCGAGCAGATGTTTATCGGTAAGGAATGCTGCGACCTGGTGAACTCCACGAAAGCTGCCGGGCATCATGTCTGCCTGGTGGGCACCAGTGTAGCCAAAGCCACAGAGACAGCTATGGGCACCGACCGCCTGCTGAAGGAATATGATGGATGGACGAATAAGTTTATCTTCCCGCCGTATGAGTTTGGCATTGGCGACACGATGATAGCCAACTTCTATCATCCTTATTCCACCCTGCTGATGGAGACGGCTGCCTTCGGTGGTTACGATCTCGTGATGGAGGGCTACGACCTGGCCGTGAAGAATGATTATAAGTTCGGCTGCTATGGTGATGCCATGCTGATCCTGGATGATTAAACGGATGGCGGGTGTTTATTTATCTTTAGGCTCCAACCTCGGCGATAGGCAGGAGAATATCCGTCTGGCGATTGAAAAAATAGGGGAGAGGGTTGGCGAAGTGGTTCGCCAATCTTCTCTTTACGAAACGGAACCCTGGGGATTTGAATCGGAGAACCGTTTCGTGAATGCTGCCGTAAAGGTGATGACCACCCTTTCTCCGATGGAGTTGCTTCGGGCTACACAGCAGATAGAACGCGAGTTGGGACGGAAAAAGAAGTCGCAAGCACCCAACACCCAACAAAGACAGCGGGGAGGTGCAACGGCGGGAATTCCAACACCCATCTACCACGACCGCCCTATCGATATTGACATCCTGCTCTATGATGACTGGATCGTAGATGAACCCGAACTGAAGATTCCCCATCCGCTGATGTATAAGCGCGACTTCGTGATGATTCCCCTCCGCGAGATTATGGATTAAGATACTAAAGAAAAGGGCTGCATCCCAATGGGTGCAGCCCTTTCTGATTCTTTGCGTGAGATTATCGACGCAGACCCAGCGCCTTCACGATGGCACGGTAGCGGTTAATGTCGCGATCCTTCAGATAAGAGAGGAGAGCGCGGCGCTTACCAACGAGCATGGTCAGTGAACGAGCGGTCACATTGTCCTTGTGGTTCTGCTTCAGGTGCTCAGTGAGGTGAGCGATACGATAAGAGAACAGGGCAATCTGGCTTTCTGCTGAACCAGTGTCTGCTGCATTACCATTGTGGCTGTACTTGCCGAAAATCTCTTCCTTTTTTGCTTTGTCTAAATACATGATTTTTAATTGATTAATGATTTTGCAATCACATCTTTCAGACGCCTGCCTGCCTTAATCACAACAGGGTTACGTCGTCAGATGCATCGGATTTTCCGAATTTGCGGGTGCAAAATTACAAATAATTTCTGAAAGAACA
Organism: uncultured Prevotellaceae bacterium; assembly: GCA_900314655.1. GTDB lineage: Bacteria > Bacteroidota > Bacteroidia > Bacteroidales > Bacteroidaceae > Prevotella. The sequence continues at coordinate 31,522 of OMWC01000016.1, read as the reverse complement.
AACATTTCAGATTATTTTTTTGTACCTTTGATTGTCATCGAAGGTACTTTCGCTCGGAAATGAAAAGAAAAACAAGTTTTCCTTTTGCATTTCGCTCACTTCTTTGTACCTTTGCACCCGTTTTTATAAGGTATTAGTATGCAAGACATTCGTAACATTGCAATTATTGCTCACGTTGACCACGGTAAAACCACCTTGGTCGATAAGATGATGCTGGCTGGTCATCTGTTCCGCGAGGGACAGGATCTCAGCGATCAGGTTCTGGATAACAATGACCTCGAACGTGAACGGGGTATCACCATTCTTTCGAAAAACGTTTCCATTAACTATAAAGGAACGAAGATTAATATCATCGACACACCAGGACACTCCGACTTCGGTGGCGAGGTGGAGCGTGTGCTCAATATGGCCGATGGCTGCCTGCTGCTCGTGGATGCTTTCGAAGGTCCGATGCCTCAGACGCGTTTCGTGTTGCAAAAGGCTTTGGAGATTGGATTGAAGCCCATCGTGGTAGTAAACAAAGTGGATAAGCCCAACTGCCGGCCGGAGGAAGTTTATGAGATGGTGTTCGACTTGATGTTCTCCCTCAATGCCACTGAAGACCAACTGGATTTCCCCGTGGTCTATGGTTCGGCCAAGAATGGTTGGATGGGAGAAGACTACAATAAGCCTACAACCGATATCACCTATCTGCTCGATAAGATCGTGGAGGTGATTCCCGCTCCGAAGCAGTTGGAGGGTACGCCCCAGATGCTGATTACGAGTCTCGACTATAGCAGTTATACCGGCCGTATCGCCGTGGGACGTGTACATCGCGGCACGTTGACGAATGGTATGCAGGTGACGATTGCTCATCGTGACGGTTCGATGGAGAAAACCCGTATCAAGGAACTCCATACTTTTGAGGGTATGGGGCATGTGAAGACAGATACTGTCAGTTCGGGTGATATATGCGCCGTGATAGGATTGGAGAAGTTTGAGATTGGTGATACCATCTGCGACTTCGAGAATCCTGAGGCTTTGCCGCCTATTGCCATCGACGAACCTACGATGTCGATGCTCTTCACCATCAATGACTCTCCCTTCTTCGGCAAGGAAGGAAAGTTCTGCACCAGCCGTCACATCAACGACCGCCTGCAGAAAGAACTGGAGAAGAACCTGGCTTTGCGCGTGGAACCCTTTGAGGATAGCACCGATTCATGGATTGTCAGTGGCCGTGGCGTGCTCCATCTCTCAGTGTTGATTGAGACCATGCGCCGCGAGGGTTACGAATTACAGGTGGGACAACCGCAAGTAATCTATAAGGAAATTGACGGGCAGAAGTGTGAGCCTATCGAGGAACTCACAATCAATGTGCCCGATGAGTTTGCTTCCAAGATGATTGACATGGTGACTCGCCGTAAGGGTGAGGTGACTTCCATGGAGAGTCAGGGCGAACGTACCAATATTGAGTTCAATATCCCTTCGCGTGGCATTATCGGTCTGCGTACTAACGTGCTGACTGCCAGTCAGGGAGAGGCAATCATGGCTCACCGTTTCAAGGAGTATCAGCCTTTCAAGGGCGAGATTTCACGTCGTGTGAACGGTTCTATGATAGCCTTGGAGACGGGTAACGCATACGCCTATGCCATCGACAAACTGCAGGATCGCGGTAAGTTCTTCATCGATCCGGGTGAGGATGTCTATATTGGTGAGGTGGTTGGCGAACATGTTCATGACAACGACCTCGTGGTGAATGTCTGCAAGGCCAAGCAGCTGACCAACGTCCGTGCTTCAGGTTCCGACGATAAGGCCCGCATCATTCCAAAGACCGTGATGTCGCTGGAGGAATGTCTGGAATATATCAAGGAAGACGAGTACGTAGAGGTGACGCCGAAGTCGATGCGTATGCGTAAGATTATCCTCGACCACGACCAGCGAAAGAAGGCCAGTAAGAGTTGAAACCCATAGATAAGGAAATACTAAGCATAGCCCTGCCCAGCATCGTGAGCAATATCACTGTTCCGTTGCTGGGCTTGGTGGATGTGGCCATCACTGGCCATCTGGGTGCAGCTGCCTATATCGGTGCCATTGCCTTGGGTGGTATGATTTTCAATCTGGTGTATTGGATCTTCGGGTTCCTGCGTATGGGAACCAGCGGACTCACGGCTCAGGCGTATGGAAAATGCAAGAACAGCCCCCCAAGGGGGGATTTAGGGGGGCTGTTCTTGCGTTCGCAGGTCATTGGGTGGGGCATTGCGCTGACATTGCTGCTCTTGCAATGGCCTATCCGCGAGTTAGCCCTGCTCATCATGCAACCCACAGCAGAAGTTCGGGCACTGACCGTCACCTATTATAATATATGCGTGTGGGGCGCACCGGCCACCTTAGGACTCTTCGGACTCAACGGTTGGTTTATCGGGATGCAGAATTCGCGCATGCCGATGGTGATAGCCATCACGCAGAATCTGGTGAATATCCTGGCTTCCCTTTGTTTTGTGTTCGGATTGGGGATGAAGGTAGAGGGTGTAGCCATGGGAACGCTCATCGCCCAATGGTGTGGATATTTGATGGGTTGCCTGCTCTGCATGAAGTTTTATGGCATACAAGTCAGCAACGCCATGGCCTCTTTCAAAGGAATATTCGAACGCGAGTCGATGCTGCGTTTCTTCAAAGTGAACCGCGATATCTTCTTCCGCACGGTCTGTATGGTTTGCGTGATGATGTTTTTCACGTCGGCAGGTTCCTGGCAAGGCGAGGTTATTTTGGCTGTTAACACGCTGCTGATGCAACTTTTCCTGATGGTGAGTTACGTGATGGACGGCTTCGCCAATGCCGGTGAAGCCCTGAGCGGGAAGTATTACGGAGCGGGCAACCGGCAGTCGCTACAGACAACCGTCCGCCATATTTTTATTTGGGGAGTCTCTTTGGCCGTAGCCTTCACCGTGGTATATGTCGTTGGCGGAAAGCCTTTCCTGGGATTGCTGACCGACGAACCGTCGGTGGTGACTGCCTCTGCGGATTTTGTGTGGTGGGCTTATCTCGTGCCGCTCATCAGTGTGGCTGCTTTTATGTGGGATGGCATCTTCATCGGGCTGACGGCTTCGCGCCAGATGCTGCAATCAATGTTTGCAGCGGCCGTCACGTTCTTTGCGCTCTATTATCTTTTGCATCCGTCGTTTGGCAACCACGGCCTGTGGGCTGCTTTCTTGGGATTCCTTTTTGTCAGGGGCATGGCACAGACCTTTCTATATCGGATAGACAAGGTTGGCTTCGGTCATGTGGCTTAACACTTCCTCCAGGTATTTTTTTGCTTCGCGTTTGGCTTCTGCCAGATCCATAAACGAATAGTTGCCGCAGTCGCGGGGAGTAGCTCCGGGCACTTCGCCTTCAAATTCGGCAATAAAGCGGAACGTTTCTTTCATCAGTTCCACGATATCCTTCGATTCAAGGTCGCCGCGCAGCAGCAGATAATTGCCGGTGAGACAGCCCATTGGTCCCCAATAGATGACGCGGTCTTTCCATTCCTCGTTGTTGCGCAGGTAGGTGGCAGCCAGATGCTCCATGGCATGGATGGCCGGTCCGCTGATGGCTGGTTCGCGGTTGGGTTCTTTCATTCGGATGTCGAAGGTGGTCACGACATCACTGCCTACCTGGTCTTTTCGGGAAACGTAGATGCCGCGAAGCAGCTTCTCGTGATTGATCGTAAAACTTGGTATCTTCTTCATTTGTCGTTCAGTTTTATCTCTCCCTCAGCCTAAAGGCTTTCTATAAATGATTTAGTCACTTGGAACGAGTTCTCGGCGATGGTAGCCCAGAAGTCGTGATACATAGACGCATCGGTGTCGCGAAGCGGAATGTCGCTGATAACGCGGAAAGAGATGAACGGCACCTTGTAGATGTGACAGGTCTGGGCAATGGCCGCGCTCTCCATGTCCACGGCTTTGGCCTCAGGAAATTTCTCGATGATGGAACGCATCTTATCCTTAGAATCCACAAACCAATCACCGGTGACGATGAGACCTTCGTGGAGTGATATGTGGGATGTCGTGAGGGATAAGCTGCGTGCTTTTTCCAGTAGCATTGCGTCAGCCTGATAACGGGCGGGCATGCCCTGCACCTGACCGTAAATCGTGGTATTGTCGATGGCCGTTCCGCAATATACGTCATGATAGCTGACCTCCTTGCCTACCACCACATCCTGCACGTTGATGTCATTCCCATTGCCGCCGGCACATCCGCTGGAGATGATGACGTCGGGCCTGTGCTTGCGGATCATTTCCGATGCACCGATGGCGGCATTCACCTTGCCGATGCCGCATTTTTCCACAATGATTCTGCTGTTGTCGAACAAGTGCTGCAACTGTTGCAGCTCTTTGTCCATGGCTACGATAACTCCAATTTTCATCTCGATTAATATTAATTTCTGCAAAAGTAAGAATTATTTGAGAAAAAACCGTTATTTTTGCATTCAATTTAAGAATAAATCGACTTTAGCATAATGAAAACGCTCAAAAAGATTCTGCCAGAAGTGCTCGTCATCGTGTTCTTCGCTGTGATTTCTTTCGCTTATTTCTTTCCTGCCGACATAGAGGGAAAGATCTTGTACCGGCATGATTCTTCTGCCGGTGTGGGTGCCGGACAAGAACAGTCGCAGTATAAGGAACGCACGGGCAAGATGACCCGTTGGACCAATGCACTCTTCAGCGGAATGCCTACTTATCAGATGGCACCGTCGTATCAGAGTATGCAACCCCTGAATCAGGCTGTCAAGGCTTATCATCTTTGGCTGCCTGAGAATGTATGGTATGTATTTGTATATCTGTTGGGCTTCTATATACTGATGCGCGCCTTCGACTTCCGCCGCTGGATGGCGGCTTTGGGTGCCATCGTATGGGCTTTCTCCAGCTATTTCTTTATCATCATTGCTGCCGGACATATCTGGAAAGTGTGGGCCTTGGCCTATCTGCCGCCGATGATTGCGGGTGTGGTGCTGGCTTACCGCGGCAAATACCTGTGGGGACTGCTGGTGACGGCTATCTTCGCTGCCTTTGAGGTCAATGCCAACCATGTGCAGATGACCTACTATTTCCTATTCCCCATCCTCTTTATGGTCATTGCCTACCTTGTGGAGGCTGTCCGCGAGAAGAAGATGGCGCATTTCCTGAAAGCCACGGCTGTCTGTGTGGTAGGTGCGTTGATAGGCATCATGCTGAATCTTTCCAACCTTTATCACACCTGGCAGTATGGGCAGGAGTCCATGCGCGGCAAGAGTGAATTGGTGAAAAAGAATTCAGCCAACCAGACCAACAGCGGACTGGAGCGCGATTATATCACGCAGTGGAGTTATGGAATAGGGGAGACCTGGACGCTTTTGGTTCCAAATACCAAGGGTGGTGCTTCGGTTCCGTTGAGCGAGAGCAAGACGGCAATGAGCAAGGCTGACCCGCAGTTCGAACAGATTTATCAGCAGCTGGGCCAGTATTGGGGTGAACAGCCCATGACGGCAGGTCCTGTCTATGTGGGTGCTTTTGTGCTGATGCTTTTCGTATTGGGACTTTTTATCGTGAAAGGTCCTATGAAGTGGGCATTGCTGGCAGCAACTATTTTGAGCATCATGCTCTCATGGGGTAAGAACTTCATGCCTCTGACCGACTTCTTCATCGACTATGTGCCGATGTACGCCAAGTTCCGTACGGTAGCCTCTATCCTCGTCATCGCTGAGTTCACCATCCCGCTCCTTGCCATGCTGGCCCTCAAGGAATGGGTAACGAATGTGGAAACCGGTAATAAAGTATCTACTCCCCTCCTTCATAGGGAGGGGCAGGGGATGGGTCTCCTCATTTCTTTCGCCCTCACCGGCGGCATGGCCCTCTTGTTTGCCCTGATGCCCGGACTGTTCTTCGACAGTTTTGTGTCTTCCCAGGAAGCGCAGGCCCTGCAGCAGTTGCCGCAGGAGTATGTCGGACCGATCATGAACAACCTGACCGAGATGCGCAAGGCTGTCTTCACGGCTGATGCCTGGCGTTCGTTTATCATCATCGCCATCGGCACACTATGCTTGTTGCTTTACAAATCAAAGAAGTTGCGCAAGGAATATATGCTGGGTGCTGTCATCGTGCTCTGTCTGGTGGATATGTGGCAGGTTAACAAGCGTTATCTCAATAATGATATGTTCGTGCCCAAGAGTGAGCGCGAGGCTCCGCAGGAGTTGACGAAGACCGACGAGTTTATCCTTCAGGACAAGAGCGACTGCGGCAACTATCGTGTGTTGAACCTCTCGAAGAGTACGTTCAATGAAAACGAAACCTCTTATTACCACAAGAGCATCGGTGGCTATCATGCCGCCAAGTTGCGCCGTTATCAGGAACTTATCGATGCCTATATCGCTCCTGAGATGCAGGGCGTGATGAAGGCCGTGGCTGAGGCCGAAGGCGATATGACGGTCGTCAAGGGCGACAGTATATGGCCGGTTCTCAACATGCTGAACATGCGTTACGTGATTATGCCGCTCCAGAACGGTGAGACGGTTCCCTTGAAAAACCAGTATGCGCAGGGCAATGCCTGGTTTGTGGATAAGATCTCGTATGTAGATAATGCCAATCAGGAACTCGATGCATTGGCCAAGATGGATATCCGTCATGAAGCTGTGGCCGATAAGAAGTTCCAGGAACAACTCGGTCAGGCCGTGGCTCAAGACTTTAACAACTCTTCGGTTACGCTGACGGCCTACGAACCCAACGAACTGAAATACGACGTGAATTCCTCTAAGGGAGGTGTTCTCGTATTCTCTGAAATCTATTATCCCGGTTGGACGGCTACTGTTGACGGTCAGCCGGTGGAGGTGGGACGCGTGAACTATGTGCTTCGTGCCTTGCAGTTGAAGCCGGGCAAGCATCAGGTGGTGCTTCAGTTCTTCCCCAAGAGCGTGGATACCACTGAAACCATTGCCTATATTGCCTATGTCCTGCTCCTGCTTGTCATTCTGGCAGTGGCTTGGATGGAGTGGAAGAAAAAGAAATAGATATGAAGAAGTTGCTGTCATTGCCGCCTAATCTCGTAGGATGTTTCCACGATATTACGGGACTTTCCCGTGACGAGTATTTCTGTACCAATGATCCTGTCGGACATAAGTTGGGATCGGGTGGGGGAACTGCGTGGCTCCTGCAGCAGGCCTTTCGCGATTCGCAAAGTGATCATGGCGATGGCGCGGCTTTTAGTGAATGGCTTTCCCGTGAGAAGCGCATCTTGTTGCATGCTGGCGGACAGAGCCGCCGCTTGCCTTCCTATGCCCCTTCGGGTAAGATACTGACACCTCTGCCCGTATTCCGTTGGGAACGCGGACAGCGACTTTCGCAAAATCTCCTTTCCCTGCAGGTTCCGCTTTATGAGCAAATCATGCAGGCCGCTCCTGCAAGTCTTCATACCATGGTGGTAAGTGGCGATGTCTATATCCGTGCCACACAGCCTCTTCAGCCGATTCCCGATGCCGATGTGGTTTGTTATGGATTGTGGCTTGGTCCTGAGATTGCCAAGAACCACGGCGTGTTTGTCTCTTCGCGGCAACATCCCCAGCAGATGAAATGCATGCTGCAGAAACCCAGCATGGAGACGTTGGGCAGTCTGCTTAAGGATCATTTCTATCTTACTGATATAGGCATCTGGCTCCTTTCCGACCGTGCTGTGGAATTGCTCATGAAACGCTCATCCCAGGGCTCTTCATTGAAGGAGTACGACCTTTATGGCGAATTTGGCCTGGCTTTGGGCACACATCCCACCCTTGGCGACGCAGAATTGGCCCAACTGAAGGTGGCCGTCTTGCCTCTGCCTGGTGGTGAGTTTTATCATTTCGGCACTTCCCGCGAACTGATTTCCTCGATGGTTACCATCCAGAACCTGGAGAGTGATCAGCGGAAAATCATGCATCATTCACGTAAGCCCCATCCGGCAATGTTCGTCCAGAATGCCATCACGGTGAATCCTCTTACCGCCGAGAACACGAATGTCTGGATAGAGAATAGCTACGTGGGTCCCCATTGGACACTTTCCCACGACCATATCATCACTGGTGTGCCCGAGAACGATTTCCATGTGAGCCTCTCTCCGGGTCAGTGTGTGGATGTGGTACCGGTAGGAGATCACTCCTGGGCCGTGCGTTGCTATCATATTGATGACAGATTCGCCGGTTCTGCCCAGCAGGAAAAGCGCTTCCCCGTAGTTGACACCATCGAGGAAATAGGATACTATATAAATGAAGCCCTAACGGAACCCGCTCAAACCCCTCCCCCTATGGGGGGGAGTCGGAGGGGGGCTCCTACTATGGGGAGTCGGAAGGGGGTTGCTCTTTTCCTTTCCGCCGAAGATATCTCCAATCAAGCCAATATGCACCGCTTGGTGGCCCAGCGTCGTGCTTTCCGCCAGCAGAACTGGCCCTTGCTTGCCAAGAACTGGCAGCATAGCGTGTTCTATCAGGTGGATTTGGAGGATGCCGCCCGTGAATACCGCGAGATGAATATCCCGTTGCCCGAGCCGCTTCCTGAGAATGCTCCTCTGCTGACACGTATCCATGATGCCATGTTCCGCGATGATTCCGATAAAGCCTTCTCCCTCTTGCGCCAAGGGCTCACGGAGCAAGTGCTTTCCCATCAGCCTTCGCCACGTATGTCCGTCTATAGCGACCAGATTGTATGGGCGCGTTCTCCAGTTCGCGTGGATATTGCCGGTGGTTGGACTGATACCCCGCCTTACTGCCTGATGGAAGGTGGCAATGTGGTGAATTTCGCCCTCGAACTCAACGGTCAGCCGCCCTTGCAGGCATATGTCCGTCCTTGTCAGGAACCACACATCATTCTCCGCAGCATCGATCTCGGAGCGATGGAAGTGGTTAACACGTATGAAGAACTTATGGATTACCAGCAGGTAGGTTCGCCTTTCAGCATCCCCAAGGCTGCATTGGTGCTTGCCGGTTTCCGTCCCAAAGGCAATCATAACTCTACACTCTCCACTCTCCATTTTACGCTCAAAGACCAGCTTCAGGCATTCGGCTGCGGTATCGAACTGACATTGCTCTCCGCCATTCCCGCCGGTAGCGGATTGGGCACGAGCAGTGTTCTGGCGGCAACCGTCCTGGGTGCGCTCAATGATTTCTGCGGATTGGCATGGGATAAGAACGAGATTGCCTGCAGGACGTTGGTCTTGGAGCAACTCCTTACTACCGGAGGCGGTTGGCAAGATCAGTTTGGTGGCATTCTTCAGGGAGTCAAACTCCTTCAGACGGAGCGCGGCTTCGAGCAGAATCCCACCGTGCGCTGGTTGCCCGTCGATTTATACACCCAGCCCGAATATCGGCAGTGCCACCTGTTATATTATACGGGCATCACGCGCACGGCCAAAAAGATTCTGGCCGAGATCGTGCGTCGCATGTTCCTCAATCAGAGCGATGAAATCCGTCTGCTCCGCGAGATGAAACAGCATGCCATGGATATGTATGAGGCTATTCAGCGGGCCGACTTCCATGAGATGGGAATGCTTGTGCGCAAGACCTGGCAGCAGAACCAACTCATCGACAGCGGAACCAATCCCCCGGAGGTAGAAGCCATCACCCGCCAGATAGATGATCTCTGCCTCGGCTACAAACTGGGAGGTGCCGGTGGAGGCGGCTATCTCTATATGGTGGCTAAAGACCCAGAGGCCGCAGCCCGCATCAAGCAGACGCTCCTTCAGAACCGTCCCAATGCCAATGCCCGTTTCGTGGAAATGACGTTGAGCACCAAAGGTCTCCAAGTCAGCCGAAGTTGATAAAGCAAGGAATGTTGGCGTCATCCAACACCCACCACCTAACACCCATCACCCATGTACACCTACAAATACCCTCATCCCGCAGTGACAGCCGACTGCATCGTAATGACCCGCGACAATCAGGTGCTGCTCATCCAGCGCAAGAACGAACCGTGTCTAGGGCAGTGGGCTTTCCCCGGCGGGTTCATGAATATCGACGAAACAGCCGAAGCTGCTGCCGTCCGTGAATTGCAGGAAGAGACCGGCATCACGCTCAGTGAGACCGATATCTTTCAGGTCGGTGCCTATACCGCCGTTGACCGTGACCCTCGTGAGCGTGTCATCACCATCGCCTATCTGGCAGAGATTGATGCCCCCGTCCCCGTAAAAGGCTCCGATGATGCCGCCCGAGCCCAGTGGTTTCCATTGGATGCCCTTCCCCCTTTAGCCTTCGATCATGCAGAAATTCTTCTCGATGCCAAACTCATCAGAAGTGATGAGTGATAATTGTTTCTAATGGAACACAAAGACACGAAGGCACTAAGAAATAGTCGTAAATATCTTTGTGACTTTGTGTTCACTTAAATAAACAAAAGCCTATGCTTTTCCGAACGACTGTAGAAATAGAAAAACCTCAATGGCAGATAGCCCCCGCAGCCCGCATGCTCTTTGTGGGCTCCTGCTTCGCCGACCGTATCGGACAACGGTTTGCCGAAGAGCATTTTCCCGTCACGGTCAATCCCTACGGCGTGATGTACAATCCCGCCAGTGTTCTGCATACGGTGGAAAGACTCAAGAAAGAGGAATCCGGAATCAGGGATTACAATGTGGCCGTTTTGACATTGGGCACCAATCATGTATATATCGAAAAGGCCACCGGAGAGATTGTGGATAACTGTCAGAAGCGTCCCCAATCTTTATTCGACGAACAGGAACTCACCGTAGCCGAATGTGCCGACTATCTCCTGCAGACCATCACCCTTCTGCATGAATGGAATCCCGCGATAAAGATTATCCTCACCGTCAGTCCCATCCGTTACCAGAAATACGGTTTCCACCGTAGCCAACTCTCCAAGGCCACCCTCCTGCTCGCCATAGAAGAATTAGTGAAAGAATCAACTTCCGCCGGCAAAAGTAATCATAACTCTACATTCTCCACTCTTCACTCTTCACTCGAAAGAGATTCTTCACTCCATTCCCGAGCAGAGCTCGCCTACCCGTTGCCTTTCACTCTTCACTCTTCACTCGAAAGAGATTCTTCACTCTTCACTCTTCACTCTTCACTTTATTACTTCCCTTCCTACGAAATTGTGAACGACGAGCTCCGCGACTATCGTTTCTACAATCCCGATATGCTGCACCCCACCGACCAGACCGTAGAGTACATTTGGCAACGGTTGGTAGAGACGTGCTTCTCTGATGCCGCCCGCCAGTATCTGGAAGAATGGCGCCCCCTGAAGCAAGCCCTTGCCCATCGTCCCTTCCATCCCGAAAGTCCCGAATACCAGCAATTCCTCCGTGACACACAGAGTCGCATCAAAGCTTTCGACGACAAATGGTTGAAAAAAACATAGAAAACCACTTTTCTGTAAAGCATCCGTAGACTACGGATGTGTCTTTAGCCGCTTAGCAGCCTGCTGCAAACAAGTTTGCGCCTGCTGCTAATCTGCTAAAGCCAGCCCTGAAGGGCCTGACTTTACAGAAAAGCAAAAACATTCAAAACCCTAACTTCAACGATAACGATAACCCTAACCCTAACTATAACCTTTAACCTAACAACAATCTAAATTCTTCAAGCCGCAAAGGTTTTTATAGGTTTTCTCTTTTCTGTAAAGGCAGGCCCTTTAGGGCTGCCGGTGGATGTTCAGCAGCAGACGCAAACTTGTTTGCAGGATGCAGTTGAACATCTATCGGCACATCCGTGCCAGTCACGGATGTTTTTACAGAAAAGATGTTTTCTATGTTTTTTTCTTAAAAATCTTTGTGCCTTTGTGTCTTTGCGTTCTATTAATTTCACAAAAATACTTTCAAGTTTTTTGCAGATTACCGATAAAATGATTATTTTTGCAGCCAGATGGTGAAAATCGTCTAAAAGACATTGTGGGGCTAATAACGGAAAACGTTGTGCTATACTTGTAATCGAGAACCTAGGAAATTCGCGATAAAGCAAACAAGTGAGGCATGATGGGTTCTCCGCGCGTAGGCGTGGAGTGCACTATTATATCTCTTGTTTGCGGGTGATTCCTAGGACCTTCGATTACAGATATGTAAGTTACTGTGCAGTCCGCGCTCTATTGTGTCTGCAAACGAACAAAACCTAGGAACGCAGATATGATTCACATCGGTCAATGCATCCGTCAGAAACTGGAAGAGCAAGGCAAGACAACCGTCTGGCTTGCCCAGGAGTTGGGCTGTCATCGCACCAATCTCTATAAGATCTACGACAAGATGACCATCGACACCGGTGTGCTCCTTCATATCAGCAAGATTCTCAACTTTGATTTCTTCCAGCTCTATTCCCAAGACATGGAAGAATCCGACTTGTAAAACACATTTCCATCACAGAGGCGCCGATAACTTATAGGACAAAAACCTCGAAAACATCTTTTCTGTAAAGCATCCGTGAATGTCACGGATGTGCCTACAGTTGCCCGTCTGCATCGTGCAGACAAGTTTGCGTCTGCAGCCGCGCATCTGCCTGCAGCCCTCGCGGGCCAGTCTTTACAGAAAAGAGAAAACCTTTAAAAACCTACGTTATTATGAGAGTTAAGGTTAACGTTAGCGTTATGGTTAAAGTCATCGTCATCGTTATCGTCATCGTTAGGGTTAAGGTTATCGTTAAGGTTAAAACACCGCAAAGGTTTTTAAGGTTTTCGCTTGATGACGGCACGTAGTCCGTAGGACTTTCGTGAGGTGGCGGTCTGGGCTGCAAATTCATTTGCGAGCCATGAGCGGCAGCACACGAAAAAGAACTTCAAGATGAAGTTCGTGCCATCATCAAGTGTTTTTCTTTGTTTTTTTTCTTTATTTGTAAGATTTTGTTCAAGTAAGTGAGGTGGTGCGAACGAAAACGTTAACGTGTAGTCGATTGTTCTACATGTTGCCGTGTTGGCTACACTGTTATATACTGTAACCTTTCCAAATGTTTTAACTTTGCAGCGAGTTTTTTGTATGCTCCCTAAAAGGGAACTATCAGAAACGCTTAAAGTCATGCACGTCCGTGAGGATAGGCAGTAATCATTTTGAATTAATTTTATTAAAAAAGCGGCGCTGGGTCGTGAGATTAAGGCGCCGGTTTCTGAAAGACCTGAAGGATGAGCAGCAGATGCGCTGCATTTACCTCCCCGCTCTCATCCATCTCACTATAATATAATAAGGTGTAGGGGCGGCACCAAACCGTTGTGATAAATAATAACTTTTAATCATAAATTAAATCAAGTATGAGAAAACTATTACTGTTTTTCGCAATGCTCTGCGTCTCGGTAGGGGCGTGGGCGGCAAATGTCAGCACTTACGAAAGTGGAGGCGTTACTACACTCTATTTTGACGGTTTTAAAGCCGGTGATTTGAAAAAACTCCTTGTTGATGATGATGAGACCGTCGCTACAAATTCAGGAGTAGCAAAAAACTACTTTTCAACTTCTCCTTTGAAGATTGGTCTTGGAAAAGAAGAAACGTGTGAGTTGAATGCAGATGACCTTGCTGCACTTGCAAGGTTTACTGGTGCTACAATTCTTGATATGAAGCGCGCTACGTTGGCTGAAGGAACAGAGTTGACTTCTGTGACATCTCCTTCAGTTGAGTATATTCAACTTCCCTGGGGCGAATATACTGATGATGAACTTCAAGAGCTTAATAAGAATTGCCCCAGTTTGAAATTTGTCGCTGCTCTTTCTTCCGAAGCAGGTGACAATAAGAAGTGGCATGGTTATTCTTTCAAGGAAGGAAATTTGCAGAATTTCCTTGATTTAAATTTGGTGAATCGTGGCGCCAACCTTTCGAGTCCAACCACAACTCCAATAATATCAGGTAAGCTGAATCAAACAGACCTCGCTAACATCAATAATGTTGTAGGCCCCGCTCAGCGTGCTAATGTTATAGATGTTTCAGGATCGGAACTTACAGGTGGAGCCTATACAGATGTTGTAATGAATACTGATCAATTGCTGATTATCCCTCGGGGTAGTGAAAAGATTGGTTGGAAAGGTTGGCCTTTGTATTCTAGCTTCTATGCAGAAGGAAAACCTCATGTAGGCTTTTGGGAGAACGGGTACAAAAAATTTCTTAATGTTTACTATGCAACTAAGGCTAAAGACATGAGTAAACTGAAAGATTTTGTTACAAATGATATGACCCTTTGTATTCTTTGGCATCAATCTCAAGATGGAGGAAAAGCTAATTATGCAGGATATAACAATCAGGATGTAAATGAAACTGGAGCTCTTTACAAAGAAGCACTTCATGACTTGCCTGTTGGCGGTGTTGATTTTACATATTGTGATATTAGTGCATTTGGTACAGATTTCTCTATGCTGAATGATGCAACAGAGCATATTACTATTCCTCAGAGTACCACAACTGCGACTCCCGACTTTACAGATGAGACCACTTATACCTTTAATGACCATATAAAGACCGTTTCTACCTATAAAGCAAATCTTGAGAACTACTCGTCAGGAGCTTGCTATGATGGCTACGCCGTAAGTTTTGCTCACGATGGAACTGATGTTGATCGTAGAACGAACATAACCTATGTTCGACCTTCTGGCATTGGTTCCTTTGGCGATGCTTTCGACCATTTTTCCGATATACAGAAAGATGCTGAGCGTACTACAATCGTTGGCAATATTAACTCTGCAGACGTTGAGGGATTGCAAAAAACAACAACTCCCAAGCTCGACCTCTCAAACGTGAAAACTACGGATATTTCATTGGCAAACTATTCCAATGAAAACACTCTTTATGTTGCATTACCCGATGATTACACGGGTTCTTTAACAGCTGCTCATGATAACAGCAGCAATATTCGTGGAATTGGTTTTCACGGAACTGCAGACGATAGCTTCACTTATCAGTCTTATGTGGAAGGCAGCTTGTTCCAAGTAGTCAATATGATAGAGTCAATTAAGGCAAAAGGCGCTGTCTCTCCCAAAACAGCACTCAATCAATTAAAAGTTCTTACTGTTGCAGGTCCTGTAAATGCTTACGACTTAAGTGGGGCGGCTAGTATTGATGAGAATGGGCATTTGGCCATGTCACCCACAATCACAGCTACTGATGTTCAGATGGTTCCTGTGGAAGGAGTGACAACAAAGCCTGGAGCTCTTAATGGTATCATTAGTTCTACCATGACGCGAGTAGATTTGTCGGCTGTGACTCTGCCTTCATACTCGACAGGCGAAGCATCTTATCAGTCTGAAGATGGAAGTTATCAGAACGATTTGTGCCTCAGTGCTTTAGCGTTGAGCGATTGTCAAGATATCCGTCTTCCTTTGGATCATAGTGTATGGATGCTTCCCAATTCTTGCTTTAATTCTAGTAAGGGTCCGGCAAGTTTAGTCGTGCCTGGTAACTATAAGGTGATTGCTGCTGGTGCTTTCGTGATGGTTCCACAACTTAAGCATGTTACAACAACGACAGTTGATGAAAATGGTAATGGTACAACCACAATTATAGATAAGGGTGCTGAAGATGGCAAAACTAATAATACGATTACTTTGCCTCCACATCTGGAGAAAGTGGGCACGCTTGCCTATGGTAGTCTTTCACTGATAACAGATGTTTACATAACCAATGAGATATCCACATGGAGTGCTGACGCAAAGTTCCCTGAATGTGAAGTGAATGCCTTCAATGGAGAGACTTTGTATGGCAATAATACTGTGCATGCCGAAGGACGAGATTATGGCCGTTGCTGGAACTATAAAGATGGACAATTGCAACGTGCCATTGCCTATTTGCATTGGCCTGTTACTGATGATATGAAAGTGAATGAAGTTTATACCGACGTGACTCGACAGTATTCTATACAAGCAAACGATGGAGTTGTGGATGAGCGTGGTGAAACTATCTTTTTCCCTTCTCAAAATGAGTTGCTTCGTTCATATTGGCAAGCAACCTTTGGCTATACCTGGGATAGCTGGAGCAATGAGCGTGACCCTTACCTCTCACACGCTGATCAAAATCTGCCATCTCAGTTTGATTACTATGATCATAAACACCATGACGTCCCTCAAAATCAGGCAAGTGCTGATGGCTATGATATTTCTGGAGGTACAGCAGTTTATGATACACGCTATGTAGGTTGGCACCAGTTTGTACTTTCCATGAATTATTCATATCAGTCTACGACAGAGCTTCCCGTTGCCGTGAAAGAGAACGACTGGTACACCATCTGTGTTCCTTACGACTTGACCAAGTCTGATCTTCTGAGTGCTTTCGGAGCTGAATACAAAGAAGGTGTAGATACAAAGGTGAATGGCAAAGTGATTACCGAGGATATGTATCCCGAAGTTGTTACCCTTATGGGCGTAAGACGCGATAAGTCGCAGAATCTTATCACGTTGCAGTTTACGCACGATTTGGTTGCCAACAACCAGAAGTGGGATTTTACTAATTATTATAATAGCGTGAATGCTATCTACGATCTCAATAATCTGTATAAGACTCAGACTGCTGCTGACCCTGTTATCATAGAGAAGGGCAAGCCTTACCTGATTAAGCCTTATCTGTCAGAGGAGGATCTTGAAAAGCTGCAAGAAGGTGGATTCCCAACAGTTCTTGGAGTAAAGCAGGCAGATCAATATTGTACTCCTTATGCTAAGTATTTCGTCTATGCCACTAGCGACAAGGATGTGAAGAACTATGCTGGCTCACAGAAGTTTGTTGGTAAGGACGATGTGGAAATGACAAGTTTCGATAAAACAAAAGGATATGTATATCATTTCATCGGAACATTCGAGAAGAAGACAGGGGGCGTGCCCATGAATACTTATTACTTCTCTAAGTCGAAGTCTATCACTAATCCTGCAACAGGTACAGGCAAGCACATGTTCTTCCGTCATACCATGGAAGGAAAGTCAAAGACATGGAGTGCATACAGTTGTATCATTGCTCCGAAGTGCGATGGTAATTACGCATGGGATGGTCCGGCATTGGATATTAATAACAGTCAGGATGATTCGTTCCCTGGTGTTTCTGCTCCTGCAAAGTACATGATGTCGTTTGATGCAGTTGATGAAATCGTCAACGGAGAAACTACAGGATTGGAGAGTATGTCTGCTGTTGCAAATTCCGCAAATGGTAAGGTTTACAATATGAATGGCCAGTGTGTAGGCAATTCACTGGAGGGCCTTTCTAAGGGATTGTATATTATGAACGGAAAGAAAGTTATCATTAAATAATAGGAGTAAAGAGTAAAATGAAAAAGATATATAAAAGACCTTTCGTAGAAAAGTTCTGTTTCGAGACGCCTTTTCCCTTATGCTCAATTTCTAATGGCAAGACGGACCGTACATCAGAGATTGGAGGAAATGTTGGAGAAGACGACGATTCTGGCGACGAAACTTTGGCAAAACCAAGTTTTGACCTCTGGACTGACGATTTCGCCGAAGAAGAATAAAACAGTATCTGGGACGAATGGTAATTGAACGTAAATAATTCAGAAATATTTGATTTAATTTTCAAGAGGAGTTCACCGTGATGGTGGACTCCTTTTTTTAGGAGACCCACCCCAGCCACTCCCCCGAATAGAAGAAGCCTCACCCCCAGCCCCTCCCCCGCAGGGAGGGGAGTAAATAGTTAGCGCAAAATTTGGAGGGAATGAAATTATTCTTTATCTTTGCGGCGTTGGATCAAAATGTTTTAATTATGACGGCTTTCACTTTGGAAAATAGTAATTGGATAATGCGGCTTCTTTCCCCCTTGAGCGATGAAGCAAAGCTAAGCATAATCAACCGTTTGTCAGCATCCCTTCTTGCTAAAGGTAAGAGGAATGATGATGATCATTTCTTTGCAGGTATCAGTGGGGCTTGGGATGATGGCGTTTCCGTAGAGGATGCATCAGCAGCGATTCGTGAAAGCAGAAACTCTGGAGTGATTTTAAAGCAAAACTAGAAAAAGATGGTAACAGAATTGATGATTTTGACATTCTGATTGGTTCTACTGCTATTGCGAACGGAATGGTAATGGTAACTGATAACGTCAAACATCTGGGTCGGCTTCCTGGGATTAAAATTGAGAACTGGACAAATCGCAAATAATTTTAATAGAAGAAGCTTCACCCCCGACCCCTCCCCCGAATAGAAGAAGCCTCACCCCCGACCCCTCCCCCGAATAGAAGAAGCCTCACCCCCAGCCCCTCCCCCGCAGGGAGGGGAGTGAAGCAAAATAGTTTAACAACTCTGCGTCTTTGTGCCTCTGTGTACTATTATTAAAGATGTTTTTTGAAAGATTTTTGGAGATTTTAGTTCAAAAGGGAAGAGGGCGGAATGTAGTTATTCCCCGCAATAGTGCACCCGGACAACAACGCTTACGAATCCTCACAAAAAGGCATAATCCAGTTTCACCTCGTGTACAGCATTGGCTGTCATACACTTGCAGGTGAAACTGCACTTTCACTCCAGTTTCACCTGCAAGTGTTAGAAATACCTATGCGGACTCCTCTTGTGATGACTGTTTTCACCACGAACTGTCATTGTTTTCTTTCCAAATGATGTTTGATTTCGGAGTGATTAGGGCCCAATCACTCCGAAAAAGACCATCTTTTGCCCAGCCCTGTCCCAAGGATGGGGGTCATAGAAGATAGAGAGTGAAACTGAGGTGAAACCGCAGTTTCACCCGCATCATGCTGAATGCTAATGGTTTGTGGACGAGTGAAAGTGTGAAACTGATTTTCATGATTTTTGTTATAGAACTGCGATTGGCGAAAGGGTGTAAGCATTCGCAGAAATTTTTTTGAAGATTTTTGTTCTTATACCAAAGATGGAAATATAAACAAAAACCTCAAAAACATCTTTTCTGTAAAGCATCCGTGATGTCACGGATGTGCCTGCAGTTGCCCGTCTGCATCGTGCAAACAAGTTTGCGTCTGCCGCCGCGCATCTGCCTGCAGCCCTCGCGGGCCTGTCTTTACAGAAAAGAGAAAACCTTTGAAAACCTACGCTTTAATGCGTGTTAAGGTTATCGTTAAGGTTAAGGTTAAATCTCCGTGAATGTTTTTAAGGTTTTCGCTTGATGACGGCACGTAGTCTGTAGGACTTTTGTGAGGTGGCGGTCTGGGGCTGCAAATACATTTGCGAGCCACTGAGCGGCAGCACACGAAAAAGAACTTCAAGATGAAGTTCGTGCCGTCATCAAGTGGTTTTCTTTGTTTTTTTCTTTATTTGAGAGGTTTTGTTAATAGACAGAAGAGGGTAGGGGATATAGTATTGTTGCCATCGTTGGCGTTTGACAAATAGTTAGCGCAAAATTTGGAGGGAATGGAATAAAACAGTATCTTTGCAACGAGAAAAGTATAAAAGTTATGGCAAGACCAATTAAAGAGACGCCAATCCTCTATGGTGAGGAAGCTCGCAGATTCGAAATGCGCATGATGAACCCTGAGCCTGTTTCAAAGGAACGTAGGGATGACATCGCGCGTGATTACGAGTTCTTAAGATCTAGATGCGTGAACTGTTCCTTCTAAATGCTAAATAAGGATAAGGTTCAATTGCGCAAACTTGGCGAGGATGATACCATTTGCCAGTTTGATTGCGGAGATGAAGATCTTAATGACTTCATCATTACTGATGCGCCCTTATATTTCAAGGTGCGTCTTGCCACAAGTTATGTATTAGAAGATACAGAAAATGGAAATGTAATCGGTTATTTCAGTCTTGCTCATGACCGCATCTCTTTAACTGATTTCCCGAGTAACTCTGCATACAATCGCTTCCGCAAACAGTTTTTTGCACAAGGAAAGATGTTCAAAAGTTATCCTGCGCTTAAGATTTGTCGTTTGGCTACAGATAAGAAATACCGCGGTGAAGGTATCGGGGCAATGATAGTCAATATGATTATTGCTTCTTATCGTAGAGATAATAAAGCAGGATGTAGGTTTATTACTGTTGACGCTTATGCTGATGCATTGCCTTTTTATTACAAACAAGGTTTTTCTCCTCTCTCAAAAGAGGATGAAAATGCAGACACAAGATTATTGTATTTCGATTTAGAGAGTGTCAAGTAAAGTTTTATAACTCAGTCCCTCTGTATACCGTTATTAATGATTTTTTTGTGAGATTTCTGAAGATTTTTGTTCTTATACCAAAGACGGAAATATAAACAAAAACCTCGAAATCATCTTTTCTGTAAAGCATCCGTGAATGTCACGGATGTACCTGCAGTTGCCCGTCTGCATCGTGCAAACAAGTTTGCGTCTGCCGCCGCGCATCTGCCGGCAGCCCTCGCGGGCCTGTCTTTACAGAAAAGAGAAAACCTTTGAAAACCTACGCTTTAATGCGAGTTAAGGTTATCGTTAAGGTTAAGGTTAAATCTCCGCGAAGGTTTTTAAGGTTTTCGCTTGATGACGGCACGTAGTCCGTAGGACTTTCGTGAGTTGTCGCTCAGGGCTGCAAATACATTTGCGAGCCCCTGAGCGTCAGCACACGAAACGGAACTTCAAGATGAAGTTCGTGCTGTCATCAAGTGGTTTTCTTTGTTTTTTTTCTTTATTTGAGAGGTTTTGTTAATAGACAGAAGAGTGTCGGGTATATAGTGTTGTTACCATCATCGTCGTCAGGCAAATAGTTAGCGCAAAATCTGGAGGGAATGAAAAAATAATTCGCAAAATTGCTAATTATTCAAAAATGTTTCGTATCTTTGCACAGCCATAGTAATTGCTGACAATGAATATTGAATTTGAAAATCCTGCCTTAGAGGAACTCTACACAGTTGGAGCTACTCAAGACCGTCAATATAAACGGTTGCCGAAAGACATCATAAGACGGTTTGTAAAGGTTGTAAACTATTTGAAGGCAGCTCGTAGGCTGGAAGACCTTTTCTTCATAAAGTCGCTTCATTATGAAAAGAAGAAAGGTGATCTCAATGGTGTGGATGCTGTATGGATCAACGACCAGTATCGTCTGCTTTTTCGTTCCTCGCCCAATGAAACTGGGATAATAGTAAACGCATTAATATTTGAAATTTCCAAGCATTATGAATAAAAAAGAATTGACTCCTGTTGTGGCCACTCATCCTGGTGAATTGATAAAGGATGAACTGAAAGAACGCGGCATGACCCAAAAGCAGCTTGCTGCGGAAACGGGTATCAAACCATCCGTGCTGAGTGAGACAATCAATGGCAAACGCAGTTTGTCGCTTAATGTAGCAGTAGCGTTAGAAAAAGCTTTGGGTATCCCTGCTGATATCTGGATGAATATGCAGACTCAGTATAACCTTGACACAGCCCAAATATCGGAACGTGACAATCAACGTGAGACAATTGCTGTCACCATCCCTGTACGTGATCGTGATTTACTTCGTGAACTCGTCCGTAAATTCGGTTGGGCCTGTGTGCTCTAAACTTATTTTTGTGAGATTTCTGTAGAATTTTGTCCTTATACCAAAGATGGAAATATAAACAAAAACCTCGAAAACATCTTTTCTGTAAAGCATCCGTGCTTAGCACGGATGTGCCTGTAGCTGCCCGCCTGCATCGTGCAAACAAGTTTGCGTCTGCCGCCGCGCATCTGCCTGCAGCCCTCGCGGGCCAGACTTTACAGAAAAGAGAAAACCTTTAAAAACCTACGGAGTAATTAAACAGAGGGGAGCTTCGAACCATCGTTGTTAGGGTTAAGGTTATCGTTAAGGTTAAGGTTAAATCTCCGTGAATGTTTTTAAGGTTTTCGCTTGATGACGGCACGTAGTCCGTAGGACTTTCGTGAGTTGGCGGTCTGGGGCTGCAAATTTATTTGCGAGCCACTGAGCGGCAGCACACGAAAAAGAACTTCAAGATGAAGTTCGTGCCATCATCAAGTGGTTTTCTTTGTTTTTTTCTTTATTTGAGAGATTTTTTGAGATTTCTGAAGATTTTTGTTCAAAGAAGAGTGTCGGGTATATAGTGTTGTTTCCATCGTTGCCGTTAGGCAAATAGTTAGCGCAAAATTTGGAGGGAATGAAATAAAACCGTATCTTTGCAACGATAATATAACTACGGTATGGAAGAGAAAAGGTATAGCCCTGAGGAAAATGGAGCCGACCATGTAAGTGAACCTATGGCTCCGGCTTCAACATACGGAATGAGTCAGGAACTCCGTGACAGCGGTGTTCTTGCAAAGGTGCATAATCTCAGCCATGATGACAAGTTATGTTTGATAAGGTACATTCAGGAAGTGGATGCCCAAACGCAAGAGAAAGAGGTTGCCAATTGTTCTTTGGGCTTTTATTCGGAAAACGCCGAAGAACTGAACAAAAGGATTTCCGAGATTGAAATCAGTATGAACGACTTGGAAGCTAACGGAGAGAGAGCTGGCGAATGGTTCTCTTCTGCGGAAGTGTGGGAAAATATTGAAGAAAGGCATCCATGGCTCAGATAAGATGGCATAAAAGAGCTTTACGGGAACTTGACGAAAAACTGGAATATGCCAGAGAGATGTTTGGTTCAGCTACTGTTAAACGATGGATTAAAGAATTGAAGGAAACCGAGAAACGGCTGTCGATGATGCCTGAGGCATTTACGCCTGAACCATTATTGAAGGATTGTAGGCGTACTTACAGAATGTGTCAGCTAATGAATAGGAGGTTTAAACTTATATATACTTATTGTCAATCTTCAGATACAGTTAGTATTGTTGACATCTGGGACTCAAGGATGAATCCAGATACTTTAAAGAAAAGAGTCCCAGAGTAACTTTGTCAGATTTCTGTAGATTTTTGTCCTTATACCAGAGATGGAAATATAAACAAAAACCTCGAAAACATCTTTTCTGTAAAGCATCCGTGAATGTCACGGATGTACCTGCAGTTGCCCGTCTGCATCGTGCAAACAAGTTTGCGTCAGCAGCCGCGCATCTGCCTGCAGCCCTTGCGGGCCAGTCTTTACAGAAAAGAGAAAACCTTTAAAAACCTCCGCTATAATGCGAGTTAGGGTTAAGGTTATCGTTAAGGTTAAAACTCCGTGAATGTTTTTATGGTTTTCGCTTGATGACGGCACGTAGTCCGTAGGACTTTCGTGAGTTGTCGCTCAGGGGCTGCAAATACATTTGCGAGCCACTGAGCGGCAGCACACGAAAAAGAACTTCAAGATGAAGTTCGTGCCGTCATCAAGTGTTTTTCTTTGTTTTTTTTCTTTATTTGAGAGATTATTGAAGATTTCGTTTGAAAGGTGGAAGAGGGGAGAGGATATAGCGCTATTGTCATCGTTGCCGTCAGGCAAATAGTTGGCGCAAAATTTGGAGGGAATGAAATTATTCTTTATCTTTGCGGCGTTGGATGTGAAAGACAATAAAAACAAGTAGCTATGTCACAATTGGTAATCGATAAAATTGAATATCTCATTTTGCTTGTGGCAGCATTTGCCTCCCGATGTAAAGTGACGGAGGGCCAAGCATATCGCTATCTTAGTGAATATGGTGCCTTGCTGTTGTGCGACAAGCACTATAATGTGATGCATACGCTTTCCGTGGATGAAAACATAGATACCTTGCGGTCGTATTGTCAACGGAAAGGAGGCTCGCTGTGAAACTTTATCACGGTTCTACTGTTGACGTCGCTCATGTCGATTTGTCGAAATCCAAGCCTAACAAGGATTTTGGCAGGGCTTTCTATCTCTCTTCTGACAAGGAACAGGCGATGGAGATGGCACAGTTTAGGGCCGAGTTTGAAGATGCGAGACCAGTTCTCAATGTTTATGAATTTGACGAGTCGCTCTTTCAGCAATTCCGCTATAAGCGATTTGAAGATTATACGGAAGAATGGGCACATTTCGTTTACGACCATCGCACAGAACCTAAAGGGCTCACCTTGCACGACTATGATATTGTGTATGGACCGATTGCCAATGACCGCGTTGGTGCACAAATTGCCCGTTACAAGCAAGGCTATATTTCATTCGATGAGTTTCTTACACGTATCAAGTATATTAAAGGCGTAACTTTCCAGTATGCCTTCTGCACGCAAAGGGTTATAGATAAACTAATCAAGCTATGAAGGTTACTCAGGCAGAATTCCAGAATATGAAGGAAGAGATAGTGAAGGATATGATAGCCCGTCTGATGGATGAGCGAAACCTCTCTATGCATGAAGCTTTTGATGCAGTCTATACTTCCCGTTTGTTTGAGAAATTAAATGATCCTAAGACGGGGTTGTTCTTTCAGTCATCTGGCTATGTTTATAGTTTCCTTACAGATGAGCTAGATAGTTAACACAGTGTCTGTATTCCATTGTTAAAGATTTTTTTGTCAGATTTCTGAAGATTTTTGTCCTTATATCAAAGATGGGAATATAAACAAAAACCTCGAAAACATCTTTTCTGTAAAGCATCCGTGAATTTCACGGATGTGCCTGCAGCTACTTGGCTGCATCGTGCAAACAAGTTTGCGTCAGCAGACGGGCATCTGCCTGCAGCCCTCGCGGGCCAGTCTTTACAGAAAAGAGAAAACCTTTGAAAACCTATACAGTAATTAAACAGAGGGGAGTTTCGAACCTTCATTGTTAGGGTTAAGGTTATCGTTAAGGTTAAGGTTAAATCTCCGTGAATGTTTTTAAGGTTTTCGCTTGATGATGGCACGTAGTCCGTAGGACTTTCGTGAGTTGACGCTCTGGGGCTGCAAATTCATTTGCGAGCCACTGAGCGGCAGCGCACGAAAAAGAACTTCAAGATGAAGTTCGTGCCGTCATCATGTGTTTTTCTTTGTTTTTTTCTTTATTTGAGAGATTATTGTTAATAGAAGAAGAGGGTAGGGAGTATTGTAATCGTTCTCGATTTACGGTTTTTTCCAGTTTTGTTTGGCGGATTGGAAAACAAACTGTACTTTTGCACTATGAATTACACAATTGAGAAAGTTACTGCTTTGATCGGAGCACACCGCTATGGCGACGCGCCCTCGAACGTGGGCTTCCTGCTGACTGACAGCCGGAGCCTCTGTTTTCCGGAAGAAACGCTGTTCTTCGCCTTGAAGAGTGAACGAAACGATGGACACCGGTATGTAGATGAACTGTATCATCGCGGAGTGAGAAGCTTCGTGGTGGAACAAGTGCCAGCGAATTATGCCGTGAAGTATCCTGACGGGAACTTCCTGAAGGTGCTCCATCCGCAGGAGGCCTTGCAGCGGCTGGCTGAGCGCCATCGGGATGAGTTCCGTATTCCCATCGTGGGTATTACGGGCTCTAACGGTAAGACCATCGTGAAGGAATGGTTGTATCAGGTGCTTTCGGGGGTGATTACGGAAGAAAATGAGCCGTGGAATCTGATGGTGACCCGTTCGCCACGTTCTTATAACTCGCAGATTGGCGTGCCGCTTTCGGTTTGGTTGCTTAATGAGCAGACGCAGGTGGGTGTCTTCGAGGCGGGTATCAGCAAGCCTGGAGAGATGGATGCGCTGCGCGACATCATCCAGCCTACGATTGGCGTGATTACGAATATCGGCCGGGCGCATCAGGAGAATTTTGCCTCGGTGGATGAGAAATGCCAGGAGAAGCTGAAGCTTTTCAAGGATGCTGAGGTGGTGTTCTATTCGGCCAATGACCCGGTGATAGCCCGACATATCGGCGAACTGAAATGCAAGACGATAGCCTACCAGCCTTGGGAGGGCGAACTGCCGTTCATTGATAAGGCTTCGAAGGAGAATGCCGGGGCCGTGGCTGCCGTGGTGGAATATTTGTCAGGTGGGAGTGTCAAGGTGGAGAATCTCCTCAAACGTCTGGCACCAGTGGCTATGCGACTGGAGGTGAAAGAAGGACAGCATGGCTGTACGCTGATCAACGACTCTTACAACTCGGACATCAACTCGCTCGACATTGCGCTTGACTTCATGAACAGACGACCTGACAACAAGGGACGGAAACGCACGCTGATTTTGAGTGATATCTATCAGAGCGGCATGACCGGAGAGGCTCTATATAAAGAGGTGTCGGCACTCTGCGAGAAGCGCGGCGTGGAGAAATTCATCGGCATCGGACCGGAAATATCGGCACAGGCTCAGCAGATCAACATTTTTGAGAAATACTTCTTCAACAACTGTGAGGACTTTATCAACAGCGGTGTCTTTGGCGGACTCCGCAACGAACTGATCCTGCTGAAGGGTGCACGTCCCTTCGGTTTTGACCGTCTGACCGAACTGCTCGAACAGAAGGTGCACGAAACGATTTTGGAGGTGAACCTCAATGCGCTGGTGGATAACCTGAATTACTACCGTTCCTATATGCATCCCGAGACGAAGATTGTCTGTATGGTGAAGGCCGATGCCTATGGCGCTGGAGCCGTGGAGGTGGCCAAGACGCTGCAAGACCATCGGGTGGACTATCTGGCCGTGGCCGTGGCTGATGAGGGTGTAACCCTCCGCAAAGCTGGCATCACGCAGAATATCATGATCATGAATCCAGAGATGACTTCCTTCAAGACGATGTTCGACTACGAACTGGAACCGGAGGTTTATTCGTTCCGCCTGTTGGATGCGCTCATCAAGGCCGCCCGCAAGGAAGGTATCACGGGCTATCCCGTCCATATCAAGTTGGATACAGGTATGCATCGGTTGGGATTCGGAACCCACCCCCAGTCCCCCTCCCAAAAGGATGGGGATGAAATCGACCGCCTTATTGACGTGCTGAAACATCAGCAGGCGGTGGTGCCACGTTCGGTGTTCTCGCATTTCGTGGGGAGCGACAGTGTGGATTTCGATGAATTCTCAGCACTTCAGTTTGAACGTTTCGACAAGGCCAGCCAGCGGCTGCAGGCGGCTTTCCCGCATAAGATACTGCGCCACATGGACAATTCTGCAGGTATTGAACACTTCCCCGAAAGACAACTGGACATGTGCCGCCTGGGAATCGGACTCTATGGTGTGGATTCCATTGACAACCGCATCCTGAATACCGTTTCAACGCTGAAGACCACCATCCTGCAGATGCGCCACGTGCCGAAGGAAGAGACGGTGGGCTATAGCCGGAAAGGCGTGCTGACGCGCGACTCCGTGATTGCGGCTATTCCTATCGGCTATGCCGACGGACTGAATCGCCACCTGGGACGCGGGCGCTGCTACTGTCTGGTGAATGGCAAGAAGGCACCCTATGTAGGCAATATCTGTATGGACGTGGCCATGATCGACGTGACGGATATCGACTGTAAGGAAGGTGACACAGTGGAGATTTTCGGCAGTCATCTGCCCGTCACCGTGCTCAGCGACTGTCTGGATACCATTCCTTACGAGGTGCTGACGGGTGTCTCCAACCGCGTGAAGCGTGTATATGTACAGGAGTAGTGGGTGCTGAGGGCAGAGCGGGAACGGTTTATGCATAAAATGTAAACGTTTTCGAATAAAACTTGGCATGGTTTGGGTGATATTCAAGATATTTTTGTAACTTTGCCCAAAATTTAATGAAAACTACTTTATAAATTAATAAAACCAATGGAACAAGTCTTTAGTTACATTATCAGTCTGGGCGCATCGGTGATGATGCCTATTCTGTTCACCATCATCGGTCTTTGCATTGGACTGAAGTTCGGAAAGTCCCTGAAATCAGGTCTCTATGTGGGTGTCGGTTTCGTGGGTCTGGGTATTGTTACGGCCCTGCTGACCAACAACTTCGGTGACCCCCTTTCCGAAATCTCAAAACTTTATGACCTGCAGTTAGGCGTGTTCGACATGGGATGGCCTGCCGCTGCCGCCGTGGCTTACAATACTGCCGTAGGTGCGCTGATTATTCCCATCTGTCTGGGCGTGAACTTCCTGATGTTGATTACCAAGACCACCCGCACGGTGAATATCGACCTCTGGAACTACTGGCATTTCGCTTTCATTGGTGCCGTGGCCTATTTCGTGATGGATCAGAGTCTGGCATGGGGCTATTTCGCTGCCATCGTGTGCTACATCATCACTTTGGTGATGGCCGACCTGACTGCCGAGAAATTTCAGGGCTACTACGATGATATGGACGGCATCAGCATTCCGCAACCTTTCTGCCAGAGTTTCACGGCTTTTGCCATCGGTATCAACTGGCTGTTGGATAAGATTCCCGGATTCTCGAAGCTCGATATTGATGCCGAAGGACTGAAGAAGAAGTTCGGCGTGCTCGGCGAGCCGCTGGTGCTGGGTGTGATTGTGGGTGCCCTGATTGGTGCCGTGGCCCAGTTGAATATCAAGAAGGTGCTCTTCCTCGGTGTGACGATGGGTGCCGTGATGGAGCTGATTCCCCGTATCACCAAACTGTTTATCGACGGTCTGAAACCCATTGCCGAGAAGACTCAGGAAGTGGTTCAGAAGAAATGGGCCGGTAAGAAAGTATATATCGGTATGAGCCCTGCGCTCGTGATAGGTCATCCCACCACGTTGGTGGCTTCGCTCATCCTGATTCCACTGACTTTGGCTTTGGCCGTGGTGCTGCCCGGCAACCAGTTCCTGCCGTTGGCTTCGCTGGCTGGTATGTTCTATGTATTCGTGATGGTGCTGCCCTATACCAAGGGTAACGTGGTGAAGACCATCATCATCGGACTCATCGCCGTGGGTATCGGACTCTATTTCGTGACCGATATGGCTCCCGCCTTCACGAAAGCTGCCCAGCAGGTGTTTGCCCAGACCGGTGATCCCGCTTCAAAGATTCCTGAGGGATTCCAGGCCGGAGCCCTCGATTTCGCCTCTTCACTCTTTGGATGGGTTATCTATGCCTGTGTGAACTACTTGAAATGGATTGGTGCAGGTGTGCTTACCATCATCACCATCTGCATGATGCTCTGGAACCGCAAGCGTATTGTGGCCGACGAGAAAAAGACCGCCAATGTGGAAGCATAACTCAAACAGACTAACGAAACATCAATTAAAACAAATAAGAATGAAAAAGACAATTCTAACAATGGCTCTCATGCTGGGCGCACTCAATATCAATGCCCAGCAGGACGTGAAATTCCAGACGGCCTGCCATCCGGAAGACGTGAAGCACTACGACACGAAGACGCTTCGTGAGCGTTTCGTGATGGAGAAGGTGATGGAAGCTGACAAGATTCATCTGACCTACTCTCACTACGACCGCTTTATTTTCGGTGGTGCCATGCCTGTGACGAAAGACCTGAAGCTCGAGAACTTCCTCGAACTCGGACTTGATGTTGACCCCGGTATTAAGGACAAGTATTTCCTTTACAATCGCGAGCTCGGCGTGGTGAACTGCGGCGAGGGTGACGGATGGGTCATCGTTGACGGTAAGGAATATGCGCTTTCTCCGAAGGAAGCACTCTATATCGGCCGTGGACACATCGGCAAGGGTAAGGACGTGAACAAGGAAGTGCTCTTCCGTTCTAAGAATGCCCAGAAACCCGCAAAGTTCTACCTGAACGCTGCTACTGCCCATCAGCACTACAAGACGCAGTGGATTACCCTCGACGGTCGCAAAGGTTCGCTGAAGGCTGCCGTTTGGGGACCCGTTGGTTCTTTGGAGGAGTGCAACAACCGCACCGTTTATAAGCTTATTGTCAACGACGTGTTGGAAGAAGGTCCCTGCCAGTTGCAGCTTGGCTTGACACAGTTGAATCCGGGTGCTGCCTGGAACACCATGCCTCCTCATACCCATGGCCGTCGTATCGAGGCTTACTACTATTTCAACCTTCCTCAGGAGCAGACCATTGCTCACATCATGGGTGAACCTCAGGAGAGTCGCGTAGTATGGTTGCACAACGAACAGGCCATCATGAGCCCTGAGTGGAGCATCCATGCTGCCGCCGGTACCTACTATTACACCTTCATCTGGGGTATGGCAGGTGAGAACCTCTATTACAACGATAAAGACAACATTCCAGTCATCGATATCAAGTAATAGGAGTTAAGAGTTAAGAATTCAAAATTGCGCAGCAATAATTCTAAATTCAAAAATCTAAATTCTAAATTAAAAAATATGAATCCCGTTCAAACTACTAAGATGTCCAATTTCCGTTGGGTTATCTGTGCGTTGCTTTTCCTGGCAACCACCATCAACTATATGGACCGTCAGGTGCTCTCTCTGACTTGGAAAGACTTTATCGCACCAGAGTTCCATTGGACCGATGCCGACTATGGAACGATTACCGGTCTTTTCTCTCTCTTCTATGCCGTAGCAAACCTCTTCGCCGGAAAGTTCATCGACTGGATGGGTACGAAGAAAGGTTATCTGATTGCCATCTTCGTATGGTCGCTCGGTGCCGTGCTTCATGCAGGCTGCGGCTGGGTTGCCATGAAGGTGGAAGGCTATGAGTCAATCGAGGCTCTCCGTATGGTGCAGGCCGGCTCTGATGCTGCCGTTGCCATTGCCACTATCTCAGTATGGCTCTTCCTTTCTTGCCGATTGATTCTTGCTGTCGGTGAGGCAGGTAACTTCCCTGCTGCCATCAAGGCCACGGCAGAATATTTCCCGAAAAAAGACCGCGCTTTCTCTACCTCTATCTTCAACAGCGGTGCCTCTGTAGGTGCACTGGCAGCTCCTGCCACGATTCCTCTGCTGGCCCGTGCATGGGGTTGGGAGATGGCTTTCATCATCATCGGTGCGCTGGGCTTCATCTGGATGGGTCTCTGGGCATGGCTGTATGACAAACCTGCCAAGAACAAGCGTGTGAACCAGGCCGAATTGAACTATATCGAACAGGATAACGATATCGCATCGGTGCAGGATCGTGGTGAGCAGAAGGAAGAGAAGACCATCTCGTTCTGGAAGTGCTTCACCTTCAAGCAGACTTGGTCGTTCCTCGTGGGTAAGTTCATGACAGACGGCGTATGGTGGTTCTTCCTTTTCTGGGCTCCCGCTTATTTCAGCGACCAGTATGGTTACACCAGCGACTCAACCATGGGTATTGCGCTGATCTTCACCCTTTATGCTATTGTGACCATCCTTAGTATCGGTGGCGGTTATCTTCCCACCTATTTCGTGGAGAAGAAGGGCATGAATCCTTATCTGGGCCGCATGCGTGCCATGTTCATTTTCGCTTGCTTCCCCGTTCTGGGACTCTTCGCACAGCCTTTAGGCGCCTATAGCGCATGGTGGCCAGCTATCCTGATTGGTTTGCTGGGAGCCGGACACCAGGCTTGGAGTGCCAACCTGTTCTCCACCATCGGTGACATGTTCCCCAAGAGCACTATCGGTACGATCGTGGGATTGGGAACGATGGCCGGCGGTATCGGCTCGATGTCAATCAACCTCGGTTCTGGTAAGTTCTTCGACTGGGCAGCAGCTCAGGGTGCCAACTTCACCTTCTTCGGTTTCGAAGGCAAGCCCGCAGCCTATATGGTAGTGTTCTGCATCTGTGCCGTGGCTTATCTCATCGGTTGGTGCATCATGAAGGCGCTCGTTCCGAAGTATAAGCCCATCGTGGTAGAATAAGGATTACACCTTATTATATATAGGGCCGTCACGCATGAGCGAGGCGGCCTTTTTGCTTTTTATGTTGCCAAACATGGTATTTTGACAAAACACCATGGTTTTGTGATTTTTTTATATTTATATTTGTATTATTGGCTTTTTTATCCTCAAATCCGCAACCTATAGGGTTTAGTGGGATTTTGCTTGCAAAGCGACAAAATTCATTTTATTGTACATATTTCTTGCACAACAGAAATGT
>OMWC01000017.1 GCA_900314655.1 uncultured Prevotellaceae bacterium | reverse complement strand
GACTAAATTCAACGATGTCAAAGAACTCGATAGTCCCCTCTTTCCGGGGCTATTTGATTAATATTTAACTCATCCCAATTTTAACGGGACACTTATGATTAATATTGTTTTAATTGTTAGTATTTTCAACTGTTGTATTTTTTATAACAAAAAGCTCCGTATTTCTCCATCAAATCATAAGCATTGGGGAGTGCTTGATGGGGAAACGTATTTGCAATAATTGCATCAAGAGATTTGTTATTGTAATTAATTTGTATTTTCGTACAAGAACCTGTTATTTTGCTACCTTTAAGTTGTTGTGAACAGGTTCCTTTGAAAACTATTGCTCCTGCATGTTTCTTTTCGTATTCTTTTAGAACACGCTCAAATATTCGAGAACAGAAAATGACATAATTCCTCTCATGCGAGAAGATTTCATTTAGCATGGTCTCTACAAAAGGAAATACCAAATGTATTTTGCTCTTGTCAAAGAAGCTAAAGGAGCTTGAGGCATACGGTATCAGTTCCAACTGTAGTTTTTGAGTGAGGACTGCTTCTTTGGCATCAAGTAGTGTTTGATCGTTCTTGGGGTTTGCGCTCAAATTCTTAGGCAAAGAGATACCAGTGTCCTTCCATTGATGCAGAAAGAAAGCCTGCTTCAAGTCGAAATTGTCTTTTCGGTTTCTATCAATATGGCCGTACTCTACACACCATTTGTGATATTTATCGATATCAGCAGCGTTCTTCATAGAACGTTTGCAGATGTCGCATGTCAGATTATCATTAGCCTCATCTACATCACAACCTGGATTAAGCATCACAATGACTGTTTTTGCCTTACGGTCACCGGCATAATATCCAGGCAATGCTCTGGTGGCAAACGATGTCTGCCCTGACTTTGCTCGGATGAGGCCATTTAAGATCACCGCATCTTGGATTTCTCCTTGGTTATCTCCACCATTGTAGAGTTCCAACAAATCTTTTTGTATTCTTTCGTCTAATGTCATAATTGTTTAAATTGTTTTAGATTATAGGTAAAAAGTGTTAGCCTTCTTGAAATTCTTGGTGCAATTGTTTTTGCAAAGATAACACATTTAGTATCATGACAGCTCGCATGTTCCAGTCCTTTTGCCAGTCCATTTTAGTCCATATTTCAGTCCATTTAGTCCATATTTTGGTCCATTTGATCCATTTCTGGGGAATCGGGCATATATTATGCGGAAAAATACTTAACTTTGTGCGGTAAAAACGCAATGATTTTGCCGAGTGCAGCTAAATCTTATACAATGATTTTGCCAACGAGCGCAAAACGCATATAACTTTATCATGAATCAAGAACAACAAGAGAAGGCATTAGCCAAACTACGTGAATTGATTGAAGGAGTTGTAGAAAGGAAGATGAAGACCCCAAAGGATTTCGAATTCCTTTCTGAATGTATATTTGAGAAATTCCACGAGAGAATATCTCCAACAACCCTCAAACGCCTTTGGGGCTATCTATCCGAAACGACTACTCCACGAAAATCTACGCTCGACATTTTATCCATGTTCGTGGGGTATGACAATTGGAAAAAATTCACAGAGTTCACAGAGGGGACAGAGGACACAGAGAAGGAGCCTATTGAAGAACAGCCCACGGAGAAAGAGCCTGTAGAAGAAAAGCCCACGGAGAAAGAGGAAGGAAGAAACCGGAAGAAGCAATTGAGCCCTGCCATACTCTACGCCATCATCGCATTGCTGCTGATAGGTATCACAGCAGGTGTATGCTATCAAGTGTTTAGCAAATCATCCGATGAAAGCAGTGCTTACACGTTGAAGATTGGTGATACTTTTAGTTCTCCTCACGAATACCTCAAACTGTTTGGTATTCATGCAACGGAAAAACTCTGGGGGCAGATTCTGCCCCGCCATCCCAACATTTCTGTATGGGGTCCCAATTATCAACATACCGAATGGCATAACGAAGGTGACAAATCGAAGATGATGCCAACCATTACTGAGTATTGGAAGCCGGAGGGGGTGGATAGCGATCAGATAGTTCAACGAAACATTGATCATTTTAATCACAATTCCCGTCTGAATGAGATTCGGATTACATTCATGAAGAATCTTGTGGACACCAACTATGTGTATCTTGGTGTCTATCGCATGTCGATGGAATTGTCTGACAGCACCAAAGTGGTGTGGGAACGCGTGGCTGAAGAATGCGATTTAAATAAACTGGATTATTTGGAACTGCTACGCAACTAATTAGTAGTTTAGCAAATTGGCCGTTTGGTTGTTAATGAAACCAAACGGCCAATTTGTTTACAGCTCTAAGTCGCCGTCGTGAATTTCATGCCAAGGCAAACCTTGCTTGTTGAGTTGCTCGAGGAATGGATCGGGGTCGAACTCCTCTACGTTGAAGACACCGGGCTTGCGCCAGAGGCCCTTGAAGAACATCATGGCGCCAATCATGGCGGGCACACCGGTGGTGTAGCTCACGCCCTGCATACCGGTTTCCTCGTAGGCAGCACGATGGGAGCAGTTGTTATATATATAATAGGTGTGCTCCTTGCCGTCCTTCAAGCCACGGATGCGGCAGCCGATGGAGGTCTCGCCCTCGTAGTTCTCGCCGAGGTCTTGCGGATTAGGCAATACGGCTTTCAAGAACTGCAGGGGAACGATCTTCACTTTGGCGGTTCCTTCGCCGTTAGCTAATGGTGCTTCGTATTCTATCTCGTCGATGCGGCTCATGCCGATGTTCTGTATCACCTCGAGGTGCTTGAGGTACTGCTGTCCGAAGGTCATCCAGAAGCGTGCACGCTTGATGGTGGGATAATTGATTACCAGAGATTCTATCTCCTCATGGTGCAGCAGATAGCTGTCGCGCGGACCGATACCAGGATAGGTCAGGTCCTTGTGTATCTCCAGCGGTTCGGTTTCCACCCACTGTCCATTCTCCCAGTAGAGTCCTTTCTGCGTGATCTCGCGGATATTGATTTCAGGATTGAAGTTGGTGGCGAAAGCCTTGTGATGGTCGCCGGCATTACAGTCAACGATGTCAAGATACTGTATCTCGTCGAAGTGATGCTTGGCTGCGTATGCGGTGAAAATGCTTGTCACGCCCGGATCGAAGCCACAACCGAGGATTGCCGTCAGCCCTGCCTCGCGGAAACGGTCGCGATAGGCCCACTGCCATGAATACTCGAAATGAGCCTCATCCTTCGGCTCGTAGTTGGCCGTATCCATATAGTTGCAGCCACATGCCAGACAGGCTTCCATGATGGTGAGGTCCTGATAGGGCAAGGCGAGGTTCAGCACCAGCTGGGGCTTGTACTCATTGAAGAGTGCTTTCAGCTGCTCCACGTCGTCGGCATCCACCTGGGCGGTCTTGATGTCCATCGTGAGGCCTTTCTTGTGGATAGCCTCCACAATGGCATCGCACTTCTCCTTGCGGCGCGATGCAATGATAAACTCGTCGAATACATCGGCGTTCTGCGCAATCTTATGGGCTGCCACGGTAGCCACGCCACCGGCGCCAATCATCAAAATTCTGTTCATATTCTTTCTATGTTTATTTGTTTTTATTCTTCATTTTATGAATTTCATTCATGAATTTCAGCAGCATTCAGCATAGCTCAATCACGCTTGGCTCTGCCTTCATTTGCCCGAAATTTCTCATTTTCTCCATTTCTCATTTTCTCATTTTCTCCAGATTCTTGTCTGTCACCTGATCACTCTCCCGCTCTATCTGCCAACTGAAGCCATTGTCTTCCGTGACATAAACCAGATAGGAAGGATAGACGCGTGTCTTACCCTTGGCTGTGGTGCGCTTCAAGAAATCACAACGCATGTGGCGGGCATCCGTCTTGGTGACCTTCAGTCTGTAGCTCACCTGCTCGTAGTCGGGCGTCTTCTGCAGGAAGGTGGCCTTCGACTGCTGCACTTTCTCCCGCGACACTTTCATCCCGTAGTAATCCACATTAGGGGCGTACTCATACTCGAAATTATCATTCTGACGGAGATTATGGAGTTTGTCCCAACTCTTCAGATAAACGCGGAAAAGCTCGGCATTGGTTTGGGGATCGGAAGCGGGTTCCGTTTCGTTAAGCGAAGGCGACTGTTGAGACAATCCCAGCAAGGCCTTAGCTTCGTCGGTGAGCAGGTGCATGATATCCTGATACTTCAGGAAAGCGAAGGGATAGAAGCCCATTTCTTCATAGACGTGGGCCATCACGATGGAATAATCACCGTAATCGAACCGCACACCGTCTTTCAAGAACAGCGGAGCACGCGGCATGGGCGGTACACCTGTCAGATAGAAGTCGGCTCCCTCTTCGCCATATTCAGCCACGAGTCGTTTGTCTATCAGCTGCTTCAACTGCCTGACGGAGGTGAACATCTCCCACCCCAGGATGCGTCCGTCGGTCTTACAAACCGAAATGTCAATGATGTTGGCATTCGACG
Organism: uncultured Prevotellaceae bacterium; assembly: GCA_900314655.1. Classification (GTDB taxonomy): domain Bacteria; phylum Bacteroidota; class Bacteroidia; order Bacteroidales; family Bacteroidaceae; genus Prevotella. The sequence continues at coordinate 73,738 of OMWC01000017.1, read as the reverse complement.
TGGCATTGCCCACCTGGAAGGCATCCCAACTGTAGGTGAATGAGGCAATATGGCTACTCTCGTATTCCTTTTTCACACGGTAGTTGTAGAACCAGTTTCCTTCTTCAGCTCCATCTTCGGCCATGCTTTTCATTCCCTCAACGGTATTTGCCTCTATGAAATCAGCCTCCACGCGCTCCATGAGTTGCTGCCCCGTGGTGACCTGACCTTTGAAGTTCTGGGCGGTAAACAGTTCGCACAGCCAACGCTGCAAGGTTCTGGCAGCAGGGGTGTTGCCATCGGGATAGTCGGCATCGATGGTGAGTCGTGCCTCCATATTCTTCCATTGTGCAGTCACCTTATCGATGTTGTATTTTACAATCGGCAATTGTTGTGCCTGGGAAGAAACGCCCCAGCAAAGAGCAACTATAAAAATAAAGAATTTAAATTTCATTTTAAACCTATAAGATTAGAGATTAGTGCTTGAGTGTAGTCACTCCCCGCCCTAAAGGGAGGGGCAAGGGGGAGGGTCTTCTTCCAACTCCGCCGCCCGAATACCCAATGCCTGCATCAGCGAATAGCCCAGAATCTCCTGACGGAAATTGCCGCCCGGCATGGGCTGCATGGCAAAGAGCGTGATACGCTTGTCATCGGATGCCCGGCGGAGCAACTGGCGCAGACGGTCGTAGCAGTCGCCATCCTCTGCATTGGGGACTACCATCAGCCGCCTCACTTCTTTCGACTCCACGACAGCCTGCACCACATCAAGGAGCAGATCATCCTTCGTCGTAAGATGTTCTACGGCAACCGAAGAAAAGACAAACTCGCCGAGCTGATCCTTGAAAGCCTTGCCGTCCAACTGGCCGAAAGATGCCGGAACAAAGTTGTCGAAACCTTCAGAATCTTTCTCATGAATGAGCACCACGGAAATGTTTCCCTCCGGATTGTCTGCAGGAATCCCTCCGTCAAGGGCCAGACAGTCTATCCAGCGGGTCATGTCGGCCGCCGGAATCTTCCGTCCCAGCATCCGCTCAAAGTTTACGATGAGGTTAAAAGCCACGCGGTCAACATATTCTGCATCCACCACGATGACGTTCTCACTCCAAAGTGTTGTATTCTCCTTTTGGCTCATTCCTATTTTTTCTTAATACGTTTGCAAAAATACAAATTATTCTTGAATTATGGTTTGATTTTGAAAAATAATTGTACCTTTGGCCCCGCAAAAAAAGAAGCAACAGAAAATGACAGATACAATACTTTCAAGAAACCGCTGGCTGCTCATCCTCTTATCGCTGACGATGAGCCTTACTGTCCATGCACAGGAAAATTCGAACACCCGGCAGGCACGTCAGATATTCGACAAGACCTACAATATGGTCTTCGGTCCTCAGGGCTGCAACCTGACCTACTCCGTGAACATCATCGGCGTATATAAGACCCAAGGCACTATCTGGATGAAAGGCAACAAGCAGAGATTCGTTGAGTCCAGATATTCCGCATGGTCCGACGGAAAGGATTTCCACCGCGTGGACAAGAAAAAGAAAACGATAGAAATCCACAACCCCAACTCTGCGAAGCGCGATAAATACGCCTCGAAGTTCAAGTTCATGCCCGACAATTACACGTATCACATCACGGCCAAGGGCAACGACTTTATCATCACACTCGATGCCAAGAAAGGCGTAGATGGCGTGAAGCATGCCAAGGTCGTCATCGATAAGCGCACCCGTGAGCCCAAAAGCCTGAAGGTCAAGGTGATGCTCTTCTGGTGTACGGTCAATATCAGCCATTTCCATAGCGGAATCAGCGATGAGAGCATTTTCACGTTCCCGCCCCAGGATTTCAAGGGTTATAAGGTCATCGACAAACGGCCCGATTAAAGATTGGCAAAAGTTTGGGAAGAAAAATCAAATAATGTTGTTGCCGTTTCACTAAAAATCAGTATCTTTGCGGCATAAAACAATTATACAAACAAACTACAAGATGAAAAGTATTCTCGAAGGAAGACCTGCACTTGAAAAAGAGGTCATGAAGATTGCAGAGGTAGCCGGCTATCTCTGGCAGAACGGTTGGGCTGAGCGCAACGGTGGTAACATTACGGTGAACATCACCAAATTCGTGGACGATGAAATCCGCCAGATGCCCGCCATCAGCGAGGTGAAGCAGATTGGCGTCACACTGCCCCAGCTCAAAGGCAACTACTTCTATTGCAAAGGAACGGGCAAGCGCATGCGCGACTTGGCTCGCTGGCCGATGGACAACGGCAGCGTCATCCGTATTCTGGACGACTGCGCCTCGTATGTGATCATTGCCGACAATCCCGTACAGCCCACTTCTGAGCTGCCCTCCCACCTCACCGTGCACAACCACCTCATTGAGAAGGGATCGGCCTATAATGCTACGGTACACACCCACCCCATCGAGCTCGTTGCCATGAGCCACAATGCGGCTTTCCTGAAGAAAGACGTGCTCACCAACATTCTTTGGTCGATGATTCCAGAGACCAAGGCTTTCTGTCCGTTAGGCTTGGGTATTATTCCTTACGAACTGCCCGGCAGCAACCGTCTGGCCGATGCCACACTGGCCCAGCTCGACGACTACGACGTAGTGCTCTGGGAAAAGCACGGTGTCTTTGCACAGGGTCTCGACGTGATGGACGCCTTTGATCAGATTGACGTGCTCTCCAAGAGTGCCAAGATTTACATCAATGCCAAGTGCATGGGATTCACGCCCGAAGGTATGAGCCAGGAGCAGATGAAAGAAATGTCTGTAGCATTCAATCTGCCCAAATAGTGTTCTATTTTGTTTAAAAAAGGATAAAAAAGGGAACTCTTGCAAGGAGTTTCCTTTTCTTTTTATATCTTTGCCCTGTGATATAACGATATTTTAACAATTTAAATAACTTGGAAATTATGAAATCATTTATTACAAAGTTAGGATTGGCTGCCTTGATGGCTTGCCTGATCAGTGTCGCTCCAGTGAGCGCACAGGATGTGATGTCTCCTGCTCAGATGAAGGAATTAGCCAAGCAACAGAAGATTGCTGAAAAGCAGCAGAAACAAATGGAAAAGCAGCAGAAAGAGGCTGAGAAACAGCGCAAGAAGGCTGAAAAGGAACGCAAGAAGGCTGAGAAGCGCCAGAAGGCTATCGACAAGGCCAACGATGCTGCCAAGGACGCCAAGGAAGCTCAGGAAGATGCCGACAAGGCTCTGGCTAAGTTAGAGCAAGTGAAGGCCAGCACGACTGACCCCGCCAAGATTGCTAAGGCTCAGACCAAATATGCCAAGGCTCACGAAAAGGCTGTGAAGAAAGCTGCAAAGGCAGAAAAACTCCAGAAGAAGCTTTAAAGTTAAGAGTGAAAAGTGAAGAGTGAAGAATCCGCGCGGTAGCAAATTCTTCACTCTTCACTTTTCACTCTTAGCTTATTCAAACGTCATCGCCGTAACGCTCCTTGGTAATCTGTGCAAGGGGCTTGCAGCGTGTGTTCGGGCAACCGATGAATCCCACGATCAGCGAAATGGCCAGCAGGGCAATCATGCAATAGGCTGCAATGGTGAAGCCTTCGCCGTTATCGCCATAGATATAGGTGAAGACAAGTCCCCACAGAGCCGACAGGCCGCGGACGATGAAGAACATCAGTCCCTGGGCACCGGCACGGAACTTGGCGGGGAACAACTCCGAACCCCACAGGGCATAGAAAATCTGCGGCGAAGAACCGCCCTGAATACCCCAGAGGATGGCAAAAGCCCACAGACCGGCAGGACCGCTCACACCGATGGTGACGATAACAAGCCAAGCCGAGATTGCCACCAACAGGCCAAAGGTATAGATGGCCTTATGGGAGGTCTTGTCGATAAACTTCGAAACGATGAAGGTCACGCCCACAATGATGGCCCATTGGATGCAGTTCATCCAGTTGGCCGTCTCGTTGCTCACGCCACCGGCCGTCTCATAGATATGCGGCTGGAAGAATCCCATCACCGAGGCCACGAGGTTCCAAGTCAGATAAATCGTAGCGAGGAAGCACACCGTGCGAACGGCAATCTTGTTGGAGAACAGCACCTTGATGTTATCCATCAGGCCAGCTTTCTTGTCCTCCGCATTCTGAGCCGTAAACTCTGAGCTTTCCTGCAGGCCACGCTGCAAGTTCCAGGCGATGAAGGCCACTACGAACAAGGAGAAGAACACCACACGCGATGAGAACACGTTGGTGGCCTGTTCTGACAATCCACTGCCGCCAACGGTCTGTGCCAGACTCTCCACCCATCCGAACAGATAACCGCCGGGAGCGAAAAGCATACCCAAAAGCAGGATGACCATTGGACCGATACCCCACGACATCTGCGAGATACAGATGTTGCGGCCGCGGTTGTTGTTCTCGGAACTCTCAGAGATATACGTCCACGAGGCAGGCACACCCACACCCACGGAGATACCCGTGATGAGGAATCCGCAGAGCAGCATCGGGAAATTGACGGCAAACATCACCGTCAGCACACCGAGCATATAGACCAGCAGGTTGTAGGTGAAGATAAACTTACGTCCATATTTATCAGCCAGGAATCCGCCGATGATGGCTCCTACGGCAGCACCCAGACAGTTGGCACTGATGAAATTGAGCCAGCCAAGGTGAACCTCGCTCAGCCCCAGATAGTTCTGCCAAAGCGTCAGACCGCTTGCACCGGCCACAATCGCTCCTGCATCCAGATAATTGGTGAGAGACACGGCTATCGTGCTCTTCAAACTTCCACTATTTGCCATATTTCGTTATTACGTTATGTCGTTATTACGATTCGACTTTATCTGCAAACGACGTCGCACTCAATGTTGAAAATCTTAGCCACCTTCAGGATGGTGTCGATATGACGACCTACGGCAGCAGCCATGTGATGGGTAGGACCAGCCTCGCTCCACTTGTTCACAAATTCGCGGCATGGCAGCGAGAACTTTGTGCGCATGTTGGTATCACCGAACATGAAGATGGGGCCTTCCTCGTTGACACCCTCGGCCACCACAAACTTGAACACGCCGTTCTTGTCCTGCGTGATAGCCAGATAGGTCACGTCGCCCGTGGGAGGATAGAACTGAGTCAGATAACCGCCACCGGTCTTGCCGTGGAACACGGGCACAATCTTCATTGTGGGCTTGTGGGCCTGAGAGATATCGAAGTCGCCCGAACCAGAGTGGCCGATAATGCAGATATCTTTCGGGAAGTCGATGGAGTACATCTCTGCCAGTGTACCAGTGCCGCTGATGGTCTTCAGGATCGACATAGCCATAGCCACCTTCATGTCGCCCTCAACGGCGCAGGCCGTGTGCTGCTTGATTAACATGGAGAAGGCAGGAATCAGCATGGAGTCGAGTTTTCCGGCCACGCCCTGGGCAAAACCAGCATAGTGAGAAGCAATCATGCCGAGTTTCTCGTCCTTAACCCACTGCTCGAAAGCCACCACATATTTGGCCATGTCCCAAACCTTTTCGATGGTGCCGCCACCTTCAATCTCGAAGGTGTCGAGGATATCCTGAGCCTTGGCGCGGATAGCCTCTTCGTCGGTGATATTGTCAGCGATGGCCCACATCTGCTCCCAGTCGAACTGCTTGGTATAGACAAACATACGGTGATAGAGGTTGGTCTCGTCGATATAGAGGTCCATCATGCCGGGATAGGGACGGCCAATCTGTGCGATATTGGTGTCGCGGAAACGACGGCGCACCTGAGCAGCACGGCACCAGTCCTCAATCTCAGCCTGAACCTGAGGATCGCCACCTTCTACGACACCCGTAATCACAGCCGAACGCTTACCGGCACGATTCAGGTCGGCCACCATCTCACCGATGGCACCGCAGGCATAGAGTTCGCCCAGCCAGATGGGAATGTCCGTCTTTGCGTAATCGGGAGCCAGTTTCTTCTGCACGTTTACGATGACCACTGGCACATCCAAGTCGCGCACGGCAGGCAACATATTATAAGAGGTGCAATAGGTCAGCATCTGCAAGATGACGAGATCCACGTCGGCCGCACGGAACTTATCGCCGGCCTCCATAGACTGTTCCTTCGTGGTCACCATTCCACCGTCGATAATCTCGATGGTCGAGGGCAATGTCTTCTTGAATGCTGCATACTGAGCCTCAAACTCAGGTACGAGTTGTGGGAACTGCGGCAGGTATGCTCCGAGTGCAATGGAGAACACGCCCACCCTTGCTTTGGTTTCAACTAATGGTTTGCTCATTTTTCTTTTATGTTTTTAGTTATTGATAATAATCTTTGTTCAGCCTTTCTTGGCCACGATCTCCAGATACTTCTTATAGGCGGCATCCCAGACGGCCTTGTCCTGAGGCTCATACTTGACGAGTTCCAGCGAATTGGCAATGATGCGACGCATATCCCAGATGTCCTTCACGGCACCTACGGCCTTAGCCTGCACCATGATGTTACCCAGGGCCGTGCCTTCCTGCGGACCAGCCAGAACCGTCACACCCGTAGCATTGGCCGTAAACTGGTTCAGGTATTTGTTCAGCGAACCGCCACCGATGATATGGAGTACCTCGATGGGGAACGAAGCCATCTCCACCAGATAGCCGAACACCTGCTTATAGCGCAGGGCCAGCGAATCGAAGATGCAACGGCAAATCTCCGCCGGCGTCTCGGGCACATACTGGTCTGTGTCCTTGCAATACTGCCGGATAGCCTCAATCATCGACGAAGGATTGGCAAAGAGCGCATCGTCGGGATTGATCAGCGAGCGGAATGCCTCCACCTGCATGGCCGAACCCTGCAGTTCGGGATGCGACATCTTCTGCACCTCTTCAGGCCATTCCTTGCGGCAACGCTCATATAGCCACATGCCGCAGATGTTCTTCAGGAAACGTGTGGTGCCCTCGATACCGCCTTCGTTGGTGAAGTTGCGCTCATACGAAAGCTCGTTGATGATGGCATCTTTGGTCTCAATACCCATCAGCGACCAGGTGCCGCTCGAAAGATAGGCAAACTTCTCATCCTTGGCAGGCACGGCAGCCACGGCAGAAGCCGTGTCGTGACCTCCCACGGCATAGACGGGAATGGCTCCCAGACCAGTCATCTGCTGCACTTCGTCGGTCAGAGTGCCGATCATCGTGCCGGGATTCACCATCTTGCCGAACTTGCCGCGACTGAGACCAACCGACTGCAACAGCCGTTCGTCGAGTTGCTTGGTGCGCGGGTCAAGGAGTTCCGATGTAGAGGCAATGGTATATTCGCAGACTTCATTGCCCGTCAGCATCCATGAAAGGGCATCGGGTACGAAGAGAATCTTCTGGGCATGGGCCAGCGCCGAGTTCTGCTCGCGGCGCATGGCGTAGAGCTGGAAGATGGAGTTGAAGTTCATCAGCTGGATACCCGTCACGTCATACACCTCGCGGCGCGAGATGACATGCTCCAGATAATCCTTCATCGCATCAAACGTGATAGGGTCGCGATAGGCGCGCGGATTCCTCAGGATAGCTCCGTCCTCACCGATGAAGACGAAATCCACGCCCCAGGTGTCGATACCTATCGAGGTAATCTCCAGTCCACGGCGGGCCACTTCCTTCAGTCCGCGGATCACTTCAAAATATAGTGCATAGATATCCCAGTAGAAATGACCGCCCTGCTCTATCAGATTGTTGGGGAAACGCGTCACCTCTTCCAGCACGATCTTCTCATCTTTCAGACTTCCGATGATTGTTCTTCCACTTGTGGCTCCCAAGTCCACCGCAAAAAAATACTTATTAGTGTCCATCTTTTTGTTTGCTTTGTAGTTTGAATGCTGCAAAAGTAGGAAAAAAAGGAAAAATCCACCACAACAATTTGATTTTTGAACTGCAATTTTTGAAACTGGAATCGTTTGCGTTTAAATAATTCACTCTTCACTTTTCACTCTTCACTTTTTTTCGTACCTTTGCCGCGAAAATCAAATAAACGACAAAATCTAACATCAAACAATGTCCACACTAACATTAGTAATCATCACCGTTTTCGTGGTCGGCTACATCTGTATCGCCACCGAAAGTCTGTTAAGAATCAACAAGGCAGCCATTGCCCTGCTCATGTGCGTCTTCTGCTGGACGCTGCTCATGATGGCTCCCGGATCATTCTACCCCAATGTGGCCCCCGACGGCCTTATCGGCCATATCAGCGAGGTCATTGAGCACCATCTCGGCGATGCTGCCGGAACGCTCTTCTTCCTCATGGGAGCCATGACCATCGTGGAAATCGTGGATTCCAACGGAGGTTTCAACTTCGTTCGCGATGCCCTCAAGACGCGCTCCAAGCGCAAACTGATGTGGCGCGTGGCCTTTATGACCTTCTTCCTCTCGGCCATCCTCGACAACCTCACCACCTCGATCGTCATGATCATGGTGCTGCGCAAACTCGTGCAGAGCCGCAGCGAGAGGCTTATCTATGCAGCCCTGATTGTCATCGCAGCCAACTCCGGCGGTGCCTTCTCGCCCATCGGCGACGTCACCACCATCATGCTCTGGATCAAGGGCGTCATCACCACACAGGGCGTGCTCACCGAAATCTTCATTCCGTCGCTCGTATCGATGGTCATCCCGGCCTTCATCCTGCAGTATTCGCTCAAAGGAAAGTTCGACAAAAGCCAGAATCTGCCTAAAGCCGAAGTGACGCAGTTCACCAAAGTGCAGCGCGACATCATCTTCTGGCTCGGCGTGGGTGGCCTCGTCTTTGTGCCTATCTTCAAGACCATCACCCATCTGCCTCCGTTTATGGGCATCCTGCTCGTGCTGGGCATCCTCTGGACGGTCACCGAAATCTTCCACCACAACACTTCCGAAGACGACACCATGGCCAAGCGCGTGAGCGATTTGCTCTCCCGCATCGACCTCTCCACCATCATGTTCTTCCTCGGCATCCTCATGGCCGTGGCCGTATTGCAGGAGATTGGCGTACTCACCCGTCTGGGCGAGGGCCTCAACGAAGCCTTCAACGGCAACCATTATCTCGTCACCGGCATCATCGGCGTACTCTCGTCCATCGTTGACAACGTGCCCCTCGTGGCCGGATGTATGGGTATGTATCCCGTTCAGCCCACTGGCGACATGGCCGTCGATGGCATCTTCTGGCAGCTTTTGGCCTACTGTGCCGGTGTGGGCGGTTCGATGCTCATCATCGGTTCTGCTGCCGGTGTAGTCGTAATGGGTCTGGAGAAGATCACCTTCGGCTGGTACATGAAGAAAATCACGTGGATTGCCTTCGTGGGCTATCTCGCCGGCATTCTCGTCTATTGGTTAGAAAGAACCTTCATCTTCTGAAGCACATAGCTTATAATCAAAAGGCAATATTTTTCTATTCATTAATAAAGGACAAAAATCTTCAAAAATCTCGCAAAAATAACTTTAACCTTTAACCAGTTAACTATAAACATAGTACAAAGAGGCGCAGGGTTATTTTTGGCAGATTTTTGAAGATTTTTGTTCAATAACTACCACACCTGAACAGGATTAAACAATCCAGAAACTGCATACAATGGAATAATCTGTATGCGGCGGAGAACATCCGAATCCTGCCTGTCCCGATTTTCCAGCAAGGCAAAGTTCTCTAAAGAGCATCTAATGGCATCCGTCAGATGTTTTTGGCGCATAAACAGATGCAGGCTTTTCATCTTCCCACTGACACCCGCCTTGCACTCTATAGGCAGCACTTTCAGGTCTCTTGCCATGATATAGTCAACCTCCGAGCGAGTTCCTTCGGCGGTATTCTCCCAGTAATACAGATCATGCTGTGAGCGCGGATTATTATATTTCACCATTTCCCATCCTAACACCATCTCTGCCAGACCGCCCTTGTTCACCAAATCCTCTGCACTACCAGCCAAAATCAAATCCGTCAACTGACGGGCACTGCCCAAATCCATATCCAGTATGCGCAACAAAAGGCCGCTATCCAGATAAATGTACTTTCGGAACTTTTCATTGACACCGGCACCGAGAGGCAAACCATTTGCAGCTGTATGACTGACACGCTTGATGATTCCCGCATCGCACAACAGTCCCAAGGCTTTTTTCACCTCTTCTGCACGATATCCCCCCTCCACTTTGCTGTACGTGAACTTGTTGCCTATCTGAAGAATAACACTTTGCAGAGTATTTCGAAGCAATACCGGATCAACCTTCCTGGCGTATTTCGCAAAATCATCGTAATATGCCAGTTGTATGTCATCAAGTTCTGTCTGACATTTTCGATAGTCATGAGAATTTACCCATGCAGCCACGCTGGCAGGCATACCTCCCACCATCAGAAACGTACGGTAATGCAGCACCAAGTCTTGGTGAAGAGCAGTAAGCAAAGGTTTCTCAGCGCTCGCTTCCTGCTTAGCCTTTACCCATGTTGACTTTCCTTCTGCCATAAGGAACTCATCGAACGAGAATGGATAGACAAACAGCGACCGTATTCTGCCTACGCCAAACGAAGGCAATTCCTTCAACGTGAATTCGAGCAACGAGCCTGCTGCAATAACATGCAAATCAGGAAAATCTTCCTTAAAAGACCAAAGACTTTTGATAGCATCGGGAGAGGCTTGTATCTCATCAAGAAAAAGCAGCGTCTTGCCTGCCTCGACGGGTTTGTTATATAGCATGCCAAGACTATTGGCCAATTCATGGACATCATGTACATTCTCAAAAACTTCCTTTATCTCTGGGCGTTTTTCGAAATTAACCTCTATGAAGTAGTCGAAACTTTTGCCCAAATGCTCCACAGCCCATGATTTACCAACCTGACGAGCACCCCGGAGAAGCAGAGGTTTCAAACTGCTGCTATGTTTCCATTCCAGAAGCAGCGTATCTATGTATCTTTCTATGTACATACACTGTCGTTTACTGATATCGATGGCAAAGATAATAATTTATGATGAAACTCACAAAGAAATCAGGGCTTTTTTGATAAAACCGAGAGGAATAACTACCATATTTTTGATAAAACCGAGAGGAATAACTACCCCATTTCTGACAAAACCGAGAGGAATGAATTTCCGCTTCCTTATTATTATATGGACAAAAATCTTCAAAAATCTCACAAAAATAACTTTAACCTTTAACCATTTAACTATAAACATAGTACAAAGAGGCGCAGGGTTATTTTTGGCAGATTTTTGAAGATTTTTGTTCCCCTGAGAATCGAGGACCGGAAGTGCGTGATGCATGTATCCGGTTCTTTTTTTGTCAAGTCACATACAGGGGATTTTTTCGTTTTGAGGGTGCACGGGTGCCACATCGCCTTTGTATAAAGGGCTGGCACCCTCTTTACGAGGGTGTCACGGGTGCCACAAGGGTGCCACATCAGGAAGAGGAGCCCCATCCCAACTAGAGCCCCAACCCAACCCTCCCTGAAGGAAAGAGACCCACCCCAACCCTCCCTGCATAGGGAGGGAGTTTATAGATTATTCTCCGCGTACTCCATTCACTCCGCATGAGGAATATATCTTTCTATTGGGTTAAGGCAATCATAAAAGGTTTGAAATTCTCTAGAGAATTTATTTCGTCTGATGATAGTTTGCTGGGCTTCCGATGATACTTTGCAACAAATTCTCTAGAGAATTTATAGACCCTACCCAGCCCTCCCTCTTAAGGGAGGGAACAAATACATCTTCAGTAGCGATTATATCAATTCTCAAAAGTAATAACTCCCTCTCTATTCAGGGAGGGTTGGGGTGGGTCTTCTTCTGATGTAGCACCCTTGTGGCACCCGTGGCACCCTCCCAAACAGGGTGCAAACCCTGTGTTTATGGGCGATGTGGCACCCGTGCACCCTTAAATCGAGAATTTCTTAGTCAAAGCGAACAGGATACGGATATTTTTCACGAAAAACAACTTCTGGGTGAGCATCATCAGTTATGGGGATAGCCGGATGTCAGATTTACCGATTAATGGGTATTGTCTGTATGCAGCAAACAAAGTACCTTTGCATCAACAAAATTATCAACTAAATACGATTAAGGTATGAAAGGTATTTTCAAGGATTTTTTCTCACAGTGTGCCCGTCCGGAAGAAACCGTCGTATGCAACCATCAAAGGAATCGCGAAATGAGTTCGGATGCAGAAAAACTGACAAAGTCTTTGCCATCCGAGAAAAATGATGTATTTTTGCCGTCAGTTAGTATTAATCTATAGAAAACTGTATGAAAACAAAACTTATTATCGCTACGGCTATGATGGCAACTACGGCTACGGCGCAGCCCCGACTGACGCCCCAGAACATCGACCAGGTGGTCAAGAACATGACCATCGAGGAGAAAGCCAACCTGCTGGTGGGCTACTCATTCGGCAACACTTATTTCGGACTTCCCACGAATCCTGACCCAAACGCCGGGGCCATCGTGCTCGGCGCGGCCGGAAACACGGCCAAGATTGAAAGGCTGGGCATCCCCCACACGGTGCTCACCGACGGTCCTGCGGGCGTGCATATCTCGGAAAAGCGCCCCAACGATCCGAACACCTACTACTGCACGGGCTTCCCCATCGGCACGCTGCTGGCATCGACATGGAACACCGAACTGGTGGAGCGCGTGGGCCAAGCCATGGGTAACGAGGCATTGGAATACGGTTGCGACGTCATTCTGGGTCCGGGCATGAACATCATGCGCTCTCCGCTCTGCGGCCGCAACTTCGAATACTATTCGGAAGACCCGTTCGTGACAGGCCTTATCGGTGCAGCCATGATCAACGGCATACAGAGTCAGGGCATAGGCGTGAGCGCCAAGCACTTTGCAGGCAACAACCAGGAGACCAACCGACTGCATAACAACTCGGTGGTGGACCAGCGCACGCTGAGGGAAATCTACCTGAAGGGTTTCGAGATTGCCGTGCGCAAGAGTCAGCCCTGGACCATCATGAGTTCGTATAACTTCCTGAACGGTCCGTGGACACAGGAGAACAAAGAACTGCTCACCACCATCCTGCGCGACGAATGGGGATTCAAGGGTATCGTGATGACCGACTGGACCGACACGCGCCATACCGACCGACAGGTGGCTGCCGGCAACGACCTGCTCACTCCGGGCAACGCCGAACAGATACAGGACATCATCAAGGGTGCAAAGGACGGCACCATCAAGATGGAAGATATCGACCGCAACGTGCGCCGAATACTGGAATACGTGGTAAAGACACCCCACTTCAAGGGCTACAAATACTCCAACAAGCCCGACATCCAGGCACATGCCAAGCTGACCCGCGAGGCTGCCCCCGAGGGAATGGTGCTGCTGAAGAACGAGAACAAGACGCTGCCACTGGAAAGCGGAAAGAAGACCGCCCTCTTCGGCATCACCTCTTATAACCTGTACGCCGGCGGAACAGGTTCGGGCGACGTGAACAAGCCCTACGTGATCGACCTGGTGAAAGGTCTGGAGAATGCGGGATTCGTGATCAACGACACCCTGCGCGGCGTCTATCAGAAATACAAGGAGTTTGCCCTGCTCGAAGCCGAGGCCGAGATGGGCTACCTGAGCACCAACTCGTTCTTCCCCCGTCCGAGGGTGAAAGAGCCCCAGCTAGGCAAGAACACCTACATGTTTGCCGCACAAAACAACGACCTGGCCATCGTGACCGTAGGCCGCAGCAGCGGTGAATTCGGCGACCGCACCTTCGAAGACTTCGACATCAACGAAGACGAAGAGGCCATGCTGAAGAACACTTACGAGGCTTTCCACCAACTGGGAAAACCCGTGGTGGTGATCTTGAACGTGGGCGGAGCGGTGAACACAGAGGAAGTGAAGCCCTTCGCCGATGCTATCCTGCTGGCCTGGCAGCCTGGAATGGAAGCCGGAAACTCTATTGCCGACGTGCTGACGGGCAAAGCCAATCCGAGCGGAAAGCTGACCGTCACCTTCCCCTGCGACATTGAGGACGTGCCAGCCAACAAGAACTTCCCACGCGACATCACGTTCTGGGATGAGTTCAAGATGAACGACGAGATGAAGAAAGCTACGCCCAACGTGGCCGAGACCCGCTACGAGGAAGGGCTGAACGTGGGCTACCGCTATTACCAGACCGAAGGCAAGAGCGTGAGCTATCCCTTCGGCTACGGACTGAGCTACACCACGTTTGAATACTCGAAGCCCAAGGTGAGCAAGAAAGGCAAGGAATATGTGGCTGCCATCACCGTGAAGAATACGGGCAGCGTGGCCGGCAAAGAGGCCGTTCAGCTCTACATCACGGCTCCGAAGAGCAAGCTCCATAAGCCCGCCATCGAACTGAAAGCCTTCGGCAAGACCCGCGAGCTGAAACCAGGCGAAAGTCAGCAGTTGCTGCTCACATTCAGCGGCTACGACCTGGCTTCCTACGATACCGACCAGCAGGCATGGGTGACCGACGGCGGCGAATATACCGCCAAGTTTGCCGCCTCAGCCGAGGACATCCGTCAGACGGTGAAGTTCAAGGCCAAGGCCGAAATCGTGAAATGTCATGATGTGATGAGGTAAAAAAAAAGACCCACCCCTTCCCTCCCTATAGGGAGGGGGTGATATCCTTAAGCCTTAATCTTTAAACTCTAAACTATAAACTATAAACTATCAACTATAAACCTTAAACTATAAACTATCACTTCGTCTGTTGACGGAAGTCGCTGGGTTTAAGGCCGGTCTTGGTCTTGAACTTTGAGGAGAAATAGTCGGGACTCTCAAAGTTGAGCTGATAGGCTATTTCCTTGATACTCATATCGGTGGTGGAAAGCAGTTCCTTAGCGCGCTGCAGCTTCAGGTCTTGCTGATAAAGGGCGGGTGAAATGCCCGTGTATTCCTTGAAGAGTTTGCGGAAATTGCTGTAGCTGACGCTCATCTCGCTGGCTATCTGCTGGATGCTGAGCGGACTCTCCAAGGCTTCGCGGATGCGCTGGCGGGCACGGTTGATCATCTCTACGCGCTCGCTGTCCTTGTTGAAGATGATATTTCGCTCCAAAGAGTACATCAGTCCGATGAGGTGGTTCACGATGCCAGCCAAAGTCTGCTGCACGAAAGCCGCTTCCTCCAAGGAAGCCTTCAGGGCAGAACGGTAGAGATTGACGATTTCAGCGCTGTAGCCCACGTGGTAGATAGGCTTTTCAGGCGACATGAAACCGGCACGTACGCGGTCGTCCATATTGCGCCCCCTATAACCTATCCAGAAGCTTTTCCACTTCTTTCCAGGCAACGGATGATAATTATGCCACTCGCCGGGAAAGAGTAGGAAGAAATCGCCCGACTTGATTTTGGTAGCAGGTTGATGGTCGGAAGTGAAAAGTCCCTCCCCTTCTACGAGATAGAGCAACTGATACTCATTCAGAATACGACCCTTGGCTGTGTCGAAAAAATAGCCGTCGGGGTGGTTCGGCGTTGGATAAGGCTCATCGGCATGCACTTCGTCGTAGCCCACCGTGCTGACGGTGAGTCCCCAGCGTGCATCGCGCTCATTAGCCACCAGATATTTGCTCTTTTGCATAGTAGTATTCCTATTAGGTTAAGATTCGTTGTAAGTTTCTGAATATATTTGGGTGGAAGGCCAGTTCACGAGGTAGAGTTGCTCCGTGGCTCGTGTAAAGGCCGTATAGAGCCAGTGGATATAGTCGGGAGTGAGCATATCGTCGGTCATGTATCCCTGGTCGATATAGACGTGAGCCCATTGTCCGCCCTGCGCCTTATGGCAGGTGACGGCGTATGCAAACTTGATTTGCAGGGCATTATAGTAAATGTCATTCTTGATGGCCTTCATACGGTCGGCCTTCAGCGGAACGTCAGCATAGTCTTCTTCTATCTTCCGGAAGAGTTCGTCGCTTTGCTCGCGCGTCAGGGCAGGAGCCTCGGCGGTCAGGGTATCGAGCAGCACCGTAGCCGTCAGTTCATAGTCATCATAGTCGGGAAAGAGCAGCGTGGCATCAGCGAAGTGGAACCCGTAGAGTTCACGTACATTGCGCACTTTCAGCACGCGGCATCGGTCACCATTGGCGATGAAGGAGAACCCACCCTCAACCCCTCCCGAAGGGAGGGGAGTTCTATAAGCCTCCTCCTTCGGGGGAGGTTGGGAGGGGGCTCCCTGGGAGGAGGTTCCCCAGTAGTAGTTATTCTTCACCACCATGAGCTGATCGCCCGTACAAAGGAGTTCCTCACGGTCGAGAATGGAATTGCGGATACCCATATTGTAGATGTTGGCCCGCTTGTTGCTGCGCGTGATGACAATCGTCTCATCATTGCCCACACGGGAGAAGCTGGAGTTAAGCTGCTCAATGAGTTCATTGCCGGGAACGACCTGGATATCGGCGAAGCCCTGGAAACGGATCTGAGGCAACTGCGTCATCTCATCGTGAGTAATCATCTGCCTGATCATCGTGGCATTCCAGAGAATACCCGACTCCTGAGACTGGCGGAGCACTTCATTCAAATCGCATTCGAATACCTTCAGGCCGTAACGGGAAAGAACGGATGCCATCAAGGCCGGCGAATCTTCCTCACCCACAGGAGGTAGCTGCGCCTTGTCGCCGACGAGCATCAGCCGACAGTTCTGTCCCTGATAGACAAAGCTGACCAGATCGTCGAGCAACAGTCCCTGACCGAATGGCGAGTCAGAAAATCCCGCATTGGCTATCATCGATGCCTCATCAACCATAAACAGCGTGTCGCGGTGCAGGTTGTCGTTCAGGTTGAACACCCCGAAGTCGCCAGTAAAAGATTTCTGCCGGTATATCTTACGATGGATGGTGAAAGCAGGATGACCGCTGCTGAGCGAAAAGACCTTGGCGGCACGCCCTGTCGGTGCCATCAGCATGACTTTCTGCTTAAGGTCCAACATCGTCCGCACGATAGCGCTGGCCAACGAGGTCTTGCCGGTTCCTGCCGAACCACGGAGTATCATCACCGAGTGGGCATCGCGGCTGGTCATGAACTGGCAGAACACATCGATAGCCGAAGCCTGCTCGCGAGTAGGCTCAAAACGGAAACACTGCCGTATCCTATAATCCAGTTCGCTGCTTATCATAGCGCAAAAATACAAAAAAAAACGTTCACCACGTAGCAGCGACACTCAGTTTTAATAAAAATAAAGAAAAAATTCCCTATTCTTCATTCATCATTCTTCATTTTTAATTATCTTTGCAACCATGAATGAGAACAGCATCATTACCAGACGCCCGCGACTGACACTCCGTATCAGCCAGCAAGGCATGTCCTTCTCCGTTGCCGACAACCAGTCGGAGAATCAGATTATCTATGAGCCCTACACCACAAAGAGCGGCATCTCACAAGCCGCCAACCTGCGTGAGGCTTTCCGCAACAACGACTTGCTGGCCGGTGATTGGCAAAGGGTACAAGTGATACTCGACACTCCCGTACTGATGGTTCCCCTGGAGGAATATGCAGAAGAAACGAATGATGCGTTCTATCATCATGCGGTATCAGGCCACGACAACGACATTGTGCTCGACATGGTGCTGCCACAGCTCAGTGCCGTGGCGCTGTTTTGTATTAACAAAGACCTGAAAACCGTCATCGACGACCATTTCGACGATGTGAAATATGCCCACGTGTGCGCATCGGTATGGAATCATCTTCACCGCCGCAACTTTATTGGCAGCCGCAAGAAACTCTTCGGCTATTTCCACGACAAGCGACTGGAGATATTTGCCTTCCAGCAGAACCGCTTCAAATTCCAGAACAGTTATCCCGTGCAGCGTTACCTCGACGCGGTTTATTTCCTGCTCTACATCTGGAAACTGCTGGGACTGGATCAGCGGCGCGACGAACTGCACCTGGCCGGTTTGCTGCCTGAGAAGGAGCAACTGCAGGCAGAACTGAAGAAATACCTGAAGAACGTATTCATCATCAATCCGGCCGGCGAATACAACCGCGCTCCCATCACGCAGATCAAAGGCATTCCATACGACCTGATTACGCATTATCTGAAATGAGAATCATTACTGGAAAATATAAAGGACGGCATTTCGACATTCCGCGCTCGTTCAAGGCGCGGCCAACCACCGACTTCGCCAAGGAGAACATCTTCAACGTGCTCAACGGGTACATTGACTTTGAAGATGCCACTGCCCTCGACCTTTTTGCGGGTACGGGCAGCATCTCGCTGGAACTGCTCTCACGGGGATGCAGCCAAGTGGTGAGTGTGGAAATGGACCGCGACCATCACCGATTCATTTCGGAATGTATGAAGAAACTCCTCGGCGACGGCCAGCATACCTGTCAGGTGATTCGCGGTGACGTTTTCCGATTCGTGAAATCTTGCCATCTGCAATTCGATTTCATCTTTGCAGATCCCCCATACGCCCTTGAGCAATTGCCCAAGATTCCGGATTTGATCTTCGAGAAAGAACTGCTGAAAGAAGATGGCGTGTTCGTCTTCGAACACGGCAAGCAGAACGACTTCTCTGCGCACCCCAACTTCGTGGAACACCGCCAATACGGAAGCGTGAACTTCAGTATCTTTACAGCAAAGGCGAAACCAGTCGCACCAGACTCTCCCATAAATGCTGGATAAAGGTCTGATGGCCTAAATCCTTGACATCTTCCAGAAGCACACTCTCCCTGACATCCTGAAGGAACACCTCTTTCAGACGGCGCGCCATCTGAACGTCGTAGATAAATGCGTTTGACTCAAAATTGTTCTCAAACGAACGGAAGTCGATATTGGTGGAACCAACCGTGCAAAGGGCATCATCGCTCACCAGGAGCTTGGAGTGGTTGAAACCGGCTTTGTAGAGATATACCTTCACGCCGCTCTCCACCGTCTGCGTGACATACGAACGGCTCGCCCACTCCACCAGTTTGGCATCCGTCTTATAAGGTATCATCAGCCGCACATCCACACCGGCCAAGGCTGCTGTTCGCATGGCAAACATCACAGGCTCTGTGGGAAGGAAATAGGGAGTCTCCATATAGACATAATGCTTGGCCTGCAAAAGGATACGCACATAGCCCTGCATGATATCAGGCCACGGGGAGATAGGACTGCTGGTCACGATCTGAATCAAGCAGTCGTTCCTGATCTTCTCACTCACGTCAGGATAGAAACGGCGGTTGCTGATGAGTGTGCGGTCAACGAAATACCAGTCAACCAGGAATGCCCGCTGGATGCCATAGACGGCTCCGCCACGGATACGCAGATGGGTATCGCGCCAAGCCTGTCCGCTCCTTCCTTGGATATAGCGTGTGGCTATGTTCATACCGCCTATATATCCGGTCTTGCCGTCAACCACACAAAGTTTGCGGTGATTGCGATAGTTCACTTTTCCCGTAAAGGCCGGAAACTTCACGGGCATGAAGGCATGTACCTCAATACCAGCCTCACGCATCCGCTCAAAGAAATCGCTCTTCACGTTCCAACAGCCCACATCATCGTAGATGACACGTACCTCCACACCCTGCTGGGCTTTCTCAATGAGTTCATCGGCCACCATATAGCCCAAGGCATCATCGTTGAAGATATAGCTGTCGATATGAACGTGGTGTTTGGCCTTGCCGATATCGCGAAGAAGCGAATGGAAGAAGTCATAGCCGTTGGTGAAGATATCCACCTCGTTGTCCTTAAACGGCAGGGCCCAGTTCTGATTGGTGAACAGTTTGACAAGAGCCTCCTGCTCATCAGGAATCTTCAAGTCTTTCTGCTCAGCGAACTCCAGCATCGAGCGCTTGGTCAGTTGGTCGAGCGAGCGCTGGGAAATCATACGCTCCTTGCGCGTGTTCCTGCCAAAAAAGAAATAAAGCACAAACCCCACTACAGGCAGGAATATCAGCACCATAATCCACGCCATCGTCTTAGCAGGCTGACCATTATCCATCAGCACTGCCACCATGGCTGCCAAGGTGACGACGACATAAACGGATATGATGATGAATTCTATCATGGAAAGCCTACTAACTTATGGGTTTGTAAGGAAAGACGCCACTGGGGATGCTGCTTGATGTATTCCACACAGGCATCGGTGATGGCCTTGTTCTGCTGCGGATCGCCCACATCGCAGGGCTGGAGGTAAAGTTCTCCTCTTATCTCCCCTTGTGGGGATGGCAAATAGTCCTCGGGGTCGGTTTTCCCGTCGAATATCACTTTGATTTCATCGGGCTGCCGCCTGTCAATCTCCTCCCCCAAGGGGGAGGCTGGGAGGGGGTTCCTTTTCTTCGGTGATACCGTCACCCAATCGATATTCCCGGGAACAGGGAGCGTTCCATTGGTCTCAATGGCCACTTCAAAGCCAGCCTGATGGAGCTGATCCACAAACTCCTCCGTGACCTGAAGCGTGGGTTCGCCACCCGTAAGCACGACGAAGCGGGTTGGAAATGCCGCGATTTCACGTACGATCTCATCCGCCGTCATCTCCCGGAAAGCGGTGAAGTCGGTATCGCAGAACGAACAGCGCAGATTGCACCCGCTGAAACGCACGAACACCGCCGCACGCCCCGTGTTGCGTCCCTCGCCCTGCAGCGAATAGAAGATATCGTTGACCCGATAATTTCTCATTTTTTCAATTTACAAACTCGTTTGTGAATTTCGGCTGCATTCAGCATAGCTCAAGCTAGCTTGGCTCTGCCTTCATTTGCACGAAATTTCTCATTTTCTCATTCTTTCATTTTCTCATTTTTCATAAGCCGCCACATTGCCACGGCTTTCCTGCACCTCTACTCTGTAGCAGTGGGGAACCTGTTCGCAAATCCAGCGGGCTATATTCTCTGCTGTCGGATTACAGGGCAACACGTCGTTGAGCACCCGATGATCCAGACGGTCTTTAATCATCTGCTTGATAAGGGTGAAATCCACTACCATGCCATTGGCATTCAACTCTTCCGCCTTGCAACAGACCGTGATAAGCCAATTGTGCCCATGCAGCTGGGTACACTTGCTTTCATAGTCAAGCGTCAGCTGGTGAGCCGCGGATATCTCCATTGTTTTCTTTACGTAATACATACTTTCCTTTTGTTAATGATGGTCGGTGAACACCTATATGTTATACAACTATATTCTTTCCCAGACGTTTTGCCAAGGCATTGCGGATTTCCTGCATGTCCTTGATTTCCTGCATGATGTTCATCTGTTCTGTGATGTCTGCAGTATTCCTGAATTTCGCTTTCAATTCCTTCAGATGTTCCTCCACATAGTCCATGCGGAAGTCAAGAATCAAATGAATCACTTGCTCGCGGAGTCCATCGTCATCCTTCGACAGTTGCAGACTCTTACTCAGCTGTACCCGATCTACCGACAGCATATTGGCCACCTTGCTGATTTCCACGTCTTCATGGTTCAGGAAGAAAGACTCAGCCCTGAAACCCTCATCATCCGAATGGCGTACAGCCTCATCGAGGATGCGATTGAAGAGCGGATTGGTGAACGACAGGTTGTCTTGCCCGAGGTCGTAAGCAATATATTGTGCCACGTTGAAGTTGATGGTGTTGCCATCGTCGGTTTCCAGATCGCGGTAGATCACTTCGTCGCCGTGCCGAATAATCATCTGCACAAGCATTTTCTCCACCATGCTGGCACGCTGAATCGGCGTGGCAGGCTGCAGTGGTGTCTGCTGAGCAGGCGTATTTCCGGGAGTATCCCCCTGTGATGTAGTAGTACCTTTCTCCTTCCCTGCCCTGATCATCTTGTTCATCTGGTCGATGATGACCCGTTCGCTCATTCCCAAACGGTAGGCCGTATCGTGGATATAAGTGGCACGCACCACATTGTCGGGTATCAGACTCAGCGAACGGATGATGCTGTTGATAGCCTCCGAGCGCTTCACGGGATCGGTGACACCCTGGAGCAGATAGTCTGTCTTGAACTGGATGCAGTCTTTCTGGTTCTCCTCGATATACTTCTTGAAGTCGGCCGCAGTATGGTTTCGGGCAAAACTGTCGGGATCCTCGCCTTCGGGCAGAAAGAGCAGACGCACGTTGATACCCTCTGGCAGCATCATGTCGATACGCTCCATGGCGGCATGCTTGCCGGCGCGGTCGTTATCATAAATCAGCGTGATATTGCTGGTGAAACGCCGCAGCGTGCGCGTCTGATGCACGCTGAAAGCCGTTCCCGAACCTGCCACCACATTCTCGATGCCGCATTGGTGCATGGAGATGACATCCGTCTGACCTTCCACCACAAAGACATTGTTCTCCTGGGTCATGGCCTTCTTGGCCAGATGAATGCCATAGAGCTCACGTTCTTTCTGGTAAATGGCGGAAGCCGGCGAATTGACATACTTCTGCTGTACGCCTTTCGTGGCAGAATCCAGTTTGCGGGCATTGAAGCCCACCACCTTTCCGCTCAGCGAGAACCAGGGGAACACCACACGCCCGGCAAAGCGGTCGATGAGTTTGCCGTCGCGCTCGCTCTTGTAGCAGAGTCCCACGCCCACACCCGTATCAGGGTTTTGCAGCAGATATTTCTCCTTGAATCCCTCCTTCAGCAACTGATTGGGCAGGGCATCCGCCTGCGCCAGGTCGTAGCCCAGACGGAACTTGCGGATGATGTCATCGCGGAAACCGCGGCTGCGCAGATACTGCATGCCGATGGCCAGGCCGTCAACGTTGTTGTGAAGAATATCCTCAAAATACTTGGCCGCCCGCTCGTTGACGATAAACATCGACTCGCGGTCGTTCTCGGCCTCACGCTCCTCCTTCGAGAGTTCGCGCTCCTGAATCTCAATATGATATTTGTTGGCAAGCCACCGCAGGGCCTCGGGATAGGTCATCTGCTCATGCTCCATGATGAAGTTAACGGGATTGCCACCCTTGCCGCATCCGAAGCAATGGCAGGTGTTGCGCGAAGGAGTGACGATAAACGACGGCGTCTTCTCGTTGTGGAAAGGGCACAGGCCTTTATAGTTTGCACCGCTCCTGCGAAGCGTCACAAACTCCGACACCACCTCCACAATGTTGGCAGCGTCCATAATCCGGCCTATCGTCGCCTTGTCTATCATCTTTAATTTAATGGTACAAAATTACATTATTCCTTTGAAAACAGCAAATATAAGTTGCACAAAAAGCCTAAAATGTGCACATAACGTGGTGAATTGTGCACTTTTTGTCTTATTTATTTGGGTAGGTGAACGAAAAACCGTACCTTTGCACCCGATTTTGCAAATCAAGGATAATTATCACATTATTATATTATATGAAATTAAAAATCGTTGTACTTGCCAAGCAAGTTCCTGACACAAGAAATGTGGGAAAGGACGCCATGACGGCTGAGGGCACGGTGAATCGTGCTGCCCTTCCTGCTATCTTCAATCCAGAAGACTTGAATGCATTGGAGCAAGCTCTTCGACTGAAAGAGCAGAATCCTGGTTCTACCGTTGGAATCCTCACAATGGGCCCTCCCCGTGCCGGTGAAATCATCCGCCAAGGTCTCTACCGCGGTGCCGATACGGGTTGGCTGCTGACCGACCGTCTCTTTGCCGGTGCTGATACACTCGCTACGTCTTACGCCCTGGCCACAGCCATCAAGAAGATTGGTGATGTGGATATCGTTATCGGCGGTCGCCAGGCTATCGATGGAGATACGGCTCAGGTGGGTCCGCAGGTGGCTCAGAAACTGGGTCTCAACCAGGTGACCTACGCAGAAGAAATTCTGAAATGCGAAGACGGCAAACTCACCATCCGCCGCATGATCGACGGTGGTGTGGAGACCGTGGAGGCTCCCATGCCCGTGGTTGTGACGGTTAACGGAAGCGCTGCTCCCTGCCGTCCGCAAAACGCCAAGCTCGTGATGAAGTACAAGCGCGCCACCTGCCCGATGGAACGTCCGGCTGAAGGCACGCCCTACGACAATCTCTACGAAGAGCGCCCCTATCTGACACTCAACCAGTGGTCGGTGGCCGATGTTGACGGTGATGCCAACCAGTGCGGTCTGGCCGGTTCGCCCACGAAGGTGAAGGCCGTGAAGAACATTGTGTTCCAGGCCAAGGAGTCGAAGACGCTCACCGGCAGCGATGCCGACGTGGAGGGTATGATTAAGGAATTACTCGAAGAAAAGATTATTGGCTAATAAACGAAAATATGAACAACGTATTTGTATATTGCGAGATTGAAGGTACACAGGTTCAGGAGGTTTCCCAGGAACTGTTGACCAAGGGCCGCAAGTTGGCCAATCAATTGAATGTGGAACTCCATGCCGTGGTCATCGGTACGGGTATTAAAAATAAGGTGGAGAATCAGATTCTGCCCTACGGCGTTGACAAGCTGTTTGTTTTCGACGGCGAAGGACTGTTCCCCTACACATCGGCTCCCCACACCGACATTATCGTCAACCTCTTCAAGGAGGAGCAGCCGCAGATCTGTCTGATGGGTGCCACGGTGATTGGCCGTGACCTCGGTCCCCGCGTAAGTTCTTCGCTCACCAGCGGTCTGACAGCCGACTGCACCGAACTGGAGATCGGTTCCTACGAGGACAAGAAGAACAACAAGGTGTTTAACAACCTGCTCTATCAGATTCGTCCCGCTTTCGGTGGTAACATCGTGGCAACGATCGTGAATCCCGAGCATCGCCCCCAGATGGCAACCGTCCGCTCAGGCGTGATGCAGAAGGCTATCTATGAAGGCGAATGCAAGAAGGAAGTGGTTTATCCCGAGGTTGCCAAATATGTGGATATGGCTGTTGCCGGCGTGGTAAAGGTACTCGACCACCATGTTCAGGCTGCCAAGCATAACCTGAAGGGTGCACCTATCGTGGTTGCCGGTGGCTATGGTGTTGGTTCGAAGGAAGGTTTCGACCAGTTGTTCCAGTTGGCCAAGGTGCTTCATGGTGAGGTAGGCGGAAGCCGTGCTGCCGTGGATGCAGGCTGGTTGGATCATGACCGTCAGATTGGTCAGACAGGTGTTACCGTTCATCCGAAAGTGTATATCGCCTGCGGTATCTCCGGACAGATCCAGCACATCGCTGGTATGCAGGACTCTGGCATTATCATTTCTGTGAACTCTGACCCCGAGGCTCCCATCAACAAGATTGCCGACTATGTAATCGTAGGTACAGTTGAAGAGGTAGTTCCCAAGCTCATTAAGTACTATAAGCAGAACTCTAAGTAAATGAAAAAAGAAGTCCTTTATTTAGTTCTCTATGCGATTGCGGTGGTTTTCTTGATGTATTGCTCTCTCAGAAATAATTACCCAATCTGGCGAAGGATACTTGATGAAGTATGCGCAATCTTTTTTGCAATACGCTTCTATGAGACTTGTAAAGGCTTAATAAATAAAGAATAATAATTATGGCAAACTATTATAGTGACCATCCAGAGATTGGGTTTCACCTCAATCATCCGCTCATGGAGCGCATCGTAGAACTTAAGGAGAAGTTTTACGCAGACAAAGAAAAGTTTGAGGACGCTCCCGTTGACTACGAGGACGCCATCGAGAACTACAAGCAGATCCTCGACATCACTGGCGATGTAGCTGCAAATATCATCGAACCCAACTCTGAGGATGTGGACCTCGAAGGTCCCCACTTGGAGAACGGCCGTATGATCTACGCCTCTAAGACTTACGAGAACCTTGACGCTACCCGCAAGGCAGGTCTTCACGGTATCTCTATGCCCCGCCGCTATGGTGGTCTGAACATCCCCAACACAGTGTTCTCCATGCTCAGCGAAGTCATTTCTGCCGCCGATGCTGGTTTCCAGAACATCTGGTCGCTGCAGAGTTGTATCGATACCCTTTATGAGTTCGGTTCCGAGGAGCAGCGTCAGCAGTTCATTCCGCGTGTTTGTGCTGGTGAGGGTATGTCTATGGACCTTACTGAACCCGATGCTGGTTCTGACCTGCAGCGCGTGATGCTGAAGGCCACTTTCGACGAGAAGGAGAATTGCTGGCGCCTGAATGGTGTGAAGCGTTTCATCACCAACGGTGACTCTGATATCCACCTCGTACTGGCCCGTTCTGAAGAAGGTACCCACGATGGCCGTGGCCTTTCGATGTTCATATACGACAAGCGCGACGGCGGTGTGAATGTACGTCACATTGAGCACAAACTCGGTATCCACGGTTCACCCACTTGTGAGTTGACCTATAAGAATGCCAAGGCACAACTCTGCGGCAGCACCCGTCTGGGTCTTATCAAGTATGTGATGGCCCTGATGAACGGTGCCCGTCTGGGTATTGCCGCACAGAGCGTTGGTGTAGAACAGGAAGCCTATAACGAAGGTCTTGCCTACGCTAAGGAGCGTGCACAGTTCGGTGAGAAGATCATCAACTTCCCCGCTGTCTATGACATGCTCTCTCGCATGAAGGCAAAACTGGATGCCGGTCGTTCCCTGTTATATATGACCGCCCGCTATGTGGATATCTACAAGTGCTTGGAGGACATTGAGCGCGACCGCAAACTGACTCCTGAAGAGAAGCAGGAGATGAAGAAGTACCAGCGTCTCGCTGATGCCTTCACTCCATTGGCAAAGGGTATGAACTCTGAGTATGCCAACCAGAATGCCTATGATGCTATCAGCATCCACGGTGGTTCCGGTTTCATCATGGAATACAAGAGCCAGCGTCTGTTCCGTGATGCCCGCATCTTCTCTATCTACGAGGGAACCACTCAGTTGCAGGTGGTGGCTGCCATCCGCTACATCACCAACGGCACGATGCTGAACAATATTAAGGAGATGTGCGCAAATGTTGCAGATTCAGCCCTGAAGGCTCGCGTGGAGAAACTGATTCCTGTTTACGAAGAGGCACTTGCTAACGTGAAGGCCCTTGAGAATCAGGATGCCCAAGACTTCCTCGCCCGTCGTCTCTATGACATGACTGCCGAGTTGGTAATGTGTCTGCTCATCCTCGACGATGCCAACCGTGCACCCGAACTCTTTGAAAAGTCTGCCAATGTCTATGTTCGCATGACAGAAGAAGATGTTTGCGGTAAGGCTGCCTACATCAAGAACTTCCGCGTGGAAGACCTTGAGAGTTTCAAGGCTGCTGAAGACGTCGAAAACAAATAAGTATTCTTCAAGAATCTAGAACAGCCCTATTTGAAAGCCCCTTTCTGTAGGACTGTTCTTTTCCATTAATATGATCGATAGCAGCAAGGTTATTATCAGCAAATGGCTAAAAGGCATTCCCTATGAGGTTGCATTCTGGAATAATGTTTACCGCTGGAATGCTACATTCAAGGGTATGATGGGTTGGGCCAATTATGGTTCTACGATCTCACTTGAAGATTTCGATGCCAACCGTTTTTTGCTACAAAAAGAGCATCCTGTGGCTTTGGATGTAGGGGCAGGTATGAGTTATGCCACGGGTAACTTCACCAGTAAAAACGGACAAAACCTCCCTCTCGACATTCATTATGTAGATCCACTGGCTTTCCATTATAATAAGATATTACGCCGTTATCGTAAGTCTTTGCCGGAAATTGAATTTGGTATGATGGAGTATCTGTCGGCTTTCTTTCCTCAGAAAAATGTTTCACTCATCATGATACAGAACGCTCTTGACCATTCTGCCAATCCGATGAAAGGCATATGGGAGGCTCTAGCCTCACTGCATATTGGTGGCGTGCTGTATCTCAATCATCATCCAAACGAAGCGGAGACAGAACGTTACAAAGGCTTTCACCAGTTCAATATCATTGACGAAAATGGGCGATTAATTATCTGGAACAAGCAACAGCGTATTGACGTCAATCTCTTAATACAGGACTATGCCAATATCACCGTAAGTCGTAATTCGACTTCAGGGCATGTCGTTGCGGTCATGCACAAGACTGCAGAAATTCCGCAGGAAATGACTTGCGACAAAACTGACAAACAATTCTTATGTAATTTGCTCATGATGCAAAACCTACAACAATTTAGTTTGCGTCATACCCTATCCTACCATCTTAACTACTGGAAATTCAATACCATTCAGTTTTTCATTCAGGCCCTTCCTTGGGAATGGAAGATGAAACTGAAGAAGATACTGCACAGATAAACGATTCTTTTTCAGAACAAGCATCAAATCTATAATCTGTTAATATGAAGACCGTCTATCCCACCAAAGTATCCATCACACTCATTTTGATTATCAGCCTCATCATGGGCTGCATCCTCATCTCGCTTGCAGTAAGCAGCAAGTGGATTCCATTTTTCATCAATCTGTTGCTTTACGTCTCTGTGGTGTATCTGATGGTCAGCATCAAGTACGAAATTAACGATTCGCAACTCATCATTCACCAGGCAATGGGCAAGATGGTCATCGACATCAATACAATAAAGAGCATCGAGCCCACACATACCATCGTCAGCAGCCCGGCCGCTTCGCTCGACCGCCTACGCATCAGCTACAACAAATACGACGATGTCGTCATTTCACCCCGGAAGAAAGAAGAATTCATCCAACACTTACTTTCCATCAACCCGCAGATTGAGTTAGTGGAAAAGAAGTAATCATGACTTCAGTGTGTTGCTCGTCTTCACCGCCGTAACGGTCATTATCGCTAGAGACAATGCCATCAATCAGGCTGGTATTTTTCTTATCTTTTTTGCCTATTCTACTTAACATCCAGCTCAATTTCGCGTATAATAGGTATGATGACCGTTTCTGACTTTGAACATATCGCCATAAAGCTGCGTCCGCGTCTGCTAGATGTAGGACGCAGATTTTTCGGAGATAATGACATGGCAGAAGACATCGCCCAAGAAACGCTCATGCGGCTTTGGGTGATTCGCCAGCGGATTGATACGCGCATAGGAACAGAAGCGTTAGCCATGAAAATGGCCAGAAACCTCTGTGTGAGTGAATGGCGACAACGTCAGAAACTCCAGATCGTGGAAATCAAGCAGGAGACAGCTGAAAGCAAACAGGTTGACAGTCAGATGGTAACAGACGAATCCATCCTTCAGCTTCGAAGGGCGGTTGCTCAGTTAAAACCTGCAGAACGTCGTTTGTTTCGCATGCGGTACGAACTCGAGATGGACATCGCTGAAATCAATGCTGTCACGGGCATTACACCTCGAAGCATCAGCGTAATGCTGAGTGTTTCGAAACGAAAACTGAAAGAAATATTAATGACGAAAGGAGATAGATAATGAATGATTTGATTGATAAATTCCTGAATGAGCAGACAACTCCCGTAGAGGAGCATCGCCTTGCCAATATGTTACGGCAGGAAGCTGACATCGATGCCTGGATAGAAGAGGATGAAACAGACACCTATGAACGGATTGTGTCACAACGTCATCGGCGAAGATTAGTACGTTGGGCAGCCGCTGCTATATTGGTTATGGCGGTAGTAGCAGGAGCTACCCTATTATGGCCTCAAGATACTGCCGAAAGTACTGTCGCAAAGGTCAATCATACAAATCCTGCAGACGAAGAACCCGCTACAGCTGCGATTATGCCAGATACTGTCCACGACGCAGAGCCTCAGCAGCCTGTCCGTATGACTAAAACAACTACACCAGTTAAAGAAAAGCCGTCACAGGTCAAAACGGTGGACAGTCTGCAAATCTATATTGCCCGTTTGGAGAAAGAGCTCGATGAAGTGAGTGATAGCGACTATGCAACTCAGGCAGAACAGATCATCAAGGCAGACGCGCGCCTGCAGCGTCTTGTCCAGCGCATCATGATCGGAGAAATCAATAAAGGAGAACAGTCTGCTGAAGTAGTGGACACGAAAGAAAAGAAGGAGGATGGACTATGAGATATTTACTGACTGTGTTCTGCTGGTTACTGGTATCAGTCACTGGATTAGCCCAACAGACAGACAACTATCGAGATCTGAGGGCCAAGATGCTCTATGTGAAAGAAAAATATACAGGCAATGCCACGTCCAATAATCAGGCTGCTGCCTTGGTGATCCAAAAGCTGTGTAGTGATTTTCACGGTCGGCTGACAGTCCAACAATTCAAGAGCATCACCAGCGAAGTGGAGGAAATGAAGGTCCTCACTACAGACATGGAACAGCGAATGCTCTTGGAACGTGCTTTACAAGTGCTGAGAGAAAAAAGTGACAGTCTCGACATCGAGACGCGTATTCTGGATTATTACGAGAAGGTACCACAAGAGAAAATCTATGTGCATACCGACAAGCCCTACTACGTTGCAGGAGATACACTCTGGTTCCGCGCCCATCTGGTGGATGCTGTAACACATACGCCCATCAGCCGGTCACGCTATATCAATATAGAACTGCTCGACAATGCTACAGATACGCTTGTGCAACGAGCTATCATCAGATGTGACAGTGATGGGGTGTTTGCCAATGCACTCATCCTCCCAAGGAACTTGCATCGTGGAACCTATACGCTGGCAGCATATACACAATGGATGCGGAATTTCAGCGCAGAGCATTTCTTTTATAAACAGATTAGCGTTGTGGATAGTGGAGACGAAGTTTGGCTTGTACCGTCTGCTATTTCTCAAGAGTCAGATATGCCTGCAGACAGTCTGCTACAGGTGAACTGCCGCAAGGACTATGTGCTTATTCAACCCAGGGCTCCCCAAGGGATGAGCAGAGCCCAACTTTGTTGTGTGGTTTATGGCAGCGGGAATATCATTACAATAGAACAAATCCCGGCAAAACCTTTACGCATAGAGACAGCCAGCTTGAAAACGGGTAATGTCTGCGTGGTCTTACTGGAACGCCAGTCTGGACATGTTCTTGCAGAGCGAACCGTTTTTGTTAACAACGGTCGCCATCCAGATATCAGCATCACAAGTAAAACTGGCGAACGAAATGAGCCAATTGAAATAAACATAGATGTAAAAAACGATGACGGTACTCCACTTTGTGGAAACTTCTCACTTTCAGTGACCGACTACGATGTCGTGAAGCGTGACACCTTGCAACCTGACATCGTTCAATATCTGCAGCACCAATCTGAAATTCCGGCCCGATATCCCATCCATCGGATGTTGCAAAAACAATATGCTCATATCCGTTACAATTTCCAGACTTCCCAAACCATTTCGGGAAGAGTGAAAGGTACTCTGTTCAATGAGGTCAAACATCCCAAATTGATGTTGGTGCGTCCCGATACTGGGCAACGCAGCGTATATGAACTGGGAGACAGCTCACGGTTCACACTGACGGGTCTTGATTTTGCGGACGGTACAACCTACCTGCTGGAAGGTATGCGGCAAAATGGTTCTACACGTTTGGTCCAATTGGAGATATATCCATTAGATAACCCTGTGCTTCATATACCAGCCATTGAGAAGACGCAACGCATGCCGCTTCCAAAAGGGTTTGCAAAACAGGCTCAAGAGCAAGTGATGTATGGCAGCATTGACCACTATATTGAACTGCCCGATGTGATCAAAGAAGGTAAACGGCTGCACAAACCCGTGAACCGAAAGAAAATAGAACCATACAAAGCCTTATATGCAGATAATTCAATGCTTAACAAGTATGCCACGATGGAAATCCTACTCGGTTATTTCGGAGTGAAAGCATATCGGGATGCAGATGGTAACTATGCCGTAAACAATCATTTGGTTCGTACACTCTCGGCTGCACCTCCAGTCATCTACATCGATGATTTTCGTTCTGACTGGGAAGAACTGATGTCGCTACAGCCCTACAACATAGAGTCGATAGAGGTGTTCAAGGGTGGCGACTCACGCCTGACGGTTTTCGATATGAATGCTCCAGCTTGCGGTTTGATACAAGTCCATTTGAAGGCTGCCTACCATTTCAACGGCAAACCACTCTCTATGGCCACCATCAAACAGCAAGGATGGAAACCAGAGATGAATTTCTTTTCCCCACAATACACAAGAAACGGCAGCCCTACCCGACCAGACCACCGTACCACGCTCTATTGGAACCCCAAAGTCTGCACCGACAGCTCCGGCAAAGCATCCATCAAATTCTATGCCTCAGACTTATCTAAACGCTACCTTATCACATTGGAGGGTGTGGCCCCTAATGGGACTATTTTGAGGAAACAGGTCGTTGCATATTAAATCAACAGAGGATAATGTCTCCCACAAGGTATTAATCTCTCAACTTGATCTCACAGTTATCCAAACTTTCCACCGTGGCCAAAGCCTCATAACAGATACCCTGTGAACGAAGGAAATCGCCACCGTGCTGGAAAGCCTTCTCGATGATGAAGCCCATCCCCTCAATGGTGGCTCCGGCCTGCCGGCAAAGGTCTATCACGCCCTTGGCGGCATTGCCATAGGCAAGGAAGTCGTCGATGAACAACACATGGTCGTCTTTCGTCAGATAATCCGCAGAAATACACACCGAATAGTCGCGGTCCTTGGTAAACGAATGAACCGTCGTGGCCAGCATCTTGTCCATCGTCTTGGGCTGTTTCTTCTTGACAAACACCACGGGCAAATGCATCAGATAGCCCACAAAGATGGCAGGAGCAATTCCCGATGCCTCGATCGTAACCACCTTGTTGATGGGTTTATCCTTGAAAAGACGGATAAACTCCTTGGCAATCTCCATCATCAGGTCGGAGTCCATCTGATGATTGATAAAACTGTCCACTTTCAGGATGCCGCCGGGATAGCACTTGCCATCCTGCATGATACGCGCTTTCAATAATTCCATGACTGTCTGCTTAAATGATACTGCAAAATTAATCATAAAAATCCAAAACGCTTGTCTTTATTCAAGAAAAATCCATATCTTTGCGCACAAATACAATCTGTTATGACAATAAAGACTTTTATCATCCATATCCTGATGCTGCTTGTCGGTATGCCTCTGGCCGCACAAACGAAGTCGGGACTTTCACCGGAGGCTTTCGTGGCAGACGTCAACGGCAAGCAGACCGCCCTTTACACCATTACCAATCTGAACGGCATGGAGGCCTGCATCACCAACTTCGGTGCAAGGCTCGTCTCGCTGATGGCTCCCGGAAAGCGGGGAATGGAGGATGTGGTGCTGGGTTTCGACAACATCAACGACTACATATCGCTGAAGCAGAACTTCGGAGCCACCGTAGGCCGATATATCGGACGGATAAAAGGAGCACGCTTTGTGCTCGACGGCAAGGAACACCAGCTGCAAGGCTTTGGCAAGGGCAATATCTCGCACGGCGGCAAGCCCGGCTTTGCCAATGTGGTATGGGACGTGGTCAGCCAGACGGACTCGTCGCTCACCCTGCGCTATCTATCTCCTGACGGTGAGGCTGGATTCCCAGGCAACCTCACGGTAAACCTCACCTACACCTTAACAGCAGCAAACGCCCTCAAGCTCAGCTACGAAGCCACCACCGACAAGCCCACGGTGCTGAACATCTCCAACCATTCGTTCTTCAATATTTCCGGTCATCCCGAAAAAGACATACTTCACGAAGAACTGATGGTGAACAGCAAGAAGATTGCCACCTTCGACAAACAGAAGAATCTCGACGGAGGATTCCGCAAGATAAAAGGGACGCCCTTCGATTTCAGATTGCCTAAAACCATCGGACAGGATATAGACCAAGACGACGAACAGCTGAACGTCACCAAGGGCTACGACCATTCCTTCGTCCTGAAAAACCGCAAAGGAAAACTCCTGCGGCAAGCCGCGCTCACCGACCGTGAGGCCGGCCGCCAGATGCTCGTCTATACCACCGAGCCTGCGCTCCATATCTATACGGCCAACGGACTGAAAGGCAACCAGAAGGGCAAGCAGGGCATTGCCTATCCCCGCCGCTCTGCCATCTGTTTTGAGGCCATGCACCTGGCCGACAGTCCCAACCATCCGGAGTTTCCTTCCACCGCGCTCCGTCCCGGTGAAACCTGGCGTTCCACCACCGTCTATGAATTCCGCCCATGAAGGACTATGTTGACAAGATGAATGCCGAAGAGGCGCGACTGTTCCGCGAGGCCGTGGTGAATATCGTAGGCCAGATTCCCTGCGGGAAAGTCACCACCTACGGACTTATTGCCACCCTGGCCGGATGGCCAAGTCATTCGCGGATGGTAGGCCGCACGCTCCGTTATACGCCCGAATGTGCATCCCTACCCTGCCACCGTGTAGTGAATGCCGCAGGCCGCACGGCTCCCGGATGGCTTCGGCAGCGCGAACTTTTAGAAGCTGAAGGCGTTACGTTCAAAGCCAACGGCCATGTGGACATGCAGTGTAATCTTTGGGAACCTCCGATAGATTAACCTTTCCCGATTTTACTGACCAGTTCCTTCAACTGCAAGTGCCGGACATCCTGTGCATCATGTGCCAAAGCGGCTCTCAGAATGGGCACAACCTTCAAGGCCTGTTCGGGCGAAGGTTGCTGTTTCAACTCATAGATCACACTATCCAAAAGCCGTTGGGCCGTAGATGGGAACACCCGTTCCTCATTCTTTTCTACCATCCAGTCGGCTGGTGAAAGCGTATCAAATCCCCATGATGACAGAAAATCAATCATTGAAAATCCGTCACCCATTCCACGCTTTAATCTTAGCGCATGCCGCAGCATGGCCGAATTGCCGCGCCTGTCCTTGTCGTCTAAGTTGGGATACAACCGGCACAAAGCCTGGAAAATCTTCGTCGCCTCGTCCACACGGTTCTGGCTGACGCGCAGTTTCAGCACATCGCTTGCCGTCCAGAACATGGCTATCGTGGTGTAGTGTCCCTGATGGGCGGCATACATCGGACGGATGGCCTCATAGGCCTCTTCGATTCGTCCTTGTTTCCTCAGTTCAAAAATATCTTTTACTTCCATCTTGTTTTCTCTATTTCCGCATCTTTTAAATCTGGAATACAAAGATAAGACAAAAAACCGAATAAACCGTGAGATAGAGAAAAAAAATCCTCACAAATAGCATTGCCGTGTCATTTAAAATTCGTAACTTTGGCCACGGAAGTATCAAACCACCCGTAACATCATGAAAACAAAGCGCGGAATCATTATGGGAGCCTCGTCGGGCTTAGGCCATCGCATTGCCGAAATCCTTTTGGAGAAGGGATGGATGCTCGGCGTTGCTGCACGCAGAGAAGAGCTTCTGATTCCCCTGAAGGAGAAATATTCCGGACAGGTGGTCACGGGCAGCATCGACGTGAACGACGCAAAGGCCGGTGAACAGCTATTGCAATTGGTAGAGCAAATGGGTGGCATCGACCTCTATTTCCACGTTTCAGGCATCGGCAAACAGAACTTGGAGTTGCAGCAAGATATCGAGATGAACACCGTGGAAACCAACGGCACAGGGTTCACCCGCTGCATCACTACCATGTATAACTACATGGCCGCGAACGGTGGTGGACACATTGCCGCCATCAGCAGCATTGCCGGCACGAAGGGACTCGGAGCAGCTCCGTCGTATAGTGCCACGAAGGCTTTCCAGAACTGCTACCTGGAGGCTTTGGAACAGCAGTCGGCCATGCGCCACCTCAATATCCGCATTACCGACATACGACCAGGATTCGTAGCCACTCCGCTACTCGGCGAACAGCCTCACTACCCGATGCTGATGGATACTGAACACGCGGCAGAAGAAATCGTGAGAGCCGTTCTCAGACGGAAGCACGTTCACGTGCTCGATTGGCGTTACCGCATCCTTACTCCCCTCTGGCGGCTCATTCCTCGCTGGCTTTGGCGGCGGCTCAACATCTCATAAACTCACAAACTCAAAAATATTATGGATAAGAAAGGCAACGAACTCTCAAGACGAGAATTTCTCAAGCGTCTCGGCATCGGCACTTTCTCAGCGGCAGCATTGATGGGACTGGAACCTCTCACCTCTTTTGCACGCAAAATGGAAGATAAGCCTCAGGTTCCTGGCAATGTCGATAACCGCATGACTTATCGCATCAACCGCCACAGCGGTGACAAGGTCTCTCTTTTAGGCTACGGCATGATGCGACTACCACAGAAAGACGGACAGATAGACCAGGAGATGGTGAACCAGGAAGTGGATTATGCCATCGCCCACGGCATCAACTATTTCGACACCGCCCCGGTGTATGGTCGCGGACAGTCGGAAGTGGCCACCGGCATCGCCCTGAGCCGTCATCCGCGCGATAAATATATGATTGCCACCAAGATGTCGAACCAAAACCAACGGCTCTGGGACTTCGACAAGGCCAAGGAAATGTATGAGACCTCGTTCAAGAAACTGCAGGTAGATTACATCGACTACTATCTGCTACACTCCATCGGCGGAGGAGGAATGGACACGCTGCGCGGACGATTCCTCGATAACGGACTGCTCGACTTCCTGCTCGCCGAGCGAAAGGCCGGGCGAATACGCAACCTGGGATTCTCCTACCACGGCGACGTGGAGCCCTTCGACTGGCTGCTCGACCACAACGACGAATATCAGTGGGACTTCGTGCAGATAGAACTGAACTATCTGGACTGGCGCCACGCCTCAACGAAGGGCGGACGCCGCCACGATGCCGACGCCGAATATCTCTACAACAAACTGGAGAAACTGGGCATTCAAGCCGTGGTGATGGAACCGCTGCTGGGCGGACGACTGGCCAAAGTGCCCGAAGAGATTGCCGAGCAGCTAAAGGCCGAACGGCCAGAGGCCACTCCCGCCTCGTGGGCTTTCCGATGGGTGGGCACGCTGCCCAACATTCTCGTCGCCCTCAGCGGCATGACTACCATGGAGGTGCTGGAAGAAAACGTGAATACCTTCTCGCCCCTCGATCCCTGTTCTGAGAAAGAGAAAGAAATGCTAGAACGTATTGCTGACCAGATGGCGGGATTCCCCGTGGTGCCCTGCACGGCCTGCGGCTATTGTATGCCTTGCCCCTACGGTGTGGACATTCCCGGCAACTTCGGTTACTACAACAATGCCGTCACCGAGAAACTGTTGCCATTGCCCTCAAAGTCATCGCCAGACTATGCCGGACGGCTGCTGAAATACCAACAGGGCTATGAGCAGACACTGAAGACCGAAGCCTGGGCTACAAAGTGTATGGACTGCGAGGAATGCCTACCCAAATGTCCGCAGCAAATACGTATTCCTAATCAGCTTTCGCGCGTTGCTGAACTGCTGAATAAACCTTAGCCATGACAGCTCCCGAGATGTTGTGCCACACGCTGAACAGCGCTCCGGGAATCGTGGCCATCGGATAAGCCGCAAAATGAAGCGTGGCCAGACTCGATGCGAGGCCGGAATTCTGCATGCCCACCTCTATCGAGATGGCCACACGTTTCTTTAGTTCGAGTCCCAGCATCCGTGCAACGCCATAGCCTAAGAGGAGACCGCACAGATTATGCAGCATCACCACCAGGATGATGAGCCAGCCGCCCACCATCAGCTTGGCCGAATTGGCTGAGACGACGATGGCTACAATAAACGCGATGGCCAGCGACGACAAGGCTGGGAGATAGGCCACAGCCGACTCGGTGAACTTAGGCAGTAGGCTGCGGAAGAGCAGACCTGCCACAATGGGCAGAATGACCACCCAAAGAATACTCAGGAACATGCTTACCATATCTACGTTGACATGTTGCCCCACAAGCAGCCACGTTAGGAACGGCGTGAGCAGCGGAGCCAACAGCGTAGAAACGCCCGTCATGCCAACAGACAAAGCCAGGTCGCCCTTGGCCAGATAGGTAATCACGTTAGAGGCCGTACCACCAGGACAACACCCCACCAGAACCACACCCAGCGCCAGTTCATCACTCAGCGAGAACCCCCGGGCCAGCAACCACGCCAGCAGAGGCATCACGATGAACTGAGCCAGACAGCCAATGATTACGTCCTTAGGGCGACTAAACACAACCTTGAAATCCTCCAGCTTCAAAGTCAGTCCCATGCCGAACATCACCACGCCCAAAAGCGGGTTGATCAGTGTGGGCTTCAACGCCCCAAAAACTTCGGGAAACAACAACGCAAACACCGCTGTCAGGAGCACCAGTGCCCCCATCCAACGGGAAATGAAATCGCATATTTTTTTCATATCTTTGTCTTTTTCGCGTGCAAAATTACAAAAAATATGTCAGCCCAAAGACTTGAATCCACTCTTTTTTCCATCAAGGCAGCAACTCCAGCAAGATTTCCACGAGCCGGGGTTTGGCATAGTCATCGAAATCGGACTCCTGAATCCAGATATAGTCTTCAGGAAGCACAGGGCGCTCTTCGGTCTCCAGCAGATAGAAATCGGCCAGAATCACCTGATGGGTGAGTACGTGGCGGACGTTCTGCCTAATAAGTGATGAGTGAAAGGCTACGGATAGGTGCCCTTCGGTCGGGAATGGAGTGAAGTGTGAAGAATCAAAAAAGGGTGCCTTTTCACTGACAAAGGGTTCCCACAATCCTTGCCAGATGTCACCGGCACCGCGGCGGTGAATTGCTATACAGCCTTTACATCTAATATAGGTATAGACCAGTCGGCGCTCACGAATCTTCACAGTCTTCAACTTGACAGGCAACTGCCCTACCCTGCCCGTGCGAAGCGCTTCACAACTCTCCATCAATGGACAAATTAGGCAATGCGGCGACTGAGGCGTACACTGGATAGCACCGAAATCCATGATGGCCTGATTGAAGGAAGCTCCCGTCGTACCTCCCTCCTTCGGGAAGATACTATCAGCCAAAGCGGCAAATTCCTTCTTACCCTCCGTGGAGTTAATGGGTGTCTCGATGCCGTAATAACGGGAAAGCACACGATACACATTGCCATCAACCACGGCGGCGGGAATGCCGAAGGCAAAGGAGGCAATGGCTGCGGCCGTATAGTCGCCTACACCTTTCAGTCGTTTGATTTCTTCCAGCGTATCGGGAAACCTGCCAAGAGCCACCACCTGTCTGGCTGCATGGTGAAGATTGCGGGCACGGCTGTAATAGCCCAGCCCCTGCCACTCACGCAGCACTTCATCCTCCGTGGCGGCAGCCAGGTCTTCCACCCGTGGCCAGCGACTCATAAACCGCTCCCAATAAGGTCGGCCTTGCTCTATGCGCGTCTGCTGGAGGATGATCTCCGAAAGCCAGATGGCATAAGGATCGGTGGTTTCGCGCCATGGCAACTGCCTGCCATTCTCACGAAACCATTCCAAAAGAATATGAGAGAAGGTTTCAGGTTTCAAGTTTCAGGTTTCTTTCATTCATATTTGCTGAAAGCGTTTTCTGGAGAACACGATGACAGGTTTCAGTTTTTCGGGAAATACTGATGGACAGAAAGTCCGAACTCGTTCGAGGTGGCGTAGATGATGTCGAAAATGTCGCTCATGTGGTGCTCATAATCTTCCCACTTCTTATGCTTCAGGAAGAAATAGAACTCCACGGGGATGCCATTAGCTCCGGCCTCATCCTCTGTGACGAAATGTGTCATCTGCTCATTCACGTCCTCGCGGGACGCAATGTAGCGTTCCATATAACGGCGGAAGAGCGTGAGGTTTACTTCACGTCCCTCCAGTTCAGTTTCCTTGAAATAGCCTTTGTCGATCAGATGCTGGCGCAGGGCTTCGTCAATAATCCTCACCGAATGCACATCGTAAGACACTCGGCGATTCACCCTCCGCCCTTCGCTCTCCTGCATTCCTTTCCAATTCTGGAAAGACTCGTTGATGAGCGTCTTGGGCGAAATGGTGACGATGGTGTTGTCAAAGTTGCGCACCTTCACGGTGGTGAGCGTCATATCTTCCACATTGCCGTTCACACCGGCCTTCTCAACCGTTATCCAGTCGCCCTTGCGGAGCATATCGTTGGATGTGAGACGGATGCCAGCCACCAGTCCCGTGATGCTGTCCTGAAAGACCAACAAGAGGACAGCCGACATGGCTCCCAGTCCGGCAATGAGCGTCAGCGGATTTTTGTTGAAAATAATGGCTATAACGACGATGGTCGCCAGAAACAGCAAAATGATTTTCACCACACTGGAGAACGAACGCGCATACTGCTCCATATTGCTGCGCCGGCCTTCGCTCTCAAAACCCTGAAAGGCATTGATGAAGCAGACTAGCGTGCGTGTAGTCATCACGGTGATATAGATACCTGTAAGGCGTTTCAGTATGTCGAACACGACGGGATACTGATAGAACACCAGGGGGAGCAGCTGCCAGATGACGATGGCGGGCACGATATGGCAGGCCGACACGAGCACGCTGCGGTTGAACAGTTTGTCATCCCAGTCAAACTCGGTCTTGGCCGTGAGTTTCAGGACCAAGGGTACAAACAGCCTACGGCAGAGCCAGTCACTAAGCCATGCCAGCAGCACGGCCATCAGGACCATTGACACATAGCGCAACACGGGAATAATGGTTCCCGTGAGTCCGGTCATCGAAAGCAAGTCTTCAACGTATATTTTTATTGATTCCATGTTTCATGTTTCAGGTTACTTACACAACGCTTCACAGATGCGATCCTGATAGGGACGCACGGTCGTGGCCTTACGCTGACCTTGATTGATAATCGAGAAACAGAGGCGGTGGCCATTGGCTGCCGTCAGGTAGCCCGCCAAGGCAGAGACTCCCGTCACCGTGCCTGTCTTTGCCTTGACATTGCCACGGGCAAAGCCCGTACGCATGCGGTTCTCCAGCGTGCCATCCACTCCTGCTATGGGCATCGAGGTCAGCAACGGGGTGTAGATATTGTTGTTGCGGTAGGCATAGCGCAGGAAGGCCACCTCCAACTCCGCCGACACGTAGTTATAGAGTGATAGTCCGGAACCATCGGCTATATAGTAGTTGCCAGGATTGAGCCCCAATTTCTGAATCAAACGGTTCACATGCTCACGGCCCGTCTTGGCTGTAGCCTTGCGGTTGCCCAAGGCAGCCAGTTGATAGAACATCGACTCGGCATAGAGATTGTCTGAGTTCTTCATCATCCGCATCAGTATCTGGTCCATGGTGTGGAAGCGAGCACACAGTTCGGTAGCTCCCGCAGGTGTAGTGGCGCGAAGCGTGTCGCCGACGAAAACGATACGGGCATCTCGGAGTTCTTTCACGAATCGGCTCATGAAACGGTCTTTCTTACCCACCAGCAGCGGTGAGAGTGAAGGGTTGTCGTCATCCCAGCACCAGCCTTCGCCCCAGCGATCGGTGTCCTTCATCGAGAGGTCGGCATAGATATTGCCACGTATAGTATCCACGCCCAGTTTTTTCACGCTCTCCACGAAGGCATTCAGGTCATCCACGTTGAAGGCCGGGTCCATACCGCCCTTACAATACAGATTGCCACGCAACACGCAGGAATCCACCTTGCCCGTGTAATAGAGCCGCGTCTTGAACTGATAGCTGCCCCCCAGCCGATCGAGTGAAGTCACGGCGTTGATCATCTTCATCGTGGAAGCCGGACGCATCTGCTGCCGCTCGTTGTACTGATAGATTACGGAGTCGGCGGTCAGGTCATATACCTGAAGTGCGATCTGCGTGGTCTGAAACTGACGGCTCTTCAGGATGGCATCGAGGCGGGCCTGCACGTTCTGCGGCCAGGGCAGCGCCACGGGTTCGGCAATGGTGTCCAGAGCAAGCGTGTCGGCGACCAGCGAGTCCGTTGTCAGGGAATCGGTAGGCGTAGAGCCGTCCACATGCTCCCCTACGGTCACATCCAGAAGGTTACTTCCACCCGTCTGCTGCGCAAAAGCGGCAGAAAGGGTCAGCATCAACATTGAATATATCAAAAGAAGTTTTTTCATTTGTTGTGAGTCTTATGCTGCTGCAAAAAAATACTACTCAAATATCTTCTGCAAGCAGTTTTGTAGAGCCTTTCCACGGAGGGCACGACCGATGATTTTCCCCTGGGGATCAATGAGGATATTGTCGGGGATGGCATCAATCTTGTAGGCAGGAGCAGCAGCACTATTCCAGCCCTTCAGGTCGGAAATCTGCAGCCACGGCATTTGAAGCTGTGAGATGGCTCTTACCCATGCCGGTTTCTTTTCGTCGAAGGACACACCTATGACCTCGAAACCTTTGTCATGATACTTGTTGTAGGCATCCAGCACGTTAGGCATCTCAGCACGGCAAGGGCCACACCACGAAGCCCAGAAATCCACGAGCACCCACTTGCCCGAACCTACCAGCTCGCTGATTTTATGCATCTTGCCGTCGGGATCGGCCATCTCAAGGTCAGTAAACTGCTGGCCTACGAAATCCATCTTCGGGCTGCCATTATGCTTCAACAGTTCTGCTATCTCGTCTTTTGCCTTCTTCAGATAAGGATGGCTGGCAAAGGGCACCTGCTCCTTGACGAGCTCATCGTAGGCCTCGATGCCATTGTCGAAGAAATACAACTGGGCGAAAGCCAACGGTATAAGCGACTGGCGTTCCTCCTTGAATATCTTGTTGGCAAAGGCAATCTGTGCGGTCATCACCTTGTTGTTCTCCTCAGAGAGTTCCTCCAGATGGGCCTGCAGTTGCTCTTCGGTCATCTTTGAAACCTTCTCATAGAAAGCACGGCTGGGGATGTTTGACTCTATGTCGTACCTCGTCAGACGCTCATTCATCGGAGAACCCGTCAGCGTACTGTCGTTGACATTGATGGCCACGGGGGTGCCGTCGTTGAAGAATGGCGTCTGCCAAGTCTTACCCTCAGCCATGACAGCCATAAGGGCATCTTTCGGGGCTGTGCCGCTGAATGAGAACTTGCCACCGGCTACGACCATGCTGTCGATGGCTTTTTCCGTCAGTTGGTCCATGAGATAGATTTTCTTGCCTTCACCAGTATAGGTTCCGTTGACCGAATATTTTAATCCCTGTGCCATCGAAGGCATCGCTGCCACCACGAGAGCGGCTATCAAAATAACTTTTTTCATATACTTCATTTAATATTGCAAAGTTACGAATAAATGAGAACAATACAAAATAAAACCGCGTTTTTATTTTAATTAATGCATTGTAAAGATACAACTTTTCCATGAAGCAAAGAGCCGTTAAGGCGACTTACGGCGACTTAAAGCGAGTTATATTCCCTTTTGGCAACTTATGGGAACTTAGCAACCGTCTGCGATGCTTCCACCAAGTGGAAACACCGCTTCCACCCAACGGAAGCCCTGCTTCCACCCAACGGAAACGATGCAAAAAAAGGAGCCTCACCCCGCCAGGTGAATCGCATCGTGCACTATCTAGACGAGTTTTAGGCACCCGCCAGAAAATCCCCCTTAGGAAGGGAGCTACAAGGGGCAAACATTCCTATTAACAATTTTTTATAAAAGCCGTTACAGAGATTTCCGCTGTCGGCTCTTCTTATTTCTTGACAAACCCCCACAAGGCCCGTCTGGAAAGGGGAAAAGAAAAATTCCCATTTTCCCATTTTCCCATTTTTGATGATTCGAGATAGACGGT
Source organism: uncultured Prevotellaceae bacterium (assembly GCA_900314655.1). Taxonomy (GTDB): domain Bacteria; phylum Bacteroidota; class Bacteroidia; order Bacteroidales; family Bacteroidaceae; genus Prevotella. Next base: position 30,678 of record OMWC01000017.1, on the reverse strand, counting down.
GAGAAAATAGATAGATATATATATTTATATATAAATATATATATCTATAATATATGTTAATATATTTCTCTCTCTTTGCCTTTCCTCTTACCTGAAAAAACCAAAAATGGGAATTTGGGAAAATGGGAAATCGGGAATCCATTTCTCCCGTTTAAGGTATTTATGAACGGCATTATAGCAAAAAAAATCATTATTCATTAATTATTCTTCTTTTTTTTATTATCTTTGCCCCTTGAAAACCAAAACAAATATATGGTACACAAATACGATTTCCTCATCATCGGTGCCGGAGTGGCCGGTATGAGCTATGCCCTGAAAGTGGCTAGGGAGAAAAAAGGTAAGATTTGCATGATCTGCAAGACCAGCCTCGAAGAGGCAAACACGTCGTTTGCACAAGGAGGCGTGGCCTCGGTCACCAACCTTCTGGTTGATAATTTTGAAAAGCATATCGAGGACACGATGATTGCCGGCGACTATATCTCAGACCGTGCTGCCGTGGAACAGGTGGTCCGTAAAGCGCCATCACAGATAGAGGAACTCGTCAAGTGGGGCGTTAACTTCGACCGCAAGGAAGACGGCTCATTTGACCTTCACCGCGAAGGAGGCCATTCGGAATTCCGCATCCTGCACCATGCCGACGATACGGGAGCCGAGATACAGCGCGGACTGATGGAGGCCGTGCGCAACAATCCCAACATCGAAATCAAGGAGAACCACTTCGCCGTGGAAATCATCACGCAGCACCATCTGGGTGCCCGCGTGACACGCCGCACTCCCTACATTAACTGCTACGGAGCCTACGTGCTTAATCCCGAGACGCAGAAGGTGGACACCTATCTGTCAAAGGTCACCGTGATGTGCACGGGTGGATGCGGAGCCGTCTATCTGACCACTTCCAACCCTGTCATTGCCACGGGCGACGGTATTGCCATGGTATATCGTGCCAAGGGAACGGTGGCCGACATGGAGTTCGTACAGTTTCATCCCACCGTGCTGCATAATCCCAATGAGACGCATCCCGCCTATCTCATCACCGAGGCCATGCGCGGCTATGGTGGCATTCTACGACTGCCCAACGGCGAGAGTTTCATGGAGAAATACGACGAGCGCCTCTCGCTGGCTCCTCGCGACATCGTGGCCCGCGCCATCGACAAGGAAATGAAGATTCACGGCATTGACCACGTTTGCCTCGACATCACCCATAAGGACCCTGCCGAGACGCGCCACCACTTCCCCAACATCTACCAGAAGTGTCTCTCGATTGGCATCGACATCACCAGCGACTATATACCCGTGCGTCCCGCTGCCCACTATATGTGCGGCGGTATCAAGGTAGATTTAAACGGATGCTCATCCATCGACCGTCTCTACGCCCTTGGAGAATGCTCCTGCACAGGACTCCACGGCGGCAACCGTCTGGCCTCCAACTCACTCATCGAGGCCGTGGTTTATGCCGATGCTGCCGCCAAGCACTCGCTGGCACACGTAGATGAATACGACTTCAATGAGAAAGTGCCCGAATGGAACGACGAGGGCACAATGACCAACGAGGAGAAAGTGCTCATCACGCAGAGCATCAAGGAAGTGAATCAGATTATGTCCAACTACGTGGGCATCGTGCGCAGCGACCTTCGCCTGAAGCGTGCCTGGGACCGTCTGGACATGCTCTACGAAGAGACGGAGAATCTCTTCAAGCGAGTAAAGGCATCAAAGGATATCTGCGAACTCAGAAACATGATCAACGTGGGCTACCTCATCACTCGCTGGGCCATTGAGCGCAAAGAGTGCCGAGGGCTCCACTTCACCACCGACTATCCCGTACATGCATACGACAAATAAACCAACAGAAAAGGCTCTCAATCGAGAGCCTTTTTCTTATTCTTCGTAAACACCCTGTCCGATACAGCCGCTGGGCATCTGGATGTGGATGAGGGAGCAGACGGTAGGGGCAATATCCGTGATATGGACTTCGTGATGATAGGCACCATGCTCAACACCCCATCCCAAAAGCACAAAGGGGATGTGACAGTCGTAGGGATTCCACAGGCCGTGGGAAGTGCCGTATCCCATGTTGCGCCATCCACTCAGGAACTGAGGCTTGAGAACAATCTGAATATCGCCGCTGCGCTCACGGTTATAGCCATTAATAATCTTTTCGCGTATGGCGGCAGGAACAGGAGCCTCAGCAGCATGTTCCATGTCAACGACATACATCACCATGGTGTCTTTCTCAAGGTATTCCTTGATGGCTTGTTTCACGTCGCAGGTCTTCAGTCTGGCACGGGCTATTGCCTCGCGGTCGAGCTCCACCTTGTAGTCAAAGAGTTCGGGAATCAATTTTTCCGAGGTAGAGAACTTTGAGGCAAGCATTGCGTTGAGTGCATCGCGCGTCTTGCCGTTCGAGAAATTGCCTGCCGGAATCTTGTGCTCCAGATTTTGCTTAATGCTGTTGGCTGCTCCATGATCGGCACTGAGGAAAGCAAGCCACTGCCCCTGCCCTACCGTACGGTCGAGATATGTAAAGAATTCAGCCAGCTGCTTGTCGAGCCCGATATACTGTTTGTGGGTCAGTTCATGGTGGGTGCCATACTGATGGCCGGTGATGTCAGGACAAGAGAAACTGACGCAGATCATGTCGGTCTCATCACGCTGACCAAGACGCTCACCTTTGATGGCGGCCTTCGCCATCTCCATCACGATCTGGTTGCCATAGGGCTGATACTGGATGTCGTCGATGGGAAGTTTCTTGTTAATCTTCTCATTGTAAGCATTCACCCACTGAGGCAATTTCTCCATGTAATAGGTGCTACTGATGAAGCACTTGGCATCCTTGTCGAACCAATAGGCAGCATCAGCACTATGGCCTGCGGGAAGGATAGCCGCACGGTCCTTGAACGAAATGCCGACGACCTTCGACTTCCAGGAGGTGGCGGTCTTCAGTTCGTCGCCGATAGTGGTCACCTGAAGGTTGAGAGGCGACATCTGACCAGCCTTGGTATTGGAGCCAACTGTCTGCACGGTGGTATCTCTGCAGCAATAGACCATCTTACCATTTTTAAGGAAATTGTTGCCTGCAATACCATGGATGCTTGGCACCGATCCTGTATATAAAGAGGTATGGCCAATGGCTGTCACAGAAGGGATGTAGTTGATCTGGCAGTTCTCAAAGGAATAGCCATCGCGGAGCATGCGGCGGAAACCACCGTCCACATACTCATCATAGAAACGGTAAAGATAATCCCAGCGCATTTGATCTACGGCGATGCCCACCACCAGTTTCGGACGGATTTCACCTACAGCCCGCGCCATGGTAGGGAGCGTCATTGCGCAAAGGAAAAGCATTGTCAATAAGTTTCTTTTTCTCATAATCGTTATTTTAACATAATTAATAATCACCTTGTCAGCGAGAACTTCACGGAGAGTCCAAAGTCGCGCGTTGTGGTAGGATAGCTCGACGATGAGAGCAACGGGGTGTTGGTCTGCTGGTCGTAGAAGAAACTCATCGTGAGCATTCGGGAGAGTGTGTAGTCGGCACTGAAGGAGAACTTCAAGGCTCGGTTTCCGCTGGATGCAGCACTGGTCATCGTAGCAATGTCGCGACTGAGTGAAGCCTGATTACGGAGACTGAAATCAAGACGGAGGTTGAGGTCATGGTTCACGCCACTCTTCTTCGTCGTCGTGGATGACCTTTTCTCCTCATTTTGGTTATTCTTGCCCTTACCCTTCACCTTGCGGGAATTGCCGCCTCCAGCAAGTCCGAAGAAATTGAAATCGCTGATCTTGTAGCCCATGCCTACGACCCAGTCCTTGGAGAGTGCCTCATTGATCTGCACGGAGGTCATCGAGAGCGTAAGCACGCGGGTGGTACGGTATTCGAGTTTGCAGGTGAGGTTGTTCAGCAGTGTCACATCGACTCCCAAGAGTGGAGCAAAAGATTCGTTGATGCTCACGGTGGATACATTGAACATCGATGAAGGAACGGGATTGCCCGTAGTGGCATCCTTGATGAATCCGAGACCGTTCATATATTCCTGCCACGTGCTGTAACTGCTATAGGAACCTACCGAATAGATGCTCTTGTAGGAGTGGTTGATATTGACGCTCTTGAAGTGGTCACGGAACCAAGGCAGCTGTCCGAGGCCACTGTATCTCAGTGTCCAGTTAGGCAGCATCCGGAAAAGTCCGGGGAAGATGTCGAGACCTGACGACATTGCAGTATAACTGTTGAGGAAGGCCGGTATAAGCACGTCGCCGCTATACTTCTGCACTTCGCCATTAGCTGCATCATACTGACGTCCTCCATAGCCCCCCATAGTCGAGGGATAAACGGCATCGGCATACTGGGCCTGAACCTTCTCGCGATAGCCGCCAATCGACTGGCAGAATTTCTCAAACGACTTGCTGTGGTAGCCATTGTTGGCATTGCCCATTCCCTCAAGGGCCGACTTGATGGAAATGGTGGTCATGGATAATGATCCGCTCTGCATCGTGGGCATGCCGCTATACATATACTGCACGCTGCGGGCCTTATTCTGCGTGTGAGCCGCATTGAGGTCAATCTTCAGATTCTTCACGGGCTCCAAGGTCATTCTCAACTGGAGGTCCTCCATGGCACTAGTGGTAGCGGGCGTAGATATGTTGTCGGCCATCAGCAGCCATTTATTGTCAACGGCCTTATTGATATAGCTGTCACCGGCCATACCGAAAGCGAAGTCGAGTCCCGGTGCGAGCACATTGCCATTATACTGTCCGAAGGCATTGCCCACATTAGGCAGGAAGCCCGGGAGAGCCATACCATACTGATTGTTGTAAGTGAAAGACACGTTGCGCACCATCATCAATCCACGGGCCAGCACCTGAGCGGTCTTGTACCACTTCTGGTCGTCAAGCGGTTCCTTGGCTGTGACGGCTATTTTGATGGCCGTTGAGGTGTCCACCTTCGAGGTAATCTTTATCTTATTCTGGTCAACTACCTTGTATTTCAACTTAAACGACTTGCCGTCCTTCGTCTTGGCCGATACTATCAGACGCTTGCTGTTCTTGCCGTGCGAAACGGTGATCGAAGTGTCGGGCAGCAGTGTGATTTCCTTCTCGAACGCACGTTTGTTCTTAGGCAGCGTTTTGGCCTCGGCCTTGCTGTCCTTGTCGTCTTTCTTATTGTTATTTCGGTTGTTCCGGTTCGGGGTCTTCCTGTTGTTGGTGGTTCTGCTCGGAGTCTTATTGAAACGGTCGTTGGCCTTCTTCAGGAAGGGAATGTGGTTGTAGAGCCTCTCCAGCGAGAAGGTACCATTGATGGTCAGATGGCGGTCGTTGGTGATGGTGTTGCCATACGACTTGCCATCCTCGTCGGCCGTTCCCCTGAGCCACTTGTAAGAGGATTTGAAGGATGCATCAGCATTGACCCAATCGAAGATGGGAATGAGATTGAGCGGCAGCTGATAGGAAGCGGTGAAGTTCTGCCCGTAGTCGAGCGGCGTTCCCAAGTGCTTGATACTGGTCCATACCGAATCTTTCCAGGCGGCATACTCCGTGGGATAAAGATCCTTATTAATCTGGAAGTATGGTTCCTCAATCTCAGCATGAGTGCCGCTTGAGAAGTTCATGTGCAGGTTCTTGGTGAGATCCCATCGGATGGAAAACTCACGGTTCCAGAGGAACTGCGAGGAGAAGCTCACGGGCAGCTGTGAGCCGCCAACATCTTCCATGTCACGTTCCTGCAGTTCGTGGTAGTAGCGTGTCATGTCCGTATTGAAGGATATGTTCTGCGGTAGCCAGTTGAGTCCGAAACGTTTCAGGATATCGAGCCATTTCGACTTGTTCTTGGCAAAGGGTTTCTTGAAAGGTTCCCAGGCTTTATAGACAGGAGTGTAGCTGTAGTTCAGCGAACCGCGCCACTGGTCTTCGTTTTCATAAACCGTGGTCTCACCTTGCGAATGGTTGTGCGAATGACTGTAGGAGAAAGAGAAGTTAGCCGGGTCGTAAGGCATCGGATGACGCTTGGTGGCAATACCCACACGCCAGTTGTTGAGTGCGAAGTTGGTGGAGGTGTTGCGTGTCACGGCGATACGCTCTATCGAGTCTTTCTCTGCTTTGTCGGCTGTGGCTTCAAGGGCGTCCTTGAGAAGCATGTCGGTGTCGAGGGGATTATACTTGGGCTTCTTTTTCTCCTTCGTGACTGAATAATAGAGCGGTGCCGACACCTTGGCCTTATCGGGGAAGAACTTACCGAGCTCTAAATTCGTAGTGACGCTATAGGCACCATGATCGTTGGTGGAACGGTTCGACACGCCATCCTCCAGCCCGCCGAAGCCTTCTGACTGATACTTGCCGCTGACGTTCACCACACCAAAGTCTGACATCTGCACATTGAGAGTTCCCTGCGCGGCCCAACCGCCATTGTTATTGTATTCTTTCAGGCGGAGTTCGTTCACCCAGACTTCTCCCGACTTCGGCTGCGGCACCATATTGCGCACACCGATCATCATCGTCTTCACCTCGCCAAGCGAAGGATTACCCAGCACGGTGACCACATTGTTGGGATGATCGGGGTCAGTATAGGTGAAGGGTACAGAGAAGCTGTAGAGCGATGGGTTCTCACTCTTGGCCCTGTTACGCATCTTCTTCACCTGCGTGAAGATCTCAAGCGGAATGTTGAGCATATTGTTCTCTGGCCAGACGGCACGACAGTCGGCAGGTGAATAGCGGTCATAATGGCCTGCAGGGGTAAGGTCGAGCGGGATGAGGTATTCGTAGTAGTTGTTCTTGTAGTCGCTACCCAAGCGGATGAAAATGGCCAGCTCCTTGTCTTTCAGGTTAGTGATGTTCTGCTCCATGGCATTGGCATGCACAAACATCTCCAGACGTTTGTACTGCCTGAGGTCGAGCGTGGAATTCTTATAGACGGCCTTCGACTCGCCGTTGCCCAGATTCTCCACTACCATATTCAGGGCCTGCTCATTGCTTTCCACCAGCTGCGGCTGCGTGGGGTCTTGCTCTCTGCGGATGCCTGGAGGCAGCACGTAGTTGACGGGCTTCTTGTCATTGTTTTCCTCGATGTTCACCGCACTGACGGCCATGCTGCCACCCTCTGAGGCTCCCGTATTGAGCGACTGCTCATAGAAGCGCCATTCGCCGCGCACCAGGTCAAGGCTTCCGAAACGGAGCACGATGGGCTTCTCGAAACCCGTGAGGTACATACGCATGAAACGGATGCTCGAGAAGTCGCTGATCGAGCCGAACTTCTCTTCCCAGCGGTCGAGCGGTATGCGATACTGATACCACGTGACGTAGCCCTGCTTGCCGTTGCGCAGATTAGGCCGGCCTATGCGCTTATCGACGATGAAGTTCTGCCCCAGGATGGTATCGCCGGGGTGGAGCGAAACGTGATAGTGGAAATACTTCTCATATTCATTCAGCGTATAGTCCTGGTTGATATCCTCCACGTCGGGCGTCGTCTTGTAGGAAGTGTCATAGCTCTCTGTGCGTGAGTCACTGTCGGGCGAGTTGCCCTGAGGCATGTTGATACGCTTGTAGCGGTCCAGGATACTGGTCTCATTGCGGTCGAAGTCACTGCCGCGGAAGTAGTGGTAGTTATCGTTGGCAGGGTCGGCACTGATAGCCTGATAGGCAGAATCGCTCACGGCTCCACGGATGTTCTGCAGGAAGGTCTGGTAGTCGCCAAACGAGCGTTCCTCCTCGTCAGTCAGTCCGTTGTAGCCCACATCCTGCAAAGCCCTTGAACCGGAAGTCGTGGCAAAGGCATAGGTCACGGTCGATGAGGTCGGAATCTTACCCCACTGTGTGGTCGTGAAGGCACTGCTGCCGTCAACGGGCATGCCGCTCTCATAGAATTTCTTTCCGTCGCGCAGCACGTCCTCGCTCACCTCGCCCAGGTCGATATAGAGTTCACCGCCATACGAACGGTCGCTGCCGGTATAGGCAAAGGGGTCCATCATCCAGAATTCTATGTACTCGATATTGGCCGTCTCGAAGTCGTTGGTGTCGAGTTTGCGCATCATGCCACCCCATCGCTGCTGCGGATTGGGCAGTGTGCCGTCGGCATTCAGATTGGGATCCAGGTTATAGGGACCACGCTCCTGCGGATAATAGGCCAGATTCAGAATCGGCAGTGTCGCTGTGGCACCGTTATAACTGCTCTGGTCGCGGTTCGGATAAAGCTCTCTCACAGGCACTTCACGCACATAATGGTTGGAAAGCTGTTCCAGGTCGCTCCGGATATGTCCGGGTGTCAGCGAACTGCTCTGGCGGGTGAAGAGCGGGTCGATGTTGTACCATGACAACAACGCACGGTTGTAGCCGCTCTGCACGGATGTCTTGTCGTTATAGCCGGCTATCGTGCTGGGCACGCTGGAAATGATCCACGAGTGCGGCGACGACACGTCGATGGTGTTTTTCGTGTTCTCGAAATCGTCGAGGTAGGAAGCATTGTCCTGTGTGCCCTGGGCTTTTCCGCTGAAGAGTTGTGCGAACTCTCCCGTCAGCGATATCTGCGAGGGCTGTGTGAGATGCAGTCCGGGCAGTTTGTCGAGCATGTTGGTGAGCCATTGACTCTCCTTCTTCCAGTTGAGGTTCACGCCCCAAAGGGTGTTGTTGAGCGGTTCTGCACCCATCGACACCTTCGTGGTCAGAGCCTGTTCGGAGAGGTGCTGCACGGTACCGCTCATCTGGAAATTCTTCGAGAAGTCGTACTCCCAGTTCAGGCCGAACATCGTCTTCCTCATCTGCCCGTAGTCGGTGAGGCTCTCCAGCGACACGTTCACCGCCGTTCCGGCATCGATGATGCTCTGGTTCAGAATGGTCACCTCGCCGGCATTGTAATCCACCGAATAGTCGGAGCCTTCGTGCAGTTCCTGACCGCCGGCTGTCACCACCACAGACCCTGGAGGCACGTTGTAGGCACCCAGCGAAATCACGCTGGCATTCGAACCGCGAAACTGTCCCACGAGCAGGTATTTGTCTTTCTCGGCCACCTGCTTGGCGGCAGTCTTCGTGGTGTCGTAGAGTTCGGTGAAGGCATACTTCTGAGCCACGGCCGAAGGGATGCCATAACTCTGCAGATAGTCCTGAAGGTCCTTGCCGAAAGGCTCCACGCAGGGGAAGAACACGCGCCCGTTGCTCACCGTGTAGCCGCTCACGTAGTCGAAATAGCCATTCGAATGGGCCTTGTTGTTGTTATCCAGGCGGTCGGCACCGATCAGCTTGATGATGGGCAGGTCTTTCACTTGCGCCTCAGGAATATACGAGAGGTACACGCCCGTGGTATCGCTCTGGTATTTCACGTCGAGCCGGAACTTGTCGCGCTCCACCGTCGATGCCAGGTAATACACGTTGCGCATCATCAGCTTCCAGTTCGACATCTTCGGCGACTGGCTCGTGTTCTTGAGCGATTTCACGTAAAGGGCGTTGGTGGTATTGCCGGTGACGTCAGAGGCAAATTCTCCCACCTGGTAGGTCTGGCTGTTGTACGTATATTCATAGGCCACGGCCAGCACCTGGTCGGTCTGTAGCGCCGTCTTCAGCGAAATGTAGCCCATCGCGCTGTTGAGCGTATATTCCGACGAATTGAGCAGCCGCGCACTCTCCAGTTTCTCGTAGGTCGTGCCACCTTCCAGCCCGTCGTGGCCGTCGAGCACCGAGGTCGTCTGGTCGATATTGCGCGCATCGACATAGGTACTGGTCAGCTGCGCGTAAAGACCGTTGGCGCTGTTCTGCGCCGGAATGGTTGCCACGGGGCCATCACCGAGGTCGTTGAAGGCCACGATGTTTCGGGTGTTGGTCGTCGTACCGGTCTTGTTGGTCACCCACACTTCCACACGGTTGATGGTGATGCCGGTGGTCAGGTTGGGCAGTTTCTTCATCGAGGCGTTATATTTCTCACGGAAGAAGGCAGAGAGGAAGAAGTGGCGGTTCTCCTCATAGTCGGCCACGTCCAGCTCAAACGGTGTGGTCTGCACACCTCCCTTGCTGGAGACACTCTTCGACGATGATTTCTTCTGCGACACCACCGTCTGGAGTTTCAGCTTGCCGAACTGCAGGTCTGTGCGGATACCGAAAAGACTCGACGCTCCGCGTATGAGCGTGGAATTGCTGGGGAAAGAAACGTTGCCGCCCTCCACGAGCTTCACGATTTCGTCTTCCTTGCCCTCATATTTCAGTTTCATGTTCTGGGCATCATAGTCGAACGTGGCATCGGTGTTGTAGTTCAGGTTCATGTTCACCTTGTCGCCCACCTTTCCATTGACCGATAGGTTAATCTTCTCGTCGAAGTTCATCGTCGTGGTCTTGCGGTTGCGGATGGGCAGCGAGGGGTTGTCCACGTTTTTCATCGTGGCACCGAGTTTCAGCTCGGCCGTTCCCTGCGTCTTCACGCGTACGCCGCCGGGGCCGAATATCTTCTCCGCCGGTCCCAGTTCGAAGTGCATGTCGGTGAAATCGAATTTCTCCTTGCCCTTGGCCTGATAGATTTCATTGTTCTTCTTGCGGTAGAAGTCGCGCTGCAGCTGGGCGTTGCACCACTCGCCAAACTCCTCAGCCGTCATCAGCACCGGCGCACCCAGATACTGGTTACCCATCTTCGAACCGATCAGGTAGCCGCCCAGCGTGTCGTTGTACTCCACCTTCTGCTCAATGTTCTGCGGCATCATCAAGTCGGCAGCCCCGCGCTTGAGGTCTTCCTGCGTGATGGGCTGCGTGCGCTGTATCTTCCACCGCGGATTGAGCAGCGAGTCGGGTATCTCCTCGTCGTCGATAAGAAGTGAAGAGTGAAGAGTGAAGAGTGAAGAATCCTTCTTCTCTCCCCTCCCCTTCCCGAGAGTCCCCCCTTGGAGGGGATTTAGGGGGGCTCTTCCTTCCTGTGGAAGGGTCGTCCTCTGCTGCCGCCTTCTGGGATCATCCTGAAGCCAGGGCGCACTGGTCCAGGCCAGCACATTCATGCTCACCAGCACCATCACCATCAATATCCACTTCAGTCTTCCCATACCATGTTTCAGGTTCCAAGTTTCAGGTTCCAGGTTTATCAACTTCGTTGATGATTTTTCTCACGCGCGGCCATTGATGCAAGCATCATGGCTCTCGCTTAATCGAAAAATTCAAGTTTTAAGTTTGAACGCTCCGCAAGTCCTCCCTAAACAGGGAGGATTTAGGTGGGTCTTTTATTTTATCTGCTTCAGCGCCAGCTTCACCACCTGCTCCACGGGCAACGTCGGGTCCTTCAGCAGGATGGCGTTCACCACCTTCGCCGTCGGAGCGGGCGAGAAGCCCAGCATCGTCAGCGCACTCATAGCCTCGTCCTTCACCGGCGAGCTCACCAGCTGGGTGGCACGTCCCGCCGTGGCAGGCAGTTCCTGAGCCAGGCCACTGCTCACGATCTTGTCCTTCAGGTCCACGATGATGCGTTGGGCCGTTCGCAAGCCGATACCCTTCACGCCCTTCAGCACCCGCTCATCGCCCGTCGATATCACGTTGCAGAGCTCCTGCACCGAGAGCGACGAGAGAATCATCCGCGCCGTACCGGCACCCACTCCGCTCACCGTGATGAGCAGCAGGAACATGTCGCGCTCCTGCTTCGTGGCAAATCCGAAGAGCACGTAGGCATCCTCGCGGATCGATTCAGCCACCCACAGCCGCGCCTCCTTCCTGCCCTGCACGGCAGAGTAGGTATTGAGCGAGATATTCAGTCCGTAGCCCACTCCGTGGGCCTCTATCACAGCATAAGCCGGGGTGAGTTCCACCACTTCACCCTTCACGTATTCTATCATCTTCTTCTACTATAAACAGTCAACTAAATCGTATATATACAACTTAATTAACGCACGCGCACCCTCTTTTATTGCATCCTGCCCAAAATTAACAATCCGCAAGAACCAAATAACCCAAGCACTCCCCAGCCCAATTCAGTCAAAAAGCAAGCAAACCATTAAAAAATCGCGCAAAATGCTTGCCGTTTCAATCATTTTGTGTAATTTTGCACCCGACAAACGACAAACACTCATTAAAGCGTAATATAATATGAAGAAAATCAGAGCAGCCGTCGTAGGTTACGGCAACATCGGAAAGTACACCCTCCAGGCCCTCGAAGCATCCGAAGATTTCGAGGTGGCTGGCATCGTGCGCCGCAACGGCGACGAGAACAAACCCGCCGAACTGGCCCCCTACGCCGTAGTCAAAGACATCCGCGAACTCCAGGACGTCGATGTAGCCATCCTGGCCACTCCCACCCGCTCCTGCGAGGAATATGCCAACCAGATCCTGCCCTTGGGCATCAACACCGTTGACTCCTTCGACATCCATACACAGATTCGCGGCTACCGCGAGCGCCTCATGCAGCTCAACAAGCAGACCGGCACCGTCAGCGTCATTGCCGCCGGATGGGACCCAGGCTCCGACTCCATCGTGCGCACCCTCATGCAGAGCCTCGCGCCCAAAGGCCTCAGCTACACCAACTTCGGCCCCGGCATGTCGATGGGCCACAGCGTCTGCGTGCGCTCCAAGGCCGGTGTCAAAAACGCCCTCTCCATGACCATCCCCCTCGGTGAAGGCATTCATCGCCGCATGGTCTATGTAGAGCTCGAAGACGGCGCCAAGCTGGAAGACGTGACCGCCTCCATCAAGGCTGACCCCTACTTCGCCAACGACGAGACCCACGTCTTTGCCGTGGAGAGCGTAGATGCCGTCCGCGACATGGGCCATGGTGTCAACCTCGTGCGCAAAGGCGTCAGCGGCAAGACCCAGAACCAGCGTCTGGAGTTCAACATGAGCATCAACAACCCCGCACTCACTGGTCAGGTACTCGTCAATGTAGCCCGCGCCTCCATGCGCCAGCAGCCCGGCTGCTACACCATGATTGAGATTCCCGTCATCGACATGCTCCCCGGCGACCGCGCCGACCTCGTGGAGCACCTCGTGTAAGAATTCCCTTCGTAAAAAAGCAATAAAAAAATCCGCCTTTCAGCTGAAAAGCGGATTTTTATTATTGTTGTAAAAGCCATATAGCGAAGAACTTGTCATAAACGCTATAGGTCCCTAAATCGTGGATAATAAAATCTTTTTCCAACAACCCTTTGACCGCTCCCTGAACAGTGCTGGCTGTAAGATGATGCCGCTGCAGGAACGGACGAGAGGTAATGCTAGTAGCCTTCCCCTCCCTGCAAATAGCCATAAGAACCTCTTTCTGTTTCGAAGGCAGTTGAAAGAGCAGTGCACTATAGGTAAAACTCTGCTGGGTAACAACTTGCTGAATGGCTGTATCTATGGATTCTGGCTTACATTTACCGCCAGACTCCGTCATGGAAAACAGGGCATTAAGTATTGTCTGCACGTACCATGTGACCCCATCGTAGCGTTGATATGCCTCCCGAACAGTTTCTTCAGCAATGTCTTTTTGATATTCCCTGAAAAGGCTTTGAGCAAACTCTACGTAACGATCGACATTAATAGGGGCTAAAGTCATCAGGCTGGTGCTCTGGTAGAAAGGACGCGAGGGTGTGGCGAATATCTCTGCCATCATGTGCCGTTGCGACCCGGCATAAATGAATCTCGTATTCTTGCACTGCTGGATATGTGTGCGGAGAATTGCTTCAACATTACCCTCCGGGTAGCCTGCCACCACTTGAAACTCATCGATAGCAACAATACAAGGCTTGTCTGCTTGTTCAAGATACATGAAAATCTCATCTAACGTGGTTTGTGGCACTTTAACATCCCCCACGCCAAGCCCCCATTCCGGCAACCCATTGATATCAAACGATATACTTCCTCTCAAAGAGCTGAGCGTATTCACGAACCGCTCCCACACCTTACGACCTTGTGGCTTTAATGCCCCCAAGATGCTCTTGCCCAAACAGAACACCAGTTCCTGCAGATTTTTGGTGGCATAGATGTCCACGATGAAAGTGTAGTAATCGTCCTTTATGCTCTGTTGTTCAAAACAATGGTGTATTAGCCCCGTTTTCCCAAGACGACGCGGTGAGATAAGCGCAACATTATTGCCATTAACAATGAGGTTCGTTAGATAATTAGTCTCTTCTACACGGTCACAGAAGTAGTGTGGCGACAAGTAGCCTTGGGTAACAAACGGGTTTATTATAGCCATAGGATGCTGAAATTTAACTTGTTACAACTTTATGCAAAGATAATTATAATCTTATTATAAAGCAAGCAAATCATATCTCTTTTAACTTTCTTTATGCAAAAAAGAAAAAATGGCCTTATTTATGGCCTTGTTTGTTTCTTGCAGTAAAGATAGTGAGGACAATACAGAAAGATTATTTGTCAATTCTGCATCGGAAATTCAAGGGAAGTGGTCAAGATTAGAAAATATGGATCTAGTAACTTATGAATTTTCTGGAAATACCTGGAAAAGTAGAAAATTATATTCAAAAGATTTAAGTACTACAAGTCTTCAAAGGACATTTTCTATATCAAAAGGAAAAATAACGTTTACTTTTGAAAAAATATCTGGAGAGACGAATTTGATAAAACTGAACCGATAGAATGGTCGGATGATTTGAAAAAAGAACTTTTAATAGACAAAAAACCTTATCATAGAGATTGAGTTTTAGAGGGAACACATACTCTGAAGAATAATATAAAGTAAGGATTTTGATTTGTTTTTCAATCATGTGGAGGTCGCATGGCCTCCACAATTACTATATAGATTTTTCGATTTAAGGGTGCACGGGTGCCACATCGCCTTTGTATAAAGGGCTTGCACCCTCTTCACGAGGGTGTCACGGGTGCCACAAGGGTGCTACGCTTTTGATAAATTCTCTAGAGAATTTTCTGCAAAGTATCATCGGAAGCGATGCAAGCTATCATCGGAAGGAAAAAATTCTCTAGAGAATTTCTCAAACCTACTAACAGTCAGAAGCCAAATTGATCATCACGCAACTAACAGGTAACTACTCAGCAACTTATTCACCTATGGACATTTTGAGCCCCTTGATAAGGGGCGGCTATAAAGCAGGGTTGAAATAGAAGTTGGATAGAAAATTCTTTATTGCCATGCAATAAGGCTAAAGAGAAAGATTTTTATCAGTTTTTTGTGAATTTTTTGTTTTTTTCTTCAGGATGGGATGGGCGTGGCACCCTTGTGGCACCCGTAACACCCTTCCAAGGAGGGTGCACGGCCTTTATACAAAGGCGATGTGGCACCCGTGCACCCTCAAAACGAAAAAATCCCATATAGAAAAACATAAAAAACGTCCTGCTCTCGGAATGAGGGCAGGACGCTGTTATTTCAGATGCAATAATTAGTACTCCATCACGGCGGGGAGCTCCTTGGCCTGGGCTATCATCTTCTCTACCTCGGCAACGGCGGGAACGCGGTTGACAAGATTTTTCTCAGCATTGACTTCTTCGAGCTTGGCCTGCAGATTGGCGGGTACGCGGTGCTTGAGTTCCTTCACAGTATCTACGCCAGCAGCCTCGAGCAACTCTGAGAACTGGGGGCCTACGCCGTTGATACGCATCAGGTCGCAGTGGTTGGTCCACGTCAGAATCAGCTTGCCGCTGATGCCGGTCTCTTCTTCGAGTGCCTTGCGGCCAGCGGGTTTTGCACACTTTTCGAGCAGGGCGTCGGTGTCCTTGATGCCAGCTGCCTGAAGTTTTTCACCATAAACGGGGCCAATGCCCTCAACGTCGATAATCTTGTAGTTACTCATAACTTTGATTTTTTAAAAGGTTAAACATACTATGTTTGTCAGGTTTTTTACTCATCTGCGGAGAACAGTGGGTCTTCGGGCATGACCATGAGAGGCTTCTGCTC
Source organism: uncultured Prevotellaceae bacterium (assembly GCA_900314655.1). Classification (GTDB taxonomy): domain Bacteria; phylum Bacteroidota; class Bacteroidia; order Bacteroidales; family Bacteroidaceae; genus Prevotella. The sequence goes on along the minus strand of OMWC01000017.1, from coordinate 14,894 downwards.
GTACTCCTTGAGCAGGGCGGCGGGGACGTACTGCTTATCGACCACGAGGCGGAACATGTATTCGCGGAACCAGCGGTCGGTCATGATGAGGTAGCCGCCTACGCCGCTGTCGGCACCCCATGAGTTTTCCACTTTCCACTTACGGGCCTTGCCCTGGGCGTCGAGATCTACGGCGGTGAGGGTCATGGCATGGGTGGAGCCGCTGTCGAAGGTCTCTATGCGCTGGGCCTTGTCCATGGTGAAGGTGGTGGAGAAGAGGGATGCGTAGTCGAAGTTGTCGAGGTCGAGGTAGCCGCGCTTGCGGTCGAGCTGCTTGCCCACGTCGTAGGAGCTATAGAGTTTGCGGCCGTCCTTGAGCTGGGCGATAGCGAGCTGCTCTATCTCGTCCATGGGGAGGTTGAGGTATTTCCAGTTGTGGCCGTCGTAGGTATGGCGGTCGTATTCCACTTCGTAGGTCTTGTGGTAAGGGCGGCGGGGATCGTTCATCACCATGATGAAGGTGCCGTTGAGACTCTCCCCTACTACTTCTTTATAGAACGTCTGCGGGGTATAGGTGCGGGCCTCGGTCACAGGCTTGCCGTCTTTGTTGCGGAAGGCATAGCTGAACTCCTTGACGGGTTCGCCGAGAGTGAGCGTGAGCATGCGGTAGATTTCGGCGAGCATGGTGGTCTTGGTCTTCAGGAGGGCCTGCTGGGAGCTGCCTTTCTGCACCATGGCGCGGAGCTGGAGGGCCTGTTCGCGGAGCTTGCTCTTGACGACGGTGCGCATCTTGGCGGTGTTCTCGGCAGAATAGGTCTCTGGGCAGACTTCGGTAGGTACGAGTCCGTATTTCTCGGTGAGGTCGGCCACGCCGCAGAAGGTGCCGCCGTCGCCGATGGGACTCTGCAGGAAGAAGCGCACGCGCTGGTCATCGACGGGTTTCTTGCCGGTGTCGATGATGCCCTGGAGGAAGAGATTGGCTTTCTCCAGCTGGTCGTAGAAGAAGAGGTAGTCTTGGGAGAAGCTGACGCGCAGGGAGTCTTTATGGCGGCGGGCGAAGTCGGCGCGCAGCACGTTAAGTCCGCTGAACATCCAGCAGCGTCCTGACGACTTCTGGTTAGTGATGCTCTGCTTCGGGGTTTCGATAGAGAAATGCTTGTCGATGGCATAGAGGCTCTGCCGCGTGCGAGCCAGTTCGTCGATATTGTTGTTGGCGATGGCGTTGGCCAGGGCCTTGGTGGCAGCCCCTTGAGGCTGGGCATTGACAATCTCGTTGAGCATCTGCTGGGAGATGCCTCCGTTCTTCTGCTGAGCGGTGGCGGTAAGGGCAAAGGCCATAGCCGCGATGAGATAAAATGTTTTCTTCATGGGTAAAGTTTATATTTTGCTCGCCAAAGATAGCAATTTTATTTGGTTTACGCAACAAGAAAGGAGAAAAAAGAGTTTTTGCTTGGTACATATTTAATTTTTAATTACCTTTGTAGGCAGATATTTACAAAAAGTGGAAGAAAAGAAATTCAATATACTTAACAAAATCAAAGACCCTGAGGACCTGCGGAAACTGACGGTGGACGAACTGCCGGAGCTATGCAGGGAGCTGCGCGAGGACATCGTGCAGGAGCTTTCGGTGAACCCCGGCCACCTGGCTTCGAGCCTCGGCGTGGTGGAAATCACGGTGGCGCTGCACTACGTGTTCAACACGCCCGAAGACCGCATCGTATGGGATGTGGGGCATCAGGCCTACGGCCACAAGATACTGACGGGAAGGCGGGAGCAGTTCAAGACGAACCGCAAGCTGCACGGCATCATGCCCTTCCCCTCGCCGAAGGAGAGTGCCTACGACACGTTCACCTGCGGACATGCCTCAAACAGCATCTCGGCGGCTTTGGGAATGGCAGTAGCGAGCCAGCAGTCAACGGCCAAGGGCTCACCGCGAAGAAAGGTGGTAGCCGTGATTGGCGACGGCGCGATGAGCGGCGGACTGGCTTTCGAAGGACTCAACAACGTATCGTCGTCGCCCAACGACCTGCTCATCATCCTCAACGACAACAACATGTCGATAGACCGTTCGGTGGGCGGCATGAAGGAATACCTCATCAACCTGAACACCAACGAGACCTACAACCGGCTGCGCTACAAAGCCTCCAGATGGCTCAACCGCAAGGGGTATCTGGAAGAAGACCGCCGCAAGGGACTCATCCGACTGAGCAACGCCCTGAAGAGTGCCATCTCGCATCAGCAGAACATCTTTGAGGGCATGAACATCCGATACTTCGGACCGTTCAACGGGCACGACGTGAAGGAACTTGTGAGACTGCTGCGCCAACTGAAGGACATGAAGGGGCCGAAGATGCTCCATCTGCACACGCAAAAGGGCCACGGCTACAAGCCTGCGGAGAACGAAGCGACCATCTGGCATGCACCGGGGAAGTTTGACGTGGATACCGGCGAGCGCATCTGCGAAGAGGGCGACAACCAGCCGCCGAAATTCCAGAAGGTGTTCGGTGAGACGCTGCTCGAACTGGCCGAAAGGAATCCGCACATCGTGGGCGTGACACCGGCCATGCCTACGGGCTGCTCGATGAACATCATGATGGAGAAGATGCCCAACCGCTGCTTCGACGTGGGAATTGCCGAGGGGCATGCCGTGACGTTCTCTGGCGGAATGGCCAAGGACGGGCTGCAGCCTTTCTGCAACATCTACAGCGCTTTTGCCCAGCGGGCCTACGACAATATCATCCACGACGTGGCCATCCTGAACCTGCCCGTAGTGATCTGTCTGGATCGTGCCGGACTGGTAGGCGAAGACGGAGCCACCCACCATGGGGCATTCGACCTGGCTGCGCTGCGCCCTATCCCCCATCTGACCATTGCATCGCCGATGGACGAGCACGAGCTGCGCCGACTGATGTACACGGCCCAACTGCCGGGAAAGGGAACGTTCGTGATACGCTATCCACGAGGCAAGGGCGTGAAGGTGGACTGGCGCTGCCCGCTGGAGGAAATCGAGGTGGGCACCGGAAGGAAAATCCGTGACGGCCAGGACGTGGCCATCCTCTCGATAGGTCCCATCGGCAATACCGTGGAGGAGGCTATCCGTGAACTCTCAGAGGATTCCGGAACCGCGGGACCAGCCCACTACGACATGCGCTTCCTGAAACCCCTCGACGAAGGGATACTGAAGGAGGTGGGCGAACGATTCAGCCGCATCATCACCGTGGAAGACGGCGTCAGGAACGGCGGACTGGGCTCGGCCGTGCTGGAATGGATGAACGACCACGGATACCATCCCCAAGTGACGAGGCTGGGACTGCCCGACGAGTTTGTGGAGCACGGCACCGTGAAGGAACTCCATCACATCGTGGGCATCGACAAGGAGGCCATCCTCTTGGAAGTGAAGAGTGAAGAGTGAAGAATTCATCATTCCATTAATAATATAGGATTATGAAAATAGTTATTTCCGGCGCCTATGCCATCGGAACGCATCTGGCCAAACTGCTCTCCCGTAACAATCAGGACACCGTGCTGATTGACGACGACGAGGAGCGGCTGCTGAACGTGTCGAGCGACTATGACCTGCTCACGATCAACGATGACCCGTCGAGCATCTCCACGATGGAAGAGGCGGGCGTGAAGAATGCCGACCTCTATATTGCCGTGACGCCCGACCAGAGCCTGAACCTGAACACTTGCATCATGGCCAAGGCCATGGGGGCCAAGCGCACGGTGGCCAAGGTGGACAACTATGAATACATCGACCCGAAGCTCGACGGATTCTTCGAGCGCATCGGCATCACATCGCTCATCTATCCCGAAAACCTGGCGGCCAAAGAGATTGCCAACGGACTGAAAATGTCGTGGGTACGACAGCGATGGGACGTACACGACGGGGCGCTCGTGATGCTCGGCATCAAGCTCCGCGAGACATGCGAAATACTGAACGAACCGCTCAAGGACCTCTGCAAACCGGAGTCACCCTACCATATCGTGGCCATCAAACGAGGTGACGAGACCATTATCCCGCGAGGCGATGACGAACTGAAGATCTACGACCTGGCCTACTTCATGACCACCCGCAACTACATACCCTACATCCGCAAGATTGTGGGCAAGGAGCACTATGTGGACGTGAAGAACGTAATGATGATGGGCGGCGGAGAAACGGCGGTGAGGGCCGTGGCCATGATGCCCGAGTACATGGACTGCAAAATCCTGGAGATGGACGAGCAGCGCTGCCAGAAACTGAACGACCTGGTGGATACCGACCGCGTGATGGTGATCAACGGCGACGGCCGCGACATGCAGCTGCTGATGGAGGAAGGCGTGAAGAACACGCAGGCCTTCGTGGCCCTGACGGGTAATGCCGAGACCAACATCCTGGCTTGTCTGACGGCCAAGCGCATGGGCGTAAGAAAGACCGTGGCGATGGTGGAGAACATGGACTACGTGGCCATGGCCGAGAGCCTGGACATCGGAACCATCGTCAACAAGAAGGCCATGGCGGCGAGTGCCATCTATCAGATGATGCTCGACGAAGACGTGCACAACATACGATTCCTGATGACGGCCAACGCCGACGTAGCCGAATTCACCGCCCAGCAGGGATCGAAGGTGACCAAGAAGAAAGTGTTCGAACTGGGGCTGCCGCAGGGAGCCACCATCGGCGGACTGGTACGCCACGGACAAGGACAGCTCGTCAGCGGCGGCACGCAGATTGAAGCCGGCGACATCGTGGTGGTGTTCTGCCACGACCTGAGCATGGAGAAGATAGAGAAATTCTTTAAGTGATAAAAGTGACGCGACGTGATTAACTACAAACTGCTATACAAGGTGCTGGGTTCATTGCTTCTGCTGGAGGCCATGTTCATCCTGGTGTGTATCGGTGTGTCGCTCTTCTATCATGAGGATGACATCATGGCTTTTGCCATCACGCTGGTCATTATGTTCATCGGAGCCATCGTGCTACGGTTTATGGGACGTAATGCCGACAATTCCCTTGGGCGGCGCGATGCCTATCTGCTGGTAACGCTCACGTGGGTGACTTTCAGTCTCTTCGGCAGCTTCCCCTTCGTTATCAGCGGCTACATCCCGAACTTCACGAATGCCTTCTTCGAAACGATTTCAGGCTTCACCACGACGGGAGCATCCATCATCGACGAAGTAGAGGTACTGCCCCACGGACTGCTCTTCTGGCGCTCGATGACGCAATGGATAGGCGGATTAGGAATCGTGTTCTTCACCATCGCCATCCTGCCCTCGATGGTAGGCGGAACGGTGAAGGTGTTTGCGGCGGAGGCCACGGGCCCCATACGCGCGAAGATGCACCCGCGCCTCAGCACGACGGCCAAATGGATCTGGAGCATCTATCTCACGCTGACCATCGGTTGCAGCGTGATGTTCTATCTCGGCGGCATGGGCATCTTCGACAGCCTGAACTACTCGATGACCGTCACCGCCACAGGCGGCTTCACCACCCACAGCGAATCCACGGGATTCTACCACAGCGCCTTCATCGACTATACGGCCATCATTTTCATGTTCCTTTCCGGTATCAGTTTCACGATGCTCTATGCGATGATCTTCAAGGGGCGCATCAAGCAATTCTTCAAGAATACGGAGCTGAAACTCTACTGTGTGCTGATCATCGTGGCCACCACGGTGATAGCCTACTTCCTGCTCCGATACAACGACTACACACTGAGCGAGGCCGTGAAGAACGCGTTGTTCCAAGTGGTTTCATTCATCACCACGACGGGTGTGTTCAACGACGATGCCGCCCAATGGCACCACATCACGTGGGTGATACTCAGCGTCTGCATGTTCTTCGGCGGATGTGCCGGCAGCACGGCGGGAGGCTTCAAGTGCGTGCGCGGCGTGATGGTACTGAAGATTGTGCAAAACGAGCTGAAGCATATCCTCCACCCCAAGGCCGTGCTGCCCGTGAAGGTAAACGGCATGAGTGTGGCCTACGGGCAGCAGATGACGCTGATGGCCTTCTTCGCGGCCTATTTCATGCTGGCGCTCGTGTCTTATTTCATTATGATTCTGGCTGGTGTAGATAGCACGAACTCTTTCACCATTGCCCTGAGTTGCGCGAGCAACGTAGGTCCGACGCTGGGACTGGAAATCGGCCCCACGATGTCGTGGGACGTTCTGCCCGCCTTTGTGAAGTGGCTGCTTTCATTGCTGATGCTGATGGGACGTCTTGAGATCTTCAGCGTAGTGGTGCTTTTCACACCGTCGTTCTGGCGTGACAATTAATGACGGCGAAAACGATAACGATGACGATAACTTTAACGATAACTATATAATAATATGCAACCTATCAAATTTGACCCCCTGCTCAAACAGACGCTTTGGGGCGGCGACAAGATTGTGCCGTTCAAGCACCTCGACTCGCAGCTGGAGAACGTGGGAGAAAGCTGGGAAATCTCTGGAGTGAAGGACAATGAGACTATCGTGAAAGAAGGCCCGCTGAAAGGGAAAAGCCTCAACGAGGCCGTTGCCGAACTGAAGGAAAAGCTCGTGGGCCAAGCCAACTACAAGCGCTTCGGCGATGAGTTCCCGCTGCTCATCAAGTTTATCGATGCACGTCAGGATCTGTCCATACAGGTACACCCCACCGACGAGATTGCCCACAAGCAAGGCAAGCCCCGCGGCAAGACGGAGATGTGGTATCTGATGGAGTCTGCGCCAGGCGCCAAGCTCTACAGCGGACTGAAAAAGCAGATCACGCCCGAACAATACAAGGAAATGGTGGAAGACGATACCATCTGCGAAGCCCTGGCCCAGTATGAGGTGAAGGAAGGCGATTGCTTCTTCCTGCCCGCAGGCCGCATCCATGCCATCGGTGCAGGATGCTTCCTGGCTGAAATCCAGCAGACCTCGGATGTGACCTACCGCATCTACGACTTCAAGCGCAAGGACAAGAACGGCAACTATCGCGAGCTGCACACCAAGCTGGCTGCCGAAAGCATCAACTATCAGGTGGAAGACGACTACCGCACGCATTACGTGGAGCGCCAGAACAGAGGCGTCTCCCTGGTGCAGTGCCCTTATTTCTGCACGGCGGTATATGACCTCAACGAGCCGATGACACTCGACTATTCGGAGCTCGATTCTTTTGTGATTCTGATTGGTCTGAAGGGTGAAGGAAAAATCACCGACAATGAAGGCAACGAGGTGAGCATCAAGACGGGCGACACCTTATTGATCCCCGCCACTACCGAGACGCTCAGCGTCAGCGGGACTGTCAAGTTTCTTGAGACCTACGTTTAGCAACTGTTCTGCATCCTGCTGGATGCGGCGGAAAGCATCACACTGGACATAGCCCATGTTCTTCTTGAGCATCTGGGTTATGTCCTGTGTGCTATGGTTGTAGCACGAAAGTTCGTTGCGCATCTGGGTCGTATGCCGACTCTGATGGCGTATCTCCTGTTCGCGGTCGTGTACCAGTTTTCCACAAACTTTCTGCATCACAGGCAGCACGACCTTGTCAAACAGATGATGCCCCTGTATATATAAATAGGTAGTCTGCGGCGTCACGCCCAATTCTTCCTGCAGTTCGCGCTTCAGGGCCAGATAGCTTTCTTTGGCATCAGGGTTCTGGCGTTGCAGCCAGCCCACCTTCTTATAAACCTTATTCCGAATGTTCTGTATCGCCCCCATCGGGTTGGTCAGCGTGAAACCACCCAGTTCGATGGTGCGGTTGAAGTCGGTAATCGTGAACTGGCCATAGATAGAGCGCCGGTAATGCCAGATGCTCCACACGAAGAGCGGGAAGATGGCTTCGGAGTAAAGCCTGAGCCACTCTTCGAAATCGAAGATGCGACGGTCGTTGAGTGTCACCATGACGGCCACGTTATGCAACGACGGGGCATAGCATTGCAGGTTCTCGATGGAATAGGCATAGGTATGAAGCACGTAAGGGCTCTGCCAAATCTTGCGGGAGGTCTCCGTGGCGCCCTTAATCAGATAGTCGTAGTCGGCATCCACACAGGCAATCATCGAAGGCCCCAGGATATCTTTCTCCTCTCTCCCCTTGAACACGAGATTCATCAGCACCGATTTCTTGCCGCGCTCCAGAGTCTTATGGGAAGGCAGCATCACTTCGAAATAGCGCTTCTCATTCTCATAGGGAGAAAGCACGGTGCGCCAGAAAAGGATATCATCATAACTCTCCACATAGGCCACGATTCGCTTGCGCGCGTTCTTGGAGCGCAGCCTGTTGGCCGCCTCCATATACTGGGATGATATGTTGCCTGTCAGTCGCTTAGCCATGCCTGAAACTTGAAATCTACTAATCCGTGATATCCGTCACCTCTGTCACATGGTCCAACCATCCGTTCATGATGACGGCCGGACTATGGGTGGTCAGGATTATCTGAACATTGGGATTCAGGTCGAGAATGGTGTCTATGAGCCGCTGCTGCCATTCGATGTGAAGGCTCACTTCCGGTTCATCCATGAACAGCACGTAGGGCAGGTTATTCTCCACCAGCACGGTCAGCAGGATAACCAGCATCTGCTTTTCACCGCTCGAGAGTTGGTAAGGCACCAGCGTCTCGCCAATCTGCGAGAAGCGGATTTCATTCTCCGTACGCACAATCTTCTTGCCCGTATCCTTGAACAGGTCGTCGATAATGTCCTGAAACTTCGTCTTGGCAGCCGAGAACTCCTGAGCAGCCTCCAGGTTGCCTTTCTGCAGTTCCTCGATGATCAGGTTGCCGATGTTCACCTGATAATCCAGATATTTCCGCTGCAGCTTATACAACTGCCAATCCAATTCCGTGGCCAGACTCATATCCATGCGGCTGATGGTATCGGAATTGACCAGCGGACGGTCGAACGAACGAATCACGTCGAAACGGATATGCGTGGCGTCGGCAGGTACCGTCTTGATATGCACCCCCTTGAGCAGATGGTTCAGGATGTCGCCCTTGTTGTCAACGCTCTTCACCACCTTATTTAATATAGTACTCTTTCCCACGCCGTTGATACCACTCAGGATGTTCACCTGGCGGTCCAAGTCCCATATCACGTGGCGCTTGCCGCTCCACAGGGAGTCAATCTCAATCTGTTCTATATAGTCCGCGTACTTCATAAGCCTGTAGATTTTCGCTACAAAGATATAAAATAATTGTCACTTTTCATTTATCATTTACCAAATAATTTACATCCCCTTCCGAAAAAACAGGATAATGAGTCGCTCGCACCTTGCTTTCAGATACCACGGCGCCCCCGAAAATGTATAAATCACGTATAAAACATCCATTCCCGAGGCGTTTTTCAGCGAAATACCATGTTTGTGGTATGGCAAATCCACCAAATGTGCGATATTTTTGCAGCCAAAATCGCCGTAACTTTGCAACGTCAAACAAACAATTGGCACAACAAAGATTATTAACGGTTAAAACAATAAGATTATGAGCAACGAAAAGAAACTCCATTTCGAGACTTTGCAACTCCACGTAGGACAAGAGCAGGCTGACCCCGTGACCGATTCACGCGCCGTGCCCATCTACCAAACCACCAGTTATGTGTTCCATAACGCACAGCATGCCGCCGACCGTTTCGGACTGCGCGATGCAGGCAACATCTATGGCCGCCTGACCAACACCACCCAGGGTGTTTTCGAAGACCGCGTAGCTGCCCTTGAGGGTGGTGTGGCAGGACTGGCCGTGGCCTCCGGTGCAGCAGCCATTACCTATGCCCTGCAGAACATCGCACAGAACGGCGACCACATCATCGCTGCCGACAACCTCTATGGCGGCACGTTCAACCTCATCGAGCACACGCTCTCCACGCAAGGCGTTGCTTCCACCATCGTAGATCCCAGCGACTTCGAAGCCGTGGACAAGGCGTTCCGTCCGAACACGAAGGCCATTATCATCGAGACCTTCGGCAATCCCAACGCTTCGGTGACCGATGTGGACCGCATCAGCGAGATAGCCCACCGCCACAACACCCTCGTCATCGTGGACAACACTTTTGCCACTCCTTATCTCTACCGTCCGCTTGAGCACGGGGCTGATGTGGTGGTCCACTCCGCTACCAAGTTCATCGGCGGTCATGGCTCCACGCTCGGCGGCGTAATCATCGACGGCGGAAAGTTCGACTTCAAGGCCAATGCCGATAAATATCCCACGCTGGCCAAGCCCGACCCCTCCTATCATGGCGCAATCTTCGCCGACGTGGCCGGAGCAGCAGCCTTCGTCACCCGCATACGTGCCGTCATTCTCCGCGACACCGGCGCTACCATAGCCCCCATCTCTGCATGGATTCTGCTGCAGAGCCTGGAGACGCTGAGCCTCCGCGTAGAGCGCCACGTGGAAAACACGCTGAAGATCGTGGACTATCTCTCCAAGCATCCCAAGGTGGCCAAGGTGAACCATCCCTCACTGCCCGGACATCCTGACCATGCGCTCTATGAGAAACTTTTCCCCAACGGAGCAGGAAGCATCTTCACCTTCGAGATCAAGGGAGGCCAAGACGAGGCTTGGCGCTTCATCGACCATCTGCGCATCTTCTCCCTGCTGGCCAATGTGGCCGACGTGAAGAGCCTTGTCATCCACCCCGCCTCTACCACTCATTCGCAGATGAGCCCCGAGGAACTGGAGCAGGCCCACATCTATCCCTCCACGATCCGCCTGAGCATCGGCATCGAGCATATCGACGACCTCATCGATGCCCTCGACGAAGCTTTCCAAGCAGTATAAATCATTAAGAAAACAACGAATAAAAACCCAGGCCCATTGCCCTCGTGTATGGCCTCCCCCCTCTGGGGGGATATGAGGAGGGCTGTTAATTATGGCTATTGCAAAACAACTCACCGAACTCATCGGTAATACCCCACTTCTGGAACTCCAGAAATTCTCAGCCTTCAAAGGTCTTGAGACCCCCATCACCGCCAAAGTGGAATTCTTCAACCCGGGCGGAAGTGTGAAAGACCGTATCGCCCTAGCTATGATCGAAGATGCCGAAAAGAAAGGCATCCTCAAGCCCGGAGCCACCATCATTGAGCCCACCAGCGGCAACACCGGCGTAGGACTGGCCCTCGTGTCAGCCGTCCGTGGCTATCACCTCATCCTCACAATGCCCGAAACGATGAGCATCGAGCGCCGCAACCTCGTGAAGGCCTATGGTGCCGAAGTACGCCTCACCCCCGGCAAGGACGGAATGTCAGGTGCCATCAAGGCCGCCAACGAACTGCGCGACTCCATTCCCGGCTCCGTCATCCTGCAGCAGTTTGAGAATCCTGCCAACCCTCAGCGCCACTATGAGACCACCGGTCAGGAAATCTGGAATCAGACCGACGGCAAGATTGACATCTTCGTGGCTGGCGTAGGTACCGGCGGAACCATCTCCGGTGTGGCACGCGCCCTCAAGGAGAAGAATCCCAACGTGAAGATTGTGGCCGTAGAGCCAGCTTCTTCCGCCGTATTGAGCGGCAATCCGAGCGGTCCCCACAAGATTCAAGGCATCGGTGCAGGTTTCGTGCCCAAGACTTATGCAGGTGAATACATCGACGAGATACTGCCCGTAGAGAACGATGCCGCCATACTTACCGGCCGCCAACTCGCCCAGCAGGAAGGACTCCTCGTCGGCATCAGCAGCGGAGCAGCCGCCTTTGCAGCCGCCGAGATTGCCAAGCGTCCCGAGAACAAGGGCAAGAAAATTGTAGCCCTGCTCCCCGACACGGGTGAGCGCTACCTCTCCACCGTGCTCTATGCCTTCGACGAGTATCCCCTGTAAACCACGGTTGTCATTCAGCCAATAATCAACCAAGTTCTGCCATGCTGTCACATTTCAACGCGAAATGTCAGCATGGCACACGATTTGTAAGATGTTAATCGAGTTCACAAGCGTCCAATCGACTCATAAACCTTGGAGCATACGAACTCAGGAACATGAATTATAAACAAATAAAAAGATACAATTATGGGAAAGATTATTGGTATTGACCTGGGTACAACTAACAGTTGTGTCGCAGTATTTGAGGGCAACGAGCCCGTAGTGATCGCTAACAGCGAAGGTAAGCGAACCACCCCTTCAGTGGTTGGTTTTGTAAAGGACGGTGAGCGTAAGGTGGGTGATCCCGCCAAGCGTCAGGCCATCACGAACCCGAAGAACACGGTTTACAGCATCAAGCGTTTCATGGGTGAGAACTGGCAGCAGACCGAGAAGGAAATCTCACGCGTTCCTTATACCGTGGTAAACGAGGGTGGCTATCCCCGTGTAGAGATTGAAGGCCGCAAATACACGCCGCAGGAAATCTCGGCCATGATTCTGCAGAAGATGAAGAAGACCGCCGAAGACTATCTGGGCGAGGAAGTGAAGGAAGCCGTCATCACGGTACCTGCCTACTTCTCCGACTCTCAGCGTCAGGCCACGAAGGAAGCTGGACAGATTGCCGGCCTCGAAGTGAAGCGTATCGTCAACGAGCCTACTGCTGCAGCACTGGCTTACGGTGTTGACAAGGCCAATAAGGACATGAAGATTGCCGTATTCGACCTTGGTGGTGGTACATTCGATATCTCTATCCTGGAGTTTGGCGGTGGTGTGTTCGAAGTGCTTTCCACCAATGGTGACACCCACCTCGGCGGTGACGATTTCGACCAGGTCATCATCGACTGGCTCGTACAGGAGTTCAAGAACGACGAAGGTGCCGATCTGTCACAAGATCCGATGGCTATGCAGCGTCTGAAGGAGGCTGCCGAAAAGGCAAAGATTGAACTGTCAAGTTCTACCTCTACAGAAATCAACCTTCCCTACATCATGCCCGTAGGCGGTGTACCTAAGCACCTGGTGAAGACCCTGACCCGTGCTAAGTTCGAGCAGTTGGCCCACAACCTCATCCAGGCTTGTCTGACACCTTGTCAGAAGGCTATGGCAGATGCCAAGTTGACCAATGCCGACATCGACGAAGTGATCCTGGTAGGTGGTTCCAGCCGTATTCCTGCCGTTCAGGAACTGGTGAAGAACTTCTTTGGCAAGGAGCCTTCAAAGGGTGTGAACCCCGACGAAGTGGTAGCTGTAGGTGCATCTATCCAGGGCGCTATTCTGAATAAGGAAGGTGGCGTAGGCGACATCGTGCTGCTCGACGTGACTCCGCTGACACTGGGTATCGAGACCCTCGGAGGTGTGATGACCAAGCTGATTGATGCCAACACAACCATTCCTTGCAAGAAGAGCGAGACCTTCTCTACCGCAGCCGACAACCAGACCGAGGTAACCATCCACGTGCTGCAGGGTGAGCGCCCAATGGCAGCCCAGAACAAGAGCCTCGGACAGTTCAACCTCACCGGTATTGCCCCAGCCCGTCGTGGTATTCCTCAGATTGAGGTAACCTTCGACATCGATGCCAACGGTATCGTGAAGGTAAGCGCCAAGGATAAGGCCACCGGTAAGGAGCAGGCCATCCGCATCGAAGCCTCTTCAGGTCTCTCTCAGGAAGAAATCGACCGCATGAAGGCAGAAGCCGAAGCCAACGCCGAAGCCGACAAGAAGGAGCGCGAGAAGATTGACAAGCTCAATCAGGCCGACTCCATGATCTTCCAGACCGAAACCTTCCTCAATGAGAACGGCGACAAGCTGGGCAGCGACAAGGCCAACGTAGAGGCCGCCGTACAGCAGTTGAAGGATGCTCACAAGAATCAGGACCTGGCAGCCATCGACAGCGCCATGGCCAACCTGAACACCGTGATGCAGGCAGCCTCTCAGAAGATGTACAGTCAGGCTGGTGGTCAGCAGGCAGGTCCCGGTGCCGGTTTCAACGGCGGCCAGCAGGCCGGTGGTCAGCAGCAGAGCGGCAACTCCGACGACACCATCCAGGATGCTGACTTCGAAGAGGTCAAATAAGACTGATAAGTAAAGACATAACAAAACACTATCAAATGGCGTGTAGCTCTGGTGAGTTACACGCCATTTACTTTTTATGGGCTCATATTTTTCTAAAAGCCTTTGGTAAGGTATTCTTTCAAGACTTGTGTCGCCCAGATACGGAACAGAGTTGCTTCATAGCTGTTTACTCGATAACCAACGGCAATGACTACATCGAGGTTGTACAACATCACCTCTCTAGACTATTTGTCCGAAGGTAACAAAATTTTTTGTAAGCACCGGACAAATGGAGTTCACCGCTTTCTTCTATCTGTGACAGATGATAGCTAATGTTTTGTTGGGTCACTCCAAACAACTCAGCCATTCTCTGCTGTGAAAGCCAGAAAGTATTGGTGTCAAAGACTACCTGCACTTGTACTTTCCCACGTCCGCCTTTATACATCAAAATAGAGGACTCCATGCTTCTAACGGCAACGTCTGGAGTCATGGTCGCGCTGAAATATTGCTGTGCAGCCTTCACCATCTCTTTCTTTTGGTCGGCATTCATAGCCACAGCCATGCAGGCCGCACGAGAAAGTCGAATGCTTGTCACTTCTCTGACTGCGCCACTACCCAGTTCTGCCATCTCTGTTATCTCCACAAAATGCTCACCAAGATGATAGCCCTTTTGCGAAGTCCATGCCTGTGCCTTGGCTATGACACGTTCAAAGTTCCAGTACTTGCCATAGCCCATCACTCTCGCCAACTTGCGAGAGTTCCACCATTCTTTGCCATCAGCATCAACCTCTCTTAACTGTTCGAAAGGAGATTGGAGTTCTGGGATGTTGTTAGAATTTTGCTCCATATATTCTTTTAACGTTTTTACCCATTTTTATATTTCGTGAGTCCGTAAATCCGTAATACTTTCAGACCTCAGCCATCAGCCTTCTATATATCAACTGTCCCCATGGCATTTGCTATTGTAAAGAGCCAGTCCTTTTACCGTCAGCAGGTATTTCTGGCGAGGGTGACGGGGCGAATCAGGATATAGCATACGGATATAGCCCTCGTTCATAGAAGGATTAAGAGAGTAG
>OMWC01000047.1 GCA_900314655.1 uncultured Prevotellaceae bacterium | reverse complement strand
TGGCCTTTGCCATCGGTTTCGGTCTCTCGAAACTCCCTGAGTCGGAAAACAAGAGTGCTGTTGTGAAGTTCCTGTTGGGACTTCAGGAACTTCTCTTCCTGTTGATACGTGGGTTGATATGGACCTTGCCTTTGGGTATCATCGCTTTCGCTGCGCAGTTGTCTGCCCAGGTCTCTGCCGGTGTCGTAGCCGATTCCATTGGGAAATACGTGTTGGTGGTGCTTGGCGGTAATGTCATCCAGTTCTTCGTCGTACTGCCTCTGTTCCTGTTGGTGCGTGGTCTGAATCCGCTTCATGTGTTGAGTAAGATGACGCCAGCCGTACTGATGGCGCTCTTCACCAAGAGCAGTGCAGCTACCCTGCCTGTTACGATGGATACAGCCGAGAACCGTCTGGGCATCAGCAGCAAGGTAGCGCGCTTCGTACTTCCCATCTGCACCACCATCAATATGAACGGTTGTGCAGCCTTTATCCTCGTCACCTCGCTTTTCGTGATGCAGAATGGCGGCACTCCTCTCACCTGGAGTACTATCCTGTTGTGGATCCTTATCTCTGTGGTGTCGGCTGTCGGTAATGCAGGTGTGCCTATGGGCTGTTACTTCCTCACGCTCTCCCTGATGTCGGGTATCGGTGCCCCAGTGGCCGTCTTAGGCGTCATCCTACCTATCTATACGATTATCGACATGATTGAAACCGCCGAGAACGTTTGGTCCGACTCCTGCGTTTCAGCCATGGTAGACAAAGATCTCACATAATGATTGTTAATATCCGAGGTTTTCACCTACCAGCACAACGACATGGCGGCCTCGTGGTGAGTTCCTGAGGAAATGGACGTAGTTGCAGATGGATTCCGGTGAGTTGCAGTTATGGCACACACCATCCGTCTGACAAGGAGTCTTGATGTCAAAGCGCGCTGCGTTGGTGGGCGATGCTGTGCTGCGTGCCCTGGCGAGAGCTGCCTCCACGTTCTGGGCGACCTTGTTCAAACCGATGACGAAGATGACTTTCTTCGGTCCCCATGTGATGGCAGCCACACGGTTCCCGTTGCCATCGATGTTCACGATGACGCCGTCCTCAGAGATGGCATTGGCGCTGGATAGATAGACATCTGTCGAGAAAGCCCTGAGATACATCTCCTGTTTCTCCTCCGGAGTCTCAACGAGATCACGGTCGAGCACCTCCAGCGTGCCACGATCCTTGAGATATTGCGGAATACCCAGGTCGCGGACAGTCATCGTGCCGCCCCATGTCACACTACTTCCGTCCTCAATCAGTTCGGAAACTTTCTTCACGGCCTCTTCTGCCGTCGCACAATAGAAACCTTCTATGTGGCGACGCTTCAGGTTCTTGATAATCGTCTGAGCCAGACGCTCATTTCTTTGTTCCAGTGGTGTCATGTTACAATCTAATTAAGTTGATCATTCTATTTTCGCAAATTATCTTTGCAAAGTTACAAATATTTTGGGAATTATTGCATAATAAGCAACGATATTTAGAAATGATAGTGTGCAATGATAAAAAAGACATGAAAATGATGGCATTATTGATTATTATATGTATCTTTGCAAGCAGAAAGAAACAATAACTATCAAAATCAGAAATTATGAAGAGATTATCATTGGCTATCATGTTTGTAATCTGTACGTTGGCAATGACGGCACAGGATGCTATCCGTGTAAACTATCAGGGTGCCAAGCCCACGATCAGCGATTTTATTACAGCCTATCTTACACCTACCTATGGTGAAGACGGTGAGTGCGACAGCGAAGCCATGAATGGCATCCGTAATGCCTGGGAACGCCATCGCAAGGGACTTAAACAGCAGGAAGGTGATACCTTCACACTTGATGTCAAGAACGGCTTTGCTGTTTATGAATATAAGTATTTTGAAGGTGCATGTGAGTTCATGACAAGAATCGAGATGTGCTTTTGGAATGAGGCTGACGGGAAACACAAGCTCTTTGCTTACAACCACATGTTCTACAGGGATGGCCAGTACTATCCAGGTCAGTATGATGGTTTGACTTTCATGCGCTACAACAATGCCACTAAGACAATGAAGTATCACTCAGATGCGGGCGTACAGGCTGTTTACGAGGCAAAATCCCCCAGTGTCGAGTGTTCATTTGCCCTGCCTCGTTCTGGTAAAGATATCATCGTGACTTTGTGGAATGAAAACGGGAAGAAGACCCAGAAGACATTGAAATGGAACGGTCACGGATTCCTTGCCCCAAGTTTATGATTCAT
The DNA here is from genome assembly GCA_900314655.1 of uncultured Prevotellaceae bacterium. GTDB lineage: Bacteria > Bacteroidota > Bacteroidia > Bacteroidales > Bacteroidaceae > Prevotella. The sequence continues at coordinate 14,514 of OMWC01000047.1, read as the reverse complement.
TCTAAAATGGAACAACAATAAAACTGAACAATAGCTTATGAAAATGAGAAAGACTATTTTCGCCGTTCTCGTGCTGATGGCACTGACGGCATGTAAAAATGTGAAGGAGAATCTTATTTCTTTTCTTTACCGTGAACGCTTTTGATCTTCATACCTAACTTACCAGGCAGAATAGCATTGAGCGTGACACCAACGATGGCTGAGAGCGCCAGACCGGAGAAGTGGATGGGGCCGATGCTCACGTTATCGTCTGCACCATATTTAACGCCGATGGCAATCACCAGGATCAAGGCTGCCACAAACACATTGCGCGACGAATTGAAATCAACACTATCTTCTATTAGATTGCGAACACCCACAGCCGAAATCATACCGTAGAGAATCAGACTCACACCACCAATCGTAGCAGCTGGCATCAAGCCAATCAAACAGGCAAACTTAGGACAGAATGACAACAGGATGGCGAAGCAGGCTGCCAAACGGATGACAGCGGGGTCGAACACCTTTGTCAGATTCAATACACCAGTATTCTCTCCATACGTGGTATTGGCAGGGGCTCCAAAGAGCGATGCCAGAGCCGTAGCCAGTCCGTCGCCCATCAGCGTACGATGCAGACCGGGCTCCTTTAGGAAGTCCTTGCCTACAGTAGAAGAGATGGCGCACATATCACCGATATGCTCCATGATGGTAGCGATGGCGATGGGCATGATGGCAATGATAGTAGAGATGAGGAAAGTGGTGTCCAGATTGTCATAGACTGCCAATGCGGTCTGCTCTCTGCTGAATGGCAATCCAATCCATGCGGCCTCGCTCAAGGATGAGAAATCCACCTCGCCCATTACCACGGCCGTCGTATAGCTGACCACCACCCCCAACAGGATAGGAATAATTCTGATGATGCCCTTACCACACACACTGGCAAGGATGACCGTTGCCAGCGCCACGATGGCCAATAGCCAGTTGGTGGTACAATTCTGGATCGCACTACCCGAGAGCACCAGACCGATGGCGATAATCATAGGTCCTGTCACCAGAGGAGGGAAGAATCGCAGCATCTTCTCGATGCCGAATGACTTGATAAGACCAGCCATCACGAAATAGCATAGTCCGGCAAAGAACACGCCGATGCAAGCATAGTCCAAGGCCAGTGTCTCCGTCATTCCCTGCTCTACGCCCAAGGCCTTCACAGACATATAGCCGCCCAGAAAGGCAAACGAGGATCCCAGGAATGCAGGCACCTGCAACTTGCTGACTAAATGAAAGACCAGTGTGCCAATACCTGCAAACAGCAAGGTTGACGACACAGAAAGACCAGTTAGCACAGGCACCAATACGGTGGCACCAAACATGGCAAACAAATGTTGAACACCCAGGATGATGTACTTTGGCATGCCCAGTTCTCTGGCATCGGTGATACCTTCTTTCTCTTCAATTTGGTTCATCTGTTATTATTTTTATATTCAATAATTCTTCTTAAATCTTTGGTGCAAAAATACAAAAAAACGGAGAATTATTACTATATTTGTCCCAAGTTTATGATTAATTAATAAGGGACATTTAACGATGAAGCACTATCTGAAGACTTTGGAGGAAACCATCCGCCAGCAATGGGACCAGAAATCACTATGTGACTACGAGGGCGACTCATTTACGTATGCAGATGTGGCAACAAGCATTGAGCAGTTCCGGATCTTTCTTGTTGAGGCCGGTATTACTAAGCGTAGCAAGATCGCTATCTGTGCGCGGAACTGTGCCCGTTGGGCTATGATCTTCTGGGACATCAATGTCAACGAATGTGTGGCAGTACCCCTCCTGGCCGATTTCCACCCCAACAGCATCACCACCTTCACACACCACTCCGATAGCGTGCTGCTTTTCACCGACAAGGAGATTTGGGACAAACTCAATCCCGGGCAGATGCCCAACCTCAGGGCTGCCATCAACGTGAAGGACCGTTCGATGCTATGGCACCGCGATGAGTTGGTGGCTGAGGCATGGGAGAATCGCGAGAAGGCTTTCGCACAGAAACATCCTACAGGTTTTACGAGGGCACAGGTTTCCTATCCCTCGGACAATATGGACAAACTGGCCATCATCAACTACACCTCTGGAACGACCGGCAATCCCAAGGGTGTCATGCTTACCTATGGTGCCATTTCAGACACCGATGCGTTCAGCAACAGCCATTTCCCCAACCAGCCCGGTGAGACCGTTGTATCCATGCTCCCTATGGCCCACATGTACGGACTGGCTATCGAGTTCATCCATCCCAATGTAGATGGAGTGACGGTCTATTTCCTTGGCAAGACACCCTCGCCCACAACGCTGCTGAAAGCCATGCAGGAGGTGAAGCCCTATATGGTGGTAACGGTGCCGCTGGTAATGGAGAAGGTGTACGCCAATTCCATCAAGCCCGCCCTCGACAAGATGAAATGGCTGATGGCCATACCCCAGGCCCGCAAGGCGATCTACAAACTCGTCCGCAAGAAGGTGTTGACAGCCTTTGGCGGTCAGGTACGCGGCTTCATCATGGGCGGTGCTGCCTTGAAGCCCGAGGCAGAAGAGTGTTTCAGTAAGATACACCTGCCTTATACGGTGGGCTATGGCATGACCGAAGCCTGCCCGTTGCTGGGTTTTGAATGGTGTACGGAGTTTGTGCCTGGTTCCTGTGGCAAGCCCGTCCACGATCTTCGCATCAATTCCGACGATCCAAGGAACGTCCCAGGGGAAATACAAGTACGGGGCGCCAACCTTACCATCGGCTATTACAAGAATCCCGAAGCCAATGCCGCCGCGTTTACCGACGACGGATGGTTCCGTACAGGCGACCTGGGTCTGTTGGACGAAAACAACAACATATTCATCCGAGGCCGCATCAAGTCGATGATCCTCAACTCTTCCGGTCAGAACATCTATCCCGAAGAATTGGAGGCTGTGTTGTCTGGCTGCCCATACGTGAGCGAATCGCTGGTAGTAGAGCGAAAGGGTAGGTTAGTGGCTTTGGTATATCCTGAGATACCCGATGACCTGGACATCAGCAAACGTTCGGAGATCCCCGAACTCATCCGCACCACCGCCAACAAGTCACTTCCCGTTTATAGTAAGATCAACGAAGTGGCATTTGTTGACGAGCCCTTCGAGAAGACCCCGAAAATGAGTATCAAACGCTATTTGTATCGATAAGGTATGCAAACTACAGTAAAACTAATGGCATTGCTTTTGCTGCTGTTGATTCCAAACATCATTCAGGCAGAGCAAAAACCTTGGGAGCATGGAAGGTTACAGGTATGTGGATTCCACCTGGGCCTACAAACCCACGAAACCTGTCATTGACGATGAACCCATCTATGAAGGAATTCCCAAAGGGCTTCACAATCCTAATGAGGGTATATGGCAGGCCTGTGATGTGCGTCGTTATGCCTATTGGAGTGTGTTTGCAGGCAGTTGCGGGCACACCTATGGCCATAATGCCATCATGCAGTTCTACTGACTTATCTTGGCCAGTATGACAACAAAATACTCAAATACCGCCCCCAGAAAACTGGAGACGGTATCGAGGATGGCGTACTCATTGCTATAGACGCATCGAAAAACTATCTTTCTTGAATGGATATGGCCGTCCTCGGACGGCTTTTTTATTCCATCAACAAATCAGCCTCAATGTCGCTGATTTTTTCCGTCGGCTCGTAACGCTTCAGTACGCGTCCGTCGCGAGAGATAAGGAATTTTGTGAAGTTCCATTTAATATCGGACTTCTTGTCGTAATCGGCATCTTGCTTACGCATCATCTCGTCCATAAACTTGCCTTGTTGGTTGCTCGTGTCAAAACCGCCAAAGCCCTTCTGTGCTTTCAAGAAGGTGTAGAGCGGATGCTCGTTGGCTCCATTCACCTCAATCTTATCGAACTGTGGAAACTGGATGTCGAAGTTGGCCGTGCAGAACGAGTGAATCTCTTGAATGGAACCAGGAGCCTGTTCGCCAAACTGGTTGCAAGGGAAATCGAGAATCTCAAAGCCGTCCTTAGCATACTTCTCGTATAGTACCTCCAGTTCCTTGTACTGAGGTGTGAATCCGCATCGCGTCGCGGTGTTCACAATCAGGAGCACCTTACCTTTGTACTCTGCGAGCGACACGTCCTTTCCCGTATCGTCCTTCACTGTAAAATCATACACACTTTGCGCTGAGACGGTCAGCACACCCATCATTGCCATAAGGCAGAATAACACTTTTCTCATAATCATATAGTTTTTGCGAATATCATATGCAAAGTTACGAATAATTGTGGATTCTTCGTGTTATTTTCTCAAGAATTAAGAATTAATATGAAAACTTTATGCTCTTTCAAAAAAACTTTGTAACTTTGTAGCGCAATTCTGAAAAGAGTCGCCCGTAAAGGTTCGCTTAGCCGCGATTAATTGGGAACGAAAAGGTCCACTTTGTGAACCGGGTGAGAATCCCCGACTGTCCCGCAGCAGTGAACTCCATTATGGCTCCTAAGCATAAACGCCATTGTCGCTTAGATGAGAAGGCGCTTGGGAGTGGAGAAAAGTCTGAAGACCAGCCTTTTTCGGTAACATGCCAAACGACCCTCGATGTAAGGGCGTGCGGCGCAATTCAAATTTTTGTGGGATTATGAAACATGAGTCAATTGTCGTCGTGTACGACAGCTGTCAGGCTATTGCTGAGGAAATAGCCGACAAATTGGGTGCTGAGATTGTCAGCGTCCAGAGTATGAATGTCAGGCAGATCGAGAACAGCCAGAGTCTTGTTCTTGCCGTCGAGTTTCAGAATGGTGGTCATCTGTCTCCGCATTGGCAGTACGCCACTCAGTTGTTCCGTGGCACCAGCCTGAGCGGTAAGAACCTTGCCGTTATGGTGGCTCTTGGCAACAGGCATGACAACGGCATCTATGCCGATGCTTTCTGCCGCGAACTCAAGGAGAACGGGGCTCACATCGTTGGCGACTATCTTTATGCAGGTTCTCCTAAATCCAATCTCAACAATTGGATCTGCGCCATATCACCTAACTTATAAAACCATTACTATTATGCAGTACATCTTTATCGTAGCCCTCGAATTCGTCCTGGCTTTCACAGGCGTTGCCCTGCTTATCAGATACTACAATCACAAGGCATAGATTAGGACTTCAAGCCTTTCCCTTAAACGTATATCCGATACCATCAACGGCTGCGCGGATGGCCTCTTCGGTAGCGGAGCCTTTGATGGTGAGGGTGTTGGCAGAGGCACTGGCCTTGGCCTTCTCTACGCCTGGCAGATCCTCGACGGCGCGGACTACAGCTGCCTCACAATGGCTGCAATGCATATCCTCGACACGATAGACGGTCACGTCGGGGTCTAACGGTTTCTTGGTAGTAAACTTGCTAAAAAACTTCATCATAAGAGCAAATATGATTAATAATGTTAATACTGTGGCGCAAACAATCTTGAACGGACTGGGCATAGTTGATGCCCCCATGCAACAAGCATCCTGATCGGCAAAAGAGAATTCGATTCCCGTAGCATTGAGTAGTAGGCCAAATAGGACAGCGAAACCCACGATGGTCATCAGATAGATAGAGGTGAAACGGCGCCCCATCGACTTATGAACCACGAGGATAGAGGCGAGATTAACCGCAGGACCGGCCATCAGCATCACCAGTGCCGCACCTGGCGATAGACCTTTCATCATCAATGCTGCTGCCACGGGGATGCTACCTGTCGAACAAATGTACATTGGCACGGCGATGACCAGTATGACTAGCATCTGTAACAGCGGCTGACTGCCGAAACTGAGGAAGAATTCATCAGGCACTGCGACCTGAATCAATGCAGCAACAATAAGTCCGATAAGCAGTCGCAGGCCGATATCGCGAAGCATATCGTAATAGGCATACTTCAGCACGCGCCAGATTCTATTTCCTTTTTCAACCTGACATGAGCAGTTGTCGATGTCAACGATCTTATCCTCGTGAACCAGTCGGTTTACCAACAAACCGCCACAAACACCCGTGATGAGTGCTGCTGTAGGACGGATAATCGCAAAGCCCAACCCCATCAATGAGAAAGTAGCTAGGATGGAGTCGATGCCCGTCTGCGGCGTGGCAATGAGAAACGAGGCAATGGCTCCTTTTGATGCCTTCTCATTTCTGAGTCCGATAGCCGTAGGGATGACACCACACGAACATAGCGGCAGGGGGATTCCCAACAGCGCCGCCCATAGCACAGAAAATTTATTGTTACGCGAAAGATAATTGGCATAGAACTTCTGCGGCACGAATACGTGCAGCACGCCTGCGATGAAGAATCCCAATAGCAGATAGGGAGCCATCTCGCAGACCACGTTCAAGAGCGATGTGAAGAAACTCTGTATATCCATCGGGTGCAAATTTATGAAAAAAATCCCAAAGCAGGTCCAAAAGCTCTGGGATTTTTGTTTAAAGGAAATACTGCTTAACCCTTTATTCCAATAATTGTAGCTTTCGACGGCTTCATACGATGAATCTCTGTCTGGGTGAAGCCTGCATCGTCGAGCATGGTCTTCAGTTCTTCTGGCGAATAGGCCGTCATGCCTTCTACGACATTTGTCCACATCGAGTCGCCATCTACGACCTCCACCATGATGGCGAACTTACCACCGGATTTAAGTACTCGACGAACCTCCTGCAGACAGTTAGGGAGATTGGGCCAGAAATAGACCGTCTCAACCGCAGTGACGAGATCAAACTTCCCGTCCTCGTAGGGCAGTTTCTCGGCAGAACCCTGAGTAACGAATACTTGTTTGTCGAGCACTTCTTCATTTACCTTCTTGGCTTTTGCTACACTCTCCTCAGAGATGTCAATGCCATAGACTTGCGCATCCTTACTCCGTTTCAACAGTCGTTGCAAGGTAGCCCCACCACCGCAGCCGATATCGAGCATCGTCCAGCCGTCTTGAATATTGACGAGTTTCAGACCCCAGTTCGTCAGGGGTGCATGACAGAGGTTCATAAACTTTAACATGGCGCGTCCCATCCGTCCTTGCGGATAGGCGCAGTTAGTGAATAGTTGCTTTATAAGTCCCATAATCCTTTTCTTTTTAAAAAAGGTGGCTGACCATCTCAGCCAACCACCCTCATTACTAACTAAACAAATACGTCTTATGAATTTAATTTATATACCTGTGATTACATATTAGGAGAGATGGCGGCGAGCCAGGCCTCGATGCGGGTGTCGGTCTTGTCATCCTCGTTGATGTCGTCGAGGGGCAGACCGATAAACTTGCCGTCAATCACGGCCTCGGAGTCGTCGAAGGTGTAGCCGTCGGTTTCTACTGAGCCGATGAACTTAGCACCGCTATTCTTAATACCGTTGTAGAGCTCACCCATGCCACCTACGAAGGTGTCGCTATACGAAGAGCAGTCGCCACAGCCGAAAAGAGCAATGGTCTTACCACTGAGGTCGGCACCTTGGAGCGTCTTCAGTCCGTCGTACCAGTCATCCTGCAATTCTCCTGCGCCCCACGTTGAGGTGCCGAGGATCAGATTTTGGTTAGCACTGACGATGTCGGCTGTCAGGTCCTGTACATTCAGGGCCTCACAGCCCAGTTTCGAGGCGATCTTCTCTGCGATGGCCTCGCAGGTTCCCGTCGAGGAACCATAAATTACAATTGTTGCGTTCATTATTTATATTTAATTATGTGGTTAATTCTTTTTGATGCACTTGTTGCCGCATTTACGCTTACAATACCGTTCGCATTGTGCACAGAGGTCGTAGCCGAGCATGGCACCGAGGATAAAGTCCTCTTCGGGTGTGAGCTGGTTCAGCGGACGGGTGACGATGAGCCGGATGGCTTCCAGACATTCGCGACGCCCGAAATTCACGTTCAGGTTCTGTTGACCAGCGGACTGGAGCACATAAGGGATACCTTGACTTTCCAGCCTTTCAACGGCCAGTTTACCATATTTCTTATTACAGGTGAAGAGCACCATTTGGCGCACGCCCTTATTCAGTTCGTAGATGTGGTTCATCAGTACCTTCATTTCTGTAGGAATCGCTGTTGTCGTTTTCATTTTTATCGTTCATGTTTTCTGGGTGCAAAATTAGAGAGAAAAATTAAGGTGCACAATACCTAAAACGCGGTGTTTTAAGCATTGCGCACCCCCAAAGCCTACTAAGCAGATTAATCAAAAGTAGGTATTGCAGGTTGTGACTTCGTCATTTATAAGGCATTCACCAATGCTATCACTTTCTGTTTGGTTTCCTCGGTCTTCTGCTCGTCAATCTTGGCAGAGACAAAGCCCATGTTCTCAACTTGCCAGTAGTTGCAGATGTCGCGGAATTCGGCCGTGGCTCCGTCATAGACACCAGGAGAGTAGGATGACATCAGCAGCGCCATCTTCTTCACGTTGGCGGGTTTGTTGACGCAGTACATGCGCTGGATGGGGGCCTGAATCTGGGCGCAGAGGGTGAAGTAGTAGATGGGCGCAGCCAGCACCAGCACCTCTGCTTCGTTCATCAACGGATAGATTTCCTGCATATCATCCTTCTGGATGCAGGCACCATTGCCCTTATTATGACAGTACTCACAAGCCAAACAGCCTGCAACTTTCTTCTTCGATACGTTCACCAATGTCACCTCATGACCTACTGCCTCAGCAGCCTTCTTGTACTCTTCCGCCATCCAAGCGGTGTTACCATTCGCACGTGGCGAGGCTTGTAAAATCAAAATCTTCATAATCGTATTGTGTTTAGTTTGTAAATAATGGTACAAAGATAAGCAAAAAAATCCAAAGTATGATTATTTTGTCTTGGGATTTAACTCTTGTTGGGTTCTGTCGCTTTCTTGCGTCCCTTCGGTAGCAAGCGGTGAAGCCGCGCGGATGGCTTCATCATAGCCTGTCAGTGCAGCAAAGGGAGCAAACTGGGCTGCACGGCTCCACATCGACATCCTTGGATGATGCTTGGGCTCGTAATGTGGCAGATTGATGATATCGTCGTAATTGTCCATTATGCTTTATGTCCTCCTATTTGTTTGTTGCGCTCCTTGGCCGTGGCACCTTCCTCGAAGTTCAGGCCCCGAAGAATGGCATTTTTGCCGAAACGCTTCTTGATTTTCAACTGTGCCTCCTGCATCCTGCGCTCCTTGTCGAGTTTGGCTTGCTCTGCCTGTCGCTGCTTCTCTAATGCTTCGTAGTCGGTGAAGAGATCAAGCTGCCGGGGAGCACAATCCTGTGCTGATACCGATGCCTCTGACACCACATGATTCGTTGTCAGGTTCAGTCTGCGGATGAGCAAATCGGGATTCATACAGCGATCAAACAATTCTGTAGCCCCATCCATAATGAGCCGCGATGATGAAGTCGGTCTCTCGAAGTTGAATGTACCGTGCGCATGCTTTGGCACGGGCTTCCCGTAGTGGTTGGTGGTAATCTCACCGTGATACTTTTCGCGGATTTCTGGACGTGTGAGACATTCAGCATCATAGCCTACGGTCAGCACCAGTTGGTCGGTCACCAGGCGTTTCGATACTAAGTCGAGTGCCATTCCTTCGGCCATCTCGCGTATCACCACACGTGCTTTCTTAAACGTATATGGCTCCTGTAGTACCTGTCCGCTGCTGAAGGAGTTGGTCTCTGGCCTGTAGGCTTTCACAGCCTCTATAGTACATGGTTCCCAGCCCCAGGCATGGTCTATCAGCAGTTCTGCATTCACACCAAAGAGACGGTAAAGTAGTCCTTCGTTTTGTATCGACATCCGGGCTATCTTTCCCATCGTGTCAATGCCATAGACAGCCAGTTTCTCGGCTATCCCACGCCCCACACGCCAGAACTTGGTCAGAGGACGGTAATCCCATAACTCACGGCGATACGACATCTCATCCAGTTCGGCAATACGCACACCGTCTTTGTCGGCTGGCATCTTCTTGGCTACAATATCCATCGCAACCTTTGCCAGATACATGTTTGTGCCGATGCCTGCCGTTGCCGTGATGCCAGTAGTGGCCAGCACGTCACGGATCATCTTCATCGCCAACTGATGAGCCGTCATCTTGTACGAATGCAAATAAGCCGTCACATCCATGAATACCTCATCGATGCTATAGACGTGTATATCCTCTGGAGCAATATATTTCAGGTAGGTCTGATAGACTTTGGTGCTTACCTCAATATAATGAGCCATACGGGGTGGGGCGATGATAAAATCCACACCACGGGCTTTCTGATACACTTCGAACAGTCGCGCACGCCCACCTATGCCGTATGCCTTCAGCGACGGAGAGACAGCCAGACAGATGGTTTTCTCCGTCCGGCTTTCATCAGCCACGACGAGGTTCGTGGACAGTGGGTCAAGCCCCCTGTCCACGCACTCCACTGAAGCATAGAACGACTTCAGATCGATGGTAATATAGGTGCGCTGCTGCTGTTGCAACTGTCTCTACTCTTTTCGTATTTACACAAATCTGCAGACATGATCCACGGCGATGTCGGAGAAGCCGAAGGCCTCAGCCTTGGTCATGCGACCGCAGGCTACCTCAGCAACGATATCAACCAGTTCACTACCCATCTGAGCAATAGTTCTTTCGCCCCTCAACACGGCACTGAGATCAACGTCCATGTTGTCCTCCATCATGCAGTAGGTACGCTCGTTGGCCGTCACTTTCAGCACAGGCGCGATGGCATTACCCGTAGGTGTGCCCCTACCTGTTGTGAAGACGATGGCTTGACAGCCGGAAGCCACCATAGAAGTTACTGATGCAATGTCAAAACCTGCGGTATCCATCACGACGGCCCCTTTCCTTGAAGGACTTACCGCCTGCTGTAGCACTTCCACGATGGGGCGCGTACCACCCTTGCGGATGCAGCCCAGGCTTTTCTCTTCGAGCGTTGACAGGCCTCCAGCCTTGTTGCCTGGGGTTGGCTGACCGGCACGACAATCCTGTCCGGCTGCAGAGAGATGAGCCTCGTACTCACGGCACACTTCGACGATCTGATTGTGAATCTCCGTCGTTGCGGCACGCTTGGCCAGTATGTGTTCACCGCCAATCCATTCAATTGATTCGCTCATCACCGTCGTGGCACCCATGTCAACGAGGATGTCACTCATCTCACCGACTGACGGATTGCTGGCGATACCCGATGTGGCATCACTTCCACCACATTCGATGCCGATATAGAGCTCTGAGGCATCGAAAAATTCCTTCTGTTGCGAACCTGCCTGTTGGGCCATTTCGCGTGCGGCACGGGTGGCTTTCTCAATGGTCTTCAGAGTGCCGCCTTCCTCTTGGATGCCGAATGACACGACGGGTTTACTGGTCAGACGCTCAATCTTCTCCTTTAGTTTCCGATGGGGGACGGTCTCGCAACCCAAGCCGATAATTACTACGCCATAGACATTGGGGTGGCAGGCAAAGCCAGTCAGCACCTTTTGACTCATATCTGTATTGGCCTGCACGTCGGAGCAACCCGTGTTGAACACGATGTTCACCGCCCCGCGAATCTGACTGGCCACGATGCGACATGACTCACTGGCGCAGACGCACGTGGGCAGAATCAGGATATAGTTACGGATGCCAGGACGACCCTCTGTACGACGGTAGCCCCAGAACTGGAAAGGTGCTATCTGCTGTAGAGCAGATTGGGCAGCACACATCTGCCATTCATCTCCAGCCAATTCGCTGTCATAGTCACGCAGTTCACTCTTCAGATTCTGGTCGTTCACCCAGCAACCCTTGGCAACAGTGCATACGAGCCGTCCCAGACTCTCGCCATATTTAATCACCTCGCCACCTTCCGGCAGATCCTTCAGAGCCACCTTATGGCAGTAGGGGATATCCTCCTTGGCTTTCAGCGTGACACATGCGCTGCCATCTATGTAGCAGACATCCTCTCCCTTGGCGATTTCTTCGACCGTGGTCACTACGTTATCGGCTGCGTTCATCAGCAATGCGTTTATCTTCATCATAATCTCATTTTGTTGTTGGTTTGTAATTCTTGGCAAATATACGAAATAAATCCCAAAGCATTATCAACTTGCTTTGGGATTTAATGATTTTTGTGGATTGTGTACGGATAATGTAACGATCAAAGTTCGATGAGTTTACCGTTCTTCTTGGCTTCCTCAATCCACTTGGGTTCAATCTCCTGCAGGAAGCGCTGTTTATTGGCGTTCAACTTCTGCATGTCCAGTCCGATGGCTGCCTGAGCCTTGGCCTTGGTACTATAATCGGGCACAGGGATATCTCCTATATGTCCGTGCTTGGCAGCTACGCGAGCAATGAGCAAGCGGGCCTGCTGGGCATAGTCAACCGAGTGCGAGAGCAAGCGGGTAACCTCCTGCGGCGCGTGGAAGGTGGCACCATGCGAGGCGATGGCATAGTCCCAACGCCACTGACTCTTGCGCAGCAGGGCCTGGATAGGAGCCATTTCAGCCTCGGTAGCACCCTTATCGATGATGAACTTAGCCTCGAAGTGGGCACGAGCCAACTCCTGTTCGGCACGGTTGCGAACCTCGTTACAAACCTCGGCATCCTGACGGTGACAAGTCTGGCAGGTGCGATCAATCTTAGCCAGAGGCGACTGAATCTGGTGATCGCTGAACTTCACGCCACCCTCCTGCTTATACGGCATATGACAGTCGGCACACGATACACCACGCTGAGCGTGAATGCCATGCTGCGACATCTCCCAACCTGGATGCTGAGCCTTCAGAATCTTGGTACCCGACAGCGGATGGATATAGTCGTAGAAGCCAATAGAGTCGTAGTATTCCTCAGCAGTCTCGCAGGTCAGACCCTTGTCGTGGGGGAATACCAAGTAGTTAGCCTTGCCGGGATTCTTCTCGTCGTTGGGCTTGATGAAGTAGTACTCCACATGGCACTGGGCGCATACCAGCGAACGCATCTCCTGATGGGTAGCGTTCTTCACGTTCAGACCGCGACGGGCAAATGCCTCGTAGAGGGCAGGACGGGCAGGACGCAGATCCATGGTGCGGGCATCGTGACAGTCGGAGCATCCGATGGTGTTCACCTCCTCGGCACCCAACTCACTCCACTTCTTGGCGTAGAAGTTGGCGGGAGAGAACTGGTCCTTACCATTACCCAGTTCGCGCATCATGCGAGGCACATCCGGACCTTTACAAGTCCAACACGTAGCGGGCTGCATGTCAACAGCGATAGAGTCGCGACCATCGGCTGTCTTCACCGTAATGCCAGGATTACCTGTGCGCAGAATCTTACGCATATCCTCTAAGGCGTGCTTATGGCCGCGAGGCGTGTTATAGTGACGCGAGAAAGCATAGCCAGCCCACAGCACCACCATCTCAGGACGCTGTTCGAGCACATCCACCTCTTGCGACGAGTTGTACTTCGACTTGAAGGTCGTATCCTCCGTCATTGCCCAAGTCTCGTATTCGCGGGGATAGTCGGCCTTGAACTTCTCATTCTGAGCGATGATTTCATCCTCAAACACGGTGCGCTTGTTGTTAAACACACTGGCCACCTCGGCTCTGCGCTCCATCAGCGACGAAACGAGCAGTCCTAGGATAAAGACCACTGCCATCGATCCTCCGAAGAGAATCCAACCTTGCCATTTCTTCAATTGCTTTGCCATAATATTTCGTTTTTTACTTTTTTACCTTTTTACTTTTTTACCATTCCTTGCAGCCACTCTGGTACTGGCGACGGAGGTAGTGGTGTAACGCCCTCGGCATTGGGGGTCGCCATCAGTGAGTTCATGCCGCCGTGGGGCACGTTGCGATGGCAGTCCCAGCACACCTTGCCGCCCTGGGCTTGCTGCGTCATATAACCCATGCGGCCCGTCTTTACAAACTCCGTATTCAATTGGGTGTGGCAGCGGATACAATTGTCCATTACCACCTGACCAGTCAGCGTCTCAGCCTTGATGGCCTGATGCTCCATGTGGCCCACGAAATAAGCCGTATGCTTCAGACCGTCAACCGCCTTGAATCCATAATAGACGGCTAGGTTCTGATGGGGCACATGACAGTCGTTACAGGTGGCACCGTTCGATTGATGGTCGATTCGTCCGTGTGAGGAGTGGCTCCACGTAGCGTAGTAAGGTGTCATGATGTGGCAGTTGACGCAGGCCGACGGGTCATCACCCACAAAATATGTATGCGCCCTGAGCAGATACATAAATAATCCGCCGAGGCCGCACACGACGCCCGCTATCACCAGCAATGCCGCTTTCGTTTTCTCTCCAATGTTCATTTTACTACGTTTTATTTGGCAAATATAATTATAAATGGGGATAGAAACTGGTAACATCTGTGGTCTTTCGTGTGAAAGTATGTTAATTTTAAGAATTGTTAGTTGTTTATCGCTATCTTTGCACTATCATTGATAATATCGAAGATAGGCTGCATCTCGGAAATAAAAGAAAAAAATGCTTTTTTCCTTTGTATTTCACTCGATTTGCACTATCTTTGCATCAATTATGGATATAGATACTCTTGAAGGACTACGCAAGTGTCCGCTTTTTGAAGGATTTAGCGATAACGAGATCATTGATTTGATGC
>OMWC01000050.1 GCA_900314655.1 uncultured Prevotellaceae bacterium | reverse complement strand
GCCGCTCGAAAGGCTCAACATCTACATCGTTTACAACATGCTGATGGTTAACCTGCCTGACTGCCGGCAGTCGTTTACGCGCTTTCAGCGTGTAGAGCGTCATGGTATCGACCTCGACACGCTGCGGCAGACGAGCCATCTGTCGTGTGAGGCTCAGCGCACGGGCTACTCGCTCGACTACTATGAACGGCAGTTGTCGCAGATAGCCTGCCAGCGCCGTAACTATTCTCCCTGGCAGGTGGCTGTGGGGGGCGGTTTAGCCTGCGGCGGTTTCTGCATACAGTTTGGCTGCGACTGGACGGCCTTCTTCTATGCAGCCCTTGCCGCCATCCTCGGTTTGCGTCTGCGTATGTGGCTGGGGGCAGTGGGCAGCAATGCCCTTGTCAACACCGGTGTGGCGGCTTTCGTCTCTACGCTGATAGCCTGGGCCTTCAGCGAGCTGTCGCAGTGGGCTTCAGTCTCGGGCGGCCCGATGGGCATCTTTGCATCCAGCACGCCGTGGCATCCGCTGCTGGCCTGCGCGCTGTTCATCGTGCCTGGGGTACCGCTCATCAATTTTGTCAGCGACATGCTCTCCGGCTACACCCAGGTAGGCGTGACTCGGGCAATGGGAACGCTGACGACGCTCCTCGCCATGGCTTTCGGCATTGCCTTTGCCATTCGGGTGTGTGGCATAGACAACCTTGCCAAGAACCTGCCGATGACTCCCCATCATGCCTACGACGAGTATTCGCTTGCAGCCGCCGTATCGGCCATCGGCTTCTCCATGATTTTCAACACGCCGCGCCATCTGATGGGCTTTGTGGCACTGGGCGGTGTCGTCAGCGTCTGCACGCGCAACTTCGTCAACCTCGGGCCCTCCAGCGGCAACATCGGGCTTGACCTGGGGCTTGTCGTCGGTTCGTTCGTAGGGTCTGCCGTTGTGAGCATACTCTGCTGCGCACTGGTGCGCTGGCTGCACACGCCCCACCAGCTGCTGAGCATTCCGAGTGTCATCCCGATGATACCCGGTGTGCTGATGTATCGCGCCTTGTTCGCGTTCATCAATATGCGCGGTGTCGTAGGCGAGGTGACCGTGGCGATGAACTATGCAATACAGGCCTCGCTCATCATTCTCTTCATAGCCCTTGGCGTGGCCATACCCAACGTGTTTTTCCGCCGGATGATACCAGCATGAAGGCCCAGAACTCAGCGATACATGCTATTCTTTCTTCAAGTAATCAAACAAATTGATTGTACCTGTCTTGTTTTCAATATCAAGTTGCGGTACTTTAATTCACGTAAATTGCATCGCGAGGCATTGCTGACCTTTGTCAGCAATACTACTGACATGGGTCGGCAATGTTGCTGACGTTCGTCAGCAATGCTTCCTTAACAAGAAAAGGAGAATTATTATAGGGTGATTTGAGGATATCTCATAGGTATGCGGGAGTTTACCTGACTGTTGAGAACAAATGTGGTGGGAGATGCAGGCTTCAATGGACTGTGGTGAATGGGTGTTAGGTGGTGGATGGTGAATGGTGGGTGTTAGGTGATGGCGGATAGCATCTGCGGGCATGGGCGGCGAACCCTTCACCGCAAAACACTGTTCTACAGCATGTTATGAAGAAAAGTGAAAAGTTTTTGCAGCGATGAAAGACTAAAATAAGTAGGTATTCTCTTCGCCGTATCATTTTTTTATGCTATCTTTTGATAAGGTACTTTCGTTCGACAAAGCAAATTAAAACAAGTTTTATTTGCATTTGTGCTCGCTTAATCGTACCTTTGCAACCATGAAGGACATTTTGCGGCTGATACGGCCGAAACAATGGCTGAAGAATGTGTTTGTGCTGGTGCCGATGTTTTTCGGCGGGGCACTGACCAACGGGGCTACGGTGTATGCCTCGCTGGTGGCTTTCGTGGCTTTCTGCTTCATCGCGTCGTCGATTTATTGTTTTAACGACATCATCGACGTGGAGGCTGACCGGCGGCATCCGGTGAAGTGCAAACGGCCGATTGCCTCGGGAGCTATCTCGATGAAGTCGGCTTATGGGCTGATGGCGCTGATGGCGGTGTTGGCAATACTGACCACTCTACTGCCGACCCCCCTCCTGCTCCCCCGAGGGGGAGAGATTGAATCCGCTTCTGAAAGCCTCCCCTCGGGGAGGTTGGTGGGGGTTTCTTCTTGGCAAGGTTTGGTTGGGGTTCTGTTGTTCTACTTTGTGCTGAACCTGGCCTATTGCGCCTGGCTGAAGAAGTATGCCATCGTGGATGTTTGTATCATCGCTTTCGGGTTCGTGCTCAGGCTGCTGGCCGGTGGACTGGCCACGGGGATTGCGCTGAGTAAATGGATTGTGATGATGACATTCCTGCTGACGCTTTTCCTTTCGTTTGCGAAGCGGCGCGACGACGTGCTGCGGATGGAAGAGACGGGCGAGGCTCCACGCAAGAATACCATCCGCTATAATCTGACTTTTATCAATCAGGCCATCACGATCACGGCTTCGGTGACGCTGGTGTGCTATATCATGTACACGATTTCGCCCGAGGTGGTGGCGCGCGTGCATACGGACTATTTGTATCTGACGACGGTCTTCGTGCTGCTGGGACTGCTACGCTATATCCAGATTACGGTGGTTGACAAGAAGAGCGGCGACCCGACGAAGATGATGCTGCAAGACAGGTTCACGCAGGTGGTGGTGGTGCTCTGGGCGCTGACGTTCCTGCTTATTATTTATTTCTTATGACGATACATGCTTTCGATTTTGACGGCACGCTCACCCGGCGCGACACGCTGATAGAGTTTATCCGCTACGTGAAGGGCAACAAGGAATTCCTCATCGGATTCCTGAAGCATCTTCATCTGCTCATCCTGATGAAGATGGGCATCATGCCCAACTGGAAGACGAAGCACATCATCTTCCAGTATTTCTTCGGCGGAATGACCGAAGAGAAATTCAATGAGTATTGCGAGAAGTTTGCCCATGATAAGGCATCGCTGCTGAAGAAGAAAGGGATGTCTGCCGTGAACAAGGCGGTAATGGACGGCGATCAGGTGGTCATCATCTCGGCTTCGATAGAAAATTGGGTAACCCCCTTCCTGCTCCCCCGAGGGGGAGAGACAGCAGCCTCCCCTCGGGGAGGTTTGGTGGGGGTTACTATCATTGGCACGAAGGTGCAGGTGGTGGATGGAAAACTGACGGGCCGTTTCCTGACCAAGAACTGCTATGGAGAGGAGAAGGTGAGACGGTTGCTGGAGCAATATCCCAACAGGAAAGAGTATAAGCTTGTGGCCTATGGCGACAGCCGCGGCGACCATGCGCTGCTCGACTTTGCTGACGAAGGACATTATAGGGAGTTTTGAATTAAGAATTTAGAAGTGTGCGCTATTTACGGATATTCAAGATAAAGGCAGAAGAGCGATGGGCGGTGCTGGTGGCATTGCTGTTCTCGGTGGTGATGAACGGGCTCGTAGTGTGGACTTATGCTGACAGGTTCATGCCCGTCAGTAGTGACCATTGGCGGCTCTTCATCAAGCATTTCCAGATATCGGGCTTCGACCCTATCACCTATGCCGTGATTACCGACTGGCAGACGGGCTATAACGTGTATCGCCATCCGCTGCTGGCGTTCTTCGTGTGGCCTTTCTATCTGCTCAATCAAGGACTGACGGCTCTTTTCGGCGTGAATTGCGTGCAGTTTATCTGTGCTGCAATCCTGGTGTTCTGCACGGTCTATAGTTTTGTTTTCCTATACCGCATCCTGCGGGAAATCATCGGACTGGATCGCTTTGACAGCACGCTGCTCTCGGCCCTGCTGTTCTCGTTCGGCTACGTGATGGTGAGCCTCTCGGTGCCCGATCATTTCGGACCATCGATGATGGTACTGATCTGCGCGCTCTACCTCTCGGGCAAGTGCATACAGAAAGGGCGCACGCTCAGCATCGTGCAGACGGTGCTGCTGTTCTTCTTCACGGCCGGCATCTCGCTCAACAACGGCATCAAGATATTCCTTGATGCCCTGTTCGTGAACGGCAAGCGGTTCTTCCGTCCCAAATACCTGCTGCTGGCGGTCATCCTGCCAGCCTTGGCCATCTGGGGCTTTGCCCGATGGGAATACAAGACCTTCGTATGGCCAAAGGAAATGGCCCGCAAGGAAATCAAGGCGAAGAAAGACAAGCAGCAGAAGGCTGCTGCCTACAAGGCCTTCAAGGACACCGTCGGCATCAAGGATTCTGCCGCGTTGGAGAAAGCCTTCAAGGCTGATCAGAAGAAACGGATGTGGGCCAAATACCGCGCCGACCACAAGCAGCCCTGGAACCTGCATACCGGCAAGCCTATTGCCAAAGGAGAATTCTCCAGATGGACCGACATCTCCACGCCGCGCTGGGACTCGATGGTGGAGAATCTTTTCGGCGAATCGCTACAGATACACGAAGACCAACTGCTGGGCGACACGCTCCGCAGCCGATCGGTCATCATCCGTTACAACTATTGGCTGAACTACATTGTGGAAGCCCTTCTGGTGGGACTATTCCTCTGGGGTATTTGGGTGGGACGCCGCGAACGTTTCCTATGGATGGCCTTGGCTGGCTTCCTGTTTGATATGGTTCTGCACGTAGGCTTGGGCTTCGGCCTCAACGAGGTGTATATCATGACGGCCCATTGGGTGTTCGTCATGCCTATTGCTATCGGTTATGTTCTGAAAGCCACCAGAACCAAATGGCTGCGCTGGGCTCTGACGGGGGTCACCGCCTTCCTCTTCGTCTGGAACGTGGCACTCTATGTACAATTCCTATTGTGGTAGGATGAGAAATGGAGAAAATGAGAAATGGAGATATTCAAGATAAAGCGTGAAGAGCGAGTCGTGGCTGCCATTGTGCTGGTGTGCCTCGTGGCACTCAACGTGATGGCCATTGCCGGCAACCATTTCGAACTGTTCACCCGCTGCGGGAAGCTGGGCTACTGGAGTCTTTTCTGGAACCATTACATCGTGTCGGGCTTCGACTGCTACAGCTATATCATCCTGTCACATTGGCGTCCGCTCTTCGTGGCCTATCGTCATCCGCTACTGTCGCTGATGCTGTGGCCCCTGTCGCAACTCAACAACTGGCTGATGGGCATCACGGGCCATAACTGCGCCATCTTCATCGTGGCGTTCTTCCTGGTAGGCCTGATGTTCTACAGTTTCCTGTTTATCCGCCGCACGCTCCGCGAGGTAATCGGACTGCAAGGCCCGGATGCCACGCTGCTCACCGTGTTTCTCTATACGTTTTCGCATATCGTGCTGACGGCCATCGTGCCCGACCATTTCGCGCTGTCGATGTTTATCCTGACGCTTACACTCTACGTGGCAGGACGCGACCTTCAGAAAGGACGCCTCATGAAAGGCTGGAAGGTGGCCCTCTACTACTTCCTGGCTTCGGGTGCGACCCTCACCAACGGCGTGAAGATATTCCTGGCCAACTGGTTCGTCAACGGGCGCAAGGCATGGCATTGGCGCAATCTGCTCTTCACGTTCGGCCTGCCTACGCTGGTGCTCCTGGGGTGCTATCTCTTTCAGGAACAGGGCATCGTGGCCGAAGAGATGCAGAAGCGGCAACATATCGTGGAGGAGAAGATGAAGAAGGACTCTACCTTTGCCGCACGCATGAAACAGCAGAAACGACACAACAACGTGAAGATGAACGAGGGCAAATACTTGGATTCCACATACGATGACATCCCCCTCATGCCCACCCTCGTGGAGAATGTTTTCGGCGAAAGCATCCAACTGCACGACCGCTATCTGCTGAAAGACGTAGGGCGCAACCGTCCGGTATTCGTCGGCTACAGCCATTGGTGGAACTATGTCGCGGAGGCAATCATCGTGTTGCTTTTCCTGGCAGGCATCTGGATGGGACGCCGCGAACGTTTCCTATGGCTCTGCCTTTCGTGGCTCGCCTTCGATGCCACCATTCATCTGGTGCTCGGCTTTGCCATCATCGAACCCTACATCATGACGGCCCATTGGGCATTCATCATGCCTTTAGCAATGGCCTACCTCTTCAGGACGGCATGCGGCAAACGCCTCTGGGCATTGCGCACGGTCTTCCTGTTGCTCACCGTCTATCTCATCACATACAACGGCTACTGGCTGATTAAATTCTTCTGTTAGGCTATGAAAGTTTCGATCCTTGTACCCGTCTATGGCGTGGAGAAATATATTGAGCGCTGTGCCGTGAGCCTGTTCGAGCAGACTTACGAAGACCTGGAGTATATCTTCGTGGACGACTGTTCGCCCGACCATAGCATAGAAATCCTGGAGCGCGTCATGGAACGCTATCCGCAAAGGAAAGCGCAGACGGTCATCCTTAGGATGGAGGAAAACAGAGGTGTGGGCTATGTCCGCAAGACGCTGTTGGAAAAAGCCACGGGCGACTACATTACATTTGTGGACAGTGACGACCTCGTGGCAGAGCGGATGGTAGAACTTCTGACAGCCAAAGCCCTGGAGACCAAGGCCGACGTGATTGACGGCGGCTTCGCCTACTTTGCAGGCGGACAGGCGGAATCAAGCATGATGCCTTCAAGCGACTCCCAATCCGTATATCTGAAGAAACTGCTGTTGCAACACGTGGTCACCCACCAGTTGTGGGCCCGGCTCATCAGCAGGAAGTATCTTATGGACAGGCAACTGTCGTTTCTGCCTGGCACGAACATGGCCGAAGACTACAGCATGGTGCCGCGCATGATGCTTAACGCCCGATGGGCCACGGTCGGGGAGGTGGTTTACTATTACCGCATTGACCGTGAAGGCACTTTCACGAATGCACATTCACGCCATCATGTCGTTTCGGCCCTAAAAGCCAATGCGACCGTTGCCGACTATTTCAAGCGCCACGACACCCGTAATGAATACCGCACACCGCTACAAATCGGCCTGCTATTAGCCTTCAGCAGCGGCGGCGAGGCTGGAATACCTTACGAAGAAATGCAGAACTACTGCCCTTACCAACCGTCAGGACTGCTGTTCAGATGCTGCCATTATTGGCTTCGGAAGGGAGGTTCATGGAAATTGGCGGGAGCCTGTTACCGCATGATGAAAAGACTCTATTGCATCAAGCTGAAATTCGCTTAATCCAGAGGAATATGCTTGAACCTTTTATTGAAGAACCGTAGCACTTTGGAAATCATTCTTATCATCGGATAGACGCTACGGAAAGCCGACAAGACGGCAAAGTGGGGAAGCATCTCAGGACTGATGCGCGAGAAACGAAGATAGTCAGCCCGATAAAAAGGCTCTACCACCTCTTCTATAATACGCTGATTCTCCTTGCGGATATCCTTCCAACGCTGCTTACTAAGGCCTCCGCCTTCGCAAACAGCAAGAATCTCCGGGATGCACGACACCGATACCTTCTCTTTCACCAGCGGTTCCACGACCGATTTCAAGTCGGCTATCAGCCGATAGGATTCATCAAAGCCGTATCGCTGCAAGATCTCCCGACGGTAATAAACGGCCTGATGATTGATGCCCACGGAAAGGATATCATAGAGCGACATCTGCGGTTTGACCATCCTGACCTGTCCGCCATAGCTCTCACAGCCCAAGATGATATCACCATCCGAAGCATTCACCAATGAAAGTATATTGCTTCCGGCAAAGATATCTCCGGCATTCATAAAGACGACATAGTCGCCCGTGGCAAAGCCGATGCCCTTGTTCATGGCATTATAGATGCCGCTATCTTTCTCCGACACGTAACGGGTAACCACATCCTGGTTTGCCTCCAGCACCTCCATCGTGCGGTCGCTACTGGCCCCATCGATGACGACAATCTCCTTCTCAGCATAGTCGAGTTGGCGGATGCTCAGCAGCGTCCTTTCGAGTCCCTCGGCATTATTACGCGTAACAACGATAATCGTGTATTTCCTCATACTCCCTTACTCTTCTTTTTCAAAAACATCATACATTCGTTGAGTATCTCTGCACCCAGCAGTTTCATCAGTAGGAAATAAAGTACGGCGGCAATCACCACACGCAGCAGGAACAAGAGCCAAATGTTCGTCGTCCAGCCTGTCAGGAAATAGGTTGCCGCCATCACCGCCAAAGCTACCACAAAGAAAGGCGCAGTATCCTTGACCACATCGAGAAGCGGCACGCGCAGCGCTTTCTGCGACTGCCAATGCCACACCAGCAGGTAAAGGATATTCAACAACGTATAGGCAGCCACCATCACCGTGATGCCTTTCGGGGCGAAAATCAATACCAAAGCTATCTGCAAGACAATCTGAACGGCATTGCACCACAGATAGATGTCGGAGCGTCCTCTGCTGATAACCAGATTCTGATAGACGGCATAGAGAGGAAGGAAAGCTCCTCCCACACATAGAATCTGAAGCAGGGGAACACACTCCAGCCACTTCGGACCAACGGTAATCAAGATAAACTCACGAGCCACCAAGGCCAGTCCCAGCATGGCAGGGAATGAGAGGAAAGCCGTGAAGCGCAGCATCTTGCGAAACACCCTCACCTCGCGCTCCTGATCGTCGGTAATCTCTGCCATCACCGGCTGTGCCACCTGTCCGATGGTGCCCGTCACCAATGAATGGCCCATCGTGTTCCATTTGTTGGCCTGCGAGAAATTACCCACGGCATGAATGGGAAGCATGCGTCCGAAGATAAACGTGAGGATATTCTGTGAGATGGTGGTGAGGATCTTCGTGCCCAGCAGTTTCACGGCAAAGGGGAACATCTCGCGCACGGGGCCGAAATCAATCTTCAACGACGGGCGCCACTTGGAATAGCGCAACCGAACCAGATTCACTACCGAGATGAAAATCACCTGCTGCCAAGCCAATGCCCAATAAGCATAGCCTTTCCAAGCCAACAGGATGGCCACCAGGCCAGAAACCGTCAGACCCGTCACACCGGCCACAGCCTGCTCCCTGACCATCAGGTTCTTGGACAGATAGGCATTATGGGCGATTCCCAAAGAGGAAATCAGGAAAGAAAGGAAAAGGAAACGCGACACATCCGTCAGCACGGGCTGATGGAAATAGCGGGCAATCAGCGGTGCGGTCAGGAACAACAGGACATACATCGCCACGCTCACCAACACATTGAACCAGAACACCGAATTATAATCCCTGTCGGTGGGCCGCTTGATATTGATGAGCGCCTGCGTGAATCCAGCACTCTGCAGGTCACCGGCAATAGCCGTGAAGATGGCCAACACACCCACGATGCCATAATCTGCCGGTGTGAGCAGACGGCCGAGAAAAATGCCGATGATGAGATTCAGCACCTGCATGGTGCCGTTGTTGAGCATGCCCCAGAAAAGTCCGCGGGCGGTTTTCTCTTTCAGCGATTGTTCTGCCATAACTTTGCAAAAGTCCTTAATTCCGCAACACTATAGTTTAACATTATTTATAAGTGCCTGAGCAACAAAAAGTTGCCCAGGATTTTGCCATGTCAGAATTTTCACTTACCTT
>OMWC01000052.1 GCA_900314655.1 uncultured Prevotellaceae bacterium | reverse complement strand
CAACGGACGGGGACGACCCGGCTGGGGTAAACTTTTTTTACTTGCTTGCTTCATTGAATAGATCGATTTTTATATCAACCTATAGCAGGACAAGACAAAGCATCAAGAGCAGGCACTCGCAAGGGTGGACTCGCCAACCGAGCAATAACATTGAGCCACGGTGGTAAAGTACGATGCGGAAGTAAAATAGTTTTCACTTCAAAAACAAAAACGTTATGCAACAAAGCATTTATTACACCAAGTTCGCTCTGCAATTCGCAGACATGCAAATCACTGAGTTAGTAAACATCTTCAACCGTCAGGTTGGTAATTGGGGCTGGACTGGCATGCGGGCCTATCACGATCAGGCTCTCATTGACGAATTCCAGCGGCGTGGTATCTGTACCGCTGCGGTTCATCATGGCCGTACTGTCAGTTTCGCCCATCGCATTCGATATGATGTAGGCAGCAACAGCCTTATCTCCATTTAACAGTCTCTGAAGGTTCCTGTCTTGCGTTTGCTCTTGCAAGATGGAGCCTTTTTTTTGATTGGCAACCGTTGATTCACCAAAATGATGGGCTACCCGTCACATTATAAAAGGTACGCACTTGCGGATTTCCACGGGAATCGTCTCTACATGGGATGATTCCCGCGTGATTTTTAAGCGAACCATGCAGGCGCGGGTGTTGATGGGCTTCTGTTGGTCGAAGATGAAGTTGCCGATGCTGTAGTAGATGCGGTGGCCGTTGTAGTCCTCGATGGTCTGCAGCGTGTGGGTGTGGTGACAGATAAGGACGTCGGCACCGGCGTCAATGAGCTGGCGGGCTTCCTTGCGTTGCTGGGGAACGGTCTTCAAGGTATGTTCGCCGCCCCAATGGAGGCTGACGATGATATAGGCTTCGGGCTGCGACTGGCGCAGACGGAAGATTCGCTGGCAGAGCGAATCGATGTTTTCCTGACTGACGCATGGCTTGTCGGGCAGGAAAGAATAGTTTTCGAGTGTCAGCCGCAGCGAGGCAAACAGCCAGACGGGTCGAGGACTGCTGCAGATGAGTACGGGCCGGATGGCTTCTTCCATATTCTGTCCGGCTCCTACGGGCGTCATTCCGGCTTCGCGAATATGCTGCCAGGTGTCGATGAGGCCTTGGCGTCCCTGGTCGATGCTGTGGTTGTTGGCCAGATTTAGATGGGTGATGTGATGCTCGCGGAGCACGGAGAGCCATTCCGGTTCTGCGCGGAATACATATTTCTTGAAGTTCGGCTGCACGGTCTTGGTGGCGGGGCATTCCAGATTGCCCACCACATAGTCCGCCTGACGGAACAGCGAGTCGATGCCTTTTGAGAAAAGGCGCTCAATGCCAGTGTGTTCAATGCGCTTCCTGACTCCACGGTCGAGTAGGATGTCGCCCGTGAAGAGCACCTCGACGGTGTCTTTGTTAAGTGAAGAGTGAAGAGTGTCTTTAAGTGAAGAGTGAAGAGTGAAGAGTGAAGAATCGCAAGATAGGCGGTCCGAAGGAGGAAGCCAATTTGCTGCCGCCTTTCGTGAGGCGGATATTGTGGCTGCGAATACGAATATCGCTATAACAGCCGGGAGGCAATATGTCGGAAAATGATTCTTCACTTTTCGTCTATTAGTGCCCTTCGGGCAGAAATCTCACAAATAAAATCAAAATCTTTTTATTAATTATAGAGGATTATTTTTTTATAAATTTGTGAGATCTCTCGCCGAAGGCGACTAAATAAGTTAGCATCCGGAACTATAGAAAATTTTCTCGTTGTCGAGCGATTTTCCGTTGAGCGGCACGATGATTTCCTTCATCCATTCGGGAATGCCCTTGTTGGAATTCTGTTCCAGCTGCTTCTGCCATTCCTCGTCGGTCAGGCGCGGCGTATCGAGGGCTTCATGGAATTCGCGATAGGAGAAGACGGCACCACGGGTGAGATACAGATAACCTTCAATCTCTACGACCACGTAAATCTCGTGGGCAGGGCCTACGGCTTCATAGACGACGGCCGGATTCGGATTGTTGTCGGAATTGGCCGTATAGACATCGGCCACCAGGGCAATCTTCTTGTCGGCACCCTCCACGGCATCCCAGCCGTTCAGATATTCGTCTTTCTGCTGGATGAGGTGCAGCGTGATGTATTCGAAGGCAGAGCCGATGGCTTCCACCTGTCGGTATTCCTCGTCGCTAAGACGCTTTCCGGCCAGTTCCTTCTGGCTGCAGTTGAGCAGGAATTCAGCCTTGTCGCGCAGTTCCTCGGTACAGCTGTTGCTCTTCTCCGTGGTGAGTTCGTATTTCTTGAGTAGCGCATTGGTGGCGTCGATCAGTTCGATGGCCTTTGTCCAATAGGCAATGTTGGGCTCTACGTAGCCGCGGGTGATGGGCTCGGGCACTCCATAGCCGCCACATTCGGCACCGAAAGGCTGCTTGGCATAGAGGATGGCATCGTGTTTCAGCTCAGCCCAGGAGGCCAGCGCGCTGTTGAGCGTCTTCTTGTCCCATTGTGGCGTCTTCATAAAATAAGGTGCGCCCTCAGGAACGGCGTTAATGTCCTTTGTGGAAGCAATCCAGCGGTTAGCCACGCAGCAGTTCCAGTCAATCTCATTCATCCGCTGCTTCATGCGCTGCAGATTCTCACCGTATTTGTTCCATCGGTCCTGCTCGTTGAGTTCTTTCAGCAGGATGCGTTCGGCCGACTGAATACCGATGGCTGCCAACACATCAAGACCGGTAGGCTCCGGGCGGAGTGTCGGTTTGTTTTCATAGTCCACCATTTCCTCCAGCACCTCGGCATCAGGCTGATAGCGCTGAGGAATCACGTTCAGCTTCACCGCACTGGATATAAGGTTCTTGGGTTTGATGCGTGTCTGCTTGTTGGCCAAATCCTCGATGGATTTGCGGATTTTTGCAAGTTTACCCTTATTTTTGAAACATTCCTCGGGTGTCAGGTTCTGCTCCTTCATCAGTTGATACACCTGCATCAGCGAGATGTTGTCGGTCTGCCCCATCAGGAAGGTGATGGGCTGGTTCACGGTTTCATAGAGTTGGTGCAGCTTGTCGTTCTTGCCGATGACGTCGGCAATGAGCAGCGCACTCTTCAGATAGGGCGTCATGTCGGTGCCGAAGGGCGCACTCTGCAGCCACATCATGCCCATGAAGTATTGTTTCAGACTCTCCGACCTCGTGTAATGGCCGCGTGGGCGATAGATGCTGTAGAAATATTTGGGCATCTCGTTTTCTAGAGTATAGCCCAGGAACTCCGAGTATTCGATGCCGGCATCCTTGACATTTTTGATTTCCACTTCAGCTGACGCTTTGTAGGAGGCGGGGTAGGCCAGTGTTTGTTTGCCGGTGAGCAGTGTGTGGGCAATGGCAAAGAAGGCCATGTCGTATTCGGCGGCAGCCTTCAGGTCGGGATTCTTCGCCTGGCTGGCCGTGCGGCTCATTTCCTGATAGGCCAGTTTGCTGAATTCGGTCATCACGGGCAGCATCTTCTGTTCCTCAACGTCGCGCAGCAGACAGTCGAAATACATATGGAAGGCCTGTAGGAAGAGGTCGGTGGTCACGAAGCTGGGGAAGTTGTGATAGTCATTGCGCTCATAGACGTGGAACAACTGGTCTTCCTCTCCCGGCACGATGGCAAATCCCTGACGACTCAAAGCCTTCTGCAACCGTGGGTCGAACGTGGAGAGCTGGAAGGGGTTCACGATATTGGCTATGTTCACCAGTTGTCCGGGAGTGCCGGGGAAGTTGCTGGCTTTCAGTTCGTCCTCGCGAGCTTTCAGTTTGGCCATGAAAGCCTGTTCCTCCTTGGTGTAGCTGATGGGGGCCATGCGGTTACGCTTGGTGTTCTTTTCCCCCTCTTCGGTGTATTCCTCGCTGTCCCAGAAACGTTTCTCCAGCACCGTTTCATACCATGATGTGCTGCTGAAGATGCCGCGTAGGTCGGCATTCATGAAGCAGTAACCCTGGCGGGCAGAGAAAGCGTTGCGAAGTATTCGCAGGTCACTCAGGCTATAGCCCGAGATGTCCTGATTGAGATCTATCTTACCATTAAGTTTCTCCACGTCGAGTCGTGAAGGCTTCAGTTGCTGTGCACTTGCTCCTAAGGTGAAGAGCAAAAGCGTTGATAAAATAACTTTTTTCATAATATTCATTAATGGTTTATAGTTTATGTACTTATCATTGGTTAAAGACCAGCAAGGCTTCTTCGCGGCTCACGTTCTTGGCCAGGAACCTCAGGAAACTCATTCCGAAGTGCTCCCAATGGTATTCAGCCACCACGTAGCGGCCATCGGTCGTGGTCTCCAGACTTCTGATGATTCCGTTGACAAACCGGAAATCCTGGAGAATGCCGCCCAGACGCGAACCCAGCCAGAGCGCCCTCACATGTCCCTCATAGTTCTTAAAGATGAACAGCCGCCGGGCTTTCTCGGGGAAGTAGCGGGTGCTCTTGATGACACCCACCATGGCATCCGTCTTTCCGTCGCCATCCACGTCGCCCGTCTGGAACTGATAGACGGGGTAGGGCAGCGGCCATTTACTCACCTGTTCTTCATTCCCCGCGCCCTGCGGCCTACTCCTGAGTTCCAGCACGTGGAGCGTGTCGTTCACCTGGCGGAGCGTAAACAAGGCGCTGTCGGGGTTTTCGTCTGCCGTAGCAGAAAGCACAAAAAGCATACTGAACAGCAGGAATGATGTCAGTATGCCTCTTGCCATATCGTCAACTTTTAAAGCAAACTCTGAATCTCGGCATCCAGATCCTTGATCTGTATGTCACGGCTATGCAGCACGTTGTTGCGGTCCACCGTGAAGAAGGTCGGTATTTCCTGGATGTTGAAAGTCTGCATCAGGTCGGAGCCTACGCCCTGCGGGTCGCGCACGCAAACCCAAGGCAGGGCAGCCGTCTGCTGTTTCCAGAAGTGTTCGTTGGGATCCACGCTGACCTGATAGATTTCCAGTCCCTGTGCATGATACTTATTGTATATCTCGCGCAGTTTCATGATGCGCGCCGTGCTCTCATTGGCTGCAAAGGCATGGAAGTCGAGGATGACCACCCGGCCTTTCAGGTCGCTCAGTTTGCTCACCTGCCCCTTGTTGTTCACCAGCGAGATGTCGAGCGTTCCGGAAGTGTTGATCTTGCTCGGGTCAATCTGCATGTTCCGCTTGTTCTCCAGGATGCGCACGGTCTTCATGCCTTCCAGCGCAATGTTGTGGAGGTTCTGTCCGCGCAGCGCATTGGGATGATACGTATCCCATGAGGTAGCCACGGCGGCAAAGGCCTTGATGTCGTCTTTGTTCTCGCGGGGATTGAAGATGAGCATGTTGCCCAGCGTCTGGAACAGGGCGAAATAGCTGCTGGCCTTCATCGGTGCCTTGAAGATAAAGTTCTGCTTCACATCGTTCTTATAGGCCTCGATCACCTTATTGATACTGTCGCGGGTGGCCTCGATACCCATCTGCGTGTTCTGCTGAATGGCCAGCACACGGTTATAGAGGTCGATGTTTTTCAGCGAGAGGGTCTTGATGGTTTCGCAGTCTTCCGATCCTTCCACGGTATAGCCAGTAGCCATCGTGGGGTAATTGGCCTTCACGCTGATAGTCTCCGTGGAGTCCACGCTCAGCGAAATAAACTGGTTGGCAATGCGCAGCCGGTAGAACTCGGGAGCCTCGGGCGCATTTTCTGAGAAGTCGAAGTTTCCCGACTCATCGAGTTTCACGGAGTCAACGGTCACGGGACCGTCGAGCGAGAGGTTTTCCAGATAGAGCAAGGAGTCCTTGGCCTCCGTGATGGTGCCATTGATGTGGAATTTCTTTTGGTTGCAGGCGGAGAGTGTCAGCACGGCAGCTCCAGCAACTATTGTCTTGAAAATAATGTTCTTCATCTTTTTATTCTTTATTATTTTTGGTGCAAAGTTACGAAAAATCGAGAGCAGAACAAAATAAATCCATTTATTTTTTATGCCGAGATGGAGTAACTTATTCAAAGTTAGTGTAAATGAGTGGAAAAACCAAAAGAAAAACTTTTTTTTCTTGCAGCATTAAGTTTTTATCACTACCTTTGTACTGCTTTTCCAACAATTATATCCAATTGAAGATGAAAATGAAAACGATGCTTTGTGCTGTGCTGCTGTTCCTGTCGATGGCAGCCCAGGCTCAAAATCAAGAGGCAGCCGACAGCGTTGCCAAGGATTCCGTGGTGAGAGTGATCGGGTGGTTCTGCAAGACTGACACCCTGGAATATAACTATTCGATGGTGGTTGCCGAGGTAGTTGGCACGGATACTACCGTAGTGGAAGCCGGCGGCAATGATTTCAGCATCTGTGTCACCGATTCTACCAAGAAAGGCTACACCTTGGAACTGGTTAACAGTAATCCGTGGCGGAGTGATTCCACCTCGGCAAAGGGGCGGATGACCTTGGAGGCAGCCCGCATGGCAGCAGGCACCAAAGTGCGCTTTTCTACCGATGAAATGGGCGTTTTTCAGGGCATCATCAACTGGAAGGAACTCTATAAGAACGCTTTGGACTACCAAGACAAACTGGTCAACCGTATCTATTATGAGCATCCCGCACTCTATGCGCGCCAGAATATTTCGGAACTGAAAAAACAAATCAAACAGAATACCGAGGAACTGATGGGCAGCAAGGAGAAGATTACGAACTTGTTTAACCACCTCAAATTGCTGTTTGCCTTCCACGGCAAGCAGTTGCCTGTGGGCGAATCAACCATCAATATGGAGGGTAACTCGTTGTACTATCTGGCTCGGATGGGCGCGTTGGAAGACGAAAGCGACTCCAATGAGAACGAATACCAACTCTATTCCGAGATCACTGGGAAGGATGATGAAGGTGTCCCCACCCACTATTATTACGACTATGCCTACTTCGACGATGGCTGGCCCCGCAGCGTGACGGCTACCGTTGATGAAGAAAAGGCCGACAAAAGAGTGATCACCCAGATGACGATCAACTGGGTGAGGAAAGCGTGGTGATTCCGCTCCCCCAGCATGATTTTTGTTTTAGAAAAGAAGCACCGAATAAATACTGTCCAAAAGTTAATATCCTTAATTCCGCAACACTATAGTTTAACATTATTTATAAGTGCCTGAGCAACAAAAAGTTGCCCAGGATTTTGCCATGTCAGAATTTTCACTT
>OMWC01000053.1 GCA_900314655.1 uncultured Prevotellaceae bacterium | reverse complement strand
GCCGGCCTTGTAGGCAGCGCCTGCAGGCAGGGCGAGTGTCTCCTTGCCTTCCTTCACGGCCTGTGCCACGATGGCGGCGAAGTCACCGCTCTCGGGAGCTACCATCACGGTAGGATCGGCATCGAGCCAGCGCGGGTCACCGGTCTTCTGTGCCCACTGCTCGCTGGTGAAGGCAAGCGTGAAGTCACCGCCTGCGGCATCGGCGAAGCCGGGATCAGAGGTCAGGATGGTACCCTGGTCATACTTGTTCATGCCGGAAACTGCGTTACCGCCAGTGATATAGGTGTTAAGGTCGGTAGTGAGGGAAACGAACTTCGCTAGGTCATTACCGCTCTTGCCTCCGAACAGGTTCTTGAGGAACTTCTCACCTTCGATGAAGCAGTCGTAGAAGATGTTGCCCTGCAGCGAGATAGCCGTCTTCTGGAAGTTGTTGGCTACGCGGCCTCCGTTCATGAGTTCGCCTTTGTTGAACACATTATAGAACGTGTTGTTCTCGATGGTCCATGTATACGGGCCGGCGAAAGAGGCAAATGCCTTGTCGGGGAAGTTGCCGCTGGTGATCTTGATCAGATACTTGTAGTTGCCCGAACCTGTCTGGTACATCGTAGAGTTCGTCATCGTGAAGGATACAGGACCACCGGCCTGGAAGCGGAACGGGGTGTCCTGGTCGCTGCTCTGGTTCATCTCGAAGACACAGTCGTTGATGGTGTAACTGCTGAAGATGTACGGATTCTTGCTGTCATCGTAGATATAGGACGTAGCACCCTTGAAGGTCACACCGTCGATCAAGAAGGATTCCAGTTCCCAGAAGCCCTTCGAATTCTTCTCAGCATCATTTCCTGCCGTCATCTTGATGATTTCCTTGCATGCGGAAGCGTCAACCGTAGCGCCGTTACCGTTGATGGTCACGTTGCCTGCGGCGGTCAGCGACTTACTGAGAGGGTACTCGCCGTCTTCCTCGAGCGTGATGGTGAGGTTCCTAATGGGAGCGCCGTCTGCGGCCTCGTTCACTGCGGCATAGATGTCATTACCGCTCTCCACGGTGACGTCCACGTCGGCGGGAACTTTGCCAAATGTGGCAGTCACGGTCACGTCGGTAAGCGGCATCTCGAACTGGTTGTTAGTCACCTTCACGTCGTTGCCGTCGGCATCCTTCACGGTGAGTGCATCGAGCTGATAGCCTTCATCGGGAGTAACGGTCAGCGTTACGACATCGGCTTCCGGGCAGGATTCCTTGTCGGCTTCCACCTTTCCGTTTTCTGTCTCTGCGATAGTCACTGTGTGAGAAGGATATTCCTGGATGGTGTACCAGAAGATTTCCGACTCATGAGTCTCGCCGAGTCCAGTATAGATAGCCTTGATACCCACCTTGTTCCAGAGGGCAAGGTCATCAGCGTTCAGATAAATCTGGTGCTGACTGCCGGGGAATATGTCATAACCATCCGCGAAATTATACGGAATGACAGTCATGTCTTCGGCCAGTCTGATGTAATTATCTTTCGTCAGCACGAAGGGCTGCTGCTCATGGTTGATTTCGGTGTAGAGTTGATAAGACAGATTATCGCCAATCAGCGGATCCCCTTCAGTGTCGAAGATTGGAATAGTGGCGTACATATAGGGGTAAGAACCCGAAAGACTAACCTGATCAATGGTAGGTGTTTCAGGAGTAGCCGCTTTCTCCACAGGCTTCAGAATCTCTACGTCAGCAAATATAAAGAATGCTTCACCAGAAGATGGGGCAGTAGATATCAAAACCCATTCTTCTGTCGTCAGTTTGTTCTCGTCGGCATTCATGGTCATAGTCACATCTCCGAATCCGTTTGCTCCGTAGCCAACAAAGAAGAAATCATACCAATAATATCCAAAATACTGATCAGTCTTAAAGACAACCTGATCGCCGGAACGGGTGCCCTTAATCCAGGCCTCAGGAGTATAGGAGCATAAACCTTGTACATAGACGTCATCACCATCAAAGCCAACATTAACGGAAGTACTGTAATCTTCGATATTCTCATTGCCGCTATCATCGTAACTTATACTCATTGCTCTGAATATCCATGGAGATGTCTCTAAATCAGCGGGAGGCGTAACGACGGTAGGCTCTTCGGGCTCTGTGGGCGTTGTAGGCTCATCAGTTCCAGGGAGTTCTGTAGAGGTATAGAGTGTAATGTCGTCCACATCCAAATAGAACTGGTCTGTGCAGTTAAAATGACGGATGGCTACATATCCCTCTTGTCCTGCGTATTCACTCAGGTCAACGGTATATTCCTCCCATTCGCCTGTTGCTGTCCATTCCGCAATGGTCGTGAATTCTTTATCACTGGTATTACCGTTTGTAGAAACAGCAACACCAAAATGTTCAGCGGACCAACTTGCGTCTTGTCCTTTTGCATAGAAAGAGATTTTTCCGTCAAGAGCCATCTTTGGGGAAACCAGATAGTTGTCCGGTTTAAGAGCACCAACATTGTTAATGTAACTTTGTGAATAGGCGAGGGTTCCTTGTTTCCCATCTCGTCCAACAAGTGAAGTTCCCCCAGCTCCAGTCCAATCATGTCCATCTCCATCGGCATCAATGGTAGTCCATACACCTAAGGTGCCATCGGAGAAGGAATAGTAATAGCCTTCACCTTCCGGAGCCTTCTTAGGGGCTTTCGAAGCAGCCTTCTTTGGTGCCTTTGAAGGAGTCAATGTTACAGCCTTTGAAGTAACCTTAAAAGGAACCTTTGAAAAATCCAGTGAAGGTGATTTCTTGGCCAACACCGAAGTGGGTAATGTGCGTAGCACCGGAGTCTTTTCTTTCCCCGGAATCGGGCGTTCCTGCTTTTGGGCGAACGCCAGTACTGACAAGAATAATGTCAGCATCAGTAGGGTAAATGTTTTTTTCATGTGCTAAAAGCTATTTAATTAAACTGTAGTTAGATAAATTCTTTGCCGACTATAAGTGGTTTTTTGATTAATCATTTGCAAAAATAAGCAAAAGGATTGAAATAGTAAAATAATTTGCCCAAAAAGTTTCAATTTTTTGTTTTTAAGTGGCTTTGCCCTGTTAAATTTGCATCATTCAAAAGGTTTTTGTACCTTTGCAGCAATCCTTTCAAAGGGGAAAGATGATTTTAACTGAACACAAAGACGCGAAGACACTAAGGGCTGCGCAAATAAGAACTTTGTGCCTTTGTGCCTTTGTGTTCCATAAGATTTGAATATGTACGATATAAATAAGGTACGGGAAGATTTCCCGATTCTTTCGCGGACGGTTTATAACAAACCGCTCATCTATCTGGATAATGGAGCCACGACGCAGAAGCCCCGGCAGGTGGTGGAGGCCCTCGTGGACGAATATTATAATGTGAATGCCAACGTGCACCGCGGGGTTCACTTCCTTTCACAGCGGGCTACCGACCTGCATGAGGAAGCCCGCGAGAAGGTGCGCGGCTTCATCAATGCCGCGAAAGTGGAGGAAATTGTCTTTACGCGTGGCACAACGGAGAGCATCAACCTGGTGGCGCAGACTTTCTGCGAGTCGCAGATGAAGGCTGGCGATGAAGTGATTATCTCCTGTATGGAGCATCATTCCAACATCGTACCCTGGCAGTTGCAGGCCGAGAAACACGGCATTGTGCTGAAAGTGATTCCGATGACTGACGATGGTGTGCTTCAGCTGGATGAATATGAACGGCTGTTCACGGAGCGCACGAAGCTGGTGAGCTGTACACAGGTGAGCAATGTGCTTGGCACGGTGAATCCTGTGAAGGAGATGATTGCCACGGCTCACCGTCATGGCGTTCCTTTTCTGGTGGATGGCGCGCAGAGTGCTCCCCATCTGAAGATTGACGTTCAGGATTTGGACTGCGACTTCTTTGCCCTGTCAGGGCATAAGATGTATGGCCCCACGGGTGTGGGTGTGCTCTATGGTAAGGAAGAATGGCTGGAGAAACTGCCCCCGTATCAGGGTGGGGGAGAGATGATTGCTACGGTGACTTTTGAGAAAACCACCTTTGAGCGTCCACCATTGAAGTTTGAAGCCGGAACCCCTGACTATGTGGCTACCACCGGATTGGCCCGTGCCATCGACTATCTGAACAGTCTTGGCATGGACAACATCATGGCCTACGAACAGGAATTGACACGCTATGCCATGGAACAATTAGGACAAATAGAAGGAATACGGATATATGGGAGCCCCCTCCCAACCTCCCCCTTGGGGGAGGAGTGCTGTATGCACGATGCCGTCATCTCTTTTAATGTATCTGCTCCCTCCCTCATAGGGAGGGCAGGGGGTGGGTCGTTTATCCATCACATGGATATGGGCACGCTGCTCGACCGTCTGGGCATTGCCGTCCGTACCGGTCATCATTGTGCTCAGCCCTTGATGGACCGTCTGGGCATTCTAGGTACCGTGCGTGCCTCCTTCGCTTTGTATAACACGAAGGAAGAGGTGGATGCGCTCGTGGCTGGCATCCGGCGTGTCAGTCAGATGTTTTAGGCTTTTTCTATAATATAAAAAACGGGCTGAATCACCGCAATGGGATTCAGCCCGTTTTTATAATGGGATTATTTATTCAGGCAACGAGTCTTCCCAACCATCATTCTGCTGTGTGCAGAATCCTGCATTGATTTCGTCAGCAGGAATCGGGAACACAAAATTGCTGACATCGAAGTTCTTGAACTTGGAACAAGTGAGTTTCAGCCCCCATCGGCGGGCGTCAAACCAGCGGTGACCTTCCTGGTAAAATTCGCGAACATATTCATCCTGAATGAATGACATCATTTCTACCTTGTTGTCGGGTAGTATCGAGATATCTACATTTCCGTCCTCATCCACAAATGCGAGATCGCGTTTCACGGTATAGGCTAAAGCCTCACGGGCAGCTTCAATGTTCCCAAGTTGAGTCTGGCATTCTGCAATAATGAGGTACAACTCAGACTTGCGGAAAATAGGAATGTTACTCGTATCCTCTGAAGTGGAGGTGCCGCAGAACTTGAATGACTTATTATCAAGCATGCTGGCACGAGCGTCATCTTCACCAAAATAGTCTAGGAATTCATTCTCGAAAGATGCACCATAATTGCCATATAGTGTATTGAGTGAATTAGCAGAAAGATTGTCATCATCACTCTTAGCAATCGTGAGGATATCCTCGTCAGAGATGGCTGTTGAAGACCACATAGATACGTATGCTTCATTCGATATGTCACTGGAGCCACGTAACTTGATGGCTTCTTTTGCTGCGGCAAGAGCTTCTGCATACTTGCCCATGTAGAGGTTGACACGAGCCTTCAGCGCATATATGGCAGCTTCGTTGAAATAGAATTGTGGAGAGCCGTTCATCTCACCCTCACCGGCATAGTATTTAAGTGCCAATTCAATGTCACTGCAAACCTGTTTGTAGCAATCCTCTACAGTGGAACGCTGGATTTTCACGAAAGGCTCCAGTGGTTCTTTGTCGAGCAGGCAGACACCCAGTTGAGTATTGTTACCACCAGCCTTGTATGGCTTTCCCCAAAGGTTGGTCATTGTGAAAGTGGTAAGTGCGCGCAGGGCATAGCACTGAGAGATATAGGAGTCAATTTGATCCTCAAAACCCTCGTCGGCACCAGCGGCACGTATAGCTTCTGCACCCTGAATGGTGCGTACGCAACGGTCGATGATCTTGTAGCCGTAATTCCAAGTGTCTTCTATTTCTTCGTCCGTATCACCAAACTGATAGGTTCCCAGATTTACGAAATGTCCCGAAGAAGGGTCACCTTGGGCCAAGTCGGAGCAGAGGTCACCGATGGCTACCACGTTACGTCCATAGAAACGGTATTGGCCCAACGCATAATAGGCGCCAATCATACCATTTTTTACATCCTGGACATTCTTGTATGCATCCTTTGTCTCAATATTCTGGTCCATTTTCACGTCAAAAAATGAGTCTCCGCAAGATGACAATCCGAGTGCCATCAGGGAACAGAATGCGATTTTTCTTATATCTCCTCAAATCCGCAACCTATAGGGTTTAGTGGGATTTTGCTTGCAAAGCGACAAAATTCATTTTATTGTACATATTTCTTGCACAACAGAAATGTCG
>OMWC01000061.1 GCA_900314655.1 uncultured Prevotellaceae bacterium | reverse complement strand
AGCAGCGCGAACAGCGCGGCGCTGACAAAGGCGGCCGTTCGTCCCCAAAAGCCGTAGGGCGTCCGCAGCCACCAGAGGAGAAACAGCGCCGCCAGCGCCAGAAGGCCCAGAAGGCGGCCGGCCAAGGTCAGGCGTTTTGTCCGGTCCATCATAAAAAATCAGTACTGCATCAGCGGCGCGGAGCCGTCATCCTCGGTTTTGGTGATGCTTTTGACCTCGGCCACATAGCTGTAGCGCTCATTGACCTGCACGGTAAAGCGGTCGCCCACCTTTTTGCCCAGCAGCTGACGGCCCATCGGGGATTCCTTGCTGATGATGCCTGTTTTTGAGCAGAGAACACCGCAGAGGATGAGAATGAGCATGATGATGGTCTGCCGAAGAACAGACACGACGACGGTCTGCCAACGAAAGGCATGGAGCGCATGATATCTTTTAACAAGGAAAAGCGCACCATCACCATACCCACACCCCCGGACTCCGTGCTTCGGGATTTCGTCTCGAAGAATACGGCGGAGAGTACCAGCCGTCCGCCACTCGAAATGGTCGTCCACCAACGCTGGGCCATCGCCATCCTGCGCGTCAAGGACATCCGTGTGCTCAACGATTCCGTTACCGAGGTTTCCTTCATGGAGCCCGAAAGCCGTCTGGAGTTCGAGCACCCCTGGCCCCAACCCGTCATCGGGGGTGAGAAGGGGAACAGTTCTTTCTTGCTTCGCACCACAGAACAGCGTGACGGCATTGAACACAGGTATGGCGGCGATTGCCTACGCCCTGACGGCAGTAAGTGGCGCAGGACTGAACATCGTGGCCTCGAAGCACCTGTTTGGCAACAGCGTCTCGCTGATTCGTGACACCTTAGGCAGCTTTGGTGTGGAACCACGCTTTGCCGACTTCACAAAACCGGAAGAAGTAGAGGCGCTGATTGACGATAAGACCTGTGCGCTGTTCTTCGAGATCATCACCAATCCGCAGTTGTTCGTGGCAGACATCAAGGCGTTGTCGGAGATAGCCCATCAGAAGGGCGTTCCCCTGATTGCCGATACCACCATCGTGCCCTTCCCAGCCTTCCGTGCCGTCGATTTCGGCGTAGATATCGAGGTGGTCAGCAGCACGAAATACATCTCTGGCGGCGGAACAGGCTTAGGCGGTCTGCTCATCGACTACGGTAAGTTCGACTGGAGCCAGTCGCCTTCTCCTGCCCTACTGAGTCGCACGAAGAAGGTTGGCAAGAAACTGGCATTCACAGCCCGCGTCAAAACAGAGCTGATAACGAATCTCGGTGCGCTGATGACACCACAGGTGGCGTATATGGAGACACTGGGGCTCGACACACTCGACATCCGTTTCCGTCGGCAGGCAGAGACCACCTTGTGGCTCGCCCGGCAATGTCAGGCTTTGCCCGAGATCAAACGCGTGAACTATACCGGCCTGGAGGATAATCCCTTCTACGAACTCTCGAAGTCGCAGTTCGGTCCCCTGCTTGGTGCCGTATTCACCATCGACCTCGAATCGAAAGAGGCTGCATGGGCGTTCATCGACAAGTTGCAGATTATCCGTCGCGCCACGAACCTCTTCGATCGCAAGTCGCTGGCCATCCATCCTGCCTCAACCATCTTCGGACTCTTCACGCCAGAACAGTGTGCCGAGATGTCTGTCCCTGATACGACGGTACGTCTCAGCATCGGGCTCGAAGACGGCGAGGATCTGCTGGAAGACATCCGGCAAGCCTTGAAATGAAAAAAGGCATTTTTATCACCTAACATCTAACATGGCTTTCTTGGAAATGCCTTTGTATAAAGGGATTCCGAAAGATCTTGTGCTTTCAAACATCTAACATATCACCTAACAATCTCCTAACACAACACCTAACGTTAGGTCTTTGTTAGGTCTATGTTAGGTGTTGTGTTAGGTGTTGAGGCTATGAAAACCTTCGGGAACTCCGATAAACACTAGATTTATTGGAATAGGATGTTAGGTGTTAGCTGAATTAATTTTATTCCGATTATATGTGCCACTAATTGCAGAATAAGTCTGGCTTATTTGCCAAGCAGTCGTTCATTAAGGCTCGCAAAAAGTCCCATACTTGGGAATGTTTTGTTCCCAACGTGGGAACATTTCATTCCCAACGTGGGAATATGTTGTTCCCAATATGGGAACAGTGAGCTTATATCTATAAAAACATGAAACATTCTCATCACAGGGGGCTCTCCTTGTGATTCAAGCAAAAAAAACATGAATTCAGTTAAATAATAGTTAATTAACATTGATTATTTGTCGTTTTTCGACAAATGCCACTACCTTTGCAACCTGAATAACAATTAAAATGATTTACGCTATGAATGAGAAATTGACTATGACGCTGAAATGGCTCAGTTATGTGGCATTGTTCTTTTGTGCCGTATGGTTTGTTTTTTTGTGTTATCAAAGTTATCATCAGGTCTTTGATACCACAGGTAGCCATATTCATTGGGAAGCAAAACAAGGAATTCAGTATGAGGAACTGTTCCCTAAAAAGAACATCAGGCTTATCTTCATTGCTGCTATTTTACTTTTCCTTCAAACAGTTGCATCAGACAATCTTAATCAGGCATTCATTTCTGAAGGCCCTGCAGCAATAGCCCTTACTTCAAATCCATTCGTACAATCTCTTATCTTACTCGTTTTTGGTATCTTGTACAAGATGGGCTATCAGGTTGCGGCAGAACACGACTTAACGGTATAAGGAGAGCAGTAGATGATCGTTGTTAACTTAGATGTGATGATGGCCAAAAGAAAAATCTCGCTTAATGAACTATCTGAGCGAGTTGGCATCACCATCACAAACCTTTCGAAATTGAAAACGGGTAAGGCTAAGGCCATACGCTTTACAACACTTGATGCCATTTGCAAGGCATTGGATTGTACTCCGGCAGATATATTGGACTATAGTAACGAAGAATAGCAGATGAAAAAGACTCTTGTTTTTGCGATACTAATTGCCATCATGACAATAGCATCGCCAGTATCGGCACAGACTACCGTCAAGGGTAACGTTGTCAATGAACGGGGTGAGAGCATCGAATACGTCAGTATCGGATTCGAGAATGATAGTGTTGGCGTCATCTCAG
Source organism: uncultured Prevotellaceae bacterium (assembly GCA_900314655.1). Taxonomy (GTDB): domain Bacteria; phylum Bacteroidota; class Bacteroidia; order Bacteroidales; family Bacteroidaceae; genus Prevotella. Next base: position 351 of record OMWC01000061.1, on the reverse strand, counting down.
ACGCAAAAGGACACTTTGAACTTACGATTCCAGCTGGACGGAAAGATGAACTATCGTTCAGCCATGTATCGTATCTCAACGCAGAGGTTTCCTATGAGGAATATGCTAAAAATGACGAACTCAACGTAGTGTTGAAAGACAAAGTGGTAGAACTTGCTGAGGTGGTGATTGGCAAGAAGAATAAGCCCAAGACCATCGTAGGCAAAGGCATTCCTGCCCCAGGACTCGTTGGCACTTCAGGACAAGGATCAGACTTAGGGCCTGAAGGTGGTGTCGCTTTTTCGTGTAAAAAGAGTTATGTCATCAGCGATATTCTGGTGAAGGTATCCGGCTGTACCTTCAAGCAATGTA
>OMWC01000054.1 GCA_900314655.1 uncultured Prevotellaceae bacterium | reverse complement strand
GTAAACCGATTACAGGATTAAGAAGGTATGAGAAATAACTTGACAACCTATACCGGGATTATATTAGTTTAACCATCAACCTTATTCAGGACGAGTCAAAGGCATTTTGCTATCACTGCCATCACCTGTACTATCACTAAAACATTACCCCTCAACTTACAGATATTCAACCGATTACTGATTTTAGTGATAGCAGTGATAGCAAAAACAGGGAAAACTTTTCTTACAAGAAAGGCCTGTGCGGCTTCTGTAAGGATAAAATAAGAAGCACTTCCAGAAGTTGAGAAAAATATGGAAGCAGATTTATCACAGACTCTTGCAGAAACGCTCACCTTACATTTTACACTCAGATGCTTGGATGATTCAGAATAATTCACTAATTTTGCAAACATGACTGGAACCGCCATACCGATATCCTATATAATATGTACAAGAGCCTCCAACTGCCCAATACGCGAATAGATGTTGCCGATGCCCTGCGAGGAATCGCTGTGGCCGGCATCATCCTCTACCACTCCGTGGAGCACTTCGACATCTTCACGGAAAAGCCTATCCTTCATACGCTGTCTTGCGACCAGACGGTGGCCTCCGTGCTGGCGTGGCTGTTTTCCGGCAAGATGTACGGTATTTTCGCCATGCTCTTCGGACTGAGTTTCTTCATCATGAACGACAACCAGCAGCAGAAAGGGCGTTCCTTTTCCGGACGTTTCGCCTGGCGTATGTGCTTGCTCTTCGTGTTCGGCCTCATCAATGTAGCCTTCTACGACGGCGACATCCTGATGCTCTACGCTTGCTACGGACTGCTGCTCATTCCTATCAGTTACCTGCCCTCGAAGTGGGTTTGGTTCATCATCGCCTTGCTGGCCATTCAGCCCGTAGAGCTTTTCTGCCTGTTGAGCGGCACTAAGATAGACCACACGACACTCTTTGAGATTTACAACCGGACGCTGGCTCTCCACGAGGACGGCACATTCTGGGAGAATACCGTCAACAACCTTCGCTATGGCTTTGAACTTAACTTCCGGTACAACATCTTCAGCGGCCGTCTGACGCAACTGCTCTGCCTCTTTATCCTCGGTATGCAGTTAGGACGGCAAAGGCAGTTCTACAATGAGGGAAGGAATCTGAAGATATGGCATCTTATCTTCTGCATCTCTACCCTGCTGGTCATCGTCCTGAGCATTGTTGATTTCAGCAGTCTGGCCCTGTGGATCACGCCCATCAACAATCTCTTCATCCTGCTGATGATCGTCTCGGCTATCGTCTCTGCCTGGTATGCCTTTGAGGGTGTCCGTAAGGTGCTCCGTCACCTGTGCATCTTCGGACGCATGAGCCTCACCAACTACCTGCTGCAATCCATCATAGGCAGTTTCATTTTCTGCGGCTACGGCCTTGCCTGTTACTACAAACTGGGCACCACCTACGCCGTACTTGTAGGACTCCTGATGGTCATCTGCCAATACATCTTCTGCCGCTATTGGTTCTCCAACCACCCCCGCGGCCCACTGGAGGGTTTATGGCGAAAATTGACGTGGATTAAAGTATAAAAACTATAGGCTATAGGTAAAAGGCGGGAGGAGGGGGATTTCTTAAAAGAAGTTAACAACCAAAAGATTCTTTCGGGTTCTTGATGGAGTTTTGAATTAAAGTTGTACCTTTGCAACCGCAAATCAGCGATGAGGCTTTTCGGAAGCTCGAATCAAAGAGAAGCAAATGGTGCCTTAGCTCAGTTGGTAGAGCATCGGACTGAAAATCCGTGTGTCCCCGGTTCGATTCCTGGAGGTACCACTTCCTCCTTTCATTATGGACCCCGTTTACGACATTTGTTGTAGCGGGGTTTTTTCATGTTGTATGACAAAGAATTTGCATAATTCAGATAATTTACTTATCTTTGCGAACGAAACAAATCATATCTACGAAAACATGAGAAAATCTATCTTTATCATCGCGATGCTGGCTGCAAGTGTGCTGGCTAACGCACAGGAGAGCAAGTATGCAAGGTATTTCAAGGACCTGCCCTTCAAGATGCAGGCTTTCGGCGAACCGCAATTCCCCAAGAATGAGGTGAACCTGAAAGACTTCGGCGCCGTGGGCGACGGCCAGACGCTCTGCACGGAGGCTTTCGCCAAGGCTATCGAGGCGCTCACCAAGAAAGGCGGCGGACGGCTGCTGGTGCCGGAGGGCGTGTGGCTGACGGGGCCCATCGTGCTGAAGAGCAATATCAACCTGCACGTGAAGGAGGGTGCCATCATCTTCTTCTCGCCCGATGAGCGGCTCTACCCCATCGTGGAGACTTCGTTCGAGGGGCTTGACACGCACCGCACGCAATCGCCCATCTCGGCGCGGAATGCTGAGAATATTGCCATCACGGGCCGCGGCGTGATTGACGGCAACGGCCGCTGGTGGCGTCCGCTGAAGAAGCAGAAGGTGACCGAGGCGCAATGGAAGGAGATGACTTCGGGCGGCGGTATCTTCAAGCGCGACGATCTGTGGTATCCTTCTGAGAGTTATCTCGAAGGCGAGAAGACGGCGAAGATGAACGTGCCGCAGGGCGACTTCACCGAGGAGCAATGGCTGAGCATCCGCAAGTTCCTGCGCCCGGTGATGGTGAGCCTGGTGAACTGCAAGAACGTGCTGCTCAGGGACATGGTGTTCCAGAACTCTCCGGCATGGAACATCCATCCGCTGATGTGCGAGAACCTGATTGTGGATAACGTGCTGGCGAAGAATCCGAGCTACGCCCAGAATGGCGATGCCATCGACGTAGAGTCGTGCAAGAATGTGCTCATCGTGAATTCCAAGTTTGATGCCGGCGACGACGGTATCTGCGTGAAGAGCGGAAAGGATGCCGACGGACGCCGACGCGGACGCCCCACGGAGAACATGATTGTGGACGGATGTACCGTTTTTGCCGGTCACGGCGGCTTCGTGGTGGGCTCGGAGATGAGCGGCGGCGTGAACAACGTGCTGGTGAAGAACTGCCAGTTCCTGGGCACGGACGTGGGCTTGCGCTTCAAGAGTTGCCGCGGACGTGGCGGCGTGGTGAAAAACATCTACATCAAGAATATCTCGATGACCGACATCCGCTCTGACGCCATCATCTTCAACCTCTACTACGGCGGCAAATCCGTGATCGAGATGAATGCCAGCGGCGAGAAGGTGAACAACATCGAGGCGAAACCCGTGGATGAGACTACGCCCGAATTCCGCGACATCCATATCAAGGACGTGGTGTGCCAGGGAGCCGGAAGGGCCATGCTCTTCAACGGTCTGCCCGAGAAGCCCATCGACGGCATCGACCTGAAGAACATCACGATCTACGCCCAGCAGGAGGCGGAGTTCTACAACTGCAAAGGCGTGAAGAAAGAGAACGTGAGGATATTTGTGAAATAGTCCAAAATAGAGCAATATAGTACAAGCGTAATTCAGGTGAAAATACTAATTTTGCAGGCGGAAACTTTCTTATAAATATAAAAACCTGAAAACGTATGAAAAAGACTCTTCTCTTCGCGGCTGCCCTCTTCGGCTTCATGACGGCCGGAGCTGACAACGTGATGATTCAGACGCCCCACACCACGATGGTCATCAAGGCCGACAAGGGCCAGGAACTCAGACAAGCCTACTACGGCGACCGTATCACCGAAGCCGAAGCCGCCCAGCTGGCAGAAGCTGGCATCGACCTCAACACGGCGGCCTACCCCACTTTCGGACAGACTGACATGGTGCAGCTCCCTGCCCTGCAGGTGGTCCACACAGACGGCCAACTCGTGCTCTACCCTACCGTTGACCAGGTGTCAGCTTCAAAGGAAGGCAACGGCACCGTGACCACCATCACGATGACCGACAAAAAGTATCCCGTGACGGTAAAGGTGTTCTACAAGACATATTCGAGTTGCGACATTATCGAGACGTGGACCGAAATCTCACATCGCGAGAAGAAAGCTATCCGCCTGCAACGCTTTGACTCGGGCCACCTGGCCTTCCCGCAGGGCAACGCCTGGATGATGCACTACCACGGCGACTGGAGCGCAGAGTTCTACCCCACCACCGAACCTATCACGCAGGGCGTGAAGACCATCCGCAACAGCGACGGTGACCGCAACGCCCATATCGACGCTCCGGAGATCATGATCTCGCTCGACGGCAAACCGCAGGAGAATGCGGGCAAGGTGATCGGCGCGGCACTCTGCTGGAGCGGCAACTTCGAGCTGCGCCTCAACACCACGCTCAACAAGCAGCACCATTTCTTTGCAGGCATCTCTCCGCAGGCCTCCGAATACATCCTGGAACCCGGCGAGACGTTCACCACCCCGCGCCTGGCGCTCTGCATGAGCAACGAAGGCCTGGGCGGCGTGAGCCGTAACTTCCATCGCTGGGCCCGCCACGAAGGGTGGCTCCATCAGGGCGACAAGACGCGCGAGATACTGCTCAACTCATGGGAAGGCGTGGTGTTCAACGTCAACGAGAAAGGCATGTTCCAGATGATGGAAGACATCAAGGAAATGGGCGGCGAACTCTTCGTGATGGACGACGGATGGTTTGGCGACAAATACCAGCGCAACGACGACAAGAGCACCCTGGGCGACTGGATGGTGGACCGCAAGAAACTTCCCGGCGGCATCAAGCCCCTCGTTGACAAGGCCAAATCGCTGGGCATCCACTTCGGCATCTGGATTGAACCCGAGAGCGCCAACACCATTTCGGAATTCTACGAGAAACATCCCGACTGGGTGTTGCAGGAGAAAGGCCGCGAACTGAAGCAGGGACGCGGAGGCACGCAGGTGCTGCTCGACATGTGCAACCCCAAGGTGCAGGACTTCGTGTTCAAGCTGGTGGACAACCTGATGACGGAAAATCCCGACATCGCCTACATCAAGTGGGACGCCAACTGCTCCCTACAGAACTACGGCTCCACCTATCTGCCTGCCCAGAAGCAGAGCCACATCTATATAGAATATCATCGTGGACTCCTGAAGACCCTTGAGCGCATCCGTGCCAAGTATCCACGGCTCGTCATCCAGGACTGCTCGTCGGGCGGCGGACGCGTGAACTACGGACTCCTGCCCTACTTCGAAGAGTTCTGGCCTTCCGACAACAACGACCCCTTCCAGCGCGTATTCATCCAATGGGGCACCTCCTACTTCTTCCCCTCCAACGCAATGGCACAACACATCGCCCACTCGCCTTACTGGAACACGGGCCGCACATCGCCCATCAAGTATCGCACAGACGTGGCTATGAGCGGACGCCTGGGCATCGAGCTGCAACCGGCCAACATGACTCCTGAAGAACGCGAGCAAACCAAGCGCGCCATCAGCGACTACAAGAGAATCCGCGACATCGTGCAACTGGGCAACCTCTACCGCCTGGTGTCGCCCTACGAGGAAAACCTTTCATCGTTCCTCTACACCAACGACAGCAAAGACCGCGTGGTGCTCTTCGCCCATCGCGTGAAGTACCTATATAATATGGTCATTCCGCGCGTACGTCTGGCCGGACTGGATGCTTCGAAGAACTACCGTATCAAGGAAGTCAACGTGAAGATCAACGAGAAGCCCTGCTATCTCGACGGCAAGGTTGTCAGCGGTCAGTTGCTGATGGAAGCCGGCCTCAACATCCCGTTGGAAAAGGACTATGCCAGCCGCGTATTTGAGCTGACGGCAGAATAGATTTCGATAATCTCCGAAAAAAATAGCGGAAAAATTTGGTAATGCCGAAAAAAGGCATTACCTTTGCATCCGCTTTACGACCAAAGCCAGTTATTCATAACTGAAGGAGAGATGGTAGAGTGGTCGAATACACCGGTCTTGAAAACCGGCGTGCTGAGAGGCACCGGGGGTTCGAATCCCTCTCTCTCCGCAATATCACTTGATTATCAGTGATTTACGAGATTTACACCCAATTTTACACCCAAAAAAAAAAGTGAAACACGGGATGAGGTGTGCATTGGATATTGTCATAACAATTTAATACGCTTTATTCCGACATCTTAGAAAAAAGCGGTAACTTTGCGCCCAAAATAATTATCTGTTTCATTCACAACTTTTTGAGCATTTATGAAAATACTTGTTGTCGATGACGAATTAGACATCTGTGAGATACTCCAATATAATCTTGAGCTGAATTTGACGGAATACGCACTGATTCTTCTGGATGTGATGATGGAGAACATGTCGGGATTCCAAATGGCGCATAAGATGAAAGAGAATCCTGCCACTGCGCAGATTCCCATCATCTTCATTACGGCACTCGATGGGGAGAATCACATGGTAAAAGGGCTCAATATCGGTGCTGATGATTATATTGTCAAACCCCTGAGCATGAAGACCGTGAAGGCAAGGGTCAATGCGGTGCTCAGGCGGGTATATCCGCATGGAATACGAGACGGAATATCGGCAGAGACGATTTGCTATGAGGGTATTGTGCTTGATTTAAAGGCAAAGACTGTCAGCCTTGACCATCAGGAACTGCCTTGTACGAAATTGGAGTTTGAGTTACTTTCTTTCCTGCTTCAGCATCCAGGCGTGGTGTATTCACGCGAGGATTTGCTGAAATACTGCTGGCCGATGGATACGTGCGTGCTTGACCGCACGGTGGATGTCAACATTACCAGGCTACGCAAGAAACTGGGACCCTACGGAAAACAGATTAAAACACGTGTAGGCTATGGTTACTGTTTCGAGAAGTAGCGTTTTTCAGCGAAACCTGTTGCTGAGCATCGGTGGTATATTCCTGCTTTTCGCTATTTGCTTCTGCATCTATCAGTATCAGCGTGAAAAGGAGTATAAAATAGACATCCTTCATTCGCGTCTGCAGATGTATAACTACGACATCATGCAGGTGCTGGGCGAGGACGGCATCACCAGTAGGCACCAGTTTCTAAGCTATGTGAGGCAACATCCTCTGAAGGGTCTCCGTGTCTCCGTCATCGACAGACAAGGACGGGTGCTCCTTGACAGCAACGAGCCTCATCCTGACTCATTAGACAATCATCTTGGGCGAACTGAACGACCTCAAGCGCACGTCGCAGTCCACCCACGAGACCTATTTCTACTCCGCCACACGCTTCAAGCGCGTCATCGTGCGCACCGCCGTGCCTTATTCTGCTGAGTTGACGCAATCGCTACGGGCAGACAACACCTATATCTATTTTTCCATAGCCTTGACCTTGCTCCTGGGAAGCGTGCTATATATCAGCACACGCCGCATCAGCCGACATATAGGCTATCTGCGCGAGTTTGCCATCAAGGCTGCTCTACTGGAAGTTGCGACATGCCGAGGAAGACAAGGCTCGGCTAAAGCGACAACTCACGCAGAATGCCGCCCACGAACTGAAGACGCCCGCCATGAGTATCCACGGCTATCTGGAGAGCATCCTCGACAATCCCGACATGCCTGAGGATAAGAAGAAGCATTTCTTGGAGCGCTGCTATGCCCAGAGCGAGCGTATGAACAAGCTGCTGCTTGACATGAGTGCGCTCACACGGCTCGACGAGATGGATGCCAATCACTTCCGCAATAGTGAGGAATACCAGCAGGTGGACGTGGTGCAGATTGTTCGCAGCATCCTCGACGACACAGCCCTTGCGCTCCAGGAAAAAGGGATCACACCACGCTTGAAGATGCCCCCACAAGTCATTATAACCGCTGACGCCAGCCTTATCTATAGCATCTTCCGCAACCTCATAGACAATGTCATAGCCTACGCTACGGATGCATCTCTCGTTGAAATCACCTGTAAACCTGTAGCCCATGAAGATTACCGATTATATGAGTTCTCCGTGAGCGACAATGGTCCAGGTGTAGAGCCACAGCATTTGGAACATCTTTTCGAACGCTTCTACCGAGTAGATAAGGGGCGTAGCCGAAAACTCGGCGGCACTGGTCTCGGCCTTGCCATCGTCAAGAATGCCGTAACCGTCCACGGCGGCACTGTAACGGCCCTTCCCACTCCAGGCGGTGGACTGACTGTCAGGTTCACCCTTCAGGAGTAATATGGATAAAGAAAAAGAAGAAAGTATGGAATCAAAATCAATCAAAATCACCAAAAGAAATACAAGTCGAAGAGAAAATAACCGAATTGGTTACAAAGATTGTGGACGGCCAGACATCTGGCGATGACTTACCTATGAGACTGTGGAATAGTCTTCGGAACAATCAGGAAATAGCCGCTATACAAGAGTATGCCAATATGGTGTCAATAGGACGTCTGGGGTTGAATGACCATGGGCCTGTTCATATGAAGACTGTATGCCGCAATGCCTTGAAGATGCTTAATATATTACATACTGCGGGAATGCAGACAAGTCTGGAAAAGGAAAACATCGGGACGTTTGCCGACAGTGTAGCGGCGGTGATGCTTGCCTCGCTTCTTCATGACAGCGGAATGACAATTGGAAGGAAAGGGCATGAACTGTATTCTGGCATCATATCCTATTCTATTATTGAAAAGGTATTGTCGCAACTCCTTCCAGAAGACTGTAATATCCTGAGGCGGACTATCATCCGTTCCATCGCAATAGAGGGCATCATCGGACACATGGCTACACATCCTATCCATTCCGTTGAGGCTGGTATCATTCTTATTGCAGACGGTTGTGATATGACAAAAGGTCGTGCCCGCATTCCTTTGGAAATACCGTCAAAACCGGCTGAAGGCGATATCCACAAGTATTCTGCAAACGCTATTGAAAAGGTTAAAATAGGGCAGGGGAATGAACGCCCCTTGAAGATTGAGATACACATGAGGGCAGAGGTAGGCTTCTTCCAAGTCGAAGAAGTCCTGATTCCCAAGATTCAGTCGAGTCCTGCCAAGAGCATGTTAGAGTTGTATGCAGGAGTTGAGGGAGAAGAAATGAAGCGGTATATGTAATGTTATAATGCAGTTTCACGGTTATTGCAATCTCATGACATTGTGAGGTTGCAATAATTCTTTATTACCCTTGCAATACGTCTGTAATATCCTGGCTGTACTTTTGCAGCGTCATTTGGAAAGGCAAACTAAAACTTCCTTATGACGAGTAATGAAAAAAAAGAAAAAATGTACATTGTTTGTATTATTCTGCCTATGTGTAGTGAAGATGGGTGCACAAGAGCTTACTTTAGAGGAGCGTCTTACTCAGATCGAACAAGGACTACGACGGCAAACGGAGAAACAAAAATTCATGCCACAGATACATGGCATACTCCGAGGTAAGTATGAGTATGAGCCGGATCTTAACGCCAGTCGTTTTGAGGTGCGCAATGCTCGATTATCGGTTGATGGCAATATGCTGTTAAAAAGCAGTTACAAACTCGAGGTGGATCTTTGTGATGAATCTGCCATCAAGATGAAGGATGCGTGGGTACGTGTGAATCCAATCAGCACCTTTCGCATTACTCTTGGTCAGCAACGAATGCCTTTCTCCATCGATGCTCATCGAAATCCGTCGGCACAATTCTTTGCGAATCGCTCATTCATTGCCAAACAGGTAGGAGATATGCGTGATGTGGGAGCTGCTGTTGGCTACGATATTATAAGTATGGAAAATCGCAAGATACTCTCAGTTGATGCTGGTATTTACAATGGTTCCAACCTTGACAATCAGAAAACAGCTTGGTTTACATCTCCCGCATACTCTGCTCGTATTCAATATTTCCCAGTCAGAGGCTTGGCACTCATTCCAAGTGTTCAGCACCAGCTCATTGCTAGTCGCAATGCATCCTATACGTCTATTGACTATGCGATGGCTATTTACAAGATACCAGTTAAGAAAGGTTATCTGGGTGGTGTTAGCTATCTTCTCCGTTACGATTACATGGACAATCATAGTGATGGAACGAAGGGATTTGCTGAAGGTACCACTCGACTATTGCAATCTGATGCCCAGCGTCATCGACTCACAGCAGGACTCACCTTTCATGTAGCCAATAAGTTTTTTCCCACCGACATCCGTCTCAACTACGAGAATTATTGGTATCCTAATGGAGGTACCCCCAAGGAGAGCGAGCAGGACAAACTTGTAGCCGAACTGATGATTAGATTTTAATGAACACTATAAGAAAAAAATATGAGCATATTTAATCAGTTTACAAAGTGTAAAGATTCTGTCTTTCCCGACCAGGGTCAATGCATTATCATAGATGCTGACGAGATGGAAAAGTCTCGTTCCATCTCCTTTTATGAAGAAGGTGAGGATTGGGACGACGACGATGATGATGACGACGATTAAGAAATTGAAAACAAAATGGAAAACAAAATTAAAAGTATAATAATAGCAACACTCCTTCTCATTATGCCTTCCATCAGTTTTGCCGGTATAGTGAAAGGCAAAATTATAGAGCAAGGTACCAACGAGCCTCTTACTGGGGCAACCATCTTAACGAAT
>OMWC01000057.1 GCA_900314655.1 uncultured Prevotellaceae bacterium | reverse complement strand
GCCACCTGTACCTCCCCCACAACGAAAATAAAGAAAAGCGATGAATACAAAAGTGAAAACAATATTGCAGCAGCTGCTGCAGAGTCCACGGCGGTTCCCTGTTGAACTGGCCTTGGGAGTGGTGTTCTTTATCATTGCCGTTTGGGATAGCGAGACGCACGTATGGAATGAGAAGACGGCAGAGTATGTAAGTGCAGTAAATGGCGACATCCTTTGGTTCTTTGTGCCGCTGATGGCCCTGACCTTCTGGCTCCATCGCGTCAACCGCTGGGCTTATTATGCCTCGTTTTTCCTCTTCCTACCCTTGATGGCACTCAATCTGAAGCCCTTCCTTTGGACTTACGGTTTCGCCTTTACCTATGTCTTGGCAGCAATTCTGCTCATCATCGGTAACAGACGGTTAGACAACCGCTCGTTTGCAGCCCATGCCCTACATGTGGTCACCCAGATGTTCTTCGGCCTGCTCATTACGGGTATCCTCAATTTGGCTGTGATGGCCATTGTGGCCTCGTTCTTCTATATCTTCGGCATCGAAGAACCTAAGCATCTATATGAGCATATCTATCAGTTTGTATGGTTCGTACTGGCTCCACAGGTCTGTTGTACTTTGATCCGTCAGAACGAGGACGAGGTTACCGAACCCTTCAAGGTGCTCAGACTTATCCTTAACTTCATCCTCTCGCCTGCCGTTATTACCTACACTGTTATCCTCTATACTTATTTTATAAAGATAGTCTTCGAATGGGATTTGCCCAAGGGCGGTGTAGCATGGATGGTGATGGGATTCGTCACGGTAGCATTGATAGGACGTGTGGCACAGTCTATTCTCAGTCAGCGTTACTACGATTGGTTCTACAACCGTTTTACGCTGATAGCCATTCCTCCGCTCATCATGTACTGGATCGGTTCCATCTATCGCATCCGTCTTTATAGCTTCACCGAAAGCCGTTTCTACTTAATGGTGGCAGGTGCGCTGATGACGCTCTTCGTGCTGATGCTATGGAAGAAACGTACACGTAAGTACCAGCTTATGGCACTCATCTTCGGCGCAGCCATCATCCTCTTCACCTACATCCCAGGCATTTCAGCCAAGAGTATTGGACTGAGTTGCCAGAAACAGCGACTCACCCAGATTATCAGCGAAATGAAATTGACTGATCCCAAGACGGGCAAGCTTAATGACGAGATAGAAGACATGAGGCGCATCAGGCAGGACAGTCTGTTGTGTGAACAATACAAGGATGTCACCAGCGTCATAGACTATGTCCGCCACGAAATCGGGACCGACGAGTTCAAGAAGCAATATGGCGAATGGACGCACTCGGAATATAGCTTTACTTACATTGAAGATTCTGTCAATGTCAATGCACGTGACAACTGGTATATCAGGAGAAAGCCGATAGAGTTGGGCGATTATACGATCATGCTACCTCAGAAAGCTTACCAATATAACTACAATGACCAGATAGTCACCATCACTCAGGGTGAGAATAACGTCGTTCTCAGCTATCCAATCCAAAAGGTTATCAGACAAGACACGATGCTCCTGCATCATCCTGAGCAACTGCTCACCTATCGCAACGACTCACTGATGCTGGTTCTTGAAGGTATCTGTATTGAAGACACCGTCGTTACGGATGTCAGATACTATGGTCTACAGCTGTTCAAGAAAAAGGGCCGATAGAGTCATGAATCTTTCTTCCAAAAATATTTGGCAGTTTCAGTATAAGTACGTATTTTTGCAGCGATATTAATCACATAAAGAAAAATATTATACCTTATGAATATTAAGCGTAAAATAATGATTGCTATTTGCCTGATGGCGGCAGTGATGACTAAGGCTGTTGAGAAGCATACTGCTTCGATCAACAAAGTGACTGTGTTTACCAATGGTGCTCAGGTGGAGCGCTCCAAGAGTGTAATCTTGGTGCCAGGCGAACAAGTGGTGACGTTTACAGGCTTTTCTCCATATATGGATAAAAAGAGCTTGCAGGTAAAGGCCAAGGGCCATCTCACGATATTAGGCGTAAGCGAGCGAACTGCTCATCCTGATTCGGCTGCACAAGTCAAGAGACTGCGTGCCGCTGAGGATGATGTAAAGGCTGTAGAGCGTCGTATCCAGCAGACAAAGGATGAACAGGAGATGCTGACCGCACAGCTGGAGCTGGTAAAAACCAACTGCTCGGTGGCAGGCAGGACAGTGGCCACACCATTGGCAAACATTAAGGAGCTGAATGCCTACTATGCACAACAGGTGCTTTCGGTCAAGGAACGCAGTCAGGAGCTGGAAGAGCAGTTGCAGAAACTGAACGATGAGTTGAAGCGTAAACAAGACACTTGCGACTCGATAGCCAAGCTAAAGCTGAAGAACATCACGGAGATTGATGTGAAGTTAGAAGCCAAACAGGCCGGCCGTGCCGACTTCGACATTACCTATTATGTGAAGAATGCCGGTTGGTTTCCCAGCTACGATATACGTTCTAACAGCATCAAGGAACCATTGCAACTGTCGTACAAGGCCAATATCTATCAAAACACCAGAGAAGAGTGGAAAAACGTGCCCGTTACGCTCTCGTCGGCCAATCCGAATCGCTCAAACATAGCACCACAATTGAAAACATACTGGCTGGATTATGGTTTGTCGGCTCCTACATACAGTTTTGATTCTGATGGCAGTACTGTCAGTGGAAAAATCGTGGATGCTGAAGATGGCTCCCCCATTATTGGCGCATCTATAATAATAAAAGGTACGCAACTAGGTACCGTTTCCGACATTGACGGCTATTACTCTATCACCTTGCCACAAGACCATCGTCAGCTTTCTTTTGCTTATATCGGCTATCAGACGCAGACTCGCACAGCCACTCCTGGTTCTACGCTGAATATCCGTATGAAGGAAGATGAACAGCGTTTGGATGAGGTCACCGTTGTGGGCTATGGCACATCAAAGAAGGGGCGCAAATCTAAAGGCGAAGTATTGAAAGCGAAAGAGAGCATACCGATGATGGCAGATTTAGCTGTGGAAGAAGAGATGGACGAGAGCGAGGTTATCTCTGTCAATCAACAACAGGCACAGTTCGGCTATGAGTTCGACATCAAACAGCTGCTGACTTTACCTGATGGTGGCAAGACAACAACTACCGAGATTGCACGTCATCAATTGCCAGCTATATACGAGTATCGTGGCATACCCAAGATTGACAAAGAGTCGTTTTTGGTGGCAGACGCTATCGACTGGCAGAAACTTAATCTGATGGAGGGCGAGGCTAATGTCTATTTCGATAATTCGTTTGTGGGCAAGAGTATTCTCGATCCTAATGTCAGCAGCGACACGCTCCACTTCTCGATGGGTCGCGACCAGAGCATCTGTGTACAGCGCATCAAGGTCAGCGAGAGTTCCACGCGTCGTTTCTTCGGCAGCAATCAGGAGCAGACAATGAAGTGGCGCATCAGCGTAAAGAATAATCGCCAGGAGAGTGTCAACATCACCGTGTTTGATCAGGCTCCCATCTCACGTAATACCAGTATCGAGGTAAGTATGGAAGAACTTAGTGATGGTCAGTTTGATAAGCAGACCGGTATCATTAAGTGGCCCCTACAGCTCCAACCCGGCGAGCAACGCGACCTGATCCTGCAATATAAAGTAAAATATCCCAAGAACCGCCGTCTTAACATCGAGTAATAGACCTATAAAAGTATGAATAAACTATTTGCATTTCTTCTGGCATGCGTATTCGTACAGTTCTCCTACGGGCAAAAGGAACTTTCAATTAAAGAAATGGAGGACTCTATGGCACGTGGCAATCTGAACATACAGGTTGATCTGGCTACGGAATATATCGTGGGCAATAAGGTAGAACAAAACCACGCCAAGGCATACTCGTTGATACGTGATGCTGCCGAAAAGGGCAACCGCTACGGTCAGTTGATGCTTGGCGCATGCTACGAAGATGGCATTGGTGTAGAAAAGAATCTAAGCGAGTCGTTCAACTGGTTTACGCGTTCTGCAGAGCAGGGAAACGTTGTGGCACAATTCAAG
>OMWC01000058.1 GCA_900314655.1 uncultured Prevotellaceae bacterium | reverse complement strand
CGATAAAAATCGGAATTGATTAAATCTTGTTTGTGAATGTCTGTAAACAGGCGATTCTGTTCAACTTTTCAAAAAGTAAGCCCCCCTATGGTGAAAATTGCAGTTCCAATTGCACCGTATTCTGGGCCGTTTCGAGAGAATTCCAGTATCTAAGCCGTTCTGCCCATGCCTGTTTCGGACAGTTCAGCAACGTAACGAAATTGACATAGTTCCCAATCGTCAGTCTTGCAAGCGTGACGATGTTCGAGAAGACGTTGTCGCCAAGGAAGTATTTAAGCGGAAAATTCTGCTTCAGTTTCTTGAAAAGGCACTCAATAGCCCAGCGTCTGCGGTAGGTCTCACAGATCTGTTCTGCAGACATCTCGCTCTGATCCAATACGTTGGTAATGAATGTGACAGTATCTTTACCGTCATCACTGCGACGGACTATCCTGCGGCAACGGTATTTGCCTTTTACGTATTCACGCACTGTCACAATGCCTGATTTAGGACGACGCCCACGTCTGTGGCTCAATTCCTCTTCAGTCATGGGGCGCTCTACGAGTTTGTTTGAAGATAACTCGATGATCTGGTCGGCTATGATATCCTTCTCAGGACAGCTCCTTTTCTCGATGATTTCGAAGCGGGCATTGTCCTTCTGGCGGGTAACAAACTTGTATCCTTTCTCGGTCAACTGCTTCCATATCAGATAATCGTTGTATCCCATATCAAAGGTAATGAACGAGCCTTCTGGCAGGGAGAATATTCTCTTCATCAGCTCATGGTCACTCGTGGCAGCTGCAGTAAAATCGACAAATATAGGCAGGTCAATATCCTCCTGAATGATGGTGTGAGCCTTGATGCCTCCCTTTTTCTTTCCATTTTCGGAATTGCGGCCAGCACCCTTGAGAATCTCTGAGAACAGCGTTATCGTCGTAGAATCCATGATGTAAATCTTGGTTGCCGTCTCATGTTTTGTCCGGCTGTCCGATAAAACTGGGGCATATTTTCTGAAGAGAGAACGATATATACGGCCAAAGAAAGATGAAGAACGGCGTCTGTTGGCGTCAGACAGCGTACTGCGACAGATCATATGGTCAAGACCGAAATGATTCATGCGGGTGGCATTCGCCTCAAAACCCAGACAAACCTCTCGCAAAGAACGCAGGTTACACAGTACAGCATACAGCATAACAACGAGATGAGAGTACCCGTCGAGGTACTTTACGTAGCGGTCTGAGCCCGTTTTTGACGCTAAAGTGTTAATATTTTGCCTGTCCATCAATTTTATTAGCTGACTTAATACCGGCTGTCCGGAGAAATTTGTACCTTTGCCCATAGATTTGATATTTTGGTTGTAGCAAACGCAAAATTACAAATCTTTGGGGACTTATCAAAACCTGTCCCCATGATTCACGAATGCAGATAATAAAACTAAAGAGGTCTTCGTGTGGCCTCCAGGCCATATGAAGAACTTGTTGTACGGCTGTCGGGCATGAATCTATGGGGATTAACTTCGGTTTGACTCTTGGTTATGCGTCGTCAGGAAGGAAAGAAATCAGCGTAGCCGATGACGAAAAAGCCGTCCGCGATAGTAATAAGAGGCTGCTGGTACAGCCGAATCGGTCTCATAGCCATTCCCCGTTGCGACAACCCCGACTACACGACAGAGAACCTGCAAATCTTCGACTTCGAGCTCACACCTGCTGAGATGGCCATCATCAGCGGACTGAACCGCAACGAGCGTACATACGAGAAAAACGATCCCGACAACTTCCCGTGGTAATGATTTCTGTCTGGTACCTCAGCCAATAGGCCTCTTCTAAATGTTAACCCCCGGCATTTCTAAAGGAGTGTCGGGGGCACTTCTTCTAGTATTCTCTGGTCAAGGCTCATTCCACCTCCATCTGTCCGCTATAGCTGATAGACTCCCTGTTTCTGGCAGTGACATCAATGGATGTACTGCCTCCCTTACTGCCACCATACGACACGTTGCAAGCCCGTCCGAAGTATGATTAAAAGGTCTTATCTCCTAAATAATCACAAAAGAATCCTCCATATCACCGAGATACGGAGGATTTTTCGTACCTTTACACCCGCAAACAAAAAAAACAAATCAATAAAAAATGAGAAGATACATCCTTATCGCTGTTCTATTCACTTTTATCCTAACGGGACGGGCGCAGCAAGTGAGGATCGAGCAGGAGCAGATACACATCGGAGATGACCCGATGGAGTGGCTGCTAAAGACCGACGGAACGCAATATGCCTGGGTGACGGAACAGTACCAATGGGGGAAATGCTACTACGATGCCGACGGCGGCATCACGGTGAAGTCGGAACGGCGGCAGGAAGGCGACAACATCGTGGAGACCTATACCTTCACCAACACCACAAAGAAAAGGGTGACGGTGAAAAACATCGGCATCTACACCCCATTTAATGACAATTATCCTGATGCCAAGACATGCATGACCTCACGTTGCAACGTGCATATCTGGCCGGGCGGCAAGGCTGCTTACGTCAATGCCATGCGGATGAACGGCGTGGGGCCTCACCTTGGACTGATGGTTACTGAGGGCGAAATCGTCGACTACGATGTATGGGAGCGCGGCGCGAAAAAAGGCATGTCGAACTTCCGTGGCGTCTTTGCCCTCTGTCCGCCAGACATGACGCTAAAGCCCAGACAGAGCTACCGGCTACAGTGGCGGCTCTTCGCGCATAATGGCGCGGACTTCGACGAGCAGCTGCTCCGTCAGGGAGGCATGATAGCCCGGAGCGACAGGTATGTCTATGCCGTAGGGGAGACGGCCCGCGTGGAATTCGTCACTGCCAAGGGTACAAAGACCGTCACGAGGAAGATTGCCGAGGGCGACAACCGTGTGGAATATAAGGGTACCCATGCCCTGCTACTGGGCATCAGCGGTGAACGCGAATTAATGGAAAAGCGCATCCAATTTATTCTCGACCATCAGCAGATGATGAATCCAGAAGACCCTCGCTTCGGGGCGTTCATGTGCTATGATAACGAGGGCGACAGCATCGTGACCAACTATACTCGCAGTGACCTTGACGAAGGACGCGAGCGAGTAGGTATGGGAATCCTCTTGGCGGCCTATGGCCTAAATGATAAAGGAGAAATAAGAAATGAGAAATTAGCTACCGCCTTGGAACGCTACGCCAAGTTCGTCCGCGAAAAGATGCAGCAGGAGGACTACACCACGGGATCGAGCGTGGTGCGAAAGTCGAAGAACCGGGGCTACAACTATCCCTGGGTAGCCGACTTCTACTTCCGCATGGCTCTGCTGACAGGCAACAAACAGTATGCCCTCGACGGCTATGCTACGCTGCAGGCCCTATACCGTAATTTCGGATACGGATTTTACTGCATCGACTACCCTGTCATTACAGGTCTTAAAGCACTGGAACAGGCCGGCCTTGATTTTGAGCGTCATCAGTTGCTCTACGACTTCAAGGCCACTGCCGACATCTTCATGAAGAATGGTCTGGATTTCCCCAAGTTTGAGGTAAACTACGAACAGTCCATCATAGCCCCTGCCGTTCAATTCCTTTGCGAAGTCTATCAGATTACGGGAGCAAAGCAATACCTGGATGGAGCCAAGAAGATGATGCCTGCATTGGAAGCACTGCAGTGGCACCAACCCTCCTACCACATGAACGAGATTGCCATCCGCCACTGGGACGGCTATTGGTTTGGCAAGCGCCAGACCTACGGCGATGTCTACCCCCACTACTGGAGTTGCATCACAGCCGCCGCTTTCCACCGCTTTGCTCAGTGTACTGGTGACAATTCCTACCAACTTCGTGCAGAGCAGACAGTGCGTAACAACCTCAGCCTTTTCTTCGAGGACGGCAAGGCCACGTGCGCCTTTGTCTATCCCCATCGCGTCAACGGTGATACTGCCAAATATGCTGATGCCTACGCCAACGACCAGGACTGGGCCCTGATGTATTGGCTGCTGGTAAACGTGAAATTATCAAGGGAATGAAGTATGCAACACAAGCGTATGAATTGGGAAAATCATTGTGAAACAGGTACCAGGTACCTGTTTCATGCACATCCATCTTGTCGATGCCACCACTCCCCTCGTTAGCCTTGACTTGTATGTACGCTCTGTTAAGGTTGTCGGGAGTCAAGATGTACTCAAGCATCCTGCCTGACGTGCACTTCTACGAGGTCGTCTCCGACCATCCCAATCAAAGTCTGCGCTCCCTCATAGCTTTCGCGTTCCGCACTATCATTTTGAGGGCAGCTTTCCTGTGTTTTCTGCCTTTCTTCCTTCATCGGGTAATCTAATGTCGTAGCTCGTTTGGTTAAGTTCTGCCCTTCACCAAGACCAACGAGCTTTAAGGTCTCGGCTACTATGGCGTCTGCTGACTTCTGCGGGTTCGCTGGTGCTGCTTGCCTACAGGCTCGCCCCGCAGACCTCCTCGGATAAGGGCATCGTCTTTCCATCTTATGCCTGCCACATTTACACTCACCGTTCCGAATAGCTATCGGGCTTGGGCTTGTCTTGCAGCCTTACCCACGGCTCCGCGCCTTATATGTGGTTTCTGTTCGTCAGGCCAGATGTTTGCCGTAAGCTTCTTTCAGATTCCGCCTCGCGACGGACACCCTTGCTCTTGGCTATGTGATTCCCGCTATTAGGGCTCACTCGGGACTTGCACCCGTTAGACAATACTCATGCCGAGCATACAAACAAGTCCGCAATGCCTGTTTATCGGCACTGCGGACACATGATTTTTCGCTTTTCAACTTTTAGCGGACAGCAATAAT
>OMWC01000059.1 GCA_900314655.1 uncultured Prevotellaceae bacterium | reverse complement strand
ATAGCCATTGAACTGAAGAAGTTTATTATGGAGACCTACGACAACGGAAGCCCCAAGCGCTTTGCCTCAGAGATTCAGATTCTGACCAAGACGGGCAAGAACATCGAGACCACGGTTGACGTGAACAAGCCCTACGAGGTGGACGGTTGGAAAATCTATCAATACGGCTACGACACGCAGATGGGTGCCGGGAGTCAGATTTCTATATTAGAGCTTGTCAGCGACCCCTGGTTGCCGTTGGTATATACAGGCATCTTCATGATGCTGGCGGGAGCAGTTTGTATGTTTGTTATTGGAGGGAGGAGACGCGTATGAGTTGGGAGCAATTTATTTATTTCGCAATAGCAGCAATTCTGCTTTGGGCTATAGGAGCATGGGCGGCATGGAAAGAAAAAACCGGCATTGCCTATACGGCAACCATCGTCGGACTGGTCGTTTTCTTCTCGTTTATTCTCTCCATGTGGATTATCCTGGAGCGCCCGCCGCTTCGCACAATCTGGTATTCTTTCTTCCTGCCATTGGCGGGTATCATTGTCTATTCGCGATGGAAATACAAATGGATACTCACGTTTTCCACGATTCTTGCCTTGGTGTTCATCTGCGTGAACCTGTTCAAGCCTGAGATTCACGACAAGACACTGATGCCAGCCCTCCAGAGTCCTTGGTTCGCCCCTCACGTCATTGTCTATATGTTCGCATACGCCGTACTTGGTGCAGCTACGGTGATGGCCGTCTATCTGCTTTTCATCAAAACGAAAACGACGGAAAACACTAATCAGCCCATTGCTGATGAAGAATCAGACATCACCGATAATCTCGTCTATGTAGGCCTTGCCTTCCTTACCATCGGCATGCTCTTCGGTGCTCTCTGGGCCAAGGAGGCATGGGGGCACTACTGGTCGTGGGACCCCAAGGAGACGTGGGCGGCCATTACCTGGCTGTCCTATCTTGTCTATGTGCACTATCGTAACCTTCCACACCATCGTGAGCGCCTTGCTCTCTGGATGCTCATCGTTTCTTTCGTCCTCTTGCAGATGTGCTGGTGGGGCATCAATTATCTGCCCTCTGCCCAAGGCACCAGCGTACACACCTATAGCATGAGCGAATAGGGGAAAAAAAGAGACAACGGGGAACTCTCAGAAATGGAAGCTCCCCGTTTGTCTGTCCTAGGAAATACCTTCTCGGTTAATCAATGTGGGCAAATGAAAGCTTACTCTTCCTTGATGTCATCAGGCCACCAGAACTTTTGCAATTCGTGGATGATGTCATCCCAATCCTGCATGGTGAACGTACCTTCTCCTCTCATCATGATAGTTATGGTGATGTCATTATAAGTACGATAGACATTCGTGTCCCTAAACCCGTTACGCAAGTAGAACGCCTGACGTTTTCCACGTTCCTCCAGGTTATCGCAAACTTGGGTGGTACTCTCCATGTCCAAAACGAAAGGCTGATCTTCATAGTTGTCTAACAACTGAGATAGAATACGTTGCCCATAGCCTTTGCCTCGCAGCTCCTCTCGCACGGCAAAGTACCAGAACCAGTTGAATGACTTACGAGGATAGACGATGGTGAAGCCTATGAATGCTTCTCCATCGTAATATGCAGTGAAATCCAAGGGCATTTCCCCAACCAGGCGCATCAAGTCTTCCCAAGGGATTTGTTCGTCTTCAGGGAATGCCGTTTCATACAGCTGTTTAATTTTTTGAACTTCGGTCTTCTTCAGTCGCGAAAGGCTACGGGTAGGCGAGCTTTGCTCGGGAATCTCGGCATAGCCAAAACAAGTTTGGCTCTGCTCTCGCTGCTCCATCAGTTCGTCAGCATGAGAAGCTGTTATCTGGATGGTTTTCATTCTATGTTCATTTCGTCCTTTTATTTGCTTAATCGCTCCAATGCCGTAGCATCAAGTCGGTAAATCGTACACTCATTCAAGGGCTCGGCTCCGAGTGAGAGATAGAAGTCATTGCTGAGCTTATTCCAGTCGAGACTCATCCACTCCATCCGTCCGCACTGGTGCTCCCGTGCCGTCTTCACCAGATGCAGCAGCAATGTTTTTCCATAGCCCTTTCCACGATATTCCGGCCATACGAACAAGTCTTCCAGATACAGTCCTGAATGTCCGATGAACGTCGAGAAATTGTAGAAGTAGAGTGCGAAGCCCACTTCCCTGCCATCCACGACGGCAAACACTGCCTCCGCCCTGTGCTCGTCGAACATTTCACGTTCCAGCACTTCTCGCGAAGCAATCACCTCATTCTCCATCTTTGCAAATCGGGCGATGCCCTTGATGAACTCCAGTAGCAACGGCACATCCTGCCGTTCTACCCTGCGAATCAATATATTGTCTTTTGTCATGCTATTCCTAACAGTTCTATTTCAAATATCAATGTCGAACCACCGGGGATGCCTGGCTGGGAGAATTTGCCATAGCCCATTTCGGCTGGGATATAGACTTCCCATTTGTCACCGATGTGCATCTGCTGCATGGCGATGATCCATCCCTCTATGAGGTCACAGAGCCTGCAAGCCAGCGGCACACCGCCACGGCTGCTGTCGAATGTCTTGCCGTTGATTGTTCTCCCTGTGTAGTGAGCCGTCACGTTGCTTCTCACATTGGGCTTGGCACTTTGGGCATTACCCTCTGCCAACACTTTATAGTATATTCCCTTCGGAAGAGCCCTCACGCCTTCCTCCTGGGCTTTTGCCTCCAGCCAATCCTTGTTGGCCTGTATGTACTCTCGTTTTGCCATTATCTGTCTGTTCGATAAAATGGAATTTACTTCTGTTCCCCAGTCTTCAGAATTCCTTGCATTGGGTCCCACAACTCCTGACGGCCGTCGGGGAAGGTAACCTCAAACCGGGAATCATCAGTAAAACGGATGGTGGTGCCATTGGACAGGATGCGCTGGTCGTAAGCATCATCCGCCCTCCTGCCCAACTGGAGCATGAAGTTGCATCGTCGCAGATATGTGACGAGCGGTTTCAGCTCCCGGGAATGGCGGCTACGGCGGTCGAAATAAGTTCCGAACCATGGGCGCACAGCGGGTTTGCTGTCATCGCCCGGCTGAGAAATCATGACATGAAGGATGCTGGCGTTTATTCCGGCGTGGAAATAGCGGTCAGCGATGTGCTTCAGTTTCTCAAAGCTCCAGTCATCCTTGGCGAGTTCTGGCCAACCGTCGGTGAAGCTCTCCGCCCATACTCTGTTCTTGCCGCTGCGACGGGCAGCCCCGATGGCTGCGTCCACCTCCTTCTGGCGGAACTTGCGGTCACCCACCCAAAACTCTGCTGCCACCTCGTCGGCAGCACTGCCGTAGGTGATGCTGTTGGCCGGGAAGGGACTGTGGGCATAGGGCTCGCACCATGTGCGTAGTCCATACTGATGGGCTTTCTCTGTCAGTCCGCCCATATACTCTGAAGCTACCAGGTCGGCAATGAGCCTGTCAAGGTCTTTCTTACAACCGGGATTGGTATAGTCAAGTTCATACCCGTATCGCTGACGGAACTTTGAGAAGATAGAATCGGTATAGTTCTGCTTACCACGTTCCCAGCTGTCGACAACCACGGTGGTCAGTGTCGAGCGGTCTTTAGGAGGAATCCGGCGAAGTATCTCTCCGATGAATGCTTCGAAGTGTTTCTGAACGTGAGCCTTAGAGAGTTTGTCAACCTCCAGTCCCTG
>OMWC01000060.1 GCA_900314655.1 uncultured Prevotellaceae bacterium | reverse complement strand
GCAGGCTGCAATGGCGTTGCGCTCCATGGAGTCGAGGGTGGCGGGTTCTGTGCCTATCGGTTTCCCCGACGGAATATCCTTGGACAAGAGTGCGAAGTCGGCGGCAGTGAGTTGGTTGGCGGCGGGATCTTTCATCAGCAGTGCCCTTTCCACCAGATTCTTTAATTCGCGTATATTACCCGGGAACGGAAGTGTCTGGAGATAGCCGATGGCCTCTGTCGAGACGGTGACAAGCGTGAGGCCATTTGCCTCGCAAGCCATCCGGAGGAAGTGATTAACCAATAGCGGTATGTCCTCACGGCGGTCACGCAGAGGCGGCAGATGGAGGTTGATGATATTGATGCGGTAGAACAGATCCTCGCGGAAGGTCTTTTCCTCGACCATCGCGCGAAGGTCGGCATTGGTGGCACAAACCACACGGACATCCGTTCGGCGTGTCTGACTGTCGCCCAGCACCTCGTAGGTCTGGTCTTGCAGCACCCGCAATAGTTTCACTTGGCTGGCCAACGACAGTTCGCCAATCTCGTCGAGGAAGATGGTGCCGCCCTTGGCCAGTTCAAAACGGCCGATACGGTCGGCCTTGGCATCAGTAAACGAGCCTTTCTTGTGACCGAACATCTCGCTCTCGAACAACGACGTGGAGATACCGCCGAGGTTCACTTTCACAAACGGCCCGTTAGCTCGTTGGCTCTGTCGGTGGATAGCCTCTGCGATGAGTTCCTTGCCCGTACCGCTCTCACCAGTAATCAAGACAGGCGCATTGGTAGGGGCAACTCGGGCTACGGTAGCGAGAATGCCAGAGAGGGATGTGCCGACAATGGGTGAACTTTGGATTGGCTGAGTCGCAGGACTTGCATTGTTTATCTTGATGGCCGTCTCAATCCTGTCTAACAGCACGCCATTGTCCCATGGCTTGGTGATGAAGTCGAAGGCGCCGGCACGCATCCCCTGCACGGCCAGGTCGATGCTGCCCCAGGCCGTCATCAGGATACAAGGCACTTCGGGGCGGAACACCTTTACCTGCTTCAGCAGTGTCAGTCCTTCCTCGCCGTCAGTGGATATACTATAATTCATATCCATCAGCACCAGCTCCACCGCCGGTGTGTTGCGGACAATCTGCATCGCCTCCTTCGGCCCCTCGGCCAGAGCCACCTCATAATCGTTGCGCTCCAGTATGAGCTTCAGCGAGAGCCGGATGTTTTTATCGTCATCAACTACGAGAATCATCGAATTAATTTACTATTTGACTATTTACAATTTACGATTTATTCTGACTGTCGAATGAAACGTGTTTTCCGCTCCTCTATAACACGCTTGTAAGTGCGTTTCATCTTGTCATTCAAGAAGGAGTGGTCGATGAGTGCGTATGTCTCTTGTGGAATCTCCATAAACATATCGAGCACGGAGGCAGCACGTTTCTTCGGCAATCCGATTCTTTCCGCGAATCGTTCAAAGTCCAGCCTGCAGGGATGCAACGTCCTGTCATACACATCGCTTTTCTCAATATCTGGCGAAAGCCCGTCCATCAGTCCCAGGTCGCTGCCACTTTGGATATGGATGCAGGTATTGATAAGATCGTATGCAGGAGCCAGGAAATACTCGCCGTTTCTGTTTATCAATGAAAAGTTCTTCATGTGGGCATCCTCGTTAGCAAACAGATAATCAAACACTACCATCCGGAAGAACTGCTCCATCTGTGGCATCCATGCTGGCACGAACTGCCGGATGGCATCGGCTATCTGCGCATAGTTGCCATGATATTTGAAATTGCTGTCGCTGCCTTCCTCCGTCATCTGCAGAACGGTGGCAAAGTCCTCCTGCGAACTCTCTTTCACGCCGTTTATCACGTCAAAGCGCTTCGTGATATACACCGGCTGGCCACTGCTGCTGAAACACAGACCATTGCTGGCTGTGCGTATGCCATAGACCTGAGATGCTATCTGCATGGTCAGGTGCTCGTTAGCAGGTATCTGTTTGCGGGTGGAGAGACTCAGGTTGAAAGGTGCTGACTTCAGGATATAGGTGGCCTGTTCGCCTTTATGAGTCAGACGGATTTTCCCGTCATCAATGATGGCAGAGAATTTCTCCTGAGCACCTGAGATTGACATATTGTTCATGTTCTCCATCGCCTGCTGCTGGTCGCGCTCGTTCTCGAAATCGATGTCAATAAAGGGCGAAACTGCCACGCCATCAAACAATTCCTTGACGGCTTGGGGCGAATAGGTAGAGAAACCTGGTCGCAATGTGGATGGGCAAACTTCTATCGTCTTCATTCTTCTGGTCTTCTAAGTACAAACTTCCCGATGGCATCCATGCCGCAAATCATCTCCAGCATACCGAAAAAATCATTTTCGTCCACTTTCCTCATTCTGCACAATGCCCTGCGGTTGGCTCCCTCTGGCAACATATTAGTGAACACGGGGAAGATGCGCTCTGAGTGATACACCTTCTGGCTCTTGGGCAAGTTGACAGACACAGGAGGGGTGCTACCGTCGGCACGAAAAGCATCATCGTAGGTGAACTCATAGCTGCCCCTTGACAACTCAACGAGCTGCCCGGCATAGACTTCACCGTAATACACATTCACTTTTCTCATGCTCTATGCTATTTAACGATCTGTTTTACCTGCAATACCATTTCCATACCCACCACATCGAGTATCTTCCGAAGTGTCTGGAGCGACGGATTGCCCACGCCTCGCTCCAAATCCTTGACTGTAGAGATGCCTACTCCAGAATAATCCGAGAGGTCTTGCTGAGAGATTCCCAGCAATGCCCTGCGCTCCTTAATCACTGTTCCTATATCCATCAGCGTATGATTTATCGTACTTTTGGCGCAAAGATACGAAGAAATACTGATTCGGCAAACCAAAAGTATGATTTTTCGTACTTCCTTAATTCAATTTAACTATATTCCTTTAATCTCTTTCAACTAATTGTGCCCCAAAATACATTCCCCACAAACTTATTTCGACGAAATATGACAATCCCC
>OMWC01000063.1 GCA_900314655.1 uncultured Prevotellaceae bacterium | reverse complement strand
TTAATCGATATTCTATTCTTTGAAGTGGGCAGTGTCGGCACTGAGGCCGACGGCTGCCCGCTATCAACGAGAGAGAGTTTATAATCTGTTCTTTTCATCATTACCTGCACCAGTGCCCTTGTACTTAGAACGTGTAGTATTGAAGTTATAACGGAGCGTTAGCACAAATTCACGACTGTCATACCAGCTTGTCTGTTCGCTATGCATCCGGCCTGCATACAACAGCATGCCCTGCTTTTCAGTGTGGAAAAGGTCGTTCCCCTGAACACGGATGGAGAGATGGTCGTTCAGCAGCGATTTTGTAAGGCTGATATTGACAGTTCCTTTGTTGCGAGAGGAATAGACGTTCTCATCATTGCCTTTCGTGGTCAGATAAGCATCTACTGAAGCTACCCATCCGTATCCGAAATCAAAAGCATTGTCGAGGCTCAGTTGGAAGATGGGCTTGTTCATCTGGTAGGTTCGCACATCGGTGTGGAGCGTGAGCCACTGCTTCTGCATCCCGACGCTCAGTTCTGGCGACCAAAAGCCGAACTTAGGGGCAATGGCCACCTGCGCCATGATGCTCTTCAGAGTTGGGATATTGGTCTGCGTAAGACGTGTCACGGCGGAGTTGTCAGCCTGCTGCTCGGCCCAATAGATGACAGCATCACGCCGATCGTTGTAGCTAATGGCGAATTGCAGGAACTTCCACACACCCGTCAATGAAAGGTCGTGGATATACTCATGCCTAAGGAATGGATTCCCCGACTGTAGTAGAAAACGGTTGCCGTAGGTGACGTTGTTGCTCAACTGCTGATATGTGGGGCGACGGACCTTGGCTGAATAGCCGAGATGAAGCTGCGTTTTGCCTATTCGAGTTCCGACGGAGAGGGTTGGAAACAGATTGCCGAATGAGCGACTTTGCTCGTCAAGGTGCAAGTCGTTCTCGAAGTAATCAAAACTCACCCATTCATAGCGGACTCCCGCAGAGAATTGGAAACGGTCAATCTGCCTGTTGTATTCCACAAAGGGGGCTATGTGTGACTCCTTCAGTTTGGCAAACGATGTAGGAACATAATGCTCAGGATTGATATAGTCATCATTACGGTTGGTGTAGGTGTACTCTGCGCCCACGGTTAGCCCTCCGCCCCACAATGGGAAGTCAACATTGAGCTTCGAGGCAAAGAGCTTGTTGCGCTCACGGTTCTCAGAATTGACAACACGATTTTCCTGGCTTGTACTCTGTTCGGTATAGACGGCATGGTCGCTCTCACGGTTATATAGATAGTCGGTGTTGAAGTCAATTTCGGCCTTACCTATCTTACCTTTATAATATACGTTCAGTAGATGAGCCGGACGATAGCTGACATCGGCGTGTACTGTGTTGTCGAGATGGTCGAAATATTCACCATCGGCAGTCACATCGCTGCTGAGTGAGGTGTTGGTGTGGTTGTCGGGGCGAAGCGTCAGCGTATATCGCATTCCTATGGAATTGTTATCATCTAGAAGATAGTTTGCACCGACGGTATTGCGCCATGATTGTTTCTTTGGCTTGTAATCCTGTACAAAATTTTGCCGCCAAAGCGTATCAGTTTCCACAATTGTAGTCGTGTTGCTTGGGTAGTGACCATTGTTCAACCCATAATAGATCGTACCAAACACGTCGAGGTTGTTGTGGCGGTAATTCCAGTTCAGTTGTTTTACAAGGTCGGTATTTTCCGATTGGTAGTAACTGGAGCGCACATCGAAGCCGAAGCCCTCACCCTGTGCCGCCTTTGTGCGTATCTTCACTACAGCCTTAACACTTGCATCATATTTGGCGCCAGGGTTGGTGATGAGTTCTACGCTCTTGATGTTCTCTGATTTCAACTGGTCGAGTTCCGAGGCATCGCGCATCAACCGCCCATTGATGTAGATGAGTGGCGCGCCCTTGCCGAACACCTCAAAATATCCGTCTTTCTTCGTGATGCCAGGCACGTGGGTCAGCACGTCCTCGCCAGTGCCGAGTTTACTCAATATGGTATTCTCAACATTGGTTACCAAACCCTCACTGCCCATCTGATATTGTGGCACATGGCCCTTCACCGTTACGCCTTTCAAAGCATAGTTATCCACTTGTAATCGAATGACTCCCACTTCAGACTGGCTGCAAATCTTATAGATGGTTTTGTAACCAACATAGGAGATGCGGGCAAGAACGGGATGTTGCTCGCATGGGATGACGAAGAGGCCGCTTTCATTAGAGACCGTAGAGTCCTGAGGTGAGAGCAGGGCGATGTTGGCATAGGCTATGGGCTGGCCTTGCTCGTCAATGATAGTTCCTTTGTATCGAGGGGCTGTCTTCTGCGGGCATTCCACGATGATTTCCTTGTCATCAACGGTCATGCGGATGGGATAAAAGCCTATCATCTGACGGATGGCATCGGGTACGGACTTGCGATGAATAGAGGTAGTGATGCGGAAGTCCTCCAGTTCGTTGTAGAGGAAACTGATGGTGTAGTCCTCGGTCTGCTCGTTCAGTTGGCGCAGGGCCTCGCTGAGCGACACATTATTATATTCGCGTGTGACTCTTTGGGCTTTTACCGAAATAGCTACACTTATGAATAGCAGAAGTATTATGACTCTTTTCATCTTGTTT